>NZ_WUUD01000017.1:43466-56374 GCF_009831705.1 Pseudomonas sp. PICF6 | reverse complement strand
ATGAACTGGGCGCCGGGCGGTCGATCCTGAGGTTTTGCAAACTGTTGACCAAGGCCTTGTCACGCATCGGATCGCCCGTGGAACTGACCAGGCGGCTATGCTGAACCACGCCGTCCCGGCCGATCCACACTTGCAGCACCGCCCGAAAACTTCCCGGGCGGGTGAGTGGTGAACGGCACAAGTTGCGCTGGATGACCGTTTGGATCGCCGCCGCATAGTTGCTGTCGCTCAAGCCCGGGGCCGCGCCGGAAGGCAGCGGCACCTCGTGAACCCGCACCGGTTGCAACGTGAACGCATCCGCTCGGGCGTAATGCGCCGCGAGCCCGGTGCCGCGAAGCAACACATTGAGCCCTTGAGAAGCGGTGAACAGTCCCTGGACGCCCAGCGTATGGCGCTGGCTGGATAGTTGCTGATCCACCAGCACCGCCATCCCCGTCGCCCGACTGAATTGCTCCAGCGCCGTGGTCAGTTCCTGCGGGGCGATGTCCAGCTCCACCAGGCTGTTCGCCTGGATCGGCGCGGCCAGCAACCACAACAACGCCATCAGCCCCCCCAAGGGTGACCTGGCCAATCCACGCCTGCGTCCGCCCCCGGCTCTGCCTTGCTGCACGACTGACGTATCCGTTGAAAACCGTCATCCTGAGGGCTGTTTATGAATGTCGTATGACAACTGATACAAATCCCTCGGACCCCACTAAACTCGTGCTCTGACAGCGAACCGCCTTCTGGGCGGGCCAGGAGGTCGACAATGAAACAGTGGATGAAAATGATGGCGGGCCTCGGACTGCTCATGGCCCAGCCTTGGGCCCATGGCGAAGAGGTACCGGCGTGTATCGAGGTGACCGTCGGTGGCTACAGAACCGCGGACTACAACTGCCTGAGCCGGCAAATGGGTAACGATCCGCAGGCCGCAGCGGCCGCGCAACGCACGCAAGAGGCCTTGAATGTGCCCGTTAACAAACGCGCGCCGAACAGCATCGGCCTGGCGACCCCAGCGGCCACCAGCGTGCGCATGGGTAATACGTTTGGCACCTCGGTCAAGCCCCAGAGACCGCCGGTCCCGGCCAGCCCCTCGCCGCTGCCCAGATAACCGCTGTCTGTGGCCAGGGCACTTGCTCCCTGGCCGCAGGAGTGCGTTGCAACGTTGAGTGCTGGAGCCCCTACGCGCCTCAAAACAGGCTTTGCACCTGCTCCAGGACTGCGCGGTTCATCTGGCCGGTGTGGGTATGCAGGCTCACATAGCTTTGCAGCATGTCCAGCTTGGTGTTGAGCAGGTCCCGACGGGCCTGGAATAACCGTTGTTGCGCATCAAGGATGTCCACCGTGGAGCGCACACCGCCCTGGAAGCCTTTTTCCGTCGAAGCCAGTGCCCGCTGGTTGGACTCCACTGCGCGCTGCATCGCCTTGCTTTTGGCGAAGCCGGCCACCACGCCCAGGTAATCGGTTTCGATCGTCTCGGCCAACTGCTGGCGTTGCACGTCATAGTCCGACTGCGCACCGGCCAGTTGCGCCTGGGCCTTGGCCACCGACGCTCGCACCGCCCCACCGCGATACAACGGAATATCCAACTGCAGCCCCACGTAATAGGTGTCCTGGCGCGGGTCAAGTTCCTGGTACTGGCGGGTCTCCCGGCGAGTCAACTGAGTGGTCAGTGCCAAGGTCGGATAATGCCCGGCGCGCTGGCTGTCGGCCTGGGCCTCGGCCACTTTCACCGCCGCCAGCCGGGCCGCCAGCTCGGGGCTGGCCTCGCGGGCAATCGCCGTCCAGTACGGCAGATCCTGCTCGGGTGGGATCGGGCTGCCGGCGGCAAGCTCCTCGCGCATCGGCGCAATGTCATCGATGGGCACATTGGCACGACCGGACAACGCCCGCAGCGCGGCCACGCGACGAGCCTTGGCTTCGGCCTCCTGGGCCTCGACCAGATCAAGCCGCGCCTGGGCTTCATCGATATCGGTGATCGCGCCCTGGCCACCCTCGAAGAGTTTTTTGCTCTGGATGACCAACCCGTGGATGGCGGCTTTTTGCTGGGCGATCAACTTGATCTCGTTTTCCGCCCGGGCGACGTCGAAGTAGCCCTTGGCAACCCGGTCGAACAGCGTCTGGCCGGCGACGTCGAAAAGCTGGCTGCCCAGTTGTCCTCGCGCCTTGCCTTCCTGATACGCCGCCCAGCGCGCCTTGTCGTAGAGCGCTTGCTGCGCCGCCAGGGTGACGTTGTTGGCCTGGTAATCGTTGCTGTTGACGTAGCCGCTGTCGTCACCGCCATCAGTCCGCCCACCGCGGCCATAACGCGAAGTCAGCGACACTTGCGGATAGAGGCCGCCACGGCCAATCGCTTCTTCCTGCCGCGAGGCATCATAAGCATGGGTGGCTGACTGCAAAGTCGGGTCGTTGAGGCGGGAGGCATCGTACGCCGCGGTCAGGCTCAGGCCACCGTCGGCGGCCCAGGCGACATTGAGCATCGCCCAACTGGAGCACAGGCTCAGCAGCACGCGAGCGCTGTAACGGCATCGGTCGATCATGCTCATTCCTCTTTGAAGGCTGCCAGCAAGCGTTCGCGCAACGGTTTCATCAGGTAATTCATGAAGGTGCGCTCCCCCGTGACCACCGTCACATCGGCCAGCATGCCCGGACGCACCCACAACCCGGCGGCCTGCAACGAGGCGACCGTGTCGGCGGGAATCTCGACCTTGGCGGAGAAGTACGGCAAGTGCGTCTGCTCATCGATCAACTGGTCGGCCGACACTGTACTCACGGTGCCGGTTACCGTCGGTGTATCCACCCGTTGCAGCGCGGTGAAATGCACATGCACCGGCAACCCCGGGCGCAACTTGTTGGCCATCAACGGTTCGAAACGCGCGGTAATCGCCATTGGCGCATCCAGCGGTACCACCTGCATCAGGGTTTGTCCGGCCTGGGCCACGCCGCCGACGGTATGCAGACTCACGTCCATGACCTGCCCGGCCACTGGTGCACGGATAGCGCCGTTGTCGACTTCAAATTGCAAGGCACGCATCTGATCGGCATAACCGGCCGCCTCGGCGGAGACCTCGCTGAGCTGGGTTTCAGCATCGCGACGAAACTCCTGCTGCACTTGCAACGCCTTGAGCCTGCTTTCGTTGATGGCCTGGCGGGTCCGCCCGACATCGCCCACGCCGGAGGCAATCTGGCCGGCCAGTTGGGCGGCGTTGCGCTCGGCCTCGAAGAGTTTGTTGCGCGGAACATAACCCTCACGGGCCAGCTCGCGCAGGCCTTCGAGCTCCTGTTGCTGAAAGCGCATCTGCGCGTCGTAGTTACGCTTGACGCCTTCATAGCCCTGCAATTGCTGCTGCAGCGCCGCGACCTCATGTTCGATGATCTGCAAACGGCTGCCCAGCTCCGCGCGGCGGGTCAGAAACAACTGGTTTTGCAAGGCCATGGCGGCCTTGACCCGCGGCTCGTCGGCGCGCGCCAGCAATTCAGCCGGCCATTGGATCTCGGCGCTGCCCAGACGCTCGGCAATCAACCGTGCTTCAATGCTGCGATCGTTGAGCAACTTGCCCAGGGTCACGTCCAGTTGCGACTGCGCTTGCACGGTATTGAGCTGCACCAGCAACTGCCCCTGGCTGACTCGATCACCATCGCTGACCAGCAGCTGGTCCACTACCCCGCCGACCAACGACTGCACCGCCTTGCGCTCGCCCGCCACCACCACGGTGCCACTGCCCACGACACCCTGATCGAGGGGTGCCAGGAAGGCCCAGAGCAAAAAGCCGCCCAGCGTCAGGACCAGAAAGCCCACACCATACCGCGCAGCACCGCTGGCATCGGTACTGGCGCTGGGCAGGGTATTGGCGTCGAGCACGCTCAGTTGCTGCTCGCTGTGCGCCGATGCAGCCGGGGTCAGATCACGCATCTTCGCCGGCCTCCCTCACCGCAGCGGGCCTGGGCCCCGGCATCAATGCCTTGAGCACCCGGTCCCGTGGGCCGAAGGCTTGTTGGGCGCCGTCCTTGAGTACCAGGATGTGATCGACCACCGCCAGCACATTGGGTCGATGGGTGATCAGCACCACGGTACTGCCGGCGGCCTTGAGCGCATTGATCGCTTGTACCAGCGCCAGCTCACCTGCTTCGTCGAGGTTGGAGTTGGGCTCGTCGAGCACAATCAGCGACGGGCGCCCGTAAAGTGCCCGGGCCAGGCCCAGGCGTTGCTTCTGCCCTCCAGACAAACCCAGCCCACCGGGGCCCAGTGGCGTGTCATAACCTTTGGGGAATCTGAGGATCATCTCGTGAATGCCGGCGTGACGAGCGGCAGCAATGATTTTGTCGGCATCCTGCTCGCCGAAGCGGGCGATGTTGTCGGCAACGCTGCCATCGAACAGCTCGATGTCCTGGGGCAAGTAACCCAGGTACGGGCCCAGGGCATCATGGGACCACTGGCTGATCTCGGCGTCATCCAGGCGCACCGAACCGCCGATGGCCGGCCATACCCCGACCAGCGCCCTGGCCAGCGTCGACTTGCCACTGGCGCTGGGACCGACTACGGCAAGCACTTCGCCCTTGGCCAGGCTGAAATTGATCCCGCGCACAATCGGTTGCGAGGCGCCGGGCGGGCCGACATACAGTTGCTCCAGGCGCACCGCGCCGGTGGGCGGCGGCAAGGGCATGCGCAGGCGCTCGCGGGGGTGCTGGGTAAGCAGCTGGCTCAGACGCTGATAGCTCTGACGCCCGGCGTTGAACTGTTTCCAGGAGCCGATGGCAATTTCCACCGGTGCCAGGGCGCGGCCCAGCAGCAGCGACATGGCGATCATCATGCCCGCCGACATCTGCCCCTCGAGCACCAGCAACGCCCCCAGGCCCAGGGCCAGCGACTGTCCCGATATGCGCACGAAACGGGTTGCAGAAGTGATACGGGCACCACGGTCACTGGCGTGGGCCTGCGCGGCAATGATGCGTTGTTGCAGCAGGCTCCAGCGCTGGCGCAACGGCCCGAGCATGCCCAGCGCCTGAATGACCTCGGCATTGTGGAGCGTGCTGTTGACATAGACAGACGACTGCACCCCCAGGCGATTGGCTTCCCCCAACCGGGCGCGAGTCGCCAGCTCACCCCACAACGCCAGGCCGATCAGCACCAGGGCGAGCACCAGGGTCAACACCCCGAACCAAGGGTGAAAAATAAACGCCACCAGCAGGAAGATCGGCAACCACGGCGCGTCCAGCAAAGCGATCAGACCCTGGCCGGTGATCAACTGGCGCAACGTCGCCAAATCAGTGAGCACCTGGGCCGGGTTGGCGTTGTGCTCGCGCAGGCTGCGGGCGAAGGCGGCGTCGAAAATTCGCTCACCCAAGGCGTCGTCCAGCCCCGCACTCATGCGAATCATCACCTCGCCGCGAACCCACTCGATCAGGGCACTGAACAGAAACAGCGCCAGGGCGATCAAGGTCAGCATGAACAGGGTGGTTTCGTTGCGGCTGGTCAGGACCCGGTCGTACACCTGCATCATGTACAGCGATGGCACCAGCACCAACAGATTGATCACGCCGCTGAACAGCGCCAGCGACCAGAACACCCGGCGGTAACTTAATAAGGCAGCATCAATGTCATGACGCGGATCGAGTAGAAAGCGCATAGAGAATCAACCCGCAAAGGAATAGTCGGTCCCGGCGCAATCCATCGCGAGTTATTTGCCCGAAGGCGTCAAAAAAAAGTGCGTCATGTCGCTGACGTGCAGCTATCTGGGTCGATCCTCGCCGCTACAGACGCCAAGTACTGACAACGTAACCACGGGTTAGTGCCAGCGTGGGGCCGGTGTTTTCACCTCAATACGGGCAAGATGGGGCATTCAAGACAGACGGCGTGTGATCTTGAACCGCCCCCTAGGGGCTAGTCGTAAAACGGCTCGACCAAGGTCCGACTGCCAAGAAAAAAGCTGTCCGCCACCAGACGTAACGGCTGCAGGTCCAGGTCGCTGGCCTGGTCAGCAATCAACTGCTGGAAATGCCGATACACCGCCGCGTATTCACCTTCCTGGGAAACGGTCTGGCGAACGCCGTCGATGCTCAGCACTGCCCCACCGTTGTCCAGGCGCAGGAGGCCTTCGGTGCAGCGAATCTCGATGCTCCAGAGTTCGTCGTGACCGTGGTCGAAATCGAACTCCGCACGGACATCCAGGTGTTGCGCGTCGGACATCTTGATGCTGGCGGCAATCGGCGATTGGCAGTTACTCGGCACGCGCAGTTCGGCGGACTCAACGAACAGCGGCAGCGCCAGCAGATGGGTCACGATTGAAAACGCGTTGATGCCGGGATCGAATACACCCAGGCCTCCAGGTTGCCAGATCCAGGCCTGGCCGGGGTGCCACTTGCGTACGTCTTCCTTCCAGTCGATCTTGACGCTTTGCAGGGTGCGGCTGGCGAGCCAGTCACGGGCCGCCTCGATGCCGGGCGCGTAGCGTGAATGCCAGGCGAACAGACCACTGACACCTTGCTCGCGTACCTGATCCACCAACGCCATCGCTTCACCCAGCGTGGCGCAGGGCGGCTTTTCTACCAGCACGTGTTTGCCCGCGGCCAACGCTTGTTGCACCAATGCGAATCGCCCTTGCGGCGGTGTGCAAAACGCAATCGCATCGACCTGCGGGCCGTTTTCAAGCAGCTCGCCCAGGGACCGGAAATTCTCCACACCGGCGCAGGGCTGCCCTTGGGTGGCGACAGACACCAACTGGAACGCAGGGTTGGCGAGGATAGCGGGAACGTGTTGATCCTGGGCAATCTTTCCGTAGCCCACCAGACCGAGACGAATCGGTTGCATCGATGACTCCTGATTATTTTTGTACTTTTGATGGGCCAGCAAACTAGCGGTAAATCGCGTGGCCGACAATGGCTCGCCACACATGCGCTTGATTGTCGTGGGCGCTACAGCACACACTTCACGCCTGCCGAGGTTCGCAGGGCGCGCTCATGACGTTGGCAATCCTGCCCAAGAACGGCTCCAGGCGTTCACCCGGCGCGTCGTGCTCCACCACCAGGGCGGTGACTTCTTCACACGACGCCACCTGATAGTGGGCAATGCTGGAGAGTTTTTCATTGGTCACGGCCACCACCACCTGACCGCTCGCCGCGACGACCGCGCGCTTGAACTCCGCGTCATCCAGGCCGAACGCTGTGATGCCATTGTCCGGGTCGATGGCGCAAGCGCCGAGAAAACACAGGTCAACATTGAACTGCCGCAGTTGCTGCACAGCCGCCAGCCCGATCACTCCGCCCGACGCCGTGTTCACGCGTCCGCCCAACAGGATCACCTCGGCGCAGGGCAGCTTCATCAGTTGCACGGCAATCAACGGCGAATTGGTGCTCAGCGTCAACTTAAGGCGTGGATCGATGGCGCCGGCAATCGCCAGGTTGGTCGAGCCGGCATCGATGAACACATGCTGGCCCGCCCTCAGCAACGAGGCCGCCGCCAGGCCGAGACTGTCCTTGCGCTCGACGTTCTGCCGTACTCGAACGGCCATCGGCCGTTCCACGGCCGGCAACAGGATCGCGCCGCCATAGACGCGCTTGCATAACCCCGCCGCCGCCAATACGCCAAGATCGCGCCGTATCGAGTGTTCGGAGACATTGAATTCGCTGGCCAGATCGGCCGCAATCACCCGACCATACAGGGCCAGACGCTCGCTGATCCGTTGCTGGCGTTCACCGGGGAACACTTCGTGAGTTGAAGTCATGGCATCTATAACCTTCATAAACGAGCACTAATTATCACTAACGAGCAAATATGCCGATTGCAGAGCCTCTCGTCAAACCTCAACGCCGGGGCAGCGGACCCAAGTGAATCTGCCCCCTCTTCCCCACAGGCAAAAAAAACCCCGCCACCGAATGCGGTGCGGGGTAAAAAAATGGTTGGTTGCGGCCAACCAAAGGAGCACGGTGAAAAACCTGTACGGGCCGGCCTCAGATGCAGTCCTGTGCGGCACGTTCAAAACTCGAAGGCAGGAAGCTGGAAGCCAACAGACGCCGCTCGTAGATGAATACCTTGCCACCGTTCCCGGCCTTGTAGGCTTCCAGCACGTTGTCCGCCGACACCTTGCTTGGCACCACGATCCGGTAGCTGCGTTGGGACTGGGAGACGGTCGGGCTCATCGCGTGGTCTTGCAATTTCGGCACGACACAGTCGGCGTACTGGGCCGGCGTCTTGCTGGTCTGCAAGGTCAGGGTCGGGTCGTTCGGCGCGCTGGCACAACCGGCGAGCAACAAGGAGGCAAACGCCATGGAAGACGCAAATAAAAGGCGCATTGGTCTGGTCCTGAAAATAAAAGGTTGGTTCATCAGGCAACGGAACTGCGTTACGGGTTGCCGCCACTGCCAGGTGCATCGGGTGTGTGGCGGTCAGATGAGTGAAACCTCATCGCCCACCTGCTTGAGTTACCTGTTCGATGGGGGGGATTCTCCAGGCATTGCCGACAAAACAGAACTTGTGTTTCGTAATGATCACTATTGCTTCCAGCAATAGTTGCGGGCGGTGAAGACCGGTTCAGTGGCCTGTGCCGCCCCCCTGCTGATATTCGCGGGGCGTACAGCCAAACTCTCGACGAAACACCGTGTGCAGGTACTGCGCCGATTTGAAGCCGCAGTTCTGGGCGATGTCGGCAATCGCCGAGTCGGTGTTTTCCAAGCCCTGGGCGGCCGCTGCCAGTTTGAAGCGCAGGATCTCGTCGTGCACGCTGCAGCCCCGCGCCTTGCGAAAGTGCGCTTCCAGGGAGGAGCGCGACACGCCCACATAGGCCGCCACCTGAGCGGTCTTGATGCCCTGGCAGGCATATTGGCGAATGAACAGCAGCGCTTGCATGACGTAAGGGTTGCCTAACGGTTGGTGCAGACTCGAGGCCTGGACGTTGATCGCATCCGGGGGTATCAGCACCTGCGTACCCGTGGACGGCATGCCGTGCAGCATCTGATGGAGCAGGCGCGCGGCGGTCCGACCCATGGTTTCGGTGCCCTGGATCACCGAACTCAGCGGCACCCGCGTCAGGGTGCGGGTCAGGGGGTCGTTGTCGATGCCGATCAGTGCCACCTGCTCCGGCACGGCGATTCCGGCGGTCAGGCAGGCCTGCAGCAGTTGCCGGGCACGGGCGTCACTGACGGCGATGATACCGATGGGTTTGGGCAGGCTTTGCAGCCAGGCGATCTGTTGTTCGACGGCGCTGTCCCAGAGCGGCGCGCTGGTGCCCATGCCGCGATAGACCTCGGCGTGCAGACCATCGCGTTGCAGCAGCCGGCGAAAGGCGTTTTCCCGTTCCTGGGCCCAGCGATTGGCTTGTGCTTGCGGTAGGCTGAAGCAGGCAAAGCGCGTCAACCCGGCCTCGATCAGGTGCTCGTACGCCAGCTTCATCAAGGCCTCATTGTCGGTGGCGACATAGGGAATGCCCTTCGGATAAGCGCGCTCATCCTGGTAAGAGCCGCCCACCGCCACCACCGGCAAGCCGATCCCGCTCAGCGCTTCGCCGATCAGCGGGTCGTCGAAGTCGGCAATGATCCCGTCGCCCTGCCAGCGTTCGATGCCTTTCAACCGACAGAGAAAATCTTCTTCAAGGAACAGGTCCCAGGACGCGCGGGTGCTGCTCAGGTAGTTGCCGATGCCGCTGATGATGCCTCGGTCGTAGATCTTGCTGCCGTTGAACAACAACGCAATGCGGTGAACGGGCGGGACGGTTTTCATGGTTTTTACCCTGGGCCGATGACCACAGACTAGGCGCGTGACCGTCGGATCTCAATACTCAAAATCGCACTGTGCCTTGGTGATTTTCATAATCAGCGGCCACCGGGCCGGCGTTAGTATCGATACACCGCCAAGAACAATAAGGAAATCGCCCATGTCGTACTTTCCCGCCATCGACAAGGTTCGCTACGAAGGCCCCGCCAGCGACTCGCCTCTTGCTTTTCGCCACTACGACGCCGACAAACTCGTGCTCGGCAAGCCCATGCGCGAGCACCTGCGCATGGCGGTGTGCTACTGGCATACCTTTGTCTGGCCGGGATCCGATGTGTTCGGCGCCGGCACCTTCCAACGCCCGTGGCAGCATGCCGGCGACCCGATGGAACTGGCCATCGGCAAGGCCGAAGCGGCCTTCGAGTTCTTCTCCAAACTGGGCATCGACTACTACTGCTTTCATGACACCGATGTCGCCCCGGAAGGCCACTCGCTGAAGGAGTATCGCAACCACTTCGCGCAGATGGTCGACCACCTGGAGCGTCACCAGGAACAAACCGGGATCAAGCTGCTGTGGGGCACCGCCAACTGCTTCAGCAACCCGCGCTTTGCCGCAGGCGCCGCCAGCAACCCGGACCCGCAAGTGTTCGCCTGCGCCGCCGCCCAAGTGTTCAGCGCGATGAACGCCACCCTGCGTCTCAAGGGGGCCAACTACGTGTTGTGGGGCGGTCGTGAAGGTTACGAGACCCTGCTCAATACCGATCTGAAACGCGAGCGCGAACAACTGGGGCGCTTCATGGGCATGGTGGTCGAGCACAAGCACAAGATCGGTTTCAAGGGCGATCTGCTGATCGAACCCAAGCCACAGGAACCGACCAAGCACCAATACGATTACGACAGCGCCACGGTGTTCGGCTTCCTGCAACAGTTCGGCCTGGAAAAGGAGATCAAGGTCAACATCGAGGCCAACCACGCGACCCTGGCCGGGCACAGTTTCCATCATGAGATCGCCACAGCCGTCTCCCTGGGGATCTTCGGCAGCATCGACGCCAACCGTGGCGATCCGCAGAACGGCTGGGACACTGACCAGTTCCCCAACAGCGTCGAAGAGATGACCCTGGCCACCTATGAAATCCTCAAGGCCGGCGGGTTCAGCAATGGCGGCTTCAACTTCGACTCCAAGGTCCGTCGTCAGAGCCTGGACGAGATTGACCTGTTCCACGGCCACGTCGCGGCCATGGACGTCCTCGCCCTGGCCCTGGAACGTGCAGCGGCGATGGTGCAGAACGACCGCCTCCAGCAGTTCAAGGACCAACGCTACGCCGGCTGGCAGCAACCGTTCGGTCAGGCGGTGCTGGCGGGTGAGTTCAGCCTCGCTTCACTGGCCGAACACGCCTTCGACAACGAGCTCAATCCACAGGCTGTGAGTGGTCGGCAAGAGATGCTCGAAAACGTGGTCAACCGGTTCATCTACCCCTGACACCAGGCCCCGTTCGCTGCGCAGAGGTTGTTACATTCTCGCGACAAATCTCTGCTCGCGGCCCCCCGGGAGTCTCTACAGTTCTACCCGCATCACGTTCATCGTCAGGCAGTGTCTTTCGAACAACAATAAAAGGACGCACCACCATGAAAAAACTGAAACTCACGCTGCTCGCCGGCGCCCTCGCCCTGCTCTCGCTTCCGGTCATGGCCGACGCCACCAACCCGAAAATCGGTTTCTCCATCGATGATCTGCGCCTGGAACGCTGGTCGCGGGACCGTGACTACTTCGTCGCGGCGGCGGAAAAAATGGACGCCAAAGTCTTCGTCCAGTCGGCCGATGCCAACGAGCAGAAACAGATTTCCCAGATCGAAAACCTCATCTCCCGGGGCGTCGATGTGATCGTCATCGTGCCGTTCAACGCCACCGTGTTGACCAATGCCGTGGCCGAAGCCAAGAAGGCCGGGATCAAGGTGGTGTCCTATGACCGCCTGATCCTCAATGCCGACATCGACGCCTACATTTCCTTCGATAACGAAAAAGTCGGCGAGATGCAGGCCAGCGGCGTGTTGAAAGCCGCGCCCAAGGGCAACTACTTCTTGCTCGGCGGCGCGCCCACGGACAACAACGCCAAGGTCCTGCGCGAAGGCCAGATGAAAGTGCTGCAACCGGCCATCGACAAGGGCGATATCAAGATTGTCGGGCAACAGTGGGTCAAGGAATGGAACCCCACCGAAGCCTTGAGCATCGTTGAAAACGCCCTGACCCGTAACGACAACAAGATCGATGGCATCGTCGCCTCCAACGACGCCACCGCAGGCGGTGCCATCCAGGCACTGGCCGCGCAGAAAATGGCCGGCAAGGTGCCGATCTCGGGCCAGGACGCCGACCTGGCGGCGGTCAAGCGGGTGATCGATGGCACCCAGACCATGACCGTCTACAAGCCGCTGAAACTGATCGCCACCGAAGCGGCCAAGCTCTCGGTGCAATTGGCGCGTAACGAGAAACCCACCTACACCTCGCAATACGACAATGGCAGCAAGAAAGTCGACACCATCCTGCTCACCCCGACCCCGTTGACCAAGGACAACATCGACCTGCTGGAAAAAGATGGCTTCTATACCAAGGCGCAGATCGCTGGACAGTGATCCCGGGACAACCCTGGGTGAATGAGACCTGTGGGAGCGAACCTGCTCGCGATAGCGGTGGTTCAGCTTGCATCGATGTTGTATGTGCTGCCGCCATCGCGAGCAGGCTCGCTCCCACAGGGGCTTTGCTTGGCTAGCTGCATCTGAGATGCCTGGCCCCAGGGCTGTCACCACCTCTGCCTATGTGTGAGCCCTTTTCATATGAGCCCTCGCCATGTCCGACTACCTGCTGCAAATGAACGGCATCGTCAAAAGCTTCGGCGGTGTCAAAGCCCTCAATGGCATCGACATCAAGGTCAGGCCGGGTGAATGCGTCGGCCTGTGCGGTGAGAACGGCGCCGGTAAATCCACGCTGATGAAAGTCCTGTCGGCGGTCTACCCGTATGGCACCTGGGACGGTGAAATTGTCTGGGACGGACAGCCGCTCAAGGCGCAGTCCATCAGCGAAACCGAAGCCGCCGGGATCGTCATCATTCATCAGGAACTGACCCTGGTCCCCGACCTGTCGGTGGCCGAAAACATCTTCATGGGCCATGAGCTGACGCTGCCCGGCGGACGCATGAACTACCCGGCAATGATCCACCGTGCCGAAGCCCTG
>NZ_WUUD01000017.1:0-43456 GCF_009831705.1 Pseudomonas sp. PICF6 | reverse complement strand
AACTCAAGGTGCCGGACATGAACGTCTCGCTGCCGGTTTCACAATACGGCGGGGGTTACCAGCAACTGGTGGAAATCGCCAAGGCGCTGAACAAACAGGCGCGCCTGCTGATTCTCGATGAACCCTCCTCGGCCCTGACCCGCTCGGAAATCGAGGTGCTGCTGGACATCATCCGCGACCTCAAGGCCAAGGGCGTCGCCTGCGTGTACATCTCCCATAAGCTCGATGAAGTGGCCGCCGTGTGCGACACCATTTCGGTGATCCGCGACGGCAAACACATCGCCACCACCGCCATGACCGACATGGACATCCCGAAGATCATCACCCAGATGGTCGGACGAGAAATGAGCAACCTCTACCCCACCGAACCCCATGACATCGGCGAGGTGATTTTCGAGGCGCGCCATATCACCTGCTACGACGTCGACAACCCCAAACGCAAACGGGTCGACGACATTTCGTTCGTCCTCAAGCGCGGGGAAATACTCGGCATCGCCGGGCTGGTCGGCGCCGGTCGCACGGAACTGGTGTCGGCGCTGTTCGGCGCCTACCCCGGCCGTCATGAAGGCGAAGTCTGGCTCGACGGCCAACCGATCGACACGCGCACGCCCCTCAAGTCAATCCGCGCAGGCCTGTGCATGGTGCCTGAAGACCGCAAGCGCCAGGGCATCATTCCCGACCTGGGGGTGGGCCAGAACATCACCCTGGCGGTGCTGGACAACTACTCGAAAATGACCCGTATCGACACCGAAGCGGAGTTGGGCAGCATCGACCGGGAAATCTCGCGCATGCACCTTAAGACCGCGAGCCCGTTCCTGCCGATCACCAGCCTCTCCGGCGGCAACCAGCAAAAAGCCGTGCTGGCCAAAATGCTGGGGGTGTCCGACCGCGTGCTGGTGATCGGCGAAGGCCAATTGCGCGGCGATTTCATCAACCACGAACTCACACAGGAACAGGTGCTCGCCGCCGCCCTCAGCCACCCCGAAGACCATAACAATAATGATCGGAAGTCCGCGTAGATGAATCAGGTCAAGCAACTCTTCAGCCGCTACAAAATGCTCGCGCTGGTGATCGCCGTGGCGGTGATCTGGCTGTTTTTCAGTTGGCAGACCGAGGGCGGGTTCCTGACTCCGCGCAACCTCTCCAACCTGCTGCGGCAGATGTCCATCACCGGGATTCTGGCCTGCGGCATGGTGCTGGTGATCATCAGCGGCGAGATCGATCTGTCGGTGGGTTCACTGCTTGGATTGCTCGGTGGCCTGGCGGCGATTCTCGACGTGATCTATCACATCCCGCTGCTGGCGAACCTGAGCCTGGTCGCCTTGTGCGGCCTGGTGATTGGCCTGGGTAACGGCTACATGACCGCCTACCTGCGCATCCCGTCGTTCATTGTCGGCCTGGGCGGCATGCTCGCCTTTCGCGGCATTCTGCTGGGGATTACCGACGGCACCACCATCGCCCCGGTGTCACCGGAGCTGGTCTACATCGGCCAGGGTTATTTGCCGCACTCCGTCGGCACGGGCCTGGGCGTGCTGCTGTTTGCCTTGACCCTGTTCCTGACCTGGAAACAGCGGCGCAATCGCGCCCTGCATGGCCTGGCGGCCCACTCTCTGGTGCGTGACGTCTTGCGCGTGGTGCTGATCGGCGCGGTACTGGCCGGGTTCGTCTATACCCTCAACAGCTACGACGGGATTCCGGTTCCCGTGCTGCTTCTGCTGATGCTGCTCGGCGTGTTCAGCTACGTCACCAGCCAGACCGTGTTTGGGCGACGGGTCTACTCGGTGGGCAGCAACATGGAAGCCACGCGCCTGTCCGGCATCAACGTGCAGGCGGTGAAGCTGTGGATCTTCGGCATCATGGGCGTGATGTGCGCCCTCGCCGGCGTGGTCAACACCGCACGCCTGGCCGCGGGCTCCCCCTCGGCCGGCAGCATGGGTGAACTCGACGCCATTGCCGCCTGCTTCATCGGCGGCACCTCCATGCGCGGCGGCTCCGGCACCGTCTACGGCGCCCTGCTCGGCGCGCTGGTGATCACCAGCCTGGACAACGGCATGTCCATGCTCGACGTCGACAGTTACTGGCAGATGATCGTCAAGGGCAGCATTCTGGTGCTGGCGGTCTGGGTGGATGTGAGTACACGCACGGGGCGGCGCTAGTGGTTAGGCGCTCACCTATGGTGGGAGCAAGGCTTGCCCGCGATGAAGATGACGCGGTCTTCCGGGGGGCCGAGGTGCCTGCATCGCGAGCAAGCTTTGCTCCCACAGAAAGCCGTGCACTCACAGCGGTGCGGCAAAAGGTGATCCGAAAATCTCGTAGGAATTTACCTCTGTGGCGACGGGGCCTTGCTTGCGCAAGGTGTTTCCTGTCTTATCGAAGATCGGCTCGGATTGGGCCGTTCCTACTTTAACAAGGAGTGACTGCATGGAAGTCCACACTCAGCTACAGCCCTGCGATTGCGCGAATATGGAAGACATCCGCCGCGAGATCGATGCCCTTGACCAGGCCGTTATCAAACTGCTGGGCCAACGCTTTCAGTACGTACTGGCAGCGTCGAAGTTCAAGACCTCAGCCACGGCGGTGCGTGCGCCGGAGCGCTTCCAGGCCATGCTGGCGACCCGGCGTCAATGGGCCGAGGCCGAGGGCCTTAGCCCGGATGCGATCGAGAAAATGTACAGTGACCTGGTGAATCACTTCATCGCCCAGGAGATGGAACACTGGACGGCTCTTCGATCCGGGACCTGATCGACACGACAAGCGCCCTGCGCTCAGGCCCAGGCAACCGTCAACAGGCCGGCGCCAAGCACGACACATAACGGTGAATAGACCCAGGTGTCGAGCTTGGCGAACGTCGAGCCCTTGACCTCCTTGAAGAAACCCACCAGGTTCGATTCGCCAATGGCGCGGGCGAACATCAGCAAGGCGATTGCGCTGATCAGCCATTGCAACGCTCGATGGGTGACGGGCGGTGCCAGCAAGCCGACCCGCAGGCACACCAGAACTGCAATCAGCAGCAACGCGAGGGCCACCAGCAGCGTCAGCCATCCCGATGGGTTGAACGCCGGACGCAGCGACTCTCCTTGCCTCACCGGAACCTGAGGCACGACCGCCAGGGCCGCCCATCGCCCGCCCAGGGCCCAATACAAATGAATCAAGCTGATGGTCGCAAATACTGCGACCAGCGACCGAGCCACTAAAAGCGTCATTCGCCAGCCTCCTTGAAAGGTTGAACAATCATCCTAGCTCGAATTCGGCATTTCGCCGCACGGGCGCAGACTGCCGGTTTTCGGCGAATGACGCACTGCTCAAGATCAAGAGTTCAACCTGGCGCGCTACAGACCGGCGGCGACTTTGTCGGCAACCTCCTTGGGCACCCAGGCCTGCCAGACCTGTGGATGGGCCTTGAGGAACGCCTCGGCGGCTTCACGCGGCGGTGTGTGCTTTTCGCTCATGTCGGCCAGGGCCTTGTTCAACGGCTCGATCGGCAGATCAACTTTACTGAAGAACTCGGCAATGTCCGGGTGTTGCTTCTGAAACGGCGCGGATACGCCAATCGACAGCTTCGAGGCCAGGGAGCGGGTTGGCTTGGGGTTGGGGTTGTCGGCATCGGTCAGGGTTTTCCAGGCCTCGGCATCGAACGCAGGCTCTTGCAACTGCACCAACTTAAAACGTCCCAGCAGCGGTGTAGGCGACCAGTAGTAAAACAGGATCGGCTTGCCCCGGCGGATCGACGAGCTGATCTCCGCATCCAGCGCCGCCCCCGAACCACTTCGGAAATTCACATAGCTGTCGGACAACCCATAGGCCTTGAGCTTCTGCTTGTTGACCACTTCGGAGGTCCAGCCGATGGGGCTGTTGAGGAAGCGACCCTTGCTGGGGCTTTCCGGGTCTTTGAAGACATGCTTGTAGCGCGCCAGGTCTTCGACGCTGCGCAAATCCGGCGCCAGAGGCTTGATGCCCCGGGCCGGGTCGCCCTTGATCACATACTCCGGGACCCACCAGCCTTCGGTCGCACCCTTGACGGTATCGCCCAAGGCGATCACCTTGCCTTCGGCCTCGGCCTTGACCCACACCGGGCTGCGACCGGCCCACTCTTCCCCGATCACCTGGATGTCGTTGTTGGCCAGCGCCGTTTCCAGGGTAATGGTGGTGCCCGGCAATGTGTCGGTCGGCAGCCCATAACCCTTTTCGACGATGACCCGCAGGATATCGGTGATCAGACTGCCGCTTTCCCAATTCAGGTCGGCAAAATGGATCGGCGCCTGCGCGGCCGATGCCGGAAGTGACGAAACCAACACCGCACAGGTGGCCCAGGCAGCCAACCACTGTCGAACTCGTTTCATGCGTTGCACCTCGTACCAGACACAGCGATAGCTCAACGGTCCTGCGTAACCGGACGCAAGCCTCTGAATAATTCAGTCAACTGACTGTAGCCGAGGTTCCACGCAGACCTTGCGAAAACCGTTGGCAGGGCGCAAAACCCGAACGCTGTGTCAGCCCGCCTATCACATCCATCAGGCTGACGTGGTGCACATCACTCGCTGGCCTTGAAGGTGACGAGTTCACCTTTGCGCCACTTGGCGGCTTTGGCGGTCACGGCCTTGAGGGTCTTGGTCAGGCCCTCGTGCAACTGCTCGTTGGCGGCGAAAACAGTCAGCACGCTGTGCCCTTCCTTGAACAGGATCGCGTGGCCACCGGGGGTGGCCACGAAGGCGTAATCCCCAAGGCCATAGACCGTCAGCTTGATATCGCGAAAGCGGATTTCAAACTTGCCACCTTCACGGCTGGGCAATACCGCTGCACGAAAATGATCACCGACTTTGAGTTCAAGCCTGGGTTTGTCATCGACCACCAGGGCCGATTCAGTATCGATTTCGGCAACATAAATACCTTCGGCGGTTTGCTCGGTGATGTAGACGAAGCGCGACTGGAACTGCTTGACCAGCTTTGCCCGCAGATCACCAAGTACGAATAACGCATGCATGTCGAGATTACTTACTGCCAAGGAAACATCCCCATCTTTGTAAACGGCCCGCCCTCTGAAAAGGACGGACCACGAGACCCCGTGCCGACTGTGTGTGTCGCAATGGACCTGTAACTGAAAATTCGAAGTGAACGGCGTGCCCTGCCCCGGGGCGAGAGAAGACTAAAGGATTGCCACTCTCGCCGTCTTTCCCGCGGGGTCGTCAGAGGCTGAAGGAAAACGCCACTCTGAGCATCGGAAAAGGTGGGACTACTAACTTTAGGGAAATTTCTCACTTAGAAAAGCATTTTTCTGACATCGAGGGCAAAAAAAATTGCTTTAGATAGGCACAGCCATCCACACGGTGCTGCCGATTCTAGAGCAGCCGCAGGCGTGGAGACTACTCAAAACACTCGGTAATTCGTCGGTAAACCATAGAAAAGGAATTCACATGGCCACTTTCACAACCCTGACCCAACCCCTCACCCCTTGCATCGCTGACAAGCCTGACGGGTTTGACCAAGTCCATTACCTGCCGGTTTCTTTGTTTCAACCGCGTTATCGGGTGGTTCTGGCCGGCAAGTGCTTTTTCCATATTGAAGAAACCTCGACTGGCCGTGTAAGAGGTTTCCGTACCGATCATAACGAGGCCTGTTACCTGGCCAGGCGTCTGGAACGAAGCGTTTGACCTGAGATACCACACGCCCATCACTTAACTCAGCCGCGACAGGCAACTGCTGCCATACTGCCTGCCCAGCGAAGACCGTCCCCCATTGACGATCGCGCACCCATACTATGACTTGTGAAGGAAAGGCGCGACGTGACGGAATTTGATATTGGCGAGTTTTTCATCCGGGGTGAGGCCAGAGAGGTCGAAGGCGAATTTCAGGCTGTCATCGTGATGCGCGCCAAGCCCCCCTTGACCACCACCCGTTATCATCAGGTGGAAAAGGATCGCTGGTTCAAAACCCCCGAACTCGCCGCCGAGGCTGCGCGGGCAGCGGCAAAAGCCCTGAAACTCGCAGTGGATGAAGGCGCGTTGAAAGCCTGAACCCGATCGAACTCCTGACGGGCGTTTGCCTCAGATAAAGGGAAGCAACCGAGGCGCCATGACGGCGCCCACCCAAAGGAGAACCCCATGGAACAGCCCTCGCACGAACTGAGTACCTTGTTCGATCAACTCGGCCTGCCTTCGGATGACAAAGCCATTGATGACTTCATCATGGCCTATCCGCTGGAGCCGGAGATCAAACTGGTGGAGGCCGACTTCTGGTCGGAGCAACAGAAAGATCTACTGCGCGAATGGCTGCTCGCTGACGGCGAGGAGGCAGTGCTGGTGGATCAATTGAATGTCCGCTTGCACGACGGTAAATAACCCTCAACCCTTTAACCCCTGTGACAAGGGAGCTTGCTTCCGCTCGGCTGCGCAGCAGCCGTGCCCAGCCCCCCAGCGCGGGCCAGCCTAGCGCGGCTTCTCGGGCTTATAACCCAGCCGCAAACCACCCCAATGACGCCCCTTGAGCATGATCGGCACGGAAAGGTCATGCATCAGCTCACCCGTATCTCGGGTGTAGGTCTGCAACAGCACGGGCTGCTGGTGGCTACCGCAACGAATCCCGGTGCGGTCGGAGAACTTGCGTTTAGTGCGATTGTTCACCGTGTCCACTTGCGGATCGCCGGTCAGGGGTTGACTGAAGACCTTGTTGTGGGTCGGTACATAACCTTCCTGAGTACAAGCAATGGCGAATACCAGGCCTTCGTGCCGGGCGAGCAAAGGTTCCTGGATAGCTGGCAGGACCTGATCGGTGTAGCGGTCGAAACGGGTCTGGAACTTGGCGGGCTGGGTATTGGGGATGGGCTGGTAGCTGCGGTCGAACAGGTCCTCCAGGCTGACACGACCCTGGTCAATGTCTGCCTCGAACTGGGCCGCGATCTGGCTCGCCCCTTCGCGCGCCAGGTCGTAGACCCGTTGGTGATAATCGTCCAGGCCAACCTCGGCCAGGCGTTCGCTGATGGTTTCGGCCTGGCCCTCCATTTGCACTGCCGCTTGGGCCAGGCGCTGGGTCTGCTGGTCGCTGATGGACAGGTCACTGCGCATCTGTTCGATGGCGTGAAACAGGCTGTCGAGTTGTTCGCGATTGGTGTCAGTGCCTTGGGCGATGGCGCTGACCTGGGTTTCAACGCCGGCCGCCAGCCGGGCTATGTTTTCCAGGTGCTGACCGGTGTGCTCGACCTGCTGCACGCCACTGTCCAGGTCGCTGGCCAGTTGCCGGATCTGCTCCACCACCTGGGCGGTGCGCTGCTGGATATCCGCAACCATGACCCCGACCTCGCCGGTGGCCGCGGCCGTACGCCCGGCCAGTCCACGGACCTCGTCCGCCACCACCGCGAAGCCGCGACCGTGCTCGCCGGCCCGTGCAGCTTCGATGGCCGCGTTGAGCGCCAGGAGGTTGGTCTGGCTGGCGATCGACTGAATCACCAGGCTGACCCGCTGGATTTCATCGCTGCGCACGCTCAGCGCCTCGATCAACTCGCGGCTGTCGTTCGCGCGCTGGCTGAGCTGATGCATCCGGCTGATGGACTCCACCAGTTCGCTACGCCCGGCAACGCTACTGCGATGGGCCTCACTGGCGGCACTCAGGGCCTGCTGGCTGAGTTGCGAGGTGGCCTGTTCAGTGGTGATCATCGATTCGGCATTGCCGACGATCTGCGCCGCCGCGTCGAGCTGCGACTGGACCTTGCCAGCCAGTTGCTTGACCGAATAGGCGACGCCGGCCGCCGACAACGCGTTATGGCTGGTGGTGTAGGACAGATCACGGGTCAGCTCGGCCAGCTTGTCCGCGGCTACCGGCTCAGGCGCGGCGGCCAGGCGCGAGCGCAGGCGCGGCAGCCAGACGATGAGCATCGCCAGGGGCAGGCCCAGATACAACGACCAGCCGCCCAACGTCATGCCGCACAGCAGCAATGTCAGCGCCAGACTCTGCAAGGTCGGCGTCAACCAGCGCGCCATGCTGTTGGTTACAGGCACCTGCACCTGCGCCGCATTCGCCACGGAACCGTCTGTCGCCATGTTGATCACCCACATTTCTCGTTGTTATACCTGCATTAAACGCCACTACGGAGCCATTATCCATGGTCCATTAGTCGCGTTCTTGCGGGGGGTCAACGGAAGTAGACGAACAGGCGCAGAAAAAAATAAAAGATCGCAGCTTCCCGAAGAAAGCTGCGATCTTTTCTGAAACGCGGATCAGGCCTGACGCTGGTGCTTGTCGATCTGCTCGTGACGTTCCTGCGCTTCGATGCAGTACTTGGTGGTCGGGCTGATCAGCAGGCGCTTGAGGCCGATCGGCTCGCCGCTGTCATCACACCAGCCGAAGCTGTCGTCGTTGATACGGTCCAGGGCCTGCTCCAGCTGAGGCAGCATGCGCTGGTCGCGATCGATGGCGTTGACCAACCAGGTCCGCTCTTCTTCTACGGAAGCAGCGTCCGCCGGGTCAGCCGGGGTATCCAGGCTCTCAATGGCGATTCGGTTCTGTTCGATGCGCTCGTGGGTTTCCACTTTCATGTTCTGCAACAGCTTGGTGAAGAAAGCCAGCTGCTCGGCATTCATGTAGTCATCCGCCGGCATGGCCAGCAACTTTTCCTTTGTCATTGATTTCTCTATAAAAAAACGTGCATTAAGGCGAATTATGAAGCGTCCCGCAGCGCGCTGCCACGCTCATCGGGAAGGCGCCGTCTATTCCAAGCGCCACCCGGCACTCAATTTACGAGGGGCGGCAGTCTAAGGCCGAGTCGAAGCCTCAGCAACTGAAAACATAGGGAAAATGTCCGACAACCCTTCTAAATGTTCTCTGACAAGCTTTTGGCAGTCATCGGAGTGCGTTTATAACAAGAAATTCGATTCAATAGCTGTATCAAGAAGACAAATGGCAACGCCACGCGGGTCAGGCGTGGCGCTTTGTCGCAGCGTAAGGACCTTCAGCGTTTGAGTTTGCGCTTATTGCGGTACTGGTCGATGACCACCGCCACCACAATGATCAAGCCCTTGATGATGTCCTGAATGTAGGCATCCACGCCGACGAACGTGAAGCCACTGGCCATGACCCCGAGGATCAGCGCGCCGATCACCGTTCCGGTGATGCGCCCCACCCCACCGGCCAGGCTAGTGCCGCCGATCACGGCCGCAGCAATCGCGTCCAGCTCATAGGACATGCCCATGCCGGCCTGCCCGGTGGCGGCCCGCGCCGAGGCCACCACCCCGGCCAGCCCCGCCAGCAGCCCGGCGATGCTGTAGACGATCACCAGATGGCGTTTGACGTTGATGCCCGAGGTGCGTGCCGCCTGCATGTTGCCGCCGATGGCGTAGGTGTACTTGCCGTACTTGGTGTAGCGCAGGGCAATATGGAAGATCACCGCCACCACCAGGAAAATGATCACCGGCATGGCGCCATGGCCGATGGCGGTATAGGAATCGGACAACATGCTCACCGGCTGGCCTTCGGTGTAGTAACGCGCCAGACCGCGGGCCGAGACCATCATGCCGAGGGTGGCGATAAAGGGCGGGATACCCGTGATGGCGATGATGCTGCCGTTGATCGCTCCGGCCAACAGCCCAACGCCCAACCCCGCCACCACCGGTATCCACACCGGTAAGTCAGTCAGGGAGGGAAACACCGCCCGGGTGAAATCCGAGGTTTGGGCCAGGCTGGCGGCGATCATGGCCGACAACGCCAGCACCGAGCCGGACGACAGGTCGATACCGGTGGTGATGATCACCTGGGTCACACCGATGGCCAGCAGACCGATGATCGACACTTGCAGGATCATCAGCACCAGGCGCTGGGAGTTCATCAGGAAACTCTGGTCGCGCATGATCCAGCCAAACACTTCGAACACCAGGCCGATGCCGATCAGCACCAGGAAGATACTCAGTTCTGTCGGCAGCCGCCGACGTGTCCTGGCCGGTGCGGCCGCGGGTTTGTTTTCCAGTATCGCGTTCATAGCATTCACCTTTTTCTCTGTGGCGAGCTTGCGCCCTCTATTATCAGGACAGGCCAGAAGCCAACTGCATTACCCGCTCCTGGGTCGCCTCGCTACGGTCCAGCGTGCCCATCAGGTCACCTTCATGCATCACCATCACCCGGTCGCTCATGCCCAGTACTTCCGGCAGCTCCGAAGAAATCATGATCACCGCCATGCCTTCGCTGGCGAGGTAGGAAATGAGCCGGTAGATCTCGGCCTTGGCGCCAACGTCGATGCCACGGGTCGGCTCGTCGAGGATCAGGATGCGTGGGTTGGTCATCAGCCATCGGGCCAGCAGGGCCTTCTGTTGGTTGCCGCCGGACAAGGTGTCGATGCACTGTTCCAGGGACGGGGTCTTGACCCGCAACCTCTTGCACATGTCTTCGCACAACGCGCGCAAGGCTTTCTGCTGGATGAAGCCGTTGCCGACGTAATGGGGCAACACGGCCATTTCCATGTTTTCCAGCACCGACAGGCACGGGAACAGGCCACTGAGCTTGCGATCCTCGGTCAACAGCGCGAACCCCTTCTCGATGGCCATGTGCGGGTCGCTGATGCGCACCGGTTGCCCGTCGAGCAGGATCTCGCCGCCTGTGCTGGGCGTCACGCCGAAGATCGCCTCGGCCACGTTGGTCCGGCCCGAGCCCATCAGCCCGGCAATGCCCAGGATTTCTCCGGCATGCAAGTCGAAGGACACATTCTTGAAAATGCCCTCCAGGCTCAAATCACGCACCGACAGCACCAGATCGCCGATGGGTTTGTCCCGTTCCGGGAACAACTGGCTCAGTTCGCGCCCGACCATCATTGATATCAGGCTGTCGCCGTCCATGCTGTCGGCCCGTTGCAGGCCGATGTAGGCGCCGTCGCGAAACACCGCCACTTCATCGGCGATGGCGAACACTTCGTTCATTTTATGGGTGATGTAGATGATGCCCTTACCCTGAGACTTGAGGTCGGCGATGATCGAAAACAGATGGGCGACCTCCGTCTCGGTGATGGCCGAGGTCGGCTCGTCCATGATCAGAATGTCAGAGTCGTAGGACACCGCCTTGGCGATCTCGACCATCTGCCGCTCGGCAATGCTCAGGTTGCCCACCTGCTCTTCAGGATCGAGGTTGATGCGCAGGCGCTCCAGCAACTTGGCGGTGCAGCGGTGCATTTCCCCGTGATCGACCATATGCAGGCCGTTGAGCTGCTCGCGGCCGATCCAAATGTTTTCAGCGATGCTCATGTGGGGCATCAGGTTCAGTTCCTGGTGGATCATCGCGATGCCGGCCTGCAGGGCTGCCAGAGGTGTGTCGAACTTCACCGGCTTGCCCCGCAGGCGCAGTTCACCGGCGTCCGGCTGGTAGATGCCGGCCACGATTTTCATCAGGGTGGATTTGCCCGCACCGTTCTCGCCCATCAAAGCCAGCACGGAACCGGGGCGCACCCGCAATTGCACATCCGACAGGGCCACCACACCGGGAAAGCCTTTGCTGACGTTGACGACTTCCAGCAGATACGGTTCATCAGGCATTACGTCCGGCCGGAAAGTCATCGCCGGGGCGCTCGAAGCAGTCGCTGAAGCGAACATGATCAGGTACTCCCTCGGCAAGGTCAGTGGGCGACCTCGCCTGTTTATTGTTGTGGTAGCAGTACGTTAAACGTCACTTGAACTGATCGACGTTTTCCGGCGTGATCAGGCGATACGGCACCCATACGGCCTGCTCGACCGGCTGTTTCTTGACCATTTTCACCGCCGTGTCGATCGAACCGTCGGCCTGGCCCTTGGCGTCCTGGAATACCGAGACCGCCATCTCGCCTTTCTTCACGGCGTTCAGGCCGTCCGGCGTGCCATCGACCCCGGCGATCAGTACGCTGCCTTTCTCCTTGCCGGCACCCTTGAGTGCCATGGCCGCGCCGATGGCCATTTCGTCATTGTTGGAGACCACGGCATTGAACTCACGGCCCTGAGTCAGCCAGTCGTTCACCAGTGTCATGCCTTTATCCCGCGACCAGATACCGGTCTGCTCTTGTTCGATCTTGATGTCGGGGTACTTGGCCAGCACTTCCTTGACACCCTTGGTGCGGTTGGTGGTGGAGTTGTTCGCCAGGTCACCCAGCAGAATCACGATGTTGCCCTTGCCCGACATTTTGTCGGCCAGGTATTGCATCTGCATCCGGCCGGCTTCCAGATCGTCGGACGCCACGGTCACCACGCCTGCGGGCAGTTTCAGGTCGTCGGGACGGCGATTGACGTACACCAACGGGATCCCGGCGGCGACCGCGGCCTTGGTGATGCGCTGGGTGGCGGCAGTGTCCACCGGGTTGACGATGATTGCGTCGACCTTCTGGCTGATAAAGCTTTCCACCTGGCTCAGTTGCTTGACCACATCACTGCGTGCGTCTTCGAACTGCAAGGTGACGCCATCCGGCAGGGACTTGGCTTTGCTGTCCATCGACTCACGCAGGTACGTCAGCCAGGTGTCATCGAACTGGGACATGCTGACGCCGATCTTCAGGTCCGCCAGGGCGACGCCGCTGGTGAGCATCAACGACAGGGCCAGCGAGGCGATACGGGTCTTGGTCTTCATGAACGGTCTTTCTCCACTTTTTTGTTGGTTTTATGGATAAGGCGTGATGGATCTCAGGAACGGGGCAAACGCACGATGGGCGCACCGGGCATGCAACACACCACGGTGCCGTTGCGCTGAATGCACAGGGATTCGAACAGGGGAAGGATTGCGCACAGGCGCAGCGAGCTTGGCAGGTGAAACGCAGAACGGCTGAAGGTTTTCATCGACGGTACCTGGCTGTGTTTCTTGTTTTTGTTTTGTCCGTCATTTGCTCAAAGCTGACTTGGCAAAAGACGAACAGGGGTGTCGGTAACCTGGAATCGACTTTATTGGAAAATATTTTCCATATCAACTCATTTTAGAATTTTATTCGTTTTTTATTCCATGGCCGACAGACGTGGCCAAAACCACCACTTCGCCCTGCTCGGCGCTCAGCCTTGCAGCGTCGAGGATGCGAGTGGTCGCCAGGGCATCACGGGCCTCCACCGGCAAAGGACCAACGCCTTGCAACGCGGTTTGCAGGCGCTGGTAGAACGCCATCCAGCAGCCGCGCTCCGACGCCACACGCTCGCGCTCGCTGCCTTGCTCGAACCAGCCCCAGCGCCGATGCTCTTCGCTCCCCCAGCGCTCACCCTCGGTCGCCGGGCTCAACCCGGCCAGCGCCTGGGCCTCCTGGCCGTCCAGGCCCTCGACGGTGTAGCAGCCTCCGGTGCCGCTGACCCGAAAGCGCGGGCGCGGTGCGTTTTGCAGGCAACTGCCGCTCAGGTGGGAAAGCACGCCGCTGGCATGGGTCAGGGAGATAAAAAAACCGTTGTCGAACACCTGCCCGGGTTGCCGGTAATCCAGCTCGGCGTAAACCCTGGTCACCGGGCCGAACAGTTGCAGCGCCTGGTCCACCAGATGGCTACCCAGGTCCCGCAGAAACCCGCCGCCGCTGCCTTTGCCGACCGATGTTGGCGAATAACGCTCGACGCTGGACTCAAAGCGAATGACCTGCCCCAGCGCACCGGACTCCAGCAGTTTGCGCAAAGTCAGGTAGTCCGAATCCCAGCGGCGGTTCTGATACACGGTCAGCGGCACGTTGCGCTGCTCGGCGGCCAGCACCATCGCCTCGGCCTGTGCGGCATCAAGGGCGAAAGGTTTGTCGCTGACCACTGCAATACCCAGTTCAATGGCCTGCATGACCACGGCCGGGCGACCGTCCAGCGGCGTGGACACCACCACCGCATCGACGCCTGCGGCCACCAACTGTTCGAGGGTATCGAAGGCTTGGGCGTGCGGGTGCTCGCTCGCCAGTTGCTGGCGCCGCTCAGCGGACCGCGTCACCACGCCGACAAACGTAGCCCCGGGCAGACTGCTGATCAGCGGCGCATGGAAAAACCGTCCGCCCTTGCCGTAGCCTACTAGTCCGATTCGCATGAAAGCTCCTGGTTAATCACTGAATGAATGCAATCCCTGTGGGAGCTGAGCTTGCTCGCGATGGCGGTGGATCAGCTTGCATTGATGCTGAGTGTGCCGCCGTCATCGCGAGCAAGCTCGGCTCCCACAGGCGCTCTTGGCTGCTCACAGATTCGGCGTCCGCCACCGAATCCTTGTGGGAGTACCTTCAGGTCAATCCGCTCCCACAGCGGATTGTGGTTAGCCGTAGAAACGCGGGCGTTCGGGCAGTTCGACCTTGACGATCTGCCCACTCTGCTGCGCTTGAACACAGGCATCGGCCGCCACTGCCGCGGCGAACCCGTCCCAGGCCGACGGCCCGCCCACCTGTCCGGCGCGCACGCCGTCGATGAAAGCCTGCAATTCGACGTCGTAGGCCGCGATGAAACGATCCTTCCAATCCATCAGGATCGCATTGGACAGCTTGGCGCCACTGCGCAGTTGCACCTGGGACGGCTCCGGGAGTTTGGCGATGCCCGTCTCCCCCACCACTTCGCACTGGATGTCGTAGCCATATTGGCAATTGACGAAAACCTCCACATCGATGCGCGTGCCCTTGGCGGTTTCCAGTAACACGATCTGCGGATCGCGCAGGTGCGCCAGCGCCTTGCTGGTCTTGCGCGGGAATACCACCTGCACCGAAACGTAGTCATCGGCCAGCAGCCAGCGCAGCACATCCAGCTCATGGATCAGTGTGTCGGTGATCGCCATGTCGGTCTTGTAGTTCTCCCCCACGCTCGGATTGCGATGCGCGCAGTGCAGCATCAGCGGTTCGCCGATCTGACCGCTGTCGATCACCGCCTTGAGCGCTCGATAGCCTTCATCGTAAGGGCGCATGAAACCGACCTGAACCAGCCGCTTGCCATGGGCGACTTCGGCTTCGACGATCTTGCGACAGCCTTCGGCCGTGACCGCCAGGGGCTTTTCACAGAACACCGGTTTACCCGCCGCGATTGCCGCCAGCACGAACTCTTCGTGGCTCGGCCCCCAGGAAGTGACCAGGACCGCCTCAACGTCCGGCGCATTGATCAAGGCATGCCCGTCGGGATACACCTCGGCGGTCAGTTTCAAGTCGGCCAGCACCTTCGCCGCCTGGGCGAGGTTGATGTCGGTCACCGCCACCACCTGGCTGTTGAGCAAGGTCTGGCTGCAACGACGGATATGGTCCTGGCCGATGGCCCCGGTGCCGATGACGCCCAGCTTCAAAGACATGAAAAACTCCTTTCGTAGGGTTGGGGCTGTTAATACTGGCGAGCCTCGGCCAGTCGTTCATTGAGGGTTTGGGCGGCCGCATCGGTGCGCGCGCTGGTGGAGACTTGCGCCACGCCGACCCGCCACCAGGACAGGTAGCTGTGGATCATGGTCTTGGGCAAGACCTTGATATCGATGAGGGTCGAGACCGTTTGCAGCCGCGCATCGGCCAGGGCCGCGTGGAGTTCGTCGAGGGTCTTGACCTTGTAGGTCTTGCAGCCGTAGGCCGCCGCGCTCATGGCGAAGTCCACCGGCACGAAGCCGCCATCGAGCTTGCCGGTGTCCGGGTTGCGGAAGCGGAACTCGGTGCCGAAGCTGTCCATGCCGTTGCCCATCTGTAAATTGTTGATGCAACCGAACGTCATGTTGTCCAGCAGCACCACATTGATCTTGCGACGCTCCTGGATCGAGGTCGCCAGCTCCGAATGCAGCATCATGTAGGAGCCATCACCCACCAGGGCATAGACCTCTTTGTCGGGCTCGGCCAGCTTCACGCCCAGCGCCGCGTTTACCTCATAGCCCATGCACGAATAGCCGTATTCGACGTGATAGGTGTTGACCCCCTTGCTGCGCCAGCTGCGCTGCAAGTCGCCGGGCAGGCTGCCGGCGGCGGCAACGATGATCGCCTCATCGGCCAGGGCTTGGTTGAGGGTGCCCAGCACGCGGCTCTGGGTCAGGCAGGAACCGGTGAGTTCGATGAATTCACGAAACACCGCCGGGTCCAGGTGATCGTTGATCTCTGGGACGAAGTCCTGGGTCTGGAAGTCAGCCTGATAGATCCGGTCCACTTCGGCATCCAGTTGGGCTTTGGCATCAGTGATCTGCCCGCCCCATTCGGCACGATAGTCACCCATCGCGGCGGACAAAGCCTGCAGGCCTGAGCGCGCGTCGGCCAGCAGTTGCACACCGTCAAGCTTCAAGGCATCGCAAGGGCTGATGTTGAGGTTGAGAAACTGCACATCCGGATGCTGGAACAGCCATTTGGACCCGGTGGTGAAATCGCTGTAGCGGGTGCCGATACCAATGATCAGGTCCGCTTCCTTGGCCAGCAGGTTCGCCGCCAGGCAACCGGTTTCACCGACGCCTCCGACGTTCAGTGGATGACTGGACACCACCGCACTCTTGCCGGCCTGGGTCTCGGCAAAGGGGATTTCGAAGCGCTCGGCAAAAGCCTGCAACGCTGCGTTGGCTCCGGCGTATTTCACCCCGCCGCCGCAGATGATCAGCGGCTTGCGCTTGCCCTTGAGCAGCGCCTGGGCATCGCCGAGCATGGCTTCGGTGGCCGGGCGACGGTCGATGCGGTGAACGCGCTTTTGCAGAAAGTAATCGGGGTAATCGTAGGCTTCGGCCTGCACGTCCTGGGGCAACGCCAGGGTCACCGCGCCGGTTTCGGCCGGGTCGGTGAGCACGCGCATGGCGTGGATCGCGGCGCTCATCAGTTGCTCGGGGCGGTTGATGCGATCCCAGTATTTACTCACGGCCTTGAACGCATCGTTGGTGCTGATGCTCAGGTCATGGAACTGTTCGATCTGCTGCAGCACCGGGTCCGGCTGGCGACTGGCGTAGACATCACCAGGCAACAGCAGCAACGGGATGCGATTGGCCGTCGCGGTGGCGGCGGCGGTCAGCATGTTCGCCGCGCCGGGGCCGACCGACGAAGTACAGGCGTAGATTTTGCGGCGCAGATGCTGCTTGGCGAAACCGATGGCAGCGTGGGCCATGCCCTGCTCGTTGCGACCCTGATGGACCACCAGGTCACCGCTGTCCTGCTCCAGCGCCTGACCCAGGCCCAGCACATTGCCGTGGCCAAAAATCGTAAAGACCCCGGCGACGAATTTGCTCTGGACGCCATCGACCTCGACGTACTGGTTATCGAGGAATTTCACCAGGGCCTGGGCCATGGTCAGTCGTGTTGTGGTCATGCTTGCACCTTGTCTGGAATGCAAATTTGGCGGCTGGCTCAGTCCACTGTGGGAGCGAGCTTGCTCGCGATAACAGTATTTCAGGCGACTTATCTGTTGAATGTGCTGCCGCCATCGCGAGCAAGCTCGCTCCCACAGGGGTTCTTCATCATATTGATGACGGTGTCAGGCCTGGGGATTGCGCAGATGGTTCATGCTCGCCCCCAACGCCTGGCGGATGTCGGCCAGTTCATGAATGCTCTGGGCAAAGGGTTCGAAGGACAGGTAGCCCTCGTAACCACCGGCCCGCAACGCCTCGATCTGCGCGGCATTGCCGAGAATGTCGGCCTCGCCCACCAGCACGCGGTGGCCGTCGCGGATGGTCGTCAAGGGTGCCTGGGCATCCTCGACACCGGAGATGTGCACCAGCCCGGTCAGCTCGGGGAAAAATTCCTGCTCACCGGCCAGGTGATGATGAAAGGTGTCATGCACCAGACGGAACACATCCAGCCCGCCAATGGCCTTGATCGCTTCCACTGCCGTGCGCTTGCGTCGCAGCGAACACTCTTCAAACCCCAACGGCTCGATGAAACCGTAGATGCCGAAAGCCCGCAGGATCGGCGCCAGCTCACTGAGGGCCGTACGCAGCCCCGCCGCGCGTTCGGCCTCGCCGCGCGGGTCGGCGCGCTCGTTGAGCGGGCACATCACCAACCCCTCGGCGCCGCATTCGCGAGCATAGTCGGCCAGCCGCACGGCTTGGGCACGGCGCTCCTCGTTCCATACGTCGAAGGGATACAGCGCATTGATCGACAGCACCTTGATGCCCCGCGCCTCGCACAACTCACGCACGCGGGCCGGCGGCATGCCGTCTTCGATCTCGACGCCCTTCAGATCGTTGCGGATCTCGATGGCATCGGTTTTCAGCGCCAGCGCCAGGTCAATGAAATCGGGCAGTGACAGGCGCGGAGCAACCATTCGGTTCAAGGCAAAACGCAGGGGCTTGTTCATTGTTGTTATCCCTCCGGCATTCATAAACGGTTATTGGGCAGTCGGCATGCTGAACTCGGGGCCCTTGGCGATGCTGTCGGGCCAGCGCTGCATCACGCTTTTGTAGCGGCTGTAAAAGCGCAAACCTTCTTCACCGTAGGCATGGTGATCGCCAAACAGCGAGCGCTTCCAGCCGCCAAAGGAATGCCAGGCCATGGGCACCGGAATCGGCACGTTGATGCCCACCATACCGACCTTGATGCTGCGGGCAAACGCCCGGGCAATGCCGCCGTCACGGGTGAAGCAGGACACGCCGTTGCCGAACTCGTGAGCATTGATCAAGGCCACGGCGCTGGCGAAATCCGCCATGCGAACGATGCCCAGCACCGGGCCGAAGATCTCTTGCTGGTAGATGCTCATCTGGGCGGTGACCTGGTCGAACAGCGTCGCCCCGACAAAGAACCCCTGCTCGGCCCCCGGCACCTTGAAACCACGGCCGTCGACGATCAGGCGCGCGCCCTCGGCGACCCCGGCGTCGATGAAGCCTTCGACCTTGGCCTTGTGCTCGGCGGTCACCAGCGGCCCCATGTCGGTGCCGGGTTGCTGGCCGTTGCCGATCTTCAACTGATCGATGCGCGGCAACAGTTTGGCAATCAATTCATCGCCCACGTCCCCCACCGCCACGGCAATGGAAATCGCCATGCAGCGTTCACCGGCCGAGCCGTAGGCCGCGCCGATCAATGCGTCCGCCGCCTGGTCGAGGTCGGCGTCGGGCATGACGATCATGTGATTTTTCGCCCCGCCAAGCGCCTGCACGCGCTTGCCGTTCGCCGTGCCCTGCTGGTGGATGTACTCGGCAATCGGCGTGGAGCCGACGAAAGAAATCGCCTCGATATGCGGGTGCTGCAACAGCGCATCTACCGCCACTTTGTCGCCCTGGACCACGTTGAACACACCGTCCGGCAACCCGGCCTCCGTCAACAGCCGAGCCATCAGCAAACTGGCGGACGGGTCACGCTCCGAAGGCTTGAGGATGAAACAGTTACCGGCGACCAGTGCCAGGGGAATCATCCACAGCGGCACCATCACCGGAAAATTGAACGGCGTGACTCCGGCACACACACCCAAGGGCTGGCGCAGGTTCCAGTTGTCGATGCCGCCGCCGATGTTGTCACTGAAATCGGTCTTGAGCAGGCTCGGCGCGCCGCAGGCGTACTCGACGATCTCGATGCCGCGGGTGACTTCACCGTGGGCGTCGGACAGCACCTTGCCGTGCTCGCGACTGATGATCTGCGCCAGTTCGTCGTGATGGCGGTCGAGCAATTCCTTGAACTTGAACATCACCCGCGAACGGCGCAATGACGATTGCTCGGACCAGCCCGGGAATGCCGCCAGCGCCGAGGCCACCGCGGCCTCGACGGTGCCCGGTTCGGCCAGCGCCACCCGGGCCTGTATCGCGCCGGTGGCCGGGTTGAAGACGTTGCTGAACCGCACCGTGTCGCTGTCCTGCACTCGACCGTTGATGTAATGGCCTACTACCGGGGCATCGCTCATTGTTCTTGTTCTCCGTGCAAAGGGTGGAAATCAGAGATCAAGCAGCCAACTGTGCTGCGGATCGTTATGGAACTGCCAGACCCGCTTCGGGCCGGCCATGACGTTCAGGTAATACGACTCGTACCCGTAGGGCACGCTGACCGGGTGGTAACCTTTGGGCACCACCACCAGGTCGCTGTTTTCCACGGCCATGGCCTGGTCGATGCTGCGGTCGTCGGTATAGACCCGCTGGAACACGAAGCCCTGGGACGGGTTGACCTGGTGGTAATAGGTTTCTTCCAGGAAGCTCTGGTGCGGCAGGTCGTCGGTGTCGTGCTTGTGGGGTGGGTAGCTCGACGAATGCCCCGACGGCGTGCGCACTTCCACCACCAGCAGCGAGTGGGCCGGCTCACTGTCGGGCAGGATGTCGCAGACATAGCGGGTGTTGGCGCCCTTGCCGCGCACGCTGCGCTTCATGCTGTCCGGGCGGATCAGCCGTGGACCGTAACTGTTTTGCGCAGAACCCGGCGCAGCACACACGGCAATCTGTACATCGCTCAGGGCGGTGACCTGGGCCTGGCTGCCGGGCGGCAGATACGCGGCGTAGGGCGATTTATCCTCGAACACCGACTGGCGATCACCGAGGTTGTCCCAATCGAAGGCACCCTGCCCCGGTGCTTCACCCTTGAGACTGATGCGCCCGCTGAGCAAGACCAGGCACAGTTCCTTGTCGGCGGCAGCCACCGGGAGCTTTTCACCAAGGCTCAAGCGGTAGGCGGCAAACCCGACATACTCCAGTTCGTCGGCGGGTAGCTGGACTATGGTCTGGCCGCTTGGCTGGCTTTTGATCAACAGGCTCATGACGCAGTCCTCTCTTGCAGCAAGGCGCGCAGGGTGTCGTAGCCTTTCTTGGCGTAGGCATAACTCGGTGCCACGGCCGGATCCTGTTCGGCTTCGACCACCAGCCAGCCGTGATAGTCGGCGGCAAGCAGCACGTCCAGCAACGCGGCAAAGTCGATGTCACCATCACCCGGTACGGTGAAGGTGCCGTTGACGATGCAGTCGGGGAAACTCCAGAGGTTGTTGCGCGCCAGTTGCACCACAGGCTTGCGCACGTCCTTGAAATGCACATGGCAAATGCGCTCGATGTGCTTGCGCAACACCTGCAAGGGTTCGCCGCCGCCCATGTAACAGTGGCCCGAGTCAAACAGCAGGCCAACCTCACTGCCGGTCAGGGCCATCAGTTTGTCGATGTCCGAAGGCGATTCGACATAGGCGCCCATATGATGGTGATACGCCAGGCGCACACCCCGGGACAGGGTGAAGCGCGCCAGTTCGGTGAGTTTTTCGGCATAGTCTTGCCAGGCTTCGTCCGTGTGAAAACGCGGTCGCTCGATCAGTGGGATGCGCTGGCCTTGAATGGAATCGGCCACCTCGCCGTACACCAGCACCGTCGCACCGTTTTGCGCCAGCAACTCGACATGGCTGGCGATGGCATCGATCTCTTCGGCCGCCGAGCGCCGGGCCAGACGACTGGAATACCAGCCGGAGACCAGCGCCAGGTCATAGGGCCGCAGCACATCGCCAACGCCCTTGGCATCCTTGGGAAATTTGCCGTTGAGCTCGAAACCTTCGTAACCGATTTCCTTGCCTTCGCTCAGCGCCGTACTCAACGGCGTCTCGCCACCCAACGATGGCAGATCGTCGTTGCTCCAGGAAATCGGGTTGATGCCAATTCGAATTGCGGGCATGGCTGCACCTTTTATTGTTTTTACCTAACCATTGAAGGCGGCGATGAACCCTGTGGGAGCGAGCCTGCTCGCGATAGCGGTGTGTCAGGCGACTTAATGTTGACTATCAGTCGGCTATCGCGAGCAGGCTCGCTCCCACAGGATCAGTGTTCACAGCTTTTAACTTCGCGCAGCACGCCACGCCTCGATCAACTCCACAAACCTACCCTGCACCTGCCGGATCAACGTTTCATCGTCGACTTCCCCGGCCAGCCAGGCACGGCTCGGTTCCTGGAAGATTGTCCGTCCCACGGCAAATCCACGGCAGGTTGTGCTCTGGCTGGCCTGGCGGAAACCCTCGGCTAGCACGGCGGCCGGGGCGTTGAGGCCCAGCAGTACCACACCTCGGCAATAGGGATCACGCTGTTGAATCAGCTCATCAAGTTGCTTCCATTCGTCTGCCGTCTGGGCTTCGATTTTCCACCAGGCCGGAAAGATGCCCAGGTTGTAGAGGCGTTTGAGGGCGCGATACAGCACGTCCGGGTGCGGCGACGGATGATCCTTGGGTGGAATGACTTCCAGCAGCAGTTCATGGCCGCTGACCTGGGACGCCTGATACAGCGCCATGAGTTGCGCCTCCTGTTCCAGGCGCAGCAGCGGTTCGTCGTCGGGGTGAAATTGCACCAGGCACTTGATGATCTGTTCCTGTGGCCAGGCGATCAGGTTGCTGCCGATAGAGCGCCCATGTTCGAACGCCAGCGGCCGTGAACCCTGCACCTCCACTGGTCGGGCAACCCACCAGTCACGTCCAGTGGCGGCGTTCAGCGAGTCCTGGCCGAAACGTTGGTCGGCCAGCAGACCGACATCGGCCTCGATGCCCTGACGTTTCAGGTCGGCTTCGACCCGTTCCACGGCCTGGATGAACAGTTGCTTGAGTGCGCTGATAGCGCCCAGCTCACGCCCGCCTTTATGGGCCAGTTCTACCAGTTGCCAGCGATGATCGAAGGCAAAGATGAACAATTGCTTCCACTGTTTGCGCGGCACGCTGACCTGATGCAGACGTTGCAATGCCGCGTCTCGATCCGGCCGGGTAATCGGCACCGGGCTATTGAACAGGTAGTCGAGTTCAGCCCGGGTCGGCATCGCTGGGGCACAGGCATGGCGCGACACCACCAGGCCACCGCAGGCATTGGCCAACTGGCAGCAGCGTTCATCGCTGGCGTCCTCCAGCCAACCGGCGAGAAAGCCCGACATGAACGCATCACCTGCGCCCAATACATTCAGGACCTCGACCCGTACACCAGGATAAATCGCGCCGTCTTCAAGCCGGGCCGGGATGGCGCCATGAATCACCGTGCAACCTTGCGGGCCGAGCTTGACCACCAAGGTCGCCGCCGTCAGCGAGCGCACGGTACGCAACGCGCTCAGCAGATCTTCGCTGCCGCCGGCGATCAGGAATTCTTCTTCGGTGCCGACGATCAGGTCGAAACGCGGCAGGATGCTTTGCACGTGCTGGCTGACTTTCTGGTCGGCGACGAAACGGGTTTCCCCATCGGCCTTGCCCGCCAGGCCCCAGAGCACCGGGCGATAGTCGATGTCCAACACGCGTTTGACGTTGTGTTTCTCGGCGTAATCCAACGCCTGGGTGCTGGCCTTGTAGACACTTTCGGTAGAGAAATGCGTGCCGGTGATCAGCAGCGCCTTGCTGGAGGCAATGAACGTTTCATTGATGTCTTCGGCGCGCAGCGCCATGTCGGCGCAATTTTCCCGGTAGAACACCAGGGGAAAGGTTTCCCGGTCCTTGATACCCAGCAGGACCATGGCCGTCAGGCGTTCAGGGTCGACCTTGATGCCGCTGACGTCGCAGCCTTCGCGGGCCAGGGACTCCACCAGGAAACGGCCCATATGATCGTCCCCTACCCGGCTCAGCATCGCCGACCTGAGCCCTAACCGCGCGGTGCCGAAGGCGATGTTGGCCGACGAGCCACCCAGGTATTTGGCGAAGCTTGCGACATCTTCCAGGCGCGCTCCGACTTGCTGCGCGTAGAGGTCGACGCCCAGGCGTCCCAGGCAGATCACATCCAATTGACGCCCACTGGCAAAACGAGTCTGGCCCATGCTGGCTCCTGTTATTTTTATCAGCCCGCGCTTGCCACCGAAACCGGCGCCAACGCTCTTGGTGGATGCAGACTAAAACGAGCAGCGGCCAATAATCAATAATTATTCTATAAATTTTTTACGTGGAATATTTTTTCCAATACGCTGTCACTGAAGCGCGCCAGACGCGGTGCATCGTTTCAGCAGGTGTCGCAACGTTGTCTGCTCATGATTTTCCCCGCGCCTACGCTGTAGACTGCGATCAGCCAACCTATTGTCGAGGGCCGGCCCTTTTCCCGGGCCGCCTATAAGAACAAGCCAGAAGGATTTTCTATGACCCGCCCCGATCTGCCGGCGCCGTCCGAGAGCGCGTCCGAACCCGCCCTTTCAAGCCCACCGATCAATGCCGAGCGCCTGCTGCAACTGATTACCGACGAGTATGAAAGCCTGCCGCGACAGCTCAAACGCATCGCCAGCTACATGAGCCAGCAAAGCGACCGGATCATGGTCGATCGCATCAGCGACATTGCGCGCGAATGCGAAGTGCATCCGTCGGCCATCGTGCGGTTTTCCCAGCGTTTCGGCTTCAGCGGGTTCAGCGAAATGCAGGCCTTGTTTCGCGAGGCCTATACCCACAAGACCACGCCGGTGCAGAACTACCAGCAACGCATCCGCAGCATGATCGCCAACAAGTCGCAGAAAGCCAGCGGCGGCGACCTGGCGCGCGAATGCGTCAACGCCACCCTCTCGGGCATCGAGCGTCTGGGCCTGGAGCTGGACGATCAAGCCTTCGACAAAGCCGTAGACCTGGTGGTCAACGCCGACAACATCTATGTGGTCGGCGTGCGACGCTCGTTCGCGGTGGCCGATTACCTGGTCTATAACCTGCAACACACCAACAAGCGCATCCATCTGGTGTCCGGCCTGGGGGGCAGTTATCGCGAGCAAATGCGCAGCGTGCGGGCCAACGACCTGGTGATCGCCATCAGCTTTACGCCCTACGGCAAGGAAACCCAGCACTGCCTGCGCATTGCCCAGCATCATCAGGCCAAGACGCTGATCATCACCGACAGCAACCTGTCGCCCCTGGCCAAACGGGCCAATGCGGTACTGTTGGTGAACGAAGGCAGCTCTTTCGCCTTCCGCTCGTTGAGTGCCACGTTGTGCCTGTGCCAGGCGTTGTTCATCGCCGTGGCTTACCGACTGGAACTCAAGGTCGATGAAATCCATGAACAGGTCGGGTTCGAGGATTAACCCCGCAAGATTCTTCTGAAGGAGACGTCATGAAACTGATCGGCATGCTGGACTCGCCCTACGTGCGACGCGTCGCCATTTCCGCCAAGTGCCTGGGGGTTGCCCTGGAACACGAGTCCGTTTCGGTGTTCAGGCATTTCGAACAGTTCCAGCGCATCAACCCGGTGGTCAAGGCACCGACCCTGGTGCTCAACGATGGCAACGTGCTGATGGATTCCACATTGATCATCGACTACCTCGAAGCCTTGGCCGCGCCGGGCAAAAGCCTGATGCCGGTCGACAGTGGGCAACGGCTGCGCGCATTGCGCGTGATTGGCCTGGCCCTGGCGGCGTGCGAGAAGTCGGTGCAGATCTACTACGAACGCAACCTTCGGCCGACAGAAATCCAACACGCCCCCTGGGTCGAACGCGTGGAAGGCCAACTGGCGGCGGCCTATGACATGCTCGAACAGGAACTGGTGAAACAGCCCCTGGCCACCGATGGCACCCTCGATCAGGCGGGCATCACCGTGGCAGTGGCCTGGAGCTTCACCAACCTGGTGGTGCCGGATCAGGTGCAGGGTAAGTCATTTCCATCAATCAGCGCGTTTACCGCCTATGCCGAAGGGTTGGAGGCGTTTGTCAGCACGCCGATGGTATAGCGGACGAGCGCGGCTCGCTCCCACAGTTTGGGGCCGGGGGACTGCAAAATTTGTGTTCGGCACAAAGAATTGCTTCAAGTCAGCTCCATTTCCTTTGGCTTTACCACCGGCACAACCTCGAAGCGATCCGCCAGGAACGGCGTGATGTCCAGCGGCAGGGGCTCGTTGTTCAGCAGTTTGTCCAGCAGCACACCAGTGATGGCCGAGGTCAGGATGCCGGTGCGAAAGTGCCCACAGGCATTTAGGTACCCCTCCACGCCGCGCATCGGGCCCAGGATGGGCAACTCATCAGGTGAGCCGGGGCGCAAACCGGCCCAGGTGCGTTTCAGGTTGATGTCGGCCAACTGCGGTATGCAGCGCATCGCGCCCTGCACCAGCCCCTCGATTTCCGGGTAGGTGGTGGTCACGTCGAAACCCCTGTCCTCGGTGGTACTGCCGATGAGGATCTCGCCGTTGTCCTTTTGCGCGACATAGCAGTCGCTGGTGGTCAGGCACCCGTTGAGGATCTTCGGCATGCGTTCGGTCAGCAGGATTTGCCCCTTGACCGGCTTGACCGGGATCCGCACACCGGTGGCTTGCTCGCTCAGGTCCGCCGCCCAGGCACCGGCGGCATTGATCAACGTCCGACACATGAACGTCCCGGCTTCGGCGGTTCTCACCCCTGTCACCCGCGCCCCGTCTCGAAGCACCTGCGCCACGTTGGTGTTGAAGAACATATCGACGCCGTTCTGCCGGGCGCCCTCGGTGTAGGCATCGGCCAGCCGGAACGGGCTGACCTGATGGTCGCACAGAAACTCCAGCGCGCCCCGGGCCTCATGGCTGACATTCGGCTCGGCCTCGCGCAGGGCGGCCTGGTCGAGCCAGCGTACCTGATCGGCCAGGTGGGGAATGCAGGCGACGATGTGCTCGGCATACAAACGGTCTTCATCGTCGTAGATCACGAACTTGAGCCCGGTCTCCTCGAACTTGAAGTCCATGCCGTGGTTGTCCATCAGCTCGCGGTGCAGTCGGGGATACATCGCGTTGGACTGCAAGGCGAAATCGAAGAACGACTGGGGCAGGATGTGCGGCGTGCTGGCGTCCACCGCCACGGCGGCGCCCTGGGCCTGGCGCTTGCGGTTGGCCGACATCATCCGAAAGAAAATCACCCCGCAGCCCAGGCCCACGGATTCACCGATGGCCCACAGGCCGCCGGCCGAAGCGCGGGTGGCGTTGCCGGGGCGCTTGGCGTCGATCAAGGCGATCTTCAAATGCTTGCGTTTGGACAGTTGATAGGCACAGGACGCACCGATCACGCCCCCGCCGACGATAACGACATCATAGTGCTTGAGGTCTGAATGCTCAGTCATGCCGGAGGGCCTCCGTGCCGACGTTCTGAAAGGCTGAAAAGGGAATCGGGTCGATGGGGAAACGCGGCCGCAGCCAGCCAACGTCGGCACGCCCGGTGGCCTGGCGCAGGCGATCACTGCAATAGCCCACGCACATCCGCCCCTGACAGTCACCCATGCTCACGCGGGTGCGCATTTTCAGGCTGGCCATGTCTTGCACGCCCTGCTCCAGGGCGCGGTCGATGTCGGCGCGGGTCGCGTGTTCGCAGCGACAAATGACCGTGTCGGCGGTCGGCAACGCGGTTTGTCCGGCGCCGCGTTGCGTGTAGCGGTCCACGGCGGCGCGAAAGCGAATGATCCGCTCCAGTTGCGCCCTATACCGGTCGCGGTACTCCAGGGCAGTGGACGAATCCAGCAGGTCGGCCTGCATCAGGATCGACAGTGCGGCGATGCGCCCGCTCAACATGGCGGCTTCGCCACCGCGAATCCCGCCCACGTCGCCGGCCAGGTGAATGTGCGCCTCGCTGCTTTGTTGCCAGGCATCGGACACTGCCCGCAAATAACCGTCATCGATGAAGCCATGCTCCAGGCCCATCTGCTGGCTCAATTGGGTGCGCGGGATGAAACCATAGCCGACTGCCAGCGTCTGGGCCGGGACCTGTTCGGCTCGTTCGAGGTCGGGCTCCCAGGTACTGGAATACGGTGCAACGGTGACGATGTCCAGCTCGCCCTCGCCGTTGGCCTGTACCACTCCCCAGCCATAACGCACGGGGATGCGATGCAGTTTGAGATAAGCCAGCATGCTCAGGCCGTCGAGGAACAATTGTGGTTTGTTCAGCAATGCCAGGCTTTCCCTGGCGATCTTGCCGAAGGCACAAGCCTCATAGACGCCCGCCACGGCCACGCCCGAAGCGTGAAGTTGACAGGCCACCAGCGGCAGCAACGGGCCTGTACCGGCGATCACCACCGGCCCCGGCGGCTTGACCGCTCCGCTCTTGATCTGCAATTGCAGACCACCGAGCAGCATCACCCCCGGCAGTGTCCAGCCAGGGAACGGCACGCTGCGCTCGTGACAACCGGCCGCCAGCACCAGGTGGGAATAGCTGACCTCGCGCAGTTGTTCATCGGCGTTCAGCAGCATCAGCGCCTTGAACCCTTCGGCGCCGATGACGCGGTGGTTGAGTTGCACATCGATCAGCCCGGCGTAGCGCTGGAACTCACCGTGGAGTTTGTTCAGGGCTTCGCTGTAGCGCGGCCCGAGGTAATCCAGGCTCACCCCGTCGCGCAGCGGCCCGCGGTAGACCACGCCACCCAGGCGCGGCGCTTCTTCGAGCAGGGTGCAACGCACCCCGTGGGTGGCCAGCTCGATGGCCGCGGCCATACCCGCCGGCCCGCCGCCGACAATCACCGGATGGAGGTTCATGGTGCCTCCCTTTCGGCGATGCGATTGGCCCGGGTTTCGATTTGCATGCCGGGACGCACTTGGGTCTGGCAGGCGCGGCGCTTGTGGCGGCCGTCGATCTTGACCAGGCAACATTGGCACACGCCCATGCCACAGTATGCGCCACTGAGTTGGTCGTGATCGTTGCGTGCTACCTGGCGCTGGCCCAGGGCCTGAATGACGCTGAGGACGGTTTCACCTTGGGCCGCGCTGACGGACTGCCCGTCCAGGTGCACCGTCATGTCGGCCTGCTGCAGCGGCTGGATATCAAATTTTCGGCGTAGAAGGTCTTGAGGTTGCATCATGTTGCTCTTCCTTGAAGGTTCAGTGAGGTCTCGGCTCCTTGCGGCACACCATCACCGGTTCGTGTCAGTGCCCATCAGCGACAGCGCGCCAAAGCAGGGCAACGGACGCAGCATGATGGTGCGCACTAAATTTATGTTAGGGATTATTTGTGACCAAGTGTTGATCCAGGCCAGTGAATACCGCTGTCGGCGTCCATGAACATTTTTTCAGAAAGCCGACAGGTATTTTTTGGCAGAATGCTGCGCAATGGCTTCAATTTCTCACCCGGTACCGCCCATGAACCGCATTTTGACCATCGAAGACGACGCCGTGACCGCCCGTGAAATCGTCGCCGAACTGACCCGCAATGGCCTGGATGTCGACTGGGTCGACAACGGCCGCGAGGGCCTGGAACGGGCGGTGAGCGGCGATTACGACCTGATCACCCTGGACCGCATGCTGCCCGAACTCGACGGGCTGGTGATCGTGACGACGTTGCGCACCATGGGCGTGGCCACGCCGATCCTGATGATCAGCGCCCTCTCCGATGTGGACGAGCGGGTGCGCGGCCTGCGGGCCGGTGGCGACGATTATCTGACCAAGCCGTTCGCCACCGACGAGATGGCCGCCCGGGTCGAAGTCCTGCTACGACGCAACAACGGTGCCCGCGAGCCGGAAACCGCACTGCGGGTGGCCGACCTGGAACTCAACCTGATCAGCCGCGAAGCCAGCCGCAACGGGCAACTGCTCAGCCTGCTGCCCACCGAATACAAGCTGCTGGAGTTCCTGATGCGCAACAGCGGCCAGATCCTCTCGCGCATGATGATTTTCGAAGAGGTCTGGGGCTATCACTTCGATCCCGGCACCAACCTGATCGACGTCCATATCGGCCGCCTGCGCAAGAAAATCGACCCGCCGGGCCTGGAACCGCTGATTCGCACGGTACGAGGTTCCGGCTATGTCATTGCTGAACCCCGCTAAGGGCTGGCGCTCCTCCAGCAGTCGCCTGCTGGCGCTGTACAGTTCGCTGTTCGTGCTCTGGAGCGCGGTCCTGATGGGGGTGATGTATTACGAAGTGTTCGGTTACCTCGACAGCCTTGCCAAGCACTCCCTGATGCAGCGTCAGCACCTGTTCGCACGTATTCATGGCGATCAGTTGGAAGATGCTCTCATGGCCAGCCTGACCCTGGATGAACGCGGCGTCGACGCCTACGGCCTGTTCGATCCGCAATTGCGCCACTTGAGCGGACCGATCCGGCACGTCCCCCCCGATCTGCCCCTGGACGGCAATATTCATATGCTCGGCGGCTGCGTCGATTCCAGGGATCCAGGTATTCCTTCCGACAGTTGCGACGCGGTGGCGACCAGGACCCAGGACGGCCGCTGGTTGGTCCTGGCGCGGGACAACGGCTCGCTGTTCGCTGTCACGCGCATCATTCTGCACGCGTTGTTCTGGGGCGTGTCCCTGACCATTTTGCCGGGCATTGCCGGCTGGCATCTGTTGCGTCGGCGACCCTTGCAACGCATCCGCAAACTGCAGGCCAGTGCCGAGGCCATCGTGGCCGGTGACCTGACCCATCGCCTGCCGCTGTCGAGCCGTCGCGATGAGCTGGACATGCTGGCGGCAATCGTCAACGCCATGCTCGATCGTATCGAACGCCTGATGAACGAGGTCAAGGGCGTGTGCGACAACATCGCCCATGACCTGCGCACCCCGCTGACTCGCCTGCGCGCCCAGCTTTATCGCATCCAGCAGCAAGCCCCGGACGGCTCGCCCGAGGCGTTGCAGATGGATCAGGTGATTGCCGAGACTGACACCCTGATGGCGAGGTTTCGGGGCTTGTTGCGGATTTCCGAGCTGGAAGACCAGCAACGACGCTCAGGGTTCGTGCGCCTCGATCCGTTGCAGTTGTTGCAGGAACTGCACGATTTTTATCTGCCGCTGGCCGAGGAGCGGGAACTGACCTTCACCCTCCAAGTACCCGCTGCCCTGCCCTTGCTCAACGGCGACCGGGCATTGCTGTTCGAGGCGGTGTCCAACCTGCTGAGCAACTCGATCAAATTCACCCCGCCGGGCGGTGAGGTGATCCTGCGTGGCGTTGATCAGGGCGACAGCAGCCGCATCGAAGTGCTCGACTCCGGGCCCGGAATCCCCGAGGCGGAGCGCAAGGCTGTGTTTCGCCGCTTCTACCGCGCCGAGGGCAGCAGCCAGCAGAGCGGCTTTGGCCTGGGGCTGTCGATCGTCGCGGCGATTGTCAACTTGCACGGGTTCACGCTGGAAGTGGGCAGCAGCGAGCAAGGCGGCGCTCGGCTGGCACTCGATTGCCGGGCGACGCTGCTGTAGGTGGCGGCTACCAAGTTCAGCGGAAAAGTTCAGCGGATCATTCAGGCGGGGTCACTTCGATACAGCGGGGTGTTTTCAAGCTCATACCGCAACTCATCGATCAGCTTTGCCAGGCTTTCTTCCGAGCGGACGCTGTCGACGCTCATGCCGCTCACCACCAGATCCACCTCCCCGCTTTCGCGGTGATACAGACGTACGGTAAGGGTTCCGTCGCCGTTGAGGCTGCATTCGCAGGCCAGTGGCTTGAAGCTTTCTTCGAGTCGGGCGCGCAGGGGGGCCAGTAGGGTCATCCGTTGCTCCTCAGCGCTGTAGCCGCGAGCGACCGGCGGGCAGCTGCGGGCTCATAGGCCCGGCAAGCGTCCTTGCGATTGCACGATTGATTCGTTCACTGCTCATTGTGGCGTGTTCCTTGACTGTTTCGTGGGGGACGCGGCATTGCGCAGAGAATGCCGCACCCTCACAGCCTAAGGAGCCAACGGCGCGGGCAAAACCCGAATTTGCACCAGCACGCCCGGTGCATTTGCACTGGCCATCATGGTGCCTTCATTCGCCACTCGTTGGCGAACAGGCCGCGTTCGCGCGCCCAGACGATTGCCTCGCTGCGGCTGTGAACATCGAGTTTGGAGTACAGCGTCGCCACGTGATTGCGCACGGTATTGGGGGCCAGCTTCAAGCGCGCGGCGATTTCCTTGTCGGCCAGGCCCTGACAGATCAGCCCCAGCACATCACGCTCCCGGGCTGTGAGCTCGGTAAATGAAGTGCTGGGCAACTGGGCGTTGATGCTCTTCACATTGGCCAGTTTTTCGATCAGGGTCCGACTGAACCAGGAGGCATCTTTCATCACCTCTTCGATAGCCGCCACCAGTTCCAGCTCCGAGCGTTTGCGTTCGGTGATGTTCATCAAGACCAGCAAATAACACGGTTTGTCCTGAATGACGACAGTATCGGCCGCCATCTCGCAGTCGATCTGTTCCCCACCCTTTTTGTGAACCTTGACGTCGACGCTGGACACGGTTGCGGTTTTTTCCAGCGTGGCAAACAGTGCGGCGCAGGCATCCGCGTCGAGAAAGCCGATTTCCTCCACGGTTTTGCCCAGCAGTTCTTCACTGGCATAACCGGTGGTCTGAAGAAAGGCTTCGTTGATCTCGAGCAGTTGCTGTTCGGCGCTGCACACCAGGGTTGGCACGGGCGTGAGACGGAACGATTTAGCAAAGCGCTCCTCGCTCTGGCGCAACGCCGTTTCGGCCTTGCGGCGCGGCTCCATGTCCATGAAGGAAAACAGCATGCAGTCTTCGTCATGCAGGTCATCCAGCGGCTGGCCCGCGACAATCACTTGCTTGCTGCCGCCCCCTGGCAATTTCAACTCAGCCTGCATTTGCGGAATGGTCGCGCCCTGCCCCAGGCGCTCGATGGCCAAGTCACGTTTCTCGGCGGCCTCGAGCACATCCAGCTCATACACCGAACGCCCGATCACCTGCTCGCGGCTGTAGCCGGTCATTTCCAGAAAGCCTTGGTTGACCTTGATATAGCGCAAGTCACTGAGGCGGCAGATCACCGCCGGCGCCGGGTTGGCACCGAAGGTTCTTTCAAAACGCTGCTCGGCGCTGGCCCACTCGGTGGCATCGCTGAGAATCAGCACCAGCAATTCCGCCTGGCCGCTACGGTCGGTCAGCACCATGCTGCGAATCCGATGAACCCAGGTGCGGTCCGGATCAGCCTCGGGCGTGACCTCCACCAATACATCGCTGAACTCATCGCCACGGGCGACCCGAGCAATGGGGTAGTTGTCCGCGGTCAGCGGGTGGTTGTTGCGATAACGCAAATTGAACCGCTGGGCGTATTCCTCGGCGTTGGCCCCCAGCTCCTTGAGGTCAGTGACCCCGTGCATGGTCAACGCCGCTTCGTTGGCCCAGGCGATGGTCTGATCGACTTCGATCAACATCACCCCGTCAGACAGCCCGGCGATGATTTGCAGCAGTTGACGACGATTGGTATCGGTAGTCGGGACATCCTGGCTCATCGGGTCTCCATGTGGTCAGAGGAGCATGGAGATTACGACCATCCGCGGCGATGACACGTTCCCCTATAGGAACTGTCGAGTGCAACGAGGCTGCGATCTTTTAATCCTCAAGCTGCTTCAAGCCGCCATGCGTCCCTCGGCAATCGCCTGTGAGGCGGCGAGCATCGCTCGCAGCAGCACCGCACACCCGGCAGCCAGATCATCCGGGGCGGCGTTTTCGATTTCGTTGTGGCTGATGCCGCCTTCGCACGGCACGAAGATCATCCCGGCTGGCCCCAGTTCGGCGAGGAAGATCGCGTCGTGGCCTGCGCCGCTGACGATGTCCATGTGGGACAGGCCCAGCCCTTGGGCAGCACCGCGCACAGCTTCGACACAACCCTTGTCGAAGTACAGTGGCGGAAAGTCAGCCGTAGGGGTCAGTTCATACGTCAGGCCGTGTTGCTGACAGGTGTCATCAATGACTTGCCTGACCTCGGCGATCATCGAATCCAGGCGTGCCGGCTCCAGGTGACGAAAATCCAGGGTCATGCGCACTTCGCCGGGGATGACATTGCGCGAACCGGGATAGGCTTGCAGGCAGCCAACCGTGCCGCAGGCATGGGGTTGATGGCCGAGGGCCGCGCGGTTGACGGCGCCGACGATGATCGAAGCACCGACCAAAGCGTCCTTGCGCAGGTGCATCGGGGTCGGGCCGGCGTGGGCTTCGACGCCCCGCAAGGTCAGATCGAACCACTTCTGCCCCAGTGCCCCCATCACCACACCGATGGTCTTGCGTTCGTCCTCCAGGATCGGCCCCTGCTCGATGTGCGCCTCGAAATACGCCCCCACCGGATGCCCGCTGACCGGGCGTGGCCCGGCGTAGCCGATAGCATTGAGTGCCTGGCCGACGGTAATGCCCTCGGCGTCGGTCTTGGCCAGGGTTTCTTCGAGGGTGAACTTCTCGGCGAATACGCCGGAGCCCATCATGCACGGGGCGAAGCGCGAACCTTCTTCGTTGGTCCAGACCACCACCTCCAACGGTGCTTCGGTTTCTATTTTCAAGTCATTGAGGGTGCGCAGCACTTCCAGGCCGGACAGCACACCGAAGCATCCGTCGAACTTGCCACCGGTAGGCTGGGTGTCGATGTGGCTGCCGGTCATCACCGGTGGCAGGTTCGGATTGCGCCCCGGCCGACGGGCGAAAATATTGCCCACCGCGTCAATGCTGACGGTGCAGCCGGCTGCCTCGGTCCATTGCACGAACAAGTCCCGGGCCTGGCGGTCCAGATCGGTCAGGGCCAGCCTGCACACCCCACCCTTGACCGTGGCACCGAGCTGCGCCAGGTCCATGAGCGACTGCCACAAGCGGTCGCGATTGATGTGCTGTTGGGTGGACTGTAGAACGTCGACGGCTGCGTTCATGGGGGATCTCCAGTTTTTTCAGGCATTTTCTCGTTGTACTTGAGGCCGCTATCGCGAGCAGGCTCGCCCCCACAGGGGATCTGCTGTGCACACAGGCTTGCGTTCACCCCAATCCAGTGTGGGAGCGAGCCTGCTCGCGATGAGGCCCTCCTTTACACCGCAGTTTTAGCGATGGACGGGCTCGCCCGCATACTGCACAACCCGTAATAAATCACCCCGCCCAGTGCCGAGCCGGTGAACCAGCCGTAGCTGTAGAACCAGCTGAATGCATCGCTGCCCAACGACAGCAGCGTCAGCACCACAGGCACGCCAAAGGCGATGAAGCCGTTCCAGTTCCAGGCCGGGTAGACGTCGTCGCGGTACAGCCCGGCCAGGTCCAGTTGTTGTTTCTTGATCAGGAAATAGTCCACCACCATGATCCCGGCAATCGGCCCCAGCAGGCTCGAATAGCCCAGCAGCCAGTTGGAATAGACCGACTCAAGGCTGACCTCGGAAACGATCAGACCGAGTTTCTTCAGCAGTTCGTGGGCCATCAGCGCCAGCCCTACCAGCCCGGTCAGCATCACCGCCTTGGTACGGCCGATCAGTTTTGGCGCCAGGTTCTGGAAGTCGTTGGTGGGTGAGACGATGTTGGCGGCGGTGTTGGTCGAGAGCGTGGCGATGATGATCAGCACCATGGCCAGCGCCACCCACAACGGGCTCTGAATGTGTCCGATCAGGGTCACTGGGTCAGAGACGGTCACGCCCACCAGTTTCGCCGAGGCCGCCGTCATCACCACGCCGAGGGCGGCGAACAGGAACATGGTCAGCGGCAGGCCGATGATCTGCCCCACGATCTGGTCTTTCTGGCTCTTGGCATAACGACTGAAGTCAGGAATGTTCAACGACAGCGTGGCCCAGAAACCCACCATCGCTGTGAGCCCTGCCAGGAAATAACTGGTCACGCCGGCACCTTCGGGCCGTTTGGCCGGCTGCGCCATCAGTTCGGTCAGGGAGACGTTGGGCAACGCCCACATCAGCAGGCCGACCCCCACCAGCACCAGCAGCGGCGCGGACAGGGTTTCCAGCCATTTGATCGACTCGGCACCGCGCAGCACCACCCACAGGTTCAGGACCCAGAACACCATGAAACCAATCACTTCGCCGGTGCCACCCAGGCTCTTCCAGCCCTCGAACACCGAGCCGAGAAACAGGTGAATCGCCAACCCGCCGAACATCGTCTGGATTCCGAACCAGCCACACGCCACCAGTGCGCGGATCAGGCAGGGCACGTTGGAGCCGATGACGCCGAAGGACGAACGCAACAGCACCGGGAACGGAATGCCGTATTTGGTCCCGGCAAAGGCGTTCAGGGTCAGGGGAATCAGCACGATGATGTTGGCGAACAGGATGGCCAGCAACGCTTCACCCACCGACAACCCGAAATAAGCCGTGAGCACGCCGCCCAGGGTGTAGGTCGGTACACAGATCGACATGCCGACCCATAACGCGGTGATGTGCCATTTATTCCAGGTTCGCTCATGCACCTGGGTTGGCGCGATGTCATGGTTGTAACGGGGGCTGTCGAGAACATCGCTGCCGGCTTCAAGCTCGAATAACCCGTCGCGCTCGGTCACTGTTGATCTGGTCATGTCCGCTCCACTGTTTTCATTATTTTTGCTCATCGACTGGCGATGGCCGGAGTACTTGCATGTAAAGCGCGCGTTCTACCGGCGGCCCTGCCTGGCAGCGACAGCACTCAATAACTGTGCCGATTGCCTCGCCGGGTTGACCGGTTGAGCGATATAACACTGACAACTTTATGATATTTAACGCTTTAATTTAATTTCATTGTCCGCTCGCACTGCGCGCCAGTGCCCTTGAGGCTAGATGACCTGCACGTTCTGTCGAGCCCGAGATTCAAAGTGGTGCACCCCACAATATTGCGAAGCGTCTAAACCGCACTTTAACGCCTTTCAAGCTGCTGATTTAGCATGATAAATCTCGCTCAAATAATGATCCTGTCAAGTGCGTCAAAATGGTGAGGCGGCTCACCATTTTGGTGATTTATAGATTAAATTGATATTTTTCAATGAGTTATATATTCAAAAAACCCATTAAAAATAATCTTGCCGATTCGTAAAACTCCAGCTAGCTTCTAATCCTGACAGCCGTGACAGGATTAGAACTCTGCACGACTTCATCACTTCCCCATCATGATCTATACAACATAAAGAACCGGCATCAGTCGGTCATGCCTGCGAGGAACTCGGAATGTCTTTGTTGATCCGTGGCGCCACCGTAATAACCCATGATGAACGTTATCGCGCCGATGTGTTGTGTGCCGAGGGTGTGATCAAGGCCATTGGTGAAAACCTGGATGTGCCCGCCGATGTCGAAGTACTCGATGGCAGCGGCCAATACCTGATGCCGGGCGGCATCGACCCGCATACCCATATGCAGTTGCCGTTCATGGGCACCGTCGCCAGCGAAGATTTTTTCAGTGGCACGGCAGCAGGCCTGGCGGGAGGCACGACCTCGATCATCGACTTTGTCATTCCCAATCCCCAGCAATCGCTGATGGAAGCCTTCCACCAGTGGCGCGGCTGGGCGGAAAAAAGCGCCAGTGATTACGGTTTTCACGTGGCGATCACCTGGTGGAGTGAACAGGTTCGTGAAGAGATGGCCGAGCTCGTCAGCCATCACGGGGTGAACAGCTTCAAGCACTTCATGGCCTACAAGAACGCGATCATGGCGGCCGACGACACCTTGGTGGCAAGCTTCGAGCGCTGTCTGGAACTGGGCGCCGTGCCCACGGTGCATGCCGAGAACGGCGAGCTGGTTGATCACCTGCAGCGCAAGTTGCTGGCCCAGGGCATTACCGGCCCCGAAGCCCATCCGCTGTCGCGGCCCTCGCAAGTGGAAGGTGAAGCCGCGAGCCGGGCCATCCGTATTGCCCAGACCCTGGGCACGCCGCTGTACCTGGTGCATGTGTCGACCAAGGAAGCCCTGGATGAAATCACCTATGCCCGCAGCCAGGGTCAGCCGGTCTACGGTGAAGTACTGGCCGGGCATCTGCTGCTCGACGATAGCGTTTATCGCCACCCCGACTGGCAGACCGCCGCCGGTTACGTGATGAGCCCGCCCTTCCGCCCTCGCGGGCATCAGGAAGCGCTCTGGCATGGCTTGCAATCAGGCAACCTGCACACCACCGCCACCGACCATTGCTGTTTCTGCGCCGAACAGAAAGCCGCCGGCCGGGAAGACTTCAGCAAGATTCCCAACGGCACCGCCGGTATCGAAGACCGTATGGCGGTGCTGTGGGATGAAGGGGTCAACAGCGGCAAATTGTCGATGCATGATTTCGTCGCCCTCACCTCCACCAATACGGCGAAGATCTTCAACCTTTACCCGCGCAAAGGTGCCATTCGCGTCGGTGCCGATGCCGACCTGGTGCTCTGGGACCCGCAAGGCAGCCGCACGATTTCGGCCAAGACCCACCATCAACAGGTGGACTTCAACATCTTCGAAGGCAAAACCGTGCGCGGCGTGCCGAGCCACACCATCAGCCAGGGCCGGCTGGTCTGGGTCGATGGCGACCTGCGGGCCGAACGCGGCGCCGGACGCTACATCGAACGACCGGCTTACCCGGCGGTGTTCGATTTGTTGAGCAAGCGGGCGGAGTTGCACCGGCCGGTTGCAGTGAAACGCTGATAGCGGCCTACGGCCTATCGCGAGCAGGCTCGCTCCCACACTGGATTTTGAATGGATACAAAATCTGTGTGCACCGCAGATCCCTGTGGGAGCGAGCCTGCTCGCGATGAGGCCAGTCCGGACACAAAAAACACTGCCCACCAGAGGCAGCACCTCAAACACCGTGAGGCCAATTCCATGATCCAGCCCTTGAGTCACCTCCCCCATTCCCAGGAAGACCCGACCACCCTGGCCGCGCGTTTCAGCGACCTGGCGCCGCCGCTCAACCCACGACAGGCGCACCTGGAAGCATCCCGTTGCCTGTACTGCTACGACGCGCCGTGCGTGAACGCCTGTCCGAGCGAGATCGACATCCCTTCGTTCATCCGCAACATCCATCAGGACAACGTCCAGGGCGCGGCGCAGAAGATTCTCTCGGCCAATATCCTCGGTGGCAGTTGTGCCCGGGTCTGCCCCACAGAGATCCTTTGCCAGCAAGCCTGCGTGCGCAACAACGCTCAAGAGTGCGCGCCGGTACTGATCGGCCTGTTGCAACGCTACGCGGTGGACAACGCCCACTTCAGCGAGCACCCGTTCAAACGCGCCGCCACCACCGGCAAGCGCATTGCCGTGGTCGGCGCGGGTCCTGCGGGGTTGTCCTGCGCTCACCGCAGTGCGATGCACGGCCATGACGTGGTGGTGTTCGAGGCCCGGGAAAAGGCCGGCGGCCTCAACGAATACGGAATCGCCAAATACAAGCTGGTGGACGATTATGCCCAGCGCGAACTGGACTTTCTGCTGGGCATCGGCGGCATCGAGATCCGCCATGGGCAAAAGCTGGGCGAAAACCTCAGCTTGAGCGACTTGCATCAGCAATTCGATGCTGTGTTCCTCGGCCTCGGCCTGGCCGCCAGCAAACAACTGGGCCTGAGCGATGAACAGGCGCCGGGGCTGCTGGCCGCCACCGAGTACATCCGCGAACTGCGCCAGGCTGACGACCTTAGCCAGTTGCCGCTGGCCGACCGCTGCATCGTCCTCGGTGCCGGCAACACCGCCATCGACATGGCCGTGCAGATGGCCCGTCTCGGTGCCCGGGACGTCAGCCTGGTGTACCGGCGCGGCCTTGAGGACATGGGCGCCACCGGCCATGAGCAAGACATCGCCAAGGCCAATCAGGTGCGTCTGCTGACCTGGGCCCAACCGCAACAAGTGCTGCTGGACGAGGCCGGGAATGTGCGGGGCATGCGTTTCTCCCGCACCCACCTGGAGAACGGTCGGTTGGTCACCGGCGCCGACACCTTCGACCTGCCCGCTGACGGGATTTTCAAAGCCATTGGCCAGGCCTTCGATGACCACGCGCTGGCGGACCCGCTGGCCCGTGAACTCAAACGCCAGGATGGACGAATCCTGGTAGACGAGCATTTGCGCACCAGCATCGCCGGCGTGTATGCCGGCGGTGACTGCACCAGCCTGGACCAGGACCTGACGGTGCAGGCCGTGCAGCACGGCAAGCTTGCCGCCGAGGCGATCAACGCTCAACTCATGCTCAACGTGGAGGCTGCGTAAATGGCCGATCTGTCGATTGTCTTCGCCGGCATCAAAGCCCCCAATCCGTTCTGGCTGGCCTCCGCGCCGCCGACCGACAAGGCCTACAACGTGGTACGTGCCTTCGAGGCCGGTTGGGGTGGCGTGGTCTGGAAAACCCTTGGAGAGGACCCGGCGGCCGTGAACGTATCGTCGCGTTACTCGGCCCACTTCGGCGCCAATCGCGAGGTGCTGGGCATCAATAATATTGAGCTGATCACCGACCGTTCGCTGGAGATCAACCTGCGGGAAATCACCCAGGTGAAAAAGGACTGGCCGGACCGGGCGCTGATCGTGTCGTTGATGGTGCCGTGCGTGGAAGAATCCTGGAAACGCATCCTGCCCCTGGTTGAAGCCACGGGTGCCGACGGTATCGAGCTGAACTTCGGCTGCCCCCACGGCATGCCCGAGCGGGGCATGGGCGCGGCCGTCGGCCAGGTGCCGGAGTACGTCGAGCAAGTCACGCGCTGGTGCAAGACCTATTGCTCGCTGCCAGTGATCGTCAAGCTGACGCCGAACATCACCGACATCCGCGTCGCTGCCCGGGCGGCCCATCGGGGCGGCGCCGATGCAGTGTCGTTGATCAACACCATCAACTCCATCACCAGCGTCGACCTGGACCGCATGGTCGCCCTGCCCATCGTCGGCAGTCAGAGCACCCACGGCGGCTACTGCGGCTCGGCGGTCAAGCCGATCGCGCTGAACATGGTCGCGGAAATCGCCCGCGACCCGCAGACCCAAGGCTTGCCGATCTGCGGCATCGGTGGCATCGGCAGTTGGCGCGACGCGGCGGAATTCATCGCCCTGGGCAGTGGCGCCGTGCAAGTGTGCACGGCGGCGATGCTCCACGGTTTTCGTATTGTCGAAGAGATGAAGGACGGTCTGTCACGCTGGATGGACGATCACGGCCACGCCAACCTGCAGGCATTTTCCGGTCGCGCGGTGGGCAACACCACCGACTGGAAGTACCTGGACATCAACTATCAAGTCATCGCGAAGATCGACCAAGCGGCCTGCATCGGTTGCGGTCGCTGCCACATCGCCTGTGAAGACACGTCCCACCAGGCCATCGCCAGCCTCAAGCAAGCGGACGGGACGCACAAATATGAAGTGATCGATGAAGAGTGCGTAGGCTGCAACCTCTGCCAGATCACCTGCCCGGTGCAGGACTGCATCGAGATGGTGACGGTGGAAACGGGCAAGCCGTTCCTGGATTGGAACCATGATCCGCGTAATCCCTATCATGTAGCGGTCTGAAGAAGCTGTGGCGTCTGGACTGACGCCATCGCGAGCAGGCTCGCTCCCACACTGGGTCGTGTCGTTCACAGATTTTGTGTACGCCAGAAATCCACTGTGGGAGCGAGCCTGCTCGCGATAGGGCCATCAGCCTCAACACAGATCTCAAGGCTCCAACCCAATCCCCCGCAAAATCACACTGGTCACCGTCTGCACCGCCCGTTCGAACTGCATGTCGGACAGTGGCTGGTGATCATTGAGGATGTTGATCTGGTGGTCGAAGTCGGCGTAGTGCTGGGTCGAGGCCCAGATCATGTAGAGCAGGCTTGAAGGCTCTACGGGGAGGATGCGTTTGTCCTCCACCCACTGGCGGATTTTTGCCTCTTTCATCTTGGCCCAGTCATAGAGGCTGGCATCCAGCGCCTGGCCCAGGGTCGGGGCGCCGTGGATGATTTCGTTGGCCCAGACCTTCGAGCCGTAGGGCCGGCTACGGGAGTGGTTCATCTTGGCGCGGATGTAACTGCTGAGCACCACCCGCGGGTCATCGAACATCTCGAAGCACAAGGCATCCTGCTTCCAGACCTCCAACAGATCGAACAGCACGGCGCTGTACAGCTCGCTCTTGGTGCTGAAGTAATAATGCAGGTTGGATCGGGGCAGTTGCACCTCGGCAGCGATGTCGGCCATGGCGGTGCCGCCGAAGCCCTTTTCGGCAAAGACCTTTTCGGCGGCCAGCAGGATTTTCTCGACGTTACTGCGACGAATCTCGATCTTGTGATTGCCCATGAGGGCTCCCTGACGACAGCGTTGGTCAAGACTAGCATTCACCCACTGTCGAAAACACAGGTGTTAACCATGTCTCCCGATGATCGTTCCCACGCTCCTGCGTGGGAATGCCGCCAGGGACGCTCCGCGTTCCGCTTCTGGCAGTGACGCAGAGCGTCACGGGATGCATTCCCACGCAGAGCGAGGGAACGATCAAGGGGTGAGTCAGCTAGTGCGCTTCGACGTTATCCAGCACACGGTTCGCCAGCAATCCGCTCAGTTCGATCAATTGCTGGATGCCCAGGGCGATGTGGCGCCTGGACCCTTCCAGGTCGAAGGCCAAGTCACTGACCATGGCATTGGCCGAGGCCAGGTTTTCGCTGAGGTTGGCGAGCAGGGTTTCGGTGTCGACGCCATTGGCGACGGTGAACAGTTGGCCGGGATCGGCCTCGGATTTTCTGGGTTTGGGCTTGAGGTAGTGGTCGAGGATGCGGTCGGCGGCTTTGTCGAACGCCTTGGAATTGGATGGATCTGTACCGGGCGGGTTGGGGGTTACTTTGAACATAGGTGAATCTCCAAATCGAAAAATGGAGCCATCACTCTCGCTACCAAACGAAGGGTGGCGGCCATACGCGGGTTGGTAGACCGGTGACTTGGAGAACCGGCGCGTCCGAAAACGCCCTGCGCATGACCGCCATAAAACAGATACCAAAACGGACTGTATGACAGGGGCTATGCGTCAAGTCAAAAGCCGGGCTACCAAACCCGATCACTGATTCAATCAGTGACCCGAAAACGATAGAGCCCGGCCCCCAGGCGCACAAGCCGGCGGATTCTGGCGCAGTTGTAGGCAACGGCGCAAGACAACGTAGCCCGACCCCGAACGATCCTACATCTGGATAAACACAAACCCGTTTGGACCCGGCATAGGGTTAAACAACACACCCTCGCCACAAGAGCCTTCTTGTTTGATCGTTCCCACGCTCCTGCGTGGGAATGTCGCCAGGGACGCTCCGCGTTCCGCTTCTGGAAGGTGACGCAGAGCGTCACTGGATGCATTCCCACGCCGAGGGTGGGAACGATCAAAAACACCGGCGCTGCTTGTGGGAAAGCTTCTGTGGCGAGGGAGCAAGAGCTCCCTTAAGACTTCCAATCGCCAGCATTCGACTAATGTCTTAGACCAGTCATCGCACAACCAAGCACCCTCCCCGCTACTCTCAAACCACGCTTCGACACGGCGCCACGGCCTGCAATCTTGAGCTCGGCCAGCGCCAGCCATTGAAACGTCTCATTTTGAGCGCACCCGAGTTGGACAATTCCGATAATGGCCAGTTGACAACGAGGAGCAGCTTCCAAATAATCCACCTCATGTTGTACGACGACGTATGACAAATAAAAACAACAAAAAAGTAGGGAGCGTCATAGTGAGCACACGTGTCCGTTTTTCGCCCAACCCCCGTCAAAACCGCCGTACCTTTCTCAACGCCAGCCCCGCCCTGGTCCTTCTCGGTTGCAGCAGCCTTGCCGCGTTCCTGCCAATGACCGCCAGCGCCGAAGGCTTCGTCGATGACGCCAAGGTCAATCTCAACCTGCGCAACTTCTACATCAACCGCAACTTCACCAACCCGGCTAACGCCCAAGGCAAAGCCGAGGAATGGACCCAGAGTTTCATTCTCGACGCCAAGTCCGGCTTCACCCAGGGCACAGTCGGTTTCGGTGTAGACGTGCTGGGCATGTACTCGCTCAAGCTCGACGGTGGTCGCGGCACTGCCAATACCGCCTTGTTACCGGTGCATGACGATGGCCGCCCGGCCGATGACTTTGGTCGCCTGGGTGTCGCACTCAAGGCCAAGGTGTCGAAAACTGAGCTGAAAGTGGGCGAATGGATGCCGGTGCTGCCGATCCTGCGCTCTGACGATGGCCGGTCCCTGCCGCAGACTTTCCGCGGCGGTCAGGTCACCTCCACCGAGATCAACGGCCTGAGCCTGTACGGCGGCCAGTTCCGCGCC
>NZ_WUUD01000016.1:565269-565349 GCF_009831705.1 Pseudomonas sp. PICF6 | reverse complement strand
ACGTTACGCAGGGCATTACCGGTGCCGCTGAGGTGAGCAGCGCCGGTCAGGGCAAGGTTTTCCAGATTAGCGCCCAGGGT
>NZ_WUUD01000016.1:565037-565259 GCF_009831705.1 Pseudomonas sp. PICF6 | reverse complement strand
GTCAGCATGTTCCCCAGCGCGTTGCCGGTGCCATTGAGTGAGGCTGACCCGATCAGCGTGAGGTTTTCCAGATTGCTGCCCAGGGTCCAGTTCACCGAGGAACGCACCGTATCCACTTCGCTGACCAGGGTGCTGGTTTCGCTGATCAAGTCACTGATGTTATCGACCACGTAGGTGTCGTTGCCAGTGCCACCGATCAGCGTGTCGATACCACTGCCACCA
>NZ_WUUD01000016.1:456661-565027 GCF_009831705.1 Pseudomonas sp. PICF6 | reverse complement strand
GCCCCTCCTGAAAGGGTGTTGGCGCCAGCGTTACCGGTGATGCGGTTGTTCAGCGCGTTGCCGGTACCGTCGAGGTTGCCGGTGCCGCTCAGTGTCAGGTTCTCAAGGTTGCTGCCAAGAATGTAGTTGATTGATGAAACAACGCTGTCGATTCCGCTATTGAGGGCACTGCTTTCCTGAACCACGTCACCGCTGTTGTCGACGACGTAAGTATCGTTACCCGCCCCGCCGATCATCAAGTCCTTGCCGGCACGGCCATTCAGCAGGTTGTTTAGTGCGTTACCAATGAGCGTGTCGTCATTGGCCGAGCCGACTGCGTTTTCAATTTTTGCGCCATAGGCGATCGCCAGCCCGTCGTTGAACGCCGCCTGGGTGTCTAGGTCGATGAACGCTTGCCCTATTTTGCTGAACTGGCCTTCATTCAGATTGATGCGCACCGCTGCGAGCTGATTGGTGGCATCGATAGTGTCATTGCCGCCTGCGTCCCAAATCGTTTCGAAAACCGATTGGTCTGCCGCCCAACTGTATGTGTTGTTGCCGGTCTGCCACTGAGTGTTGGCCCCATAGAGACTCTGGATGGCGGCAATGTCCAGCAGCATGGGCGTGGTTGGCTCATAGGAATAAGCACTGTCGTAACTCATGATGGTATAGCGGACATCATCGAACTGAGGCGCCAGTACCGTGGGGTTTGACAGGCTTTGCGAGAACGGGTGCTTGAGGCCCAGAGCATGGCCGATCTCATGCATAAAAGTCAGATAGTCGTACGTACCTTTGACCGGAGTCGGGTCGTTCGTCACTGGCCCGATCCAGACATCACCGGCACTGGGTGTGTGAGCGGGAAAATAGCCCCAGGCAGCGGTGTCTTCGTCCATATCCAGATAGCCGCCGAAGCGCAGATCACCGACGTTGGTGGAGGACTCGCTGACCCGTGTGAATTTGAGGTTGGCGACCGAACTCCAGGTGCCGAGCGCGCTGACGATGGCGTTTTGCTGCGCTGACGTCAGGAGATAGATGGACTCATATTCACTATCACTGCTGTAATTGATGGCGAAACGTGAGTCCGCCGTGACGAAGCTATACGTCAGGGGCGTGGTAAACGTGCCGGTGCTCCACGAGTTGCCCATCCAATAGGTGCCATAAAGCAAGCTATTGACCTGCGCATTGCCGGTCAGCTTTGCGGACGAAACAAACGAGTAACCAACGGGATGGGGCATGTGAAGCTTCCTTGGGCAGTCTGTGGCCTTTCCTGGGTGCGGCCATTACAGAGGGATATTTTGCATTAGAATGAGTGGATTTAACATCATCTTGCCACTATTTTTGTCTTCAGTGAGATGACGGTGCAACGAGCCATTCGTTGACCCTGCGGATATCCTCCTCCCCCAATCTGCCGCTCCAGCGATGCAGCACCAGCAAACTGGTCACGAACTTGTATTGGGACTGATTGAAGTCGCGCCGTGCGCGAAACTCTTCCTTGATACTGTCCAGCACATCGACGGCATTCTTGACGCCGTATCCGAAGGCCTTCTCGGTGCCTATCCGTGATTTTTCGGCGGATTCCAAGGCGCGTTGTGTTGCCTTGATTCGGCTGAGCCCGGTTGTCACGCCAAGATAGGCCGTTCGGGTTTGCGTGATGACCTGACGCCGCAAGGCTTCCAGCTCTTGCTCGGCGACTTCCTTATCGTTTTCGGAGCTTGATACTCGGGCACGGGTGGAGCCGCCGCTATAGAGCGGCACCTGCAAGTCCAGAGAGGCGACGAGATTGTCCGAACGAGGCGCCAACGCGCCTTCATAGCCGATATCACTGCGTTGCGCGGTCAAGTTCAGCCCCAACCGTGGCAGATGTCCCGCCCTGGCTTCACCGATAGCGGCCTCGGCGGCGCGGATACTGTGCTCGCGGGCAAGCAGTGCCGGGTTACTGTCCAGTGCCGTCTGCACCCAATGGTCCTGCGCTTGCGCAGGTAAACTGAAGGCTGGATTGCCAGCCATGCGTTTGAGCGGCTCACGGATATCACGCCCCACCAGTTCGGACATGGCTTGACGACTCACCTCGACCTCATTGCTGGCTTCGATCTCATCCGCCCTGAGCGCATCCACACGCGCCTCAAGGTCAAGTACATCAGTCACCATCGCCATTTTGCGTGCATACAGCGCGTGGGTCCGTTTGAGGTTGCGCTCGGTCGCGTCCAGCTCGCTGCGTACCAGGGCCAATTCGTCCTCCGCCGCGAGAACCGCGAAGTAGCGCTCGGACAAATCAATGCTGGCCTGCACTTGAGTGTCATCGGACTCGTACTCGCTCTGGCGGGCCAGCTCTATGTACTTTTGGTAGCTGCGCCAGACCTGCGGATCGTAAATAACCTGATTGAGCATCATCGCCAGGCGTTTGCCGTTGTATTGGATACGATTCAAATCGTCGTCGCGCCGACTGCGGTTAACACTGCCGCTGGCATTGAGCTGTGGCAGCAGTTGACCAAAGGCCGCCCGCTCGCTGCCCTCACCACTACGGACCATCGCTTGTGCCCGTAAAATACGCGGGTCAGCCACTTGGGCTTCCTGATGCAGTTGCAACAGATCTGTGTAAGGGAGCGCCGAGCTGTCGTCAGCGAGAGCGCCAAGTGGCACGAGGGCCAGACTCATCGCGATCAGAAGCTTCATGTCAATCCTCGATCAACGAACGGGCAAACGCATTGCTGGCCGGCTGCATCAAATACTGCAACAGCGTCCGCGCGCCCGTATTAATCAGCACTTCGACCGGCATTCCCGGTACCAGAGTGAGATCGCCCAGGGCCTGACGCCCCTTGTCGGTCAGGGCCACGCGTGCCAGGTAATAAGCGGCACCGGTGTCCTTGTTGATCAGGCGATCAGCTGATATCTGCACCAGTTGCCCTTCGATGACTGGCGTGGTGCTGCTCTTGAACGCACTGAAGCGAATGTCCGCCAGTTTGCCCAGTGCGACACGGTCGATGTCCATCGGTGACAGCTGTGCTTCAACAATCAGTTCTTCGTTGGCCGGGACGATGTCCAACAGCGCAGTGCCTGGACTGACCACTGCGCCCAGCGTGTGTACGGTCATACCCATGACCATTCCCGACTCGGGCGCGAGGATATCGGTGCGTTGGTCGCGGTCCTGCAGGGTGGCCAGCCGCTCGCGCAATTCATAGACCTTGGTCTGCGCATCGCCCAGCAGACCTGCGACCTCGGTGGCAAAAGTCTTTTTCAGTTGCAGTATCTTCAACCGCGCCTCGTCGATATGAACCCGCGCTCGCGCGCTTTCGGAGCGGCTTTCAGCAATTTCGGCCTGCAGCCGAGAAAGACTTCGCTCTTGCTCGCGCAGACGCTGCTTGTCCACGTAGCCTTCGGCGAGCAATGCACGCAAGTCGACAATCTCTTCTTCATAGGAAACGGCGAGCATCTGTTTGCTGGCGATGACGGCCTTGAATCCGCGGATCTGTTCTTCGATTTGTCCGATGGACTTCTCCAGCAAGCCGATTTCGCCCAGCAACGAGGTCCGTCGGGTCTGGAAGATCCGCCCTTCACTGTCGCGAGCCTCGCGCACTCGGGGATCATTGGGATCCAGCGTAGGCACGAGCGGTGGCTCGGGCAGCGCATCACGTTCAGCCACCAATCGGGCCTGGAGTTCGAGCGCGGCGATCAACTGGCTACGCATGGCTTCCATTTCCGAACGCGCCTGGGTGTTGTCGAGTACCAACAACACATCGCCGGCTTTCACCAGGTCACCGTCATGCACGCGCAGTTCGCGCACAATGCCGCCCTCAAGATGTTGTACGGTCTTGCGATAGCTCTTGACGGTTACCACACCCGGCGCGAGCGCAGCACTGTCGAGCGGAGCCAGGGTAGCCCAGCCGCCAAACAGGCCAAAGGTGACCAGCAGCATCAAGTAGCCGATGCGCCGTACTGGTTTGTCATCGATTGGCAGCCCGGACATATCGACGGATGAGTGCTTAGTGTCTTGCATAACGTTGTTCATCCGTCCCTACGATTCAACCGCGGCAGCCTGGTGGGCCGTCGGCGTCGCGCCCTGTAGCCGTGCCAGGACCTTGTCGCGCGGCCCGAACAGACTCAGCTCGCCGTGATTGAGAACCAGCAGTTTGTCCACCTGCGCCAACACCCCGGAACGATGGGTAATGACAAACACCGTGGCCCGATTCTGCCGCAGTTTCTGCAGCGCTTCGGCGAGCATTTTTTCTCCAGCGTCATCCAGATTGGAGTTCGGCTCGTCAAGTACCACCAGACGCGGCTCGCCGTACAAGGCGCGGGCCAGCCCGATGCGTTGCCGCTGGCCGCCAGAGAGTCCACCGCCATTGGCGCCAATCAAGGTGTCGTAGCCATCGGGCAGTTGCAGCACCAGGTCATGTACACCGGCCATGCGCGCGGCGGCGACCACTGCAGGCGCATTCACCGGGCCGAAGCGTGAGATATTCTGGCTGATGCTGCCCTCGAACAGTTCTATGTCCTGGGGCAAATAGCCGATGTACTGGCCCAGTTCGTCCCGGCGCCATTGGCTGATGTCTGCACCGTCCAGGCGCACGGTTCCGGCCAGGTTTGGCCAGATCCCCAGCAACGCCCTGGCCAGGGTCGACTTTCCTGCGCCGCTGGGACCAATGATCCCCACCACTTCACCAGCGGCCACCTGGAAGTCCACGCCGCGAATAATCGGCTTGCGATTGTCCGGGGACCCCACTGAAAGCCCCTCGACGCGAATCGCCCCTTCAGGTGCGGGCAACGACATGCGCTCAGGCTCGGCGGCGATCTTGACCAGCAACTCGTGTAATCGGGCATATTGCGAGCGTGCGCCAAGAAAGCCTTTCCAGACGCCGATCAACTGATCGATAGGCGCCAGGGCGCGCCCCAGTAAAATGGAGCCGGCAATCATCAGCCCGGGCGAAATCTCATGATTGATCGTCAAGTAGGCGCCCAGGCCCAACATCAGCGACTGAACAATCTGGCGGAACGTCCTGGACATCGCCATCATGGTCGCGGCGCGGTCGCTGGCCAGGCTTTGCAAGGTCAGGACCTTATGGATTTGCCCGTTCCAGTGCTGACGCAGACTTGCAAGCATGCCCATGGATTCGACCACTTCGGCATTGCGCAGGCTCTTGTTAGTGAAGGTGGTAGCCGCGATCTGCTCGCGGTTGGCCGCCTGCAACGGTGCATGAGTGAGCTTCTCGTTGATGAAAGCCAACGCCCCTAGCATCACCGCACTCACGACCCCCATCCACCCGTACCAGGGATGAAAAATGAACATCACCGCCAGGTAGATCGGAATCCACGGAGCATCGAAAAAGGCAAACAAGCCGTTACCGGTCAGAAACTGGCGCAAGGCGTTCAGGTCGCTCAACGGCTGGGCGGTGGCATTCATGCCGTTGGTGTTGAGTGCCCGCTTGAAACTGGCGTCGAACAGACGCTGGCCCAGCAGCGTGTCCAGGCGAGTACTGATTCGTACCATAATCCGCGAACGAACCCACTCCAGGCCGCCCATCGTGATCATCAACAGCAACATGATCAGCGTGAGCATCAATAAAGTCGACTGGCTGGCGCTTCCTACTGCACGGTCATACACCTGCAACATGTAGAACGATGGAACCAGCATCAGCAAATTGACGAAAAAACTGAAAAAACCGACGCAAAGAAAACTGCCTTTGCATAGGGCAAGGGCACCTTCCAGCTCGGTCCTGGGGTGGGCTGACATGATTCTTACCTGAGGCCCGCTGATGGGCAGACCTGCGAAAACCTAGTGGGTACAGGCGCACATACGCCTTGAGTATTGGGGGCGACCCCCTCTGAAGCGCTTGCGCAATCAGGATCTACGCGCGCTGTATCGGCATGTGTGTGCGGTTCTGAAGGGTACCCTCAAAGGATCGCCATCGCCTGTTCTTACATCTTTGTCGCCCCACCTCTGCGCCTGCCCACCTCTGGCTGGACTACTTTGCGAACAACTGGCTCATATCCTTGAACGCCTTGAATTCAAGCGCGTTCCCGCAAGGGTCGAACAGGAACATCGTCGCCTGCTCACCCACCTGCCCCTTGAAGCGAATGTAGGGTTCAATCACAAACTGGGTACCGAAGGATTTCAAGCGTTCGGCCAGTGCTTCCCATTCCTCCCAGCCCAAAATAATGCCGAAATGAGGAACAGGTACGTCATGGCCGTCCACCGGGTTGCTGTGAACGCTTTCCTGAGCCGCGGTTTTTGGCTGCTCATGGATCACCAACTGGTGGCCGTAAAAGTTGAAATCGACCCAGTGGGCGCTGGAGCGCCCCTCTTGCAGTCCAAACACTTCACCATAAAAGGTGCGTGCGCCAGCGAGGTCGTAAACCGGGATTGCCAAGTGGAAGGGAGAGAGGTTCATCAGGACTCCTTTTTTGTGCTTTTTGGGTGAGGCCATCGTAGAGCGGCGCTACAGGCGGAAAAATCAATATATATTGCTTAGAAACACAATTAATATTTGTGAATGATTAAAGAACTCAAGACGCTCCTCGCCATCGCACGGGAAGGCACTTTCGCTGCGGCCGGGAACAGGATCGGCCTCACACAGGCCGCCGTGAGCGCGCAAATCCAGCGTCTGGAGGCGCAGCTTGGCTTCGAAATATTCGACAGGAAAGGACGCTCGGCGCACCTCAACCGCAAGGGGCACCAAGTGCTCTTGCAGGCACAAGAGTTGCTGCGCCTCTACGACAACCTGGGCTGTGGCACCGCCGAACTTGCGACCAATGTCCTGGTGAACATCGGCGCCATTGCGTCCGTTCAGCGTTCCTATTTGCCGGACGCTTTGGCCAGGTTCCATCAGCAATGCCCTCAGTGCCGTACTCGGGTGCTGCCGGGGCTGTCGATGGAGCTGGTCAATCTGGTGGACGCTGGCGAAATCGACATGGCGGCCATCATCCGTCCGCCCTTCTCGCTTCAGAGCGACCTGCGCTGGACGACCCTGACACTTGAGCCGTATCGATTGATCGTTGCCCGCGAAGTGCCGGGGGAAGATTGGGCGACACTCCTTTCCAGCCTTCCATTCATTCGATATGACCGTGCTTCATTCGGTGGCCGGCAGGTGGATCGTTTCCTGCGGCAAATGCATTTCACCGTGCGCGAGGTGTGTGAACTGGATGAACTGGAGGCCATCATCAAGCTGGTTGAAAACGGTGTGGGAGTGGCATTGGTCCCGCAAACATCGGCCCATGACTGGCCTGCGGGTGTCAGAGCCCTGGACCTTGGTCAGCACACCTTCCATCGGGATATCGGACTGGTGCATCGGTCGGGACAAAGCCTCACCGAACCGGTGCGGACTTTGGCTCAACTGATTGCCGAACAAGCCAGGACCGGTTCAGAGTAAAAAAGCTTTTGTCGACCGAATGATCTATACCTTCAGATACACGCAGTCAGGCCGACAGCGTTGATAGGCAATAATAAAAAAGCCGTGGTGAACATCGCAGGATGATGTTTCTGGCGCCGTGGGTTTGGAATGGCGCATCACTTTCAATGCCTGAAGTATCGATCATGAGCCGGATCAAACGCGTATTGGAAGGCCGTACCAAAGCACTCTCGCGCCTATGCCTGGTGCTGCCGACGCTGATTGTCTGTAGCGCCTACGCCGCACCTTTGACGATTGAACTGCACATTCTGGACGCGCCGCCGCTGACGTTTGTCGATGACCCCAAGGGGCACGGAATTGTCGGCGATGTTGCTGTAGCGGCCATGACCAAGGCCGGGTATACCGTGCAGTTCCATATCCTTCCTTGGGCCCGCTCACAGAAGCACGTCAGCGAACAGCGCAATCACCTGATCGCGCCCCTGTCGCGCACGCCGGAACGCGAGGATCGCTTTACCTGGATCGCGTCGGTCATGCCCATGGAACGCGCCTTCTTCACCCTCGACCGGCAAGTGAGCAGTTTCGCCGAAGCCCGGCAAACCTACCGCAAGATCGGCGTCGGCCTGGGAAGTGCGCAGCAGGAGATCCTGCGCACCGAAGGGTTCAGCGACGACCAGATCTACCCGCTGGTCATTGGCGACAACCCCGCCCAGATGCTCTTGATGGGACGTATCGACGCTTGGTTCAACGGCGTCCCTGAGAGTCGGTATATCTGGCCCAAGGTGTCCAAGCGCGAACTGCTCATGAGCCCGGTCAATAGCAGTGCCGATCTCTATCTGGCCTGCTCCAAACGGTGCTCCCCGAAAATGGTCAAGAAGCTGCGGGCGGCCGTTGAAAGCCTTCGCGCCAGCGGCGAAATCCAGCGCATTCATGACCGCTATCTGCCGCAGTAGCGTTCTTCACGCAGGTAATTCGGTGCATCTGGCAACCTGAAGGGACATCAACGCAATTGATAGCCGCCTAACGAAAGCCCTCAGCTAGAGCGCTGGGCGATGTCTTATATCATTCCGAATGATAGTTACCTTTGCTTCATTCGATTCGTGCCTCACCGCCTCCCCACGCATCATCCGCCCATCTCAATACTCTTGGCGGATGCTATCCATGGAATATTCACTTTCAAAATTGCGCTTTCCCCTGGCACTGATGGCGGTGCTGGTGATGAGTGCATGCGGCAAGACCCCAGATACGGCGGCTTCCATGCCGGCGGCCAAAGTCAGTGTGGCCAAGGTGCTGGAGCAGCCGGTCAACGAGTGGGACGAATTCACCGGGCGCCTCGAGGCACCTGAAACCGTTGAGATCCGACCCCGCGTTTCAGGACAGATCGATAGCGTAGCGTTCACCGAAGGCGCTCTGGTCAAGAAAGGCGACCTGTTGTTCCAGATCGATCCGCGTCCCTTCCAGGCTGAAGTGCGTCGCCTCGAAGCCCAGTTGTCCCAGGCCCGAGCGACGGCTACCCGTAGCGAGAACGAAGCCAAGCGTGGCGAGCGCCTGCGCTTGAGCAATGCCATTTCCGCCGAGCTGGCAGATTCGCGTACCAGTGCTGCCCAGGAAGCCCGCGCTGCCGCTGCGGCGATCCAGGCACAACTGGACCTGGCCAAACTGAACCTGAGCTTCACCCGGGTCACTTCGCCTATCAGCGGTCGCGTCAGCCGGGCGGACATCACCGCCGGCAACCTGGTGACCGCCGATGTCACGCCGCTCACCAGCGTGGTGTCCACCGACAAGGTCTACGCCTACTTCGATGCCGACGAGCGCGTCTTCCTCAAGTACACCCGCCTCGCCCGCGAAGGTCAGCGCGGTCAGGCCACTCCGGTCTACATGGGCCTGTCCAACGAGGAAGGTAATCCGCACCTGGGCCATATGAATTTCATCGACAACCAGGTCAATCCACAGACCGGTACCATTCGTGGTCGCGCGGTGTTCGACAACAAGGATGGCGCCTACACCCCTGGGCTGTATGCCCGGCTGAAACTGGTGGGCAGCGGCACTTACTCGGCCGTGCTGATCAACGACGAAGCCGTCGGCACCGACCTTGGCAAGAAATTCGTGCTGGTGATGGACGCCGACAATAAGCCGGCCTACCGCGCTGTCGAGCTGGGACCGAAGATCGAAGGCCTGCGCATCGTGCGCAACGGCTTGAGCAAGGACGACACCATCATCGTCAAGGGCCTGCAACGCGCTCGCCCCGGTACACCAGTCACGCCTGAAACCGTGCCGATGGCCAGCGAAGAAACCATTGCCGCCCTGGCACAACAACGAAAAGCGCTCGAAGCCAGCAACCTGCCCCAAGTCGCGCCTGCCAAGGCTGCTTCCGGATCGGCAGGCAAACTGGCCGCAGCGACCCCACGCGGTTAAGGGACTGAACTCAAGATGAAATTTTCCCAGTTCTTCATTTCGCGGCCGATCTTCGCAGCGGTGCTTTCGCTGCTGATCCTGATCGCCGGCGCCATCTCACTGTTCCAGTTGCCGATCAGCGAGTACCCGGAAGTCGTGCCGCCGACTGTGGTCGTGCGCGCCAACTTCCCGGGTGCCAACCCCAAGGTCATCGGCGAAACCGTAGCCGCGCCCCTGGAGCAAGCCATCACCGGCGTCGAGAACATGCTGTACATGTCCTCGCAATCCACCGCCGATGGCAAGATCACCCTGACCATCACCTTCGCGCTGGGTACCGACCTGGACAACGCCCAGGTGCAGGTGCAGAACCGCGTCACGCGGACTGAACCCAAGTTGCCGGAAGAAGTCACCCGGATCGGCATCACGGTGGACAAGGCATCGCCCGACCTGACCATGGTTGTGCACTTGACCTCGCCGGACCAGCGCTACGACATGCTTTACCTGTCCAACTATGCCCTGCTCAACATCAAGGATGAGCTGGCGCGTCTGGGCGGCGTGGGTGATGTGCAGCTATTCGGCATGGGGGACTATTCCCTGCGGGTCTGGCTTGACCCGAACAAAACTGCTTCGCGTAACCTGACCGCCACCGACGTGGTCACCGCCATCCGCGAACAGAACCGTCAGGTCGCCGCCGGTGCCCTGGGCGCGCCTCCGGCACCCAATGCCCAGGCATTCCAGCTCTCGATCAACACCCAGGGACGCCTGGTGAATGAGGAAGAGTTCGAAAACATCATTATCCGTTCCGGCGAGGACGGTGAAATTACCCGCCTCAAAGACATCGCACGAGTGGAGTTGGGCTCCAGTCAATACGCCCTGCGCTCATTGCTCGACAACCAGCCGGCGGTGGCGATCCCGATCTTCCAGCGCCCCGGCTCCAACGCCATCCAGATTTCCAACGATGTTCGCGCCAAGATGGACGAACTCAAGCAGAACTTCCCGGCGGGAATGGACTACAGCATCGTCTATGACCCGACGATCTTCGTGCGCGGCTCCATCGAGGCGGTGGTTCACACCCTCTTCGAAGCGCTGATTCTCGTGGTACTGGTGGTGATCCTGTTCCTGCAGACCTGGCGCGCCTCGATCATTCCGCTGGTGGCCGTGCCGGTGTCGCTGATCGGTACGTTTGCCGTGATGCATCTGTTCGGCTTCTCGCTGAACGCGCTCTCGCTGTTCGGGCTGGTACTGGCGATCGGTATCGTGGTGGACGACGCCATCGTGGTGGTGGAGAACGTCGAACGCAACATCGGCTTGGGACTGACTCCGGTGGAAGCCACCAAACGCGCCATGGGCGAAGTGACCGGGCCGATCATCGCCACGGCACTGGTGTTGTGCGCGGTATTCGTACCGGCGGCGTTCATCAGTGGCTTGACTGGGCAGTTCTATAAGCAGTTCGCCTTGACCATTGCCATTTCCACGGTGATCTCGGCATTCAACTCCCTGACCCTGTCGCCAGCCCTGGCCGCAGTGCTGCTCAAGAGTCATGACGCGCCCAAGGACCGTTTTTCCAGGTTCCTGGACAAGATATTCGGTGGCTGGCTGTTCCGTCCGTTCAACCGCTTCTTCGACCGTGCCAGTCACAGCTACGTGGGCACAGTTGGCCGCGTGATCCGCAGCAGCGGCATCGCCCTGCTGGTGTACGCAGGCCTGATGGTGCTGACGTTCTTCGGGTTCTCCAACACCCCGACCGGTTTCGTACCCGGCCAGGACAAGCAATACCTGGTGGCCTTTGCCCAACTGCCGGATGCCGCGAGCCTGGATCGCACCGAAGACGTGATCAAGCGTATGTCGGACATGGCCCTCAAGCAGCCGGGCGTCGAAAGCGCCGTGGCCTTCCCTGGCCTGTCGATCAACGGCTTCACCAATAGTCCGAACGCCGGCATCGTGTTCGTCACCCTCAAGCCCTTCGACGAGCGCAAGGACCCCAGCATGTCTGCCGGGGCCATTGCCGGGGCCTTGAACGGCCAGTACTCGGAAATCCAGGAAGCCTACATGGCGATCTTCCCGCCGCCGCCGGTACAGGGCCTGGGCACGATCGGTGGTTTCCGTCTGCAAATCGAAGACCGGGGCAACCTGGGCTACGACGAGCTGTACAAAGAAACCATGAACATCATCACCAAGAGCCACAACGTGCCGGAACTGGCCGGGCTGTTCACCAGCTACACGGTGAACGTGCCGCAGGTCGATGCCGCCATCGATCGTGAAAAAGCCAAGACCCACGGCGTGGCCGTCAGTGACATCTTCGACACCCTGCAGATCTACCTGGGCTCGCTGTATGCCAACGACTTCAACCGCTTTGGCCGCACCTATCAGGTCAACGTTCAGGCCGAGCAACAGTTCCGCCTGGAGTCGGACCAGATTGGCCAGCTCAAGGTGCGCAACAACCGTGGCGAGATGATCCCGCTGGCGACCTTCATCAAGGTCAGCGACACCTCGGGACCTGACCGCGTAATGCACTACAACGGCTTCATCACTGCGGAAATCAACGGTGCCGCTGCCCCGGGCTACAGTTCCGGCCAGGCTGAAAAAGCCATCGAGAAACTGCTCAAGGACGAATTGCCCAACGGCATGACTTACGAGTGGACCGACCTGACGTACCAGCAGATTCTCTCGGGCAACACCGCGCTGTTCGTGTTCCCGCTCTGTGTGCTGCTGGCGTTCCTGGTGCTGGCGGCACAGTACGAAAGCTGGAGCTTGCCGCTGGCGGTGATCCTGATCGTACCGATGACCCTGCTGTCGGCCATTACCGGGGTAATTCTTTCCGGCGGCGACAACAACATCTTTACCCAGATCGGATTGATCGTACTGGTGGGGCTTGCCTGTAAGAACGCCATTCTGATCGTTGAGTTCGCCAAGGATAAACAGCTCGAGGGCATGAACCCTCTGGCTGCGGTGCTGGAGGCCTGCCGCCTGCGTCTGCGGCCGATCCTGATGACCTCCTTCGCGTTCATCATGGGCGTGGTGCCGTTGGTCTTCTCCAGCGGTGCAGGTGCTGAAATGCGCCATGCCATGGGTGTCGCGGTGTTCTCGGGCATGCTCGGGGTGACCTTCTTCGGTCTGCTGCTCACGCCAGTGTTCTATGTACTGATCCGCAACTTCGTCGAGCGCAGCGAGGCCCGCAAAGCGGCCCGGGCGTTGAAACTGGAGGCGCAACAATGAGTTTGAAAGTGTTTGTGCCGAGCCTGCTGGTACTGGCCTTGAGTGCTTGCGCCGTAGGCCCGGACTACAAGGCACCGCAAACGGAGGCGGCGAACATCACCACCGCCACCGACGGTGCCGCCGGCCAGAAGAATTTCGACCGTGCCCGTTTCGAAGGGATCTGGTGGCAGCAGTTCGAAGACCCGACGCTCAACGCACTGGTCACCCGTTCCCTGGAGGGCAACCGCGAGTTACGCGTGGCGTTCGCCCGTTTGCGAGCAGCCCGAGCGATACGCGACGACGCCAGCAATGACGTCATGCCGACCATCACCAGCCGCGCCAGCAGCAACCTGGGCAAAGGCCAGATTCCGGGGCAGACCACCGACCGGGTCAGCACCGAACGCTATGACCTTGGCCTGGACATGGCCTGGGAGCTGGATCTGTTCGGACGCATCCAGCGCAACCTGGAAGCCACCGATGCCGATCAGCAGGCGGTCGAAGCCGATCTCTATCAGTTGCAGGTGACAATGATCGCCGAACTGGTGGACGCCTACGGTCAACTGCGCGGCGCCCAACTGCGGGAAAAAATCGCCCTGGCAAACCTCGAGAACCAGCAGGCGTCGCGCAAGATAACCGAAAGCCTGCGTGATGCCGGCGTCGGCGATCAGCTCGACGTGGTCCGTGCCGATGCGCGCCTGGCCTCGGTCGAAGCCAGCGTGCCGCAGTTGCAGGCCGAACAGGTACGCCAGCGCAACCGCATCGCTACCTTGCTGGGTGAGCGCCCGGACAAACTGAGTGTGGACCTGAGTCCCAAACAGCTTCCGGCCATCGCCAAGGCCCTGCCGATTGGCGATCCGGGTGAACTGTTGCAACGTCGCCCGGACATTCTCAGCGCCGAGCGCCAACTCGCTGCCGCCACCGCGCGCATTGGCGTGGCCAAGGCCGATCTGTTCCCACGGGTCAGCCTCAGCGGTTTCCTGGGCTTTACCGCCGGGCGCGGTTCGCAGATCGGCTCATCGGCGGCCAATGCCTGGGCGCTGGGGCCAAGCATCACCTGGGCTGCCTTCGATTTGGGCAGTGTGCGGGCGCGTCTGCGCGGTGCCGACGCTGAGGCGGACGGCGCCTTGGCGACCTACGAACAGCAAGTGCTGCTGGCCCTGGAGGAATCGGAAAATGCCTTCAGCGACTACGGCAAGCGCCAACAACGCCTGATTTCGCTGATCCGGCAGAGCGAATCGAGCCGAGCCGCCGCTGATCTGGCTGAAGTCCGCTATCGCGAAGGCACCGAGGATTTCCTCGTCCTGTTGGATGCCCAACGTGAGCGCCTGGCCGCCGAGGACACTCAGGCCCAGGCCGAAGTGGACCTGTATCGCGGCATTGTCGCGATCTACAAGGCCCTAGGCGGTGGCTGGCAACCGGAAGCCGTAGCCAGCAACTGACCGACCTCATTCAACCGAGCTCCTTTGGTTGGCCGCAACCAACCAAATTTTCGCCCCGCCTCCCATGTTGGACGCGGGGCTTTTTTTGCCTGCTGCAAACGCCCGGTGGGAGCGAGCCTGCTCGCGATGGCGCTGGGTCAGTCAACTCAAATGCCAACTGATATACCGCTATCGCGAGCAGGCTCGCTCCCACCGGGTTATCTGCAGATTCTTTCAAGGTTTGACTCAAGCCCGCACCTGACCGAAGCTTGCGGCATTTCACGCTTCCTGGTTATGGACTACCTGCATGCCCTCGCCTCGCCGCTATCTGTTGCTCAGCCTGTCCGTCCTGTTGGTAATCGGTCTAGTCGCAATGTGGCTACGCAGCACCACGCCGCAAATTCCCGAGGCAATCAAGCGTGGCTACAGTGAAGCCCTTGAGCACGCACGCAATGGGCAGCCAGGGGCGGCGCGGATGCTCTATCAGCAATTGGGTCGCCCGGACCTGTCGCCCAAGCGCCGGGTATGGCTGCACGCCGAGCTACCGAACTACCCAAGCCCCCAAGCCCTGAAACTGGCGGACGCGGACCTGCACAGCGAGTCGCCGGATGTGCGTCGAGCGGCCATCGGCAGCATCAGCGGGCTGGTGCCAACCGGCCAACGCAGCCTGTTGCTGGGGCCGTTGCTCGAAGATCAAGACCCAAGCGTCCGCTTCGCCGCAGTGAACGCGTTGCTGGGCCTATCGCCGGATGAGCTTGGTTTGTACTTCGGGCCTATGCAGCTTGTCATCGGTATGTGGGAGCAGATGCTTGAAGACGGTCCACCAACCGCCGAGTCCCACTATCAGCTGGCCCGGCTGCATCTGCATAACGCTGAACTGAAAAAGGCTCAGTTGGCGCTGGAACAAGTCCTGCGCCTGCAACCGGACAACCTGCCAGCGCTGGTCATGCAGATCGACGTGCTGGACAAACAGGGCCAGGCCGACGCTGCACGTCAGTTGCTTGCCCAACAGTTGAAAAACCAGCCGGAGTCGGCTTATCTGCAACATGCATTGGGTCTGTGGCTGCTGCACCATGGCCAGGCGGAGTACGCGCTGCTTGGTTTGGCAAAAGCCGTGGAGCTTGAGCCCGAAAACCGACATTACCGTTATGACCTGGCAACCACCTTGTATGCCGAACAGGAACTGGAAGCGGCGCAGAAACAGTTACAGGAAATCGTCCAGCGCTACCCGGCTGATCGCAGGGCGCGGGTGCTGCTGATCAACTACTGGAAGGAGTCCGGGCAGTTGCAGAATGTGCAGATCCTGTTGGCGCAACTGGAGCAACTCAACCCCGATGATCCGGCGCTGCAGCAAGGCCTGTAGGCGTTTCCCCGCTGCCAGAAAATTGAGCAGTACACCTCGTTTTATCAACGAAAGCGGAACCGTGATCACGGCAAAAGGTCAAGTGTTCAGGCAGTTCATTTTCAGGCGTACTCCAGCCTGCTGCCCACTTCCCTAGTCATGAGAGGGCTTTTTTTGTCTACATCTAACGAGTTGATCAGCGCTAAAGCCGCCACCGGTATCGAAGGGCTGGATGACATCCTTTCCGGTGGCTTGTCCCGCGGCCATGTGTTCCTGCTGGAAGGGGAACCCGGGACCGGCAAGACCACGGTCGCGTTGCAATTCCTCTTGGCCGGTGCCCAGGCCGGCGAGCGTTCCTTGTACATCACCCTGTCGGAAACCGAGCGTGAGTTGCGCCAGGGCGCGGCGTCCCACGGTTGGACGATCGACGAAAACGTGCATATCTTCGAGCTGACCCCTCCTGAGAGCCTGCTCAACGCCGAGCATCAGCAAAGCCTGCTGTACTCCTCGGACCTGGAGCTGGGGGAAGCGACCCGGCAGATTTTCGAGGTGGTCGAGCGGGTCAAGCCGACCCGGGTGGTGCTCGACAGCCTGTCGGAGATCCGCCTGCTGGCGCAAAGCTCACTGCGCTATCGCCGGCAGATCCTGGCGATCAAGCATTACTTTGTGCGCTACGACGCCACGGTGCTGCTGCTTGATGACCTGACCACCGAATCCCTGGACAAGACCGTGCACAGCGTCGCCCATGGGGTGATTCGCCTGGAAGAACTGACACCCAATTACGGCGCCGAGCGGCGACGCATTCGGGTGGTCAAGTATCGCGGGCAGAAATACCGTGGCGGCTTTCACGACTTCACCATCATGGGCGACGGCATTCATGTCTTCCCACGCCTGGTGGCCGCCGAACACCGTGGACAATACCTGCGCCAGCAACTGTCCAGCGGCCTCGATGGCGTGGATGCCTTGCTGGGCGGTGGCATCGAGACAGGCTCCAGCACTTTGATCCTGGGTCCGGCCGGCACCGGCAAGTCGCTGATTTCGATGATTTTCGCTGCGGCTGCCGTGCAGCGTGGCGAAAAAGCCGCGCTGTTCATCTTCGATGAAGAGTTGGGCTTGCTGTTCGAGCGCATGAGGAACGTCGGTATCGACCTGGAAGCGCTGAGACGAACCGGCAACCTGGTGATCGAGCAGGTGGACGCCGCTGAGCTGTCTCCCGGTGAGTTCTCCCATCGGGTACGCCGTTGCGTCGATGAAGGTAACATCAAGACGGTCGTGATCGACAGTATCAATGGCTACCAGGCCGCCATGCCGGAAGAAAACGCTTTGGTGCTGCACGTACATGAACTGCTGCTCTACCTGAACCGCAGGGGCGCTGCGACCTTCATGACCGTTGCGCAACACGGTCTGGTGGGCGATATGCAGGCCCCGGTGGACATTACCTACCTGGCCGACACGGTGATTCTGTTGCGTTATTTCGAAGCGCTGGGCAAAGTTCGTCGAGCGATCTCCATCATCAAGAAACGCACCGGCAGCCATGAATCCACTATTCGCGAATACCGCATCAGCAGCGAGGGCATGACCATCGGCGAGCCGCTGGAAGCATTCCAGGGGGTATTGCGTGGGGTGCCGAACTATATGGGAGCGGATAATCCGTTGCTCAAGGATGATCAACAGTGACGCTGGTCGAGCCCCTGTCGGAGCGGGCGTTGATCCTCGCACCGCTGGGGCGCGACAGCCAGATCGCCCTGATGATCCTGCGCGAAGCCGGCTTCGGCGGCCTTATCTGCCAGCATTTGGGCCACTTGTGCGAAGAGCTGGAGCACGGCGCCGGCCTGTTGGTGATTTCCTCCGAAGCCCTGGTCGGGCCGGAGCTGGAAACGCTGTTGTTGCATATCGAAGAGCAACCGGCCTGGTCAGACTTGCCAATCGTATTGTTGACCCACCACGGCGGGCCGGAACAGAACCCGGCGGCGCGTATCGGCACTCAGTTGGGCAACGTAACGTTCCTCGAGCGCCCTTTTCACCCGATAACCCTGGTCAGCGTGGTCACCACCGCCCTGCGGGGCCGGCGCAGGCAATATGAAGCCCGAGACCGGCTGATCGACCTGAGCAACAGCGAGCTGCGCCTGCAAACCACCCTGGAGACCCTTGAGCAACAAGTGGAAGAACGCACGGCCCAACTGCGCCACAACGAAGAGGCCTTGCGTCAGTCGCAAAAAATGGAAGCGGTCGGGCAACTCACGGGGGGGATCGCCCATGACTTCAACAACATGCTCACCGGGATCATCGGCAGCCTCGAACTGTTGCGCCGGCGCCTGGCCCGAGGTCGCACCGAGGATCTGGACAGCCTGATCGACCTGGGGGTGACATCGGCCAATCGCGCAGCCGGCCTGACGCATCGTTTGCTGGCCTTCTCCCGCCGCCAATCGCTGGACTCAAAAGCGGTGCAGATGAACACCCTGGTGCTGTCCATGGGCGAGCTGCTGCAGCGCAGCCTCAACGAGAGTATCCGGCTGGACATGGAACTGGACGACCAGCTCTGGATCGCCGAAGCCGACCCAAACCAACTGGAAAGCGCCCTACTCAACCTGGTACTCAATGCTCGGGACGCAATGCCCGACGGTGGGCAACTGGTGGTCAAGACGCTCAATCAACACCTGGATGCCGACTTCACCCAGGCTTATACCAACCTGGAGCCGGGCGATTACGTCGTGCTGAGTGTGCAGGATTCCGGTTGCGGAATGCCCGAAGCGGTCATCAATCGTGCGTTCGACCCGTTTTTCACCACCAAGCCGATCGGCCAGGGCACCGGGCTGGGCTTGTCGATGATCTATGGGTTCAGCAAGCAGTCGCGTGGTCACGTGACGATTGACAGTGAAGTCGGCAAAGGCACAACCTTGAGCCTCTATCTGCCGCGTTTCGTCGGTGAAGAGGTTCACGAACCACGGGTCGATACACAACACGCCCCGTACGCACAAGACGGTGAGACCGTGCTGATCGTCGAGGACGACCCGGCGGTGCGGGTGCTGGTCAGCGCCGTACTGAGCGAGCTGGGTTATGCCTTCGTCGAGGCAGCCGATGCTGACGGCGCGGTGCCGATCCTTCAGTCAAGCCAGCGCATCGATCTGCTGATCAGTGACGTGGGCCTGCCAGGCATGAACGGCAGGCAACTGGCGGAAATCGGCCGGCAGATCCGCCCGGACCTGCGGGTACTGTTCATCACCGGTTATGCTGAGCATGCAGCGGTGCGCGGCGGCTTCCTGGACCCGGGCATGCAGATGATCACCAAACCGTTCACTTTTGACCTGTTGACGGCCAAGGTGCGGGAGATGATCAAGGTTTGAGGCAATGCCCGGATATCAGCCGACCGTGCGCCCGTGATCAAGGATTTTGTGGCAGCAAAGCCTGCTCCCACAAAATCCCGCCCTGCACCCTGCTTTTACAGACCTAGGACAACATCGTCCGCATCATGTCCTGCAACACATCCAGGTCGAACGGTTTGCCCAGGATCGGCGCCTTGCGGGTGATGGGGCTGTCGGTGTCGCGCACTTCCTGGGCATAACCGCTGATAAAGATGACTTTCAGGTCGGGTCGCAACCGGACCGCCGGTTCAGCGATCTGCACGCCGGTGATACCCCCGGGCAGGCGGAAGTCGGTGATCATCATATCCAGGTGGGGCTTGCTGGCGAGGATCTCGAACGCCTGCTCACCGTTTTCGGCCTGCAGCACTCGATACCCCTCGCCCGACAGGTAGGCCGACAATACCATCAGGATCGACGGGTCATCCTCGACGATCAGTACAACGTCTTGCGCATCTTCACTCATGAGAAGCCTTTGTTCGATCAATAGCTGCTGATACGACCGTAGGGTCACTCAGAGGTTGCGTCTGTTCGACGGTTTTGGCCAGGACCGTTTTCTGCAAAGGCAGGCAGACGCGAAACAACGCCCCTTCATTGAGGCGGCTATTGACCGTAATAGTACCGCCATGGGCGGTCACAATCTGCTCGGAGATGAATAGCCCCAGGCCCAGGCCGGATGCGACTGCTTTGGACGACACCCGCTCGAACTGCTGGAAGATGCGCTGCTGGTTTTCCTCGCTGATGCCGATACCGTGATCCTGGACTTCGACGCAAGCATGGTCAGGCGTTTTGTAGACGCGCACCTCGATCGGGCTTTTCCCGCCGTAGCGCAAGGCGTTGGTCAGCAGGTTCGACACCACTTGTTCGATACGAAACTCATCCCATTGTCCCTCCACCGACGGCTCGGTCGAGCACGTCAATGTGCATTCGGCCGCCGCGATCTGCGGCTGGAAGTTGCGCAGCAGGTTTTCAACCAGTGTCGTCAGGTTGAAGCGGCTTGGTCGAATGGACAATTTGCCAGTACGAATCCGCGACACGTCGAGCATGTCCTCGATCAGCCGGATCAGGCTCTTGATCTGGCGCTCGTCGCGTTCAACCATCGCTTGCACCTTATCCAGGCTGAAGGCGGCGGCGTTGTCCCGGGCCAGGTGCATCTTGCGCAGTTGCGTCTCGAGAATCAGGCCGTTGAGAGGCGTACGGACCTCGTGGGCAACGATCGACATGAAGTCATCACGCATGCGAACCGCCTGTTCCAGCTCGCTGCGAGTAGCCTGCAACTGCTGCAACAAGGCCTCCTGCTCGCGGCGGCTCTCCTGCAATGCAATGACCTGCTCCTTCATCGCCTTTCTCTGGCGATACAGCTCGACGAACACATTGACCTTGCTTTTGACGGCGTGGTTGTCCAGCGGCTTGTGCAGGAAGTCCACCGCGCCACTTTCATAGCCGGTGAAGGCATAGTTGCGCTCACGGCCGGCGGCGCTGACAAAGATGATAGGAATGCTACGGGTCTTCTCCGTGCCGCGCATCAGCTCGGCCAGTTCAAAGCCGTTCATTCCCGGCATCTGTACATCGATGATGGCCAGGGCAAAGTCGTGTTGCAGCAGCAAGGACAGCGCCTCATCGGCCGACAGCGCTTTGAAAACCTGGCGGCCGTCGAGTTTGATCAGCGCTTCCAGGGCCAACAGATTTTCTGGCAGATCGTCGACGATCAGCAGTTTGGCTTGAATATCTCTTGGCATGTGGTTCATTCCAGAGCGGCCAACAATTGGCCGATGCCTTGCAAAGTGAGGATATGGTCGGGCTCTTGCAGGGCAAGTGCTGCTTCGGGCATGGTCGAAACCTGCGCTTCGCCGGGGTCCTGGACCACCGTGATTCCACCCAGCTCCCGGACCTTGGCCAGGCCCTGGGCACCGTCGTTGTTGGCGCCGGTCAGCACGACCGCCAGCAGGTTCGGACCGAAGGCGTCGGCGGCGGATTCGAACAGCACATCTATCGACGGCCGCGAATGGTGCACCGGTTCCTCCAGGCTCAACGAAAGACTGCGGTCGGCCTCGACCGACAGGTGATAGCCGGGTGTGGCTACATACAAAGTGCCCGGTTGAATGTTCTGCTTGTCCTGAGCTTCCTGCACCGGTATCGCCAGACGATGGCCGAAGACCTGGGCCATCTGGCTGTCACGCTCATCGGGCAGATGCAACACGACCAGAATGGGGACACCGAAGCCCTTTGGCAGTTGCCCGAAGACTTTGAGCAGCGCTTCGACGCCGCCGGCGGATGCACCGACGACAATGGCTTGAATGGGCGATCTGGATCTGTGCATCGTCTGATTCATAACTTGCGATAGATCCGTTCCTGTTTGACCAACGGCTCGAATTGCTTGCCGAAAGACGAAAAATCCAGTGTCTCTTTACTGCCCAGTACCAGGAAACCTCGGTGACAGAGGGACTCATGGAACAATCCGAACGCGCGATCTTGCAGCTTTTTGTTAAAATATATCAAGACGTTACGACATGAAATTAACTGAGTTTCTGAGAATACGCTATCAGTCGCCAGGCTGTGATCGGCAAAGGTCACGTTCTCGCGCAGGGTTTTGTCGAACATCGCGTAATCGTAGGCGGCGGTGTAGTAATCGGCAAATGACCGCCGCCCTCCCGCGCGCTGATAATTCTGGGTGTAGGCCCGTACGTTCTCGAGCGAAAAAATGCCCTGCTTGGCTTTTTCCAGGGACCGCGGATTGATGTCGGTGGCATAAATCAGCGTGCGGTCCAGCAGCCCTTCCTCGCGCAGCAGGATCGCCATGGAATAGACCTCCTCCCCGGTGCTGCAACCGGCGATCCAGATCTTGATCGAAGGATAGGTCTTGAGCAGCGGCACCACTTCTTCGCGGATCGCCAGGAAATGCGACGGGTCGCGAAACATCTCACTGACAGGGATCGTCAACAGTTGCAGCAGTTGCATGAACATGCCCGGGTCGTGCAACACGCGCTCCTGCAGTGCCGAGATGGTCTTGCACTCGAACTGGCTCAGCGCGTGCTGGACCCGACGCTTGATGGAGGCGCCGGAATAGTCCCGAAAATCGTAGCTGTACTTGAGGTAGATCGCGTCGATCAACAAACGGATTTCAATGTCAGTGTTACGTTCCACTAAATTCTTTCCATATTCGGCAACCACACGCGAATCAGCGAGAACAGACGATCCAGATCGATCGGCTTGGCCAGGTAATCGTTGGAACCGGCCGCCAGGCAGCGCTCCTGATCATCCTTCATGGCCTTGGCCGTCACGGCAATGATGGGCAGCTTGCGCCAGCGCGGGTCCTTGCGGATCAGCGCGGTGGCCTCGAAACCGTCCATCTCCGGCATCATCACATCCATCAGCACCAGGTCGATGTCGTCGACTTCGTTCAGACGCTCGATCGCTTCATAGCCGTTACGGCCGATGACGACGATCGCCCCCTTGGCCTCCAGGGCACTGGTCAGGGCGAAAATGTTGCGCACATCATCGTCCACCAGCAGCACTTTACGGCCCTCGAAAACCTTGTCGCGGCTGCGGGCGGTCCTGAGCATCCGCTGCCGTTCATGGGACAACCGGGATTCGACTTTGTGCAGAAAAAGTGTCACTTCGTCCAGCAACCGCTCCGGCGAACGGGCGCCCTTGATGATGATCGAGCGTGAATACTTGCGCAGTTCGGCTTCTTCATCGCGGGTCAGGTTGCGTCCGGTGTAGACAATCACGGGCGGGAATGAGCAGATATCTTCGGTGGACATGCGCTTGAGCAGGTCATTGCCCAGCATGTCAGGCAGCTTCAGGTCGATGATCATGCAGTCGTAGACGTTGCTTCGCAGCAGGTCCAGGGCTTGCTGCGCCAGGCCGACAGCGGTGATCTCGATGTCATCGTCACCGATCAGCCGGGTGATACTGTCGCGTTGCAAATCATCGTCCTCCACCAGCAGCACCCGCTTGACCTTCTGGGTCAGCTTGGCTTCCAGGCGGGCGAATACCTCCTTGAGTTCTTCGCGAGAGGTCGGTTTGACCGCATAGCCGACGGCGCCCATGTGCATCGCGGCTTCTACGCGATCCTCGACGGAAATCACATGTACCGGGATGTGCCGGGTTCCAGGTTGCTCCTTGAGCCGCTGCAACACCGTCAGCCCGGAGTGATCCGGCAGGCGCATGTCCAGCAGGATTGCATCGGGGCTCAATTGCGAAGCCAGGTCGAAGCCTTCATCGGCACCTTGGGCCACCAGGCACTGGTAACCGAGTTCGTGGGCCAGGTCGAACAGGATCCGGGCAAAGCTGGACTCGTCTTCGATCACCAGAATGCAGCGGGTGTTGAACGGTGCCTTGTCGCGGTCATCGGCGAAGGGGGCGACGGGCACATCGACCTGGGCGATCAGCGGTGCGCTGACGGGTTCAGGGGGCGCGGGTGGCGCCATTGTGGTGGTCGCAGTGAACATCCCCGGTTCTACCAGCGGCTCACCCGACTCGACATAGCGTTCTGGCAATACCAGCGTAAACACACTGCCCTGCCCCGGCTCGCTGGAGACAGAGATCGAGCCGCCGAGCAAGGTGGCCAGGTCGCGGGAAATCGACAGGCCCAAACCGGTCCCGCCGTACCGGCGATTCGTAGTGCCATCGGCCTGGCGGAAGGCTTCAAAGATGCTTTGTTGCTGATCGGCGGCGATGCCGATTCCTGAGTCCCGCACCATGAACGCGATGCCCGCCCCGGCCTGGCCGGCCACCGTCAGGCATACCGTGCCTTTCTCGGTGAACTTGATGGCGTTGGACAGCAGGTTCTTGAGTACCTGCTCCAGACGCTGGCGGTCGGTATACAGCATGGCCGGGGCGTCGGGCAGCAGTTGCACCTCGAAGCTCAGGCCTTTTTCCGTCGCCAGGGGCATGAACATGTCACGCAAGCCTTCCACCAGGCGCGTCACGCCGGTGTTCTCCGGACGCACTTCCAGTTTCCCGGCCTCGACCTTGGAAATGTCGAGAATGTCATTGATCAGGTTCAGCAGATCGTTACCGGCGGAATAGATCGACTCGGCAAATTTCACCTGTTCCTCGTTGAGGTTCTGCTGCGGATTCTCCGCCAGCAGTTTGGACAGGATCAGTGAGCTGTTGAGCGGTGTACGCAGTTCATGGGACATGTTCGCCAGGAACTCGGACTTGTATTTGCTCGAACGCTGCAACTCTTCGGCGCGTTCCTGCAACTGGATCTGCGCCAGGTTCAGCTCGCTGTTCTTCTGGTCCATGGCGTCGCGTTGTTCAGCCAGTTGCTCGTTGGTCTGCTCCAGTTCCTGTTGTTGGGCTTCCAGATGCGCCTGGGACTCCTTGAGGATGCGTGACTGCTCTTCCAGCTCTTCGTTGGCGGTCCGGAGTTCTTCCTGCTGAACTTGCAGCTCTTCGTTCAGTTGCTGGGTTTCGGCGAGGACTTCCTGCAAACGCTGCCGGTAACGGGCCGCTTCGATGGAGGTGCCAATATTGCCGGCCACCAGTTCCAGCAGTTCGATATCGCGATCGGTCACAGGTCGCAGGAAGCCCAGTTCGACAACGCCGTTGATCCGGTCATCGTCACTGGTGGGCATGACCAGTACGCTGTTGGGCAAACCCTGGCCCAACCCCGAACTGACTTTCAGGTAGTCGTCGGGCACGTCATCCAGGCGGATGAGTCGCGCCTGTTGGACCGCCTGGCCAGCGATGCCTTCGCCGACAACGATCACCTGTTGCTTTTGCTCTTCATCCTCTCGGGACATGCCGTAGGTGGCGACGCGCCTGAGCAGGCCGCTTTCTTCCCGCGCATACAGTGCGGCCACTACAGCGCCCATGTATTGGGCACAGAACTGCAGGATGTTGCGTCCCAGCAGGTTCAACGTCAGTTGCCCCAGAACCTGCTCGGCCAGTAGCGTCTGGCCATTGCGCAGCCAGGCCTGTTTTTCCAGATGCAAAGCACTCTGCTGCTGGACCTTCAGGCTGGCGCTGTAATTGTTGGACAGCCCCAACAGATCCCGGCGCCCGACATAGGCCAGCAAGCCGCTGACGGCGGCCACGAACAACAGGTACAGAGCGATGCTCCAGAGGGTGGTGGTGCGCACCTGGTCGTTGCGTTCGGCACGCAGCTGCTGCTCGGATTCGACGATATCCTCGTAGGTCTTGCGTATTTCATCGGTCAAGCGCTTGCCACGCCCGGCCTTCACCGCTCCCCGGTAATCGCCACTGCTGCGTTGCAGGTCGATCATGCTTTGCGCGTAGTTGGCCCACTCCACCTGGAGCGCTTGCACTTTATGCAGGCGGTCGGTCTGGATCGGGTTGTCGGCTGTCAATTCCAACAATGTCTCCAGGGCGACGGCAATGCGCGGTTTGGCCACTTCATAGGGGTCGAGGAAATGCTCGTCGCCCGTCAGGAGGTAGCCGCGCATGCCGGTTTCCAGATCCACGCTCAGCTTGAGCGCTTCATTGGCATTATTGATCACCCGATCGGTATGCCCGACCCATTGGATCACCGACAGCAGATAGGTGATCAGCACAATGAAAAACACCGCGCTGAGGGCGCCCATGCCCAGTGGCAGGCTGATATTGCGGCTCAGGAGCTTGCGAAAACTTTGCTCGTCAACCGAAGACGAAGGAGTCATGGAATAAGCCTTGGTGGACAGTTGAAAACCGTGGAGTTTGCCGAAAAATACCGGTTGGATCCACATTCTGACGGGGCAAAGGCGCAAACTCCACGAAAAGCCTGAGGAAGCGACGATCCTTGTCAGCTCTTGTACTATAGATCCTTTCTTGTACAACCCAGGGAACTTGTGCCCCCTCGCTACTTACTCATGCATAAGGCCGTTTTTTGGCACACCTCCCCAACCCAATCCCCTGAGAATGTCTACCATGCACAACCCCGCTCCTGATACCCAGCCGACCATTCTGGTAGTCGAAGACGACGACATCGTACGTATGTTGATTGTCGACGTGCTGGAAGAGCTGGAATACCAGGTACTGGAAGCGGACGGCTGCGAACAGGCCTTGGCGTATCTGCGTAACGATGCGCAGCCCATCGCCCTGATGATGACCGATGTCGGCCTGCCGGTGATGGACGGTCGCGAGCTGGCCAAGCAGGCCCGATCGGCTCGGCCTCAGTTACCCATTCTGTTTGCCAGCGGTTACGCCGAAAGCATCGATGTGCCGGAAGGCATGGCGGTGATTGGCAAGCCTTTTTCCATCGATCAGTTGCGCGACAAGGTCAACGGCATTCTTTCTTGAGCCTGACGCAATTGTTGGTCACTATCGGCGCCCCGCGCTGATAGCGCCCACGTCGATTCGTTCCAAGGAAGCACCCGCTCATGCGTCAACCCACCGCCACCAAGGTCCTGGTTATCGGCTATGTCTGGCCCGAGCCGCGTTCATCGGCTGCCAGCGGGCACGTCATGCAGATCCTCGAAGCCTTCCTTGGGCAAGGCTGGGACATCACCTTCAGCAGTCCCGCGGGCCCTGGCGAGAACCGTGCCGACCTGATCGCGCTGGGGATCGGCGAAGTGCCGATCGAGCTCAACAGCAGCAGTTTCGATACATTCATCGCTGAACTGGCCCCGGATATCGTGTTGTTCGACCAGTTCATGATGGAAGAACAGTTCGGCTGGCGGGTCGAGAAACACTGCCCCGGCGCCCTTCGGGTGCTGGAGACGTCCGATTTGCAAAGCCTGCGCCACGCCCGGCATCAGCGGCTCAAGGATCGGTTGAAGAAGGATGACGTTTCCCAGGATTTCAGCGATCTGTTTGCGCAGGACCTGCCTCAAGCGTTCGAGTTGATGGCCGGCACCGACCTGGCCAAGCGGGAAATCGCCGCCCTGTACCGGTGCGACCTGAGCCTGATGGTGTCCGAAGTCGAGATCGAGTTGCTGGTAGAGCACTTCAAACTGCCCCGCAACCTCTTGCATTGGTGCCCACTGATGCTGGACCTGCCGAGCGAAGCACGCGTGCCGTTCGAAGACCGGGCGCATTTCCTCAGCATCGGCAATTTCCGCCACGCGCCGAACTGGGACGCCGTGCTCTGGATGAAAAACGCCATTTGGCCATTGATCCGCCAACAGCTGCCTGATGCGCAACTGCACCTGTATGGCGCCTACACCCCGCCCAAGGCTGCGACGCTGCACAACCCGGCCCAAGGGTTTCACATCATGAACTGGGCCGAAGACGCGCTGCAGGTCATGTCGGCGGCGCGTGTCTGTCTGGCGCCGTTGCGTTTCGGTGCCGGCATCAAGGGCAAGCTGATCGATGCCATGCTGTGCGGCACACCCAATGTCACCACACCCATCGGCGCAGAAGCCATGCACGGTGAAATGCCCTGGCCCGGAGCGATTGCCCAAAGCGCCGAAGATATCGCCCACGCCGCTGTGCAGTTGTACCGCGAGCAGAGCCTTTGGACCCGCGCCCGGGATAACGGCCTGGCGCTGCTGGCGGACCGTTACCGCCGACAGGTCCACGCCCAGGCGCTGATTGATTGCCTCGAAGCCTGTCGCGCCGACCTTGAGCAACGGCGCCGGGATAACTTCACCGGCAGCATGTTGCGTCATCACCAGCACAAGAGCACTCAATACATGTCCCAGTGGATTGAGGAGAAGAACCGCAACAGTCAGGCGGGAAGCGTTACGGGGTAGCACCCGTGCGGCGAAGGGGGCATTATCCAGCGGCAATAACAATAAAAGCGCCAGGCCATGACCCGAACTGCAAGAGTCACCGACCCTTCCTATGAGCTGATGGACGACCATAACGGGCTGTCCATCATCTATCGCCAGCACGGTTTCCCGTGCCCGCTGGTGCGCTGGCATTTCCATAAGGAATACGAGTTGCACCTGATCGTCGCCAGCTCCGGCAAGGTATTCATCGGTGACTATATCGGCAACTTTTACCCGCAATCGCTGTTTCTCACCGGCCCCAACCTGCCCCACAACTGGATCAGCCAGGTCGCCGAGGACGAAGTGGTGCCCAAGCGTGACATGCTGGTGAATTTTACCGACGAGCTGTTCGAGAGCGGCCATCAGGTGTTTGCCGAGCTCAAGACCGTCGCGCCGTTGCTGGAGCGCGCCCAGTACGGCATCGAATTTCGCTGCAAGCGCACTATCCGCCAGGCCATGATCCTGATGCAGCGCATCGCCGATTCCCAAGGCATGAGCCGCCTGGGGCATTTTTTCATCCTGATGGAGCTGCTGGCCGCAACCGATGACTATCAGTTGCTTTCCGGGGCCACCGCTGCGCAACCGGCGGACGAGCACAGCGTTGACCGTACCAACCGCGCGGTGGATTACATCTTTGCCCATTACGCACGGGAACTGTCCCTGGAAGAAGTGGCCGAACATCTGGGCATGAAACCGACGTACTTCAGCCGCGTCTTCAAACAAGCCACCGGCCGCTGTTTCATCGAGTTCGTCAATCGCCTGCGTATCAGCAAGTCCTGCGAGTTGTTGGCCGACGGCGACAAACCGGTGACGGACGTGTGTTTTGAATCGGGCTTCAACAACATATCCAACTTCAACCGGCGCTTTCAGCAGCTCAAGGGCATGACCCCTTCCCATTACCGGCGCCTGGCGGTGCAGCGGTTGACCGAACAGAACCAGGGCTGACAATCCCAGGTTATCCTTGTGGCGGGAATTTATGTGGGAGCAAAGCTTGCTCGCGATGCAGGCGCCTCGGTTCTCCGGAAGACCGCGTCATCCTCATCGCGGGCAAGCTTTGCTCCCACACAGCGGGGATAAATCCCCTCGCCACAGCTAACCCCTTCTCAGACCAAATCCCATCCAGTGCAAAAAAGTATCAGCGCAAGTGCGACGGATGATTTGTCTCGCCGGCGATTGAGGGCTGTAATCAGCGCACATTCTTCCCTTCATCCGGAAGACACAAAAACAATAACTGTCCTTCCGCAGCCCTTGGGCGCGGAAAAGGAGTGCGCGATGAAACCTTCGGTAAAAGCTCTGCTTGTCTCCACCTGCATGACCCTCAGCAGCGTCAGTTTCGGCGCACAGACCCTCACCATTGCCACCGTCAACAACAGCGATATGATCCGCATGCAAAAGCTCTCGAAGACCTTCGAGGCTGAGCACCCGGACATCAAGCTCAATTGGGTGGTGCTCGAAGAAAACGTCCTGCGCCAGCGCTTGACCACCGACATCGCCACCCAGGGCGGGCAGTTCGACGTGCTGACCATCGGCATGTACGAAGCCGCACTCTGGGGGGGCAAGGGTTGGCTGGAGCCGATGAAGGATTTGCCGGCCAGTTATGCCCTGGATGATATTTTTCCGTCCGTGCGTGAAGGCCTATCGGTCAAGGGCACGCTCTACGCCCTGCCGTTCTATGCCGAAAGCTCGATCACCTACTACCGCACCGACCTGTTCAAGGACGCCGGGCTGACCATGCCCGAACACCCGACCTGGACCCAGATCGGTGAGTTCGCGGAAAAACTCACTGACAAGACCAAGGAGCAATATGGCCTGTGTCTGCGAGGCAAGGCTGGTTGGGGCGAAAACATGGCGCTGATCACGACCCTGGCCAACGGTTTTGGCGCGCGCTGGTTCGATGAGAAGTGGCAGCCGCAGTTCAATGGCCCCGAGTGGAAGAATGCCCTGAACTTCTACGTCGACAACATGAAGAAATCCGGCCCGCCGGGCGCTTCCAGCAACGGTTTCAACGAGAACCTGGCGCTGTTCAACAGCGGCAAATGTGCAATCTGGGTCGATGCCAGCGTCGCCGGTTCGTTCGTCACTGATAAGACCCAAAGCAAGGTGGCCGATCACGTCGGATTCACCTTCGCCCCCCATGAAACGACTGACAAAGGCACCTCGTGGATGTACTCCTGGTCGCTGGCCATCCCCGCCAGTTCCAAAGCCAAGGAAGCGGCCAAGGTCTTTACCATGTGGGCGACGTCCAAGGAATACAGCCAATTGGTCGCCAAGACCGATGGCGTTGCCAACGTACCGCCAGGCACACGTACGTCGACTTATAGCGACGACTACATGAAGGCCGCGCCGTTTGCCAAGGTGACCTTGGAGTCGTTGAAAGTCGCTGACCCGAAAGCCCCCACTCTCAAGCCTGTGCCTTATATCGGTATCCAGTTGGTGACCATTCCTGAGTTCCAGGCCATCGGCACCCAGGTCGGCAAGTTCTTTTCGGGCGCGTTGACCGGCCAGCAGACCGTGGACCAGGCGTTGACCGCAGCGCAGTCCACCACGGAACGCGAGATGAAACGCGCAGGTTATCCCAAGTAACCCCGACGTCAATGTGGGAGCGAGCCTGCTCGCGATGAGGCCGGCACATTCAACATCTATGTTGCCTGACCCTGCGCTATCGCGAGCAGGCTCGCTCCCACAATGGATTTTTGTAGGCCCGCACAAATCGGTTCAATGCCATGAATAGTTCAACGACAACCGCCAAAGCACACAGCGAGATTGCCCCACCGGTTCGCAAAAACCGCTTGGCCAATCCAGGCTGGTTTCTGGTCAGCCCCTCGGTGGGGTTGCTGCTGCTGTGGATGATCGTGCCACTGGGCATGACCGTCTACTTCTCGCTGATCCGCTACAACCTGCTTTACCCCGGCGAGAACGAATTTGTCGGGCTGGAGAATTTCACTTACTTCCTGACCGATTCGGGCTTCGTCCCCGGGGCGACCAACACTCTGCTGCTGGTGGGCAGCGTGTTGCTGATCAGCATCGTGTTCGGGGTGTTGATCAGTGCGCTGCTGGAGGCCAGCGAATTTTTCGGCCGGGGCATCGTGCGGGTATTGCTGATTTCACCGTTCTTCATCATGCCCACGGTGGGCGCGCTGATCTGGAAGAACCTGATTTTCCACCCGGTCTCGGGAATTCTCGCCTCGGTGTGGAAACTGTTCGGCGCACAGCCGGTGGACTGGTTGGCCCACTACCCGCTGCTGTCGATCATCATCATTGTGTCCTGGCAATGGTTGCCCTTCGCGATCCTGATCCTGATGACGGCCATGCAGTCCCTCGATCAGGAACAGAAAGAAGCCGCCCGCCTGGATGGCGCGGGGCCCATCGCGATTTTCTGGCATCTGACTCTGCCCCATCTGGCGCGCCCGATTGCGGTGGTGCTGATGATTGAAACCATTTTCCTGCTGTCGGTGTTCGCCGAGATTTTCACCACCACCAACGGCGGCCCCGGCTATGCCTCGACCAACCTCGCCTACCTGATCTACAACCAGGCGCTGGTGCAGTTCGACGTCGGCATGGCTTCGGCCGGCGGCTTGATTGCCGTGGTGATTGCCAATATCGCCGCCATCATCCTGGTCCGGATGATCGGCAAAAACCTCACCGACAAGAACTGAGGCCGCAGCCATGACACTTCAACAATCCCGTCGCCTGCAAAGCCTGCTGCTGGGGACGCTGGCCTGGGCCATCGCGATCCTGATCTTCTTCCCGATCTTCTGGATGGTGCTGACCAGCTTCAAGACCGAAATCGACGCGTTCGCCACGCCGCCGCAGTTCATCTTCACGCCGACGCTGGAGAACTACCTGCACATCAACGAGCGCAGCAACTACTTCAGCTTCGCCTGGAACTCGGTGGTGATTTCCTTCAGCGCCACCGCCCTTTGCCTGCTGATTGCGGTGCCGGCGGCCTACTCCATGGCGTTCTATGAAACCCAGCGCACCAAGGGCACGTTGCTGTGGATGCTCTCCACCAAAATGTTGCCACCGGTGGGCGTGCTGATGCCGATCTACCTGCTGGCCAAGAGCTTTGGCCTGCTGGACACGCGGACTGCGTTGATCATCATCTACACGCTGATCAACCTGCCGATCGTGGTCTGGATGATTTACACCTACTTCAAGGACATTCCCCGCGACATCCTTGAAGCCGCGCGTCTAGATGGCGCCACGCTGTGGCAGGAAATGGTTCGTGTCCTGTTACCCATCGCCAAGGGTGGCCTGGCCTCCACCGTACTGCTGTCGCTGATCCTGTGCTGGAACGAGGCGTTCTGGTCGCTGAACCTCACCTCGTCCAAAGCCGCGCCGCTGACGGCCCTGATCGCGTCCTACTCCAGCCCCGAAGGCTTGTTCTGGGCCAAGTTGTCGGCCGTCTCGACCCTGGCCTGCGCACCGATCCTGATTTTCGGCTGGATCAGCCAGAAACAGCTGGTACGCGGTTTGTCCTTCGGCGCCGTGAAATAACGCGCCCTACACAATAATCAGAAGTGGAGGCCCACCATCATGGCCAACCTGAAAATCAAGAATCTGCAAAAAGGCTTCGAAGGTTTCTCCATCATCAAGGGCATCGACCTTGAAGTGAACGACCGTGAGTTCGTGGTCTTTGTCGGCCCGTCGGGTTGTGGCAAGTCCACGCTGCTGCGGTTGATCGCCGGCCTGGAAGAAGTCAGCGACGGCACCATCGAGCTGGACGGCCGGGACATCACCGAAGTCAGTCCGGCCAAGCGCGACCTGGCGATGGTGTTCCAGACCTACGCGCTTTACCCGCACATGAGTGTGCGCAAGAACATGTCCTTCGCCCTGGACCTGGCCGGCGTGCCCAAGGCCGAGGTCGAGAAAAAGGTCAACGAAGCGGCGCGCATCCTCGAATTGGGGCCGATGCTTGAACGCAAGCCCAAGCAGTTGTCCGGCGGCCAGCGCCAGCGTGTGGCGATTGGCCGGGCCATCGTGCGCAACCCGAAAATCTTCCTGTTCGATGAACCCTTGTCCAACCTCGACGCCGCCCTGCGCGTGCAGATGCGCCTGGAACTGGCGCGACTGCACAAGGAACTGCAGGCGACCATGATCTACGTCACCCACGATCAGGTCGAAGCCATGACCCTGGCCGACAAGGTGGTGGTGCTCAACAGCGGGCGCGTCGAACAGATCGGCTCGCCGCTGGAGCTGTATCACCAGCCGGCCAACCTGTTTGTCGCCGGGTTCCTCGGTACGCCAAAAATGGGCTTTCTCAAAGGCAAAGTCACACGGCTGGAGAACCAGGGTTGTGAGGTCCTGCTGGACGCCGGTACCCGGATCAGCCTGCCCCTGAGTGGGGCCAGCCTGAGCGTCGGCGGCGCGGTGACCCTGGGGATTCGCCCGGAGCATTTGAACCTGGCACAACCGGGCGATTGCACGCTGCAAGTCACCGCCGATGTCAGCGAACGTCTGGGCAGCGACACCTTCTGTCACGTCGTCACCGCCTCCGGTGAAGCCTTGACCATGCGCGTGCGCGGCGACCTGGCGAGCCGTTTCGGTGAGCAACTGAACCTGCACCTGGATGCTGAACACTGCCACTTATTCGATGCCGAGGGCGTGGCGGTCACCCGTGCGCTGCGCATCGCCGCCTGATTACCGAGACTTGTGATGAAACTCAATCGACAGAACCTGCACAACCTCAGCCCTGAGGTCGCCCTGCCCGCTTATTCCTTGAGCGAGATCAGCCAGGGCATCGCCCACATCGGCGTCGGCGGCTTCCACCGCGCGCACCAGGCTTACTACACTGATGCGCTGATGAACACCGGCACCGACCTGGACTGGGCCATCTGCGGCGTGGGCTTGCGGGCCGAAGATCGCCGCGCCCGGGATGACCTGGCCAGCCAGGACTACCTGTTTACCCTGTACGAGCTGGGGGACACCGACGACACCGAAATCCGGGTGATCGGAGCCATCAATGACATGCTGCTGGCCGAAGACGGCGCCCAGGCCCTGATCGACAAACTGGCCGACCCGCAAATCCGCATCGTCTCGCTGACCATTACCGAGGGCGGCTATTGCATCGACGACAGTAACGGCGAGTTCATGGCCCACCTGCCGCAGGTCCAGCACGATCTGGCCCATCCTGACGAGCCGAAAACCGTCTTCGGTTTCCTTTGCGCAGCCTTGGCCAGGCGCCGGGCCGCCGGCACCCCGGCGTTCACCCTGATGTCCTGCGATAACCTGCCGCACAACGGTGCCGTGACCCGCAAGGCGCTGCTGGCATTCGCCGCGTTGCGCGACGCCGAGCTGGGCCAATGGATCGATCGCCACGTGAGCTTCCCCAACGCCATGGTTGACCGCATCACGCCCATGACCAGCGTCGCCCACCGGCTGCAACTGCATGACGAGCATGGGGTCGACGATGCCTGGCCGGTGGTCTGCGAGCCTTTCGTGCAGTGGGTCCTGGAAGACAAATTCGTCAACGGTCGCCCGGCCTGGGAAAAGGTCGGCGTGCAGTTCACCGATGACGTCTCGCCCTATGAAGAAATGAAAATCAAGTTGCTCAACGGCAGTCACCTGGCGCTGACCTACCTGGGTTTTCTCAAGGGTTATCGCTTCGTCCACGAAACCATGAACGACCCGCTGTTCGTGCGTTACATGCGTGCCTACATGGACCTGGACGTGACCCCGCAACTGGCACCCGTGCCAGGGATCCACCTGACCGACTACAAGAACACGCTGGTGGAGCGTTTTTCCAACCAGGCAATTGCCGACCAGTTGGAGCGGGTGTGTTCGGACGGCTCGTCGAAGTTTCCCAAATTCACCGTGCCGACGATCAACCGCTTGATTGCCGACGGCGGCCAAACCCGTCGCGCGGCGCTGGTGGTGGCGGCCTGGGCCGTGTACCTGAAGGGCGTGGATGAGAACGGCGTGACGTATTCGATCCCGGACCCGCGGGCGGCGTTCTGCCAGGCGCTGGTGGCCGACGATGCGTTGGTGACCCAGCGCCTGCTGGAGGTCGAAGAGATTTTCGGTACGGCCATTCCCCACTCGCCCGAGTTCGTGGCAGCCTTCGAGTGGTGCTGCAACAGCTTGCGCGAACACGGGGTCACGCGGACGCTTGAGCGAGTGTTGGCTGACGCGGACTAAACTGCGCACGCAATCCGCTTCTGTGGCGAGGGGATTTAGCGAAACGTCGCACCGCCCCGTTGGGTCGCGAAGCGGCCCCCAGACGTGCTGCCTACACCGAAGCCGCAGATACATTGGGCCCGCTTCGCAGCCCAGCGGGGATAAATCCCCTCGCCACAGGTATTCCCTGGCCACAAGTTCTGTGTTTTGTTCTTTGATCCGAGGGTTTTTATGGCAAACCAACAACTGTTCCTGGGCATCGACTGCGGCACCCAAGGCACCAAGGCACTGATCCTGGATACGCTCAGCGGCCAGGTGCTCGGCCAGGGTGCCGCTGCCCACAGCATGATCAGCGGGGCCAACGGTCGCCGTGAACAAGACACCCAGCAATGGCTCGATGCATTCACCCAGGCGACTCACCAAGCCCTGGCCGCCGCCGGGGTCGATGGCCAGGCGATCCTCGGCATCGGCGTGTCCGGCCAGCAACACGGCTTGGTGCTGCTTGACGACCAGGGCCAGGTCTTGCGCCCGGCCAAGCTGTGGTGCGACACCGAGACGACGCCGGAAAACGATCGGCTTTTGGCCTACCTGGGGGGTGAAGACGGCAGTCTCACACGCCTCGGCGTGGTGATCGCGCCGGGCTACACGGTTTCCAAACTGCTCTGGACGCGGGAGCAGCATCCCCAGGTTTTCGAACGCATCGCCAGCATCCTGCTGCCCCACGACTTTCTCAATCACTGGCTCACCGGCCGCCATTGCAGCGAATACGGCGACGCCTCGGGCACCGGCTATTTCAACGTACGCACCCGTCAATGGGACGCGCGGTTGCTGGAGCACATCGATCCCAGCGGCCGGCTGCAATCGGCTTTACCGGAGCTGATCGAGGCCCATCAGCCGGTCGGGCGGATCCTGCCGGCCGTTGCCGCGCACCTGGGCATCAACCCTGACGCGCTGGTGGCCAGCGGGGGTGGCGACAACATGATGGGCGCTATCGGCACCGGCAACATCCAGCCCGGCGTGATCACCATGAGCCTGGGCTCCTCCGGCACGGTCTACGCCTATGCCGCCGAACCTGCGGTCAGTCCGCAGCCGTCGGTGGCAACCTTCTGCTCATCCAGCGGCGGCTGGCTGCCGCTGATCTGCACCATGAACCTGACCAACGCCACCGGGGCCATGCGCGAGCTGCTGGAGCTGGACATCGACGCCTTCAACGCCTTGGTGGCAAGGGCCCCGATAGGCGCCGAAGGCGTGTGCATGCTGCCGTTTCTCAACGGCGAGCGGGTTCCCGCCCTGCCCCATGCCACCGGCAGCCTTTTCGGTCTGACCACCACCAACCTGACCCGGGCCAATCTGTGCCGGGCGGTGGTCGAAGGCACCACCTTCGGTTTGCGCTATGGCCTGGACCTGCTGCGCGCCAACGGGCTCGAGGCCCAGAGCATCCGCTTGATCGGTGGGGGCTCGAAAAGCCCGGTTTGGCGGCAGATCGTCGCCGACATCATGGATACCACGGTCATTTGCACTGAACAGAGCGAAGCGGCCGCCCTGGGTGCGGCGATTCAGGCGGCGTGGTGCCATTCAGGCTCACAGCAAAGCCTGGCCGATCTGTGCGAGCGCTGTGTCAAGCTCGACCCAGCCAGCGAAACCCGGCCCATTACCGAGCAGGTCGCAGCATCGCAAAAAGCTTATGCCAACTATCAAGAACGTATCGCAACCCTTTGAGATAAAAGAACTATGTATTTGGTATGTGGTGAAGCACTGTTTGATTTTTTCAGCGAAAACGAGATGGGCGGTCCGGCGTCGCAGGTCAACTTCAAAGCCATCGCGGGCGGCTCGCCGTTCAACGTGGCAGTCGGGTTGCGACGCCTGGGCGTGGAATCGGCACTGTTTGGCGGGCTGTCCACGGACTACCTGGGCCGACGCTTGCATCAGGTCCTGGCTGCCGAAGGTGTCAGCACCGAGTACGCACTGGACTTCGACGCGCCTACGACCCTGGCAATGGTGGCGGTCGGTGCCAACGGTTCGCCCCACTATAGCTTTCGCGGTGAAGGATGCGCGGACCGGCAACTAGGCCTGGACCACCTACCGGTGCTCGGTGAGCACGTACGGGGGCTGCATGTCGGCTCCTTCTCTCTTGTGGTGCAGCCGATTGCCGACACCCTACTGGCCTTGGTGCGACGCGAGAGCGGTAAACGCCTGGTCAGCCTGGATCCGAACGTGCGACTCAACCCGCAACCGGACATCGAACTGTGGCGCTCGCGAATCGCAACGCTGGTCGAATATGCCGATTTGATCAAAGTCAGCGACGAAGACCTGAGTCTTCTTTATCCCGACCAACCGCCACAGACCATCATCGAGCGTTGGATGGAGCACCGTTGCCAATTGGTGTTCCTTACCCGTGGCAGTCAAGGCGCGACGGTATTCAGCCGCCAGCACGGTTCCTGGTCAATGCCGGCATGTTCGGTGCAGATCGCCGATACCGTGGGCGCCGGGGACACCTTCCAGGCGGCGTTGATTACCTGGCTGACCGAGCACCAACTGGATTCGGTGGAAGGCCTGCATACCCTGACCCGTGAGCAGGTGAGCGAGATGCTCGCTTTTGCCATGCGCGCAGCTGCGCTGACATGCGGCCGGACCGGACCGGATCTGCCTTACCGGCAACAATTGGATTGAGCTGTTTGGGAAAAAGCACGGCACCGGGTTCGGACAATGACCGAACCCGGAGGTGATTCCTGGGAAGACAAGGCCGTGATCAGCGCCCGGTCATGCGGTGTTGCTGATGGAAGTGATTACCGGTGTGGTGATTTTGGTCGAGTTCGGAGCGCAACTCGGCGATCAGGTCGTTGATTGCCCGGCAGCCATTGAGTTTATTGGCATCGATATCGGTTTTGATCAATGCCACACGATCGGTTTCATGATCGTCATAGATCTTGATTGTCATCGACAAATCAGGTGACAACGTGCATTGCGAGCGCTTGGGCAGCAAGCTGCTTTCAATGATGTTTCGCATTTCGAGGGCAGATAAAAACATGGCGACTCTCTCCTGTTGAGGCGGCCAATTTATGTTCACGACGGCGGTATTTTCGTCCGTTCTTCCCTGCGGACTGGGACTACGAATGCCGTGCCGTTCGTTCGTTCTTGGCGTTTTCTAATTAATGAGCCCGTGCAGCGACTCCCTAATCATCCCGCAAAAAATATGCCTGCTTTAAAGAAAATCCCGATTGATCCAAATCAACTACTTAGCGTCCAGGACTGTGAGAGCGCGCGTGCAAATTGCAAGGAAGCGGGATTTTCCTCATGCAAACTGCAATCGCCAGTGATCCTGTCGCAAGCTAGATTAGACCCTATTGCGCAGGGGTGAGTGGGCACCCGTCGGCTGCTTCGAAAAAAGTGTGACGTCGCGTAAAAAACGTCAAATGACTTCGGCGCCAGCCCGCTCTGCCACATGGCGCAGGCTATCGAAGTTGATATTCGCGCCGGAATCGATTGCCACCAGTGTTTGGCCTCGCGCGCCGGTCTGGGCGACGTACTGCTTGATGCCGGCGACCGCCAAGGCGCCCGAGGGCTCGGTTATCGACCGGGTATCGTCATAGATGTCTCGGATGGCTGCGCACAATTGGTCGTCAGTGACGGTGATCACGTCATCAACGCAGAAACGGCAGATGTCGAAGCCGTAGGCCCCTATTTGTGCGACAGCCACGCCATCGGCAAAGGTTCCCACGCTTGCCAGACTGACCCGTTCACCGACTGCCAGCGCCGCTTGGAGACAGGCGGAATGTTGTGACTCCACCCCGACAATGCGAACCTCCGGGCGCAGGTACTTGACGTAGGCCGCGACCCCGGCAATCAGCCCCCCGCCACCGACCGGGACAAAAATCGCGTCCAGGCTGCCTGGGTGTTGACGCAGGATTTCCATGGCGACGGTGCCCTGCCCGGCGATCACGTCCGGATCATCGAAGGGCGAAACGAACTCTCGTCCGGTCTGTCGGGCCAGCTCCAGTGCGTATTCCAAGGCAAAGGGAAAGCTCTCCCCGTGCAGCACTGCTTCGGCGCCCCGGTTGCGCACGCCCAGCACCTTGAGCTGCGGTGTGGTGAGTGGCATGACGATGCTGGCCGATATGCCCAGCTCCCGCGCGGCCAGCGCCACGCCCTGGGCATGATTGCCCGCCGAAGCGGTGATGACACCGCGAGCCCGTTGCTCGGCGGTCAGTTGCACCAGTTTGTTGTAGGCGCCACGGATCTTGAAAGAAAAAGTCGGCTGCAGGTCTTCACGCTTGAGCAGGATCCGGTTGCCCAAGGCTTCGGACAGTCCGGTGGCCGCTTGCAACGGCGTGCGCATGGCCAGTTCGTACACCGGCGCGGCCAGAATCTTCTTGACGTAATGTTCTAGCAGGGCTTGCTCGGGGCGGGTGGTAGGCATGGCGGTCTCCTGGTTTGGACAAAACTCCGGAGACAGAAAGAAAAAACCTGCCTCGGAGGCGGGTTGGGTGCAGTCGTCAGCTAGCCCGCCAAATAAGGAATGGCGGTAATAATGCTTGGCTGGCTACGCAATACGGTGCTGGTCATGCCTGGAAATTAGCCTGCCGCTGGCTGGCAAGTCAATGGGCACTGTTGCGAATCACTTGAGCCCGACTTTATAGAGCGTCCCATCGTCATCATCTGTCAGCACGTACAGGAAACCATCCGGCCCCTGGCGCACGTCGCGGATGCGCTCGCCAAGCTCACCCAGCAGGCGTTCTTCGTGCACGACCTTGTCACCCTCCAGTTCCAGGCGGATCAGATTCCGGGACACCAGCGCACCGATGAACACGCTGTGTTGCCAGGCCTTGAAGCGGTCACTGTCATAGAACGCCATGCCGCTCAGCCCGGGTGACACTTCCCATACATGAAAAGGGCCAAGCGTGCCTTCGGCGGTCTTGCCGCCGGCTTCCGGGATCGGCGCCCCAGAGTAGTTGATGCCGTGAGTCGCCAGCGGCCAGCCGTAATTTTTGCTGCGTTCGATGATATTCAGCTCATCGCCGCCCCTGGGACCGTGCTCGTTCTCCCACAACGTACCGTTCCAGGGATTGAGCGCCGCCCCTTGGGGGTTGCGAACGCCGTAGGACCAGATCTCGGGGCGTACGTTTGCCTGACCGACAAACGGGTTATCGTCCGGCACCTTGCCGTCGGGGTAGATGCGCACGATCTTGCCCTGGAGCTTGTCCAGGTCCTGGGCCGTGGGCCGCTCGTTGTTTTCCCCCAGGGTGATGAACAGATAGCCGTCCCGGTCGAACACCAGGCGCGACCCAAAGTGGTTCCCGGTGGAAAGCTTGGGCTGCTGGCGGAAAATCACATTGAAGTTCTTCAGACTCTGCAGGTCTTCGGACAATTGCCCACGGCCCACGGCGGTGCCTGCCTTGCCGTCATCGCCGGCTTCGGCGTAAGACAGGTAGACCGTACGGTCCTGCTTGAAGTCCGGCGACAGCACGACGTCCAGCAAACCGCCCTGGCCTCTGGCCCAGACCTCAGGTACGCCGTTCAATGGTGCCGAGAGCTGGCCATCCGGGCTGACCCGACGCAGGTTGCCCGCTCGCTCTGTCACCAACATGCCCTGTTGATCAGGCAGGAAAGCTACGGACCAGGGGTGTTCGAGCCCCTTGACCACGGTGGTCACCTCCACCGTGCCCTCCTCGTTCTTGAGTTGCCGGCTTTGCGCGGCAGACGCCGGCGTGGCGAGAGTCAGTACAGCGCTGGCGCAGAATGCGGCCAGGAGTGTTTTACGCAACATGCACACTTCCTTCTGTGGTGTGAATAAAGACTGCCAGGGCTCGGTACTCAGCGAATGTCGTTTGAGGTGTCCCTCGGCGGTGGATTGGGCTTGATGGTAGGCCGTGGCGAGCCGGCAGGCTGACCGGAACGGGGATACCCGTTGCCGATACCGCCATTTTCCAGCGTGGGTCGCCGGGGAACGGGAACGGTCGGGTTGTTATGGATCATCGGCACGTTGGGCCGGGTGCCCTGCATGCTGTTGGGATTGGCCCGGCGGATCGGGCTGTTATAGGGATTGTTGTTACCTGGCAGGTTCTGGGCCAGGACCATGGCCCCGCGGTCGGGCGTTGCCGAGTGGGCGGCGGTGGTCAGCAACAGCGTCATGAGAGTGAGTAGCAGCCTGTTCATCGGAGCACCTCTTGGATTCAGGCATATCGAAAGCACGCTACGCCGCCGGTTCGCCGTTGTTAAGGGAAATGTCCGTCCGAAGATGTAACCAAGCGTCTCGAAGGCAATGCGGGGCGGGTCAACCGGCGCTCCATGGAAACTTTTGCGAACGCCGCAAGGTCACCTGAATGACTCATTCATCGGCAAGGAACCCCCTCCATGGCACGGGCAATCTGGAAAGGCGCAATCAGCTTCGGACTGGTCCACATTCCTGTGGCGCTGGTGTCGGCCACGTCCTCCCAGGGGGTGGATTTCGACTGGCTGGACAAGCGCAGCATGGACCCGGTTGGCTATAAGCGAGTGAACAAGGTCACCGGCAAGGAGGTGACCAAGGAAAATATCGTCAAGGGTGTGCAATACCAGAAAGGCCAGTACGTTCTGCTCAGCGAAGAAGAGATTCGCTCCGCCCACCCCAAGTCCACCCAGACCATCGATATTTTTTCTTTCGTCGACAGCGACAAAATTCCCCTGCAAAACATCGACACGCCCTACTTCCTGGCGCCAGACAAACGCGGCGGCAAGGTCTACGCCCTGCTGCGCGAAACCCTGATCAAGACCAACAAGGTGGCGCTGGCCCATGTCGTGCTGCATACCCGCCAGCATCTGGCAGCGCTGATGCCGCTGGAGTCTGCGCTGGTGCTGGTGATGCTGCGCTGGCCCGCCGAAGTGCGCGAACTCGACATCCTGGAACTGGGCGATGAAGTCATCAAGCCAACCCTGGCCAAGGGGGAGCTGGAAATGGCCAAGCGGCTGGTGCAGGACATGAGCGCCGATTGGGAACCGCAAGAGTACCGGGACAGCTTCGAAGACAAGATCATGGAACTGGTGGAGAAAAAGGCCAAAGAAGGCCGCCTGGAGGCGGTGGAAACCGATCCGGGTGAAGAGCAACGCAAGAGCGCCGATGTCATCGACCTTACCGAACTGCTCAAACGCAGCCTGGGCGGCAAGGGCAAGGCGCCAGAAAAGCCTGCCGGAAAAACCGCTGCAAAGCCCGCAAAGACCAGCAAGTCCGCTCCCGCGAAAAAAGCCACCAAGGCCTCCCGGGGCTAATCCCCGGGCGCCAGCAATACAAGGGAATCCGTCATGGCCAAGGCCGAGAGTGAATACGCCCGTTTGTCCGGTGCCGAGCCGGAGCACAAGCACAGCCGCAAGCGCACCCGGCAGAGCCAGACCGGTAGCAGTGCCCTTCCCGAGCGCTTGTTGCCGCAACGCGCCACCCCCGTTGAGCAGCCCCCGGCCGGTGAATGGCGTTATGAAGTCCAGTTCGATGGCTATCGCCTGATGGCCCGCATTGAAGCGGGTCAAGTGCGATTGCTCAGCCGCAATCAACAGGACTGGACCGACCGACTGCAATTGCACGCCGATGCGTTGTCTGAGCTGAATCTGGGTGACAGCTGGCTCGACGGCGGCCTCGTTTCGCTCGATAACGACGGCCACTCTGACTTTGTGGCCCTGCGACAGTCGTTCGAGATTGGCCGCACGGTAGACCTGGTGTACGTCCTGTTTGATGCGCCTTTTTTAAATGGCGTCGATCTGCGCCAGGCGCCGGTTGAAAAACGCCGGGCAGCCCTCAAGAAGGCGCTGAAGAACAATGCCAGCAAGCGCCTGCGCTTCTCTGAGTCGTTTTCCGCCAACCAGCACGACATTTTTGAAAGTGCCAACGCCCTCGCACTCGATGGCGTGATCGGCAAACGCCTGGGCAGCCCCTATGTGTCGCGCCGCAGCGCCGACTGGATCAAACTCAAGTGCCGTCTGCGCCAGCCGTTCGTGATCGTCGGCTTCACCCGCCCCAAAGGTCGGCGCAATGGTTTCGGTGCACTGTTGCTGGCGGTCAACGGGCCCGAGGGATTGATGTATGCCGGCCGTGTCGGCACAGGGTTCGCACAAGCCCGGCTCAAACAACTGCACGAGCAACTCTGTAGCCTGGAGCGGGACGATTCGCCACTGGTCGCACCGGTCAGCAGCGCGCAAAGCCGCGGCGTGCATTGGGTAGAGCCAACCGAGGTCTGTGAAGTCGAGTTCGCTGATTGGACCCGCGACGGCCTGGTGCGCCAGGCGGTGTTCCTGGATCTACAGAACGACATACCGGCAAGCAAGGTTGTGCGTCAGCAGCCAGTTCCGATAAAACCCCTGTCCGCCAAAACCACGCCTCGCGGCAAAGCCCGTAGCGTACAGGTCTCAGGGGTGGAGATTTCCCACCCTGAGCGCGTCATCGACAGTGTCAGCGGCGTGCAGAAAGTCGAACTGGCGCAGTACTACGAGGACATCGCTCCCTGGATTCTGCCGCACCTGAAGCAGCGCCCGGTTGCCCTGCTCAGGGCGCCAGAGGGAATCGGCGAAGAGCAGTTCTTTCAGAAACACGCCGATCGCCTGGACATTCCCCACATCAAACAGCTGGATTCGCGACTGGATCCCGGGCATGCCGCGCTGATGGAAATCGACAGTGTGCAGTCGCTGGTCAGCGCGGCCCAAATGGGCACGGTGGAGTTGCACACATGGGCCGCCACGCATGATCGGATCGAGACGCCGGACCTGTTCGTTCTTGATCTGGACCCCGACCCGTCGCTGCCCTGGAGCGCGATGATCGAGGCGACTCGCCTGACCCTCTCGGTGCTCGACGAACTGGGTTTGCAGGCCTTCCTCAAAACCAGCGGAGGCAAAGGCATGCATGTCATCGTGCCGCTGGCGCGCAGTGAAGGCTGGGACATTACCAAGGCTTTCGCCAAGGCCATCTCCCTGTTCATGACCCGGCAGATGCCGCAGCGGATCACCGCGACCATGGGGCCGAAGAATCGTGTCGGGAAGATATTTGTCGACTACCTGCGTAACGCCCGGGGCGCCAGCACCGTCAGCGCCTATTCCGTGCGCGCTCGGCCAGGTCTGCCGGTATCCGTGCCGATTGCCCGGGCCGAGCTTGACGGTCTGCGTAACGCCCAGCAGTGGGACATCTATACGGCCCTAGAACGGGCCAGAAACCTGGGCGCCGATCCTTGGGAGGGGTACAACCATCGCCAGCGAATCACGGCCAGGATGTGGGAGCAACTGGATGCGCAAAAACCTGGGGAATGACGCAGGTACGGAGAGTCACCCGCTCATATCCAGATGAAGACCGCCAGCAGACCGCCGAAGAACGCCCACTTCTGCAAGTAATACAGCTTGCGGTTGCGCTTCTTCAGAGCCTTGCCTTGCAGGCGAATCCTGTAAAGCCTGGAAAACGCCCGGTTCAGGCCGCCGGTTTTGTCTCCGGCGTCATTGGGCGCTCCGGCGGCCGCCATCACGGTGCGGCTGAACCAGCGGTTGAAGGCACTGGCCCAGCGAAATCTCATGGGGCGTTCCACGTCGCAAAAGAGAATGATGCGATTGTGAGGCGTGGTGTTCTGGGCGTAATGAATGAACGTCTCGTCGAATATCACCGCCTCGCCATCACGCCAGTGGTAATGCTCACCGTCGACATTGATGTAGCAGCCGGCATCGTTGGGCGTTTCCAGGCCCAGGTGATACCGATAGGACCCGGCATACGGGTCGCGATGACGAACCAGCTTGGAGCCCGGTGGCAGTTCGGCGAACATCGCCGCCTTGATTGAACCGATGCTCTGCACCAGTTCAGTGGTGCGCGGACACAGTTTCATCGCCGAGGGATGACTGTCGGCGTACCACTTCAGGTAGAAACGCTTCCAGCCGGTCTTGAAGAACGAATTGAAGCCCACATCGTCGTACTGGTTGGAACGCTTGATCTCCCCCGCTCGCAGCAAATTCAGGCCTTCGGCACGGATCTCCTGCCAATGGGCCTGCAACGGGCTCAGGTCGGGAAACTGCGCCGGGTTCAGGAAAGGCTTGTTGGGCAGTTTCGAGCACAGGTAAAGCAGGCAGTTGATCGGCGCGAGGAAGGACGAATGGTCGCTCAACTGGCGTCCGAGCTTGTGCCGAACGCGCCCGCGCAGGTGCACATAACCGATAGAGAGAAGATAGATCGCGGCAATGATGAGTTTCACAGTATCCGCACACATCAAAAGTGGACAGGCTGCCACTTCCCGCACAGCCGAACAGCGTGGGGAATGGCGTAAGTGAGACGGCAATTTAGCCACAACTCGTAACCAAAGGTTATCCCTGCGTTGTGAAAAACTGTCTTGCCTGGGTTACACCCTATCGTTAACGCGGCCAGATCAGTACAATTGCCGCCAAACATTACGCGCCCCCTTTTTGGCCGATACCGGATTCCGGCTTCGGCGTACGTCTATTTGGGTCAAGCGCTCCGTATGCTGCTGTCCTCTTATGCCGGATGGACCCTTGCGCTTGCGACCGCGAAGCTTTCGCGCGGTCGGGACCTGCGCAAACAGGTACTGAACAGGTACTGCCGCACCCTTAGCTACTCTGAATGTTCCGCAGGATAAACCTTTGATCTCTACAGCTAACATCACGATGCAGTTCGGCGCCAAGCCACTGTTCGAAAACGTCTCTGTCAAGTTCGGCGCGGGTAACCGCTACGGTCTGATTGGCGCCAACGGTTGCGGCAAGTCGACCTTCATGAAGATCCTCGGCGGCGACCTCGAACCGTCCGGCGGCCAGGTCATGCTTGAGCCGAACGTGCGCCTGGGTAAACTGCGCCAGGACCAGTTCGCCTACGAAGAATTCACCGTGATCGACACCGTGATCATGGGCCACGAAGAGTTGTGGAAGGTCAAGGCCGAGCGCGACCGCATCTATTCGCTGCCGGAAATGACCGAAGAAGACGGCATGGCCGTGGCCGAGCTGGAAACCGAATTCGCCGAAATGGACGGCTACACTGCCGAGTCCCGTGCCGGTGAACTGCTGCTGGGCCTGGGAATTGGCATCGAGCAGCATTTCGGCCCGATGAGCGAAGTGTCGCCCGGCTGGAAACTGCGGGTACTGCTGGCCCAGGCGTTGTTCTCCGACCCGGAAGTGCTGCTGCTGGACGAACCGACCAACCACCTGGATATCAACACCATCCGCTGGCTGGAAAACGTGCTGACCCAGCGTTCGAGCCTGATGATCATCATCTCCCACGACCGTCACTTCCTGAACAGTGTCTGCACCCACATGGCGGACCTGGACTACGGCGAGCTGCGCCTGTTCCCGGGCAACTACGACGAGTACATGACCGTGGCGACCCAGTCCCGCGAGCAACTGCTGTCGGACAACGCCAAGAAGAAAGCGCAGATTTCCGAACTGCAATCGTTCGTCAGCCGCTTCTCGGCCAACGCCTCGAAGGCCAAGCAAGCCACCTCCCGTGCCAAGCAGATCGACAAGATCCAATTGGCCGAGGTCAAGCCATCGAGCCGTGTCAGCCCGTTCATTCGCTTCGAACAGACCAAGAAGCTGCACCGTCAGGCGGTCATTGTCGAAGGCATGGCCAAAGGGTTTGACGGCAAGCCGTTGTTCAAGGACTTCAGCTTCACCGTCGAAGCCGGCGAGCGCGTGGCGATCATTGGCCCGAACGGCATCGGCAAGACCACGTTGCTGCGCACCCTGGTCAATGAACTGGAGCCGGACGCCGGTACTGTGAAATGGACCGACGCCGCGGAACTGGGTTACTACGCCCAGGACCACGCCCACGACTTCGAAGACGACGTCAACCTGTTCGACTGGATGGGCCAGTGGACCCAGGGCGGCGAACAACTGGTTCGTGGCACCTTGGGCCGCATGCTGTTTTCCAACGACGAGATCCTCAAGTCGGTCAAAGTCATTTCCGGTGGTGAACAGGGTCGCATGCTGTTCGGCAAGCTGATCCTGCAAAAGCCGAACGTGCTGGTGATGGACGAACCGACCAACCACTTGGACATGGAATCCATCGAGGCGCTGAACCTGGCGCTGGAAAACTACCCGGGCACGCTGATCTTCGTCAGCCACGACCGTGAGTTCGTATCGTCCCTGGCCACCCGCATCATCGAGTTGAGCGCCGATGGCGTGATCGACTTCAGCGGCACCTATGACGATTACCTGCGCAGCCAGGGTGTGCTGATTTAAGAGCAGCGCTGAGTTGTAAGCTTCAAGCTGCAAGTGAAAAGCCCTGTCCGTTGTGACGGGGCTTTTTGTTTTCAAGGTAGAACAGCTTGTGGGAGCACAGCTTGCTTGCGATTTGGCCGTTTCAGTCGACTTGGTATTGGCCGACCTACCGTCATCGCGAGCAGGCTCGCTCCCACAAGGAACCGATGTTCTTCCAAGCCCTGCGGCCAGTGTGGGAGCGAGCCTGCTCGCGATAGCGTCGGCACCATCACCACCCGGGCAAACCGTTAGCCTGCTTTCTTTTATTCCCGCCGCGCGCCATGATGAGCCCCTCTTACCGCTGCCCGCGAACGAGCCTCATGCCAACACACCCATCCACCCCCAGTTCCCTGTCGATCACCTGGCAGATCATCTCCATCGTCTTCTATACCTTCATCGCCTTTCTCTGCATCGGCCTGCCGATTGCCGTGTTGCCGGGCTATGTCCACGAACAGTTGGGCTTCAGTGCCGTGGTGGCCGGGCTGACCATCGGCTCCCAGTATCTGGCGACGCTGCTCAGTCGGCCCATGGCCGGGCGGCTGTCGGACAGTATCGGCACCAAGCGGGCGATCGTTTATGGGCTGTACGGGATCGTCCTCAGTGGTTTGCTGACGTTGCTTTCGACGCTGCTGCAAAGCTTTCCACTGCTGAGCCTGTTGATCCTGATCGCCGGGCGTTTGCTGCTCGGGGTGGCTCAGGGCCTGATTGGCGTGGGCACCATCAGTTGGTGCATGGGCCAGGTGGGGGTCGAACACACGGCCCGCTCGATCTCATGGAACGGCATCGCGTCTTATGGGGCCATTGCCATCGGCGCGCCGCTGGGAGTGGTAATGGTCAGTGAGCTGGGCTTTGTCAGCCTGGGGATCGCCTTGTCGCTGCTGGCCGGCGCGGCGCTGCTGTTGATACGCAACAAGCCATCGGTGCCGGTCATTCGTGGCGAGCGCCTGCCCTTTTGGGCGGTGTTCGGGCGTATTGCACCGTACGGGACGAGCCTGTGCCTGGCGTCGATCGGCTACGGTACGCTCACCACCTTCATCACGTTGTTTTATGTCAGTCGCGGCTGGACGGGTGCAGCCTGGTGCCTGACGGTGTTTGGCGTCTGTTTCATCCTGTCGCGCTTGTTGTTCATTTCCAGCATCGCCCGCTTCGGAGGCTTCAGGACGGCCATTGCCTGTATGTGTATAGAAACCCTGGGGCTGGTGTTGCTATGGCTGGCGCCTTCTACCGCGTTCGCGCTGATTGGCGCGGGGCTGGCCGGTTTCGGGCTGTCGCTGGTGTATCCGGCGTTGGGTGTGGAAGCCATCAAACAAGTACCGAATACCAGCCGTGGCGCAGGACTGAGCGCCTATGCGGTGTTCTTCGATCTGGCGCTGGCGATTGCCGGCCCTTTGATGGGCGCGGTGGCGTTGAATCTGGGGTATTCCTCGATCTTTTTCAGTGCGGCACTGCTGTCGATCATCGGACTGGGGCTGACTTTACTGCTGCGGCGCCGTACCGAAACAGCCGCTTATTGATCGACCTTGTGCAAACCCACCAGGCCGGTTCGCCCAGGCCTGGTGTTTTTTTGCGCGGTCTTTAAGCTGCGGCGAATTGCTCGCTGATCTGCAGCTTGGCTTCGCTTATGGCTTTGCTGCGCATTTCGTCACCGTAAGCCAGGCCCTCGGCGCGAACGAACTCGATGTCGGTAATGCCGAGGAAACCGAACATGACCTTCAGATACTCCTCATGCGCCACGCCGCTTGGCTGGCCGGCATGCAGGCCACCAGAGGTGGAAACGATCACCAGTTTCTTGCCACCACACAGGCCTTCGGGGCCGGCTTCGGTGTAGCGGAAGGTTTGGCCGGCCACGGCGATACGGTCGATCCAGGCCTTGAGTTGAGTCGGAATGGTGAAGTTATACATCGGCGCTGCGATGACCACCGCGTCCGCCGCCAGGAATTCGGCCATGGTCGAGGCACTGAGATCAGTCTCGTGCTTCTGGGCAGCGTCGCGCAGTTCAGCGCTGGTGCCGGCGGCGATCAGGGTCTGGGCGGAAAAGTGGCTGATGGCATCGGCCGCCAGGTCGCGGTAGGTCACGACGACGTCCGCTTCGGCAGCTTTCCAGGCCTCAACCACGTCACGGCTCAGTTGGCGGGACGCGGAATTGTCGCCCAGGATGCTCGAGTCGATGTGCAACAGTTTCATATGAGTGCTCTCCAAGTGAGGATCGCGACCAAGCGATCAATTGAGAACAATCCTATCGATGAAGCCAATAGCCGATAAGTCAGTATTAATGCGATAGTTCGTTCCACTGACAGGACAATAGAACTCGATATGCAAGACCTCAATGATCTGTACTACTTCGCCAAAGTGGTCGAAGCCGGTGGTTTCGCCGCGGCCGGACGCCTGTTGGGTATTCCCAAGTCGCGGCTGTCACGGCGTATCGCTGAACTGGAAGAGCGCCTTGGCGCCCGACTGCTGCAACGTACCACCCGCCAGTTGAAGCTCACGGCCGTTGGCGAGCGTTATCTGCGCCATTGCCAAGCCATGCTGCTGGAAGCCGAGATGGCCGATGAAGCCGTGGCGAGCATGTCCACTGAGCCGCGCGGGCGCCTGCGGGTTTCCAGTCCGGTGGGTTTGGCTCATCAGATGCTGGGCGGGGTGATCGCCAGCTTTCTGGAAAAATTCCCTCAAGTGCAGCTGGAAATGATGCTGGTCAATCGGCGGGTAGACCTGGTGAGCGAAGGCATCGACGTGGCATTGCGCGTGCGCGATCTGGGGGACGAAGACCCGCTGCTGATGACGCGACGGCTGCGTCAGGCGCGGCTGATCATGGTCGCCAGCCCAGCGTTCGTCGCAGGACGGCAGATCAATACCCCGGAGGATCTCAAGAAACTGCCGATACTCGGGGCGCTGGACGCCGATCGCCTGGTCCATCTGCGCCTGCTCAAGGCCAACGCAGAGCCCGTCGAACTGGCCCTGGAAGCCCGGCTGGGCATCGACGACTTCATTGTGCGCCGCGCCTGCGCCCTCGCCGGCCTGGGTTTCACCTTGTTGCCGAGCATGTATTGCGAGGAGGAACTGCAGGACGGCACACTGGTGGAATTGTTGCCCGAGTGGTCGCTGCCGGACGGCTGGCTGCAGGCAGTCTATCCGCATCGACGCGGCATGTTGCCAGCGGTGCGCGCGTGGATCGACCACTTGGTAGAAGCATTCGATGGCTGTGGAGATAGAAAAATATGAGCTTGAGCGAAGAGGATGTCGCGCAGTTCTGCCTGGGTTTGCCGGGCGCCAGGGAGGACTACAAATGGGGCGGCGTGCGGGTATTTTCCATTGCCGGCAACAAGATGTTCGCCCTGCAGAACCTGCGGGGCGAATCACTGGCGTTCAAGGTGGACAAGGATCTGTTCCTGGGGCATTGCGACCGCCCGGGGATCCACCCGGCGCCCTATCTGGCGCGGGCTCAGTGGGTCATCATGCAGACGCCCTACCCGCTGGGCGCCGATGAACTGCGTGGCCTGCTGCAGCGCTCCCACCAACTGGTGGTGAGCAAGCTGCCCAAGCGCACCCAGGTGGGTTTGCTGCTGTCGTGAAGCTCAGAAAGCATCAGCAGATGACTGCCCAGGAATAACTGGTCGATCCAGAACACCTGGTGCAGCAACACGATGAACCAGAACACCACCTGAAACGACACCTTGCGGGTCTTGTGGCGAAACACTTGCTGAGCCAACAACGCCCCGGGCCAGCCCCCGGCCAGCTCCACGGCGTGCAATACGTTTTCCGGGGTGCGCCAGGCGTCAGCGCGGGCCTTGCGCTTGTCGCTCCAGTACAACAGAAACGCCACCACGCTGACGAGCCCGTAGGCCGTCAGCGGCACCCAGGACTCCGCACGCAACCCGAGCAAAAGTGATCCGAGCAGCGGCAAGGCGCACACCAGCGCAAATACCACGAGCTTGAGCCGCAAACTCTGCACGGCTGGGCCCGGCTCACGGCCTGGACGGCTCATGGCTGGGCCGCCGTCCAGTCCACCCAACCGAATTGCCAGGTGGCCAGGATCAACAGGCCGAAAGCGATCCGGTACCAGGCAAATACGGCGTAACTGTGGCTGGCGATGAACAGCAACAAGCCCCTGACCGCGATCATGGCGAAAATGAACGCCGTGACGAAGCCGATGGCGAACACCGGAAAATCCGCCGGCACAAACAGCTCGCGATATTTATAGCCGGAGTAGACCGCCGCGCCGACCATGGTTGGCATCGCCAGGAAGAATGAAAACTCGGTCGCGGTCTTGCGCGACAGCCCGAACAGCAAGCCACCGATGATGGTCGAACCTGAGCGGGAGGTGCCGGGAATCATCGCAAGGCACTGGGCGAAGCCGACTTTCAGTGCATCCTTCCAGGTGATGTCGTCTACCGTTTCGGCGTGCACTGTGTGCTGGCGCTTCTCGGCCCAGAGCATCACGAAACCGCCCAGCACCAACGCCATGGCCACCGTGATCGGGTTGAACAGGTATTCATGGATCAGGTCTGCAAACAACACGCCCAATACCACAGCGGGCATGAAGGCAATCAGCAGGTTGGCCGTAAACCGACGAGCGCTGGGCTGGGTGCGCAAACCCAGTACCACGTCGAAGATCTTGCGCCGAAACTCCCACACCACCGCCAGGATCGCCCCGAGCTGGATAATGATGTTGAACGCCATCGCGCGCTCGCCGCCGAACTCGAGCAAGTCCGCGACAATGATCTGGTGCCCCGTACTGGAGATCGGCAGAAACTCCGTCAAGCCTTCTACCACGCCAAGAATCAGTGCCTGAAAGGCGGTCCACAAATCCATTCATCCCCCAAAAGACTATGCTTGCGCACGTCTCATCAAAATTTAAGCGTTATGCAGGTGTAAACAGCAGGCGCACGGTGACTGCGATTTCTCAAAAAAACCAATGAAAAAACCGGAACAGGCTCAGGTTTTGCGCCGCGGGGCCGAAATCCTATCAGACAAGCCCTGATAACGCTGCCGCGTTATGACTCAGGACACAAAGGCATACCCGCCCGACGCCAGACTCAGGCGGCCGCAGATGACAAGAATAAGAAACCGGAGTGACAGCGTATGAATAGCTTGCGCAGTGTGTCGATCAGCCGACGCTTGTGGCTCATCTTGGTCGTGTCCATCGTGATGTTGTTCACGTTAGGCGCGTTCATGCTTAAGCAGATCCACACCGACCTGTATCAGGCCAAGGTGCAGAAAACCCAGCATGTGGTCCAGACTGCCAGCGGTGTGCTGAGCTACTACCATGGTCTGGAAACGGCTGGCACCCTGACTCGCGAGGTTGCGCAGAAGCAGGCCCTTAGCGCGGTGCGCGGCTTGCGCTATGACCAGAGTGACTACTTCTGGATCAATGACCTGACGCCTGTGATGGTCATGCACCCGACCAACCCGAAACTCGAAGGCCAGAACCTCTCGGCGATTCGCGACCCGAATGGTTTTGCGCTGTTCAACGAGATGGTCGCCATTGCCAAGGCCAAGGGCGCCGGGATGGTGGATTACCTCTGGCCGAAACCGGGCGCCGAGGCGCCGGTGGCGAAAACCTCTTACGTCAAACTGTTCGAGCCGTGGGGCTGGATCATCGGTTCAGGCGTGTATGTCGATGACGTGGAGGCCGAATTCCGCTCTCAAGTGATCAAGGCTTCGCTGATCGGCCTGGCGATCACCCTGCTCATGGGCCTGCTCCTGACCCTGATCGTGCGCAGCATCGTTCGGCCGTTGCAGGAAACGGTCAATGCCATGGCCAACATTGCCAGCGGTGAAAGCGACCTGACCCGCACCCTCGACACCCACGGCCAGGATGAAGTGACGCAACTGGCCCGGCATTTCAATGCCTTTACCGCCAAACTGCGCGAAGTAGTCAGCCAGTTGCAGGACTCGGCCAGGGCCCTGGGGCAATCGTCCAACGACCTGGGTAACGACGCCGCCCAAGCCCAGGAGCGCAGCCAGCAACAATCGCAACAGATGGAACTGGTGGCGACTGCGATCAACGAAGTGACCTACGGCGTGCAAGACGTCGCCAAGAATGCCGAACACGCCGCCAGCGAAATGCGCGACGCCGAATCCCAGGCCCAGCAGGGCCAGGTGAATATCGATGGCAGCTTGCAGCAGATTGACCGACTGTCCCAGACCATTGATCAGGCGGTCGAGGTGATTCGTACCCTGGCCAGCGAAAGCACCCAGATCGGCAGTGTGCTGGAGGTGATCCGCTCCATTGCCGAGCAGACCAACCTGCTGGCCCTCAACGCCGCGATCGAAGCGGCCCGCGCCGGTGAACAAGGTCGGGGCTTTGCCGTGGTGGCCGATGAAGTGCGGCTGCTGGCCCAGCGCACGCAGAAGTCCACCGCCGAGATCCAGGCGATGATCGAACGCTTGCAGAACCACTCCGAAGCGGCGGTGAAAGTCATCAGCGACAGCAGCCGTGCTTCGCAATTGACCATTGAACAAGCCGGGCTGGCCGGCGCCAGCCTCAACGCCATCGGTCAGGCCCTGCGCAATCTCAACAGCCTGAACGCCTCCATCGCCAGCGCCACGCTGCAACAGGCCCATGTGGTGGAAGACATCAATCAGAACGTGACCCAGGCCGCCGGCCTCTCCCACAGCACCGCCCTGGCGGCTGAACAATCGAGCCTGGCGAGTACCCGTCTCAAGTCGCTGAGTGAGCAATTGAACGGGTTGCTGAAGCAGTTCAGGGTCTAGCTGATCGATACTCGCTGGGCGTCTGGTGCATCTCAATGCGAAAGTGCCGATTGAAGTTGGACAGGTTGTTGTAACCCACCTCAAAACAGATATCGGTCACCGGCATTTCACTGTGCAACAGCAACCGGCAGGCTCGCTGGACTCGGAGCTTGCGCATCAGGTCAATGAAACCGTGTCCGGTGATGCGTTTGAAGAAACGCGAAAAACCGGGCTCGCTCATGCCCAGTTGCCGAGCAATCACCGACAGGCGCAGGTCACCCGTGAGTTCAGTCTGCAGGTACTCGAAGGCCTTGTGGATGCGTTCGGAACTGCGGGCATCCAGACTGGGTGCATAACAAGGGCTGGCCAGGCACTGGGCCTGCTCCTGCGGGGCGAGATTGAGTGTGTTGAGCAGTTGGAGAAACAATGCCAGCCGCCCGAGTCCCTGGGCCGGGCCGATGCTCTCCAACAGCCTTGCGGCGTTCACCGCGGTGTCGCCGCTGAAGACCAGACCTCGTCGTGCCCTTTCGAACAGCGGCTGTAAATCCCCGAGTTCAGGTAGCGTCCGGCGCAGGCTCAACAGCGTTGCGCCATCGAATTGCAGCACCACGTCCCTTCCAGCCAGGTACTCGCCCGGGGCCAGGTCGCCCATCCAATCGTGGGGCAAGCCCGGGCCGATCATCGCCACGTGGCCGGGGCCGAATGGACCAATATAATCGCCCGCCAGCAATTTACCGCTGCCCCGACGAATGAGATGGATCTCGAATTCGGGATGGTGGTTCCAGCGCGCCAGCGGATACGGATAGTCGTGCTCATACCAGCGAAAACTGTGCTCGGGCTCAGGCAGGATGACTTCAAGTTCGGCGGGTGGCTGCTCGAACAGGGGCGTTGGGTGATCAGGCATGTCGCGCGTCTCTATCGCTGTAGGCAGCACCTTACGCTCGGCGCGCACCGGTTCACCAGCCCTGACCTGATCGTCCACCGATACTTTTTTAACCCGGCCAAGGGACACGTCACGGCGTTAAAAAAAGTACCAGCCGATGATCCCTCCTGCGTTTGTCCGGCGCCAATGGCGCTGCTGTAATCGGCACGTCATTGATGGTGAGCCGCGCTCCCCTGCTGTTTATTTTGTCATTCGAGACAGGACAACCCATGAAACGACTGGAAGGAAAAAGCGCCCTGGTCACCGGTGCTGCCCGTGGTATTGGCAGGACGTTCGCCCAGGCCTATATCAACGAAGGGGCTACTGTGGCGATTGCCGATATCGATCTTGGAAGCGCCCAAGCCACCGCCGCCGAACTGGGCGACAGCGCCTACGCGGTCAAAATGGACGTCACTGAACAAGCTTCGATTGACCAGGCCATCGAGGCGGTCGTGGCCCGGACGGGCAAGCTCGATATCCTCGTCAATAACGCAGCGCTTTTCGACCTGGCGCCTATCGTGGAGATTACGCGCCAAAGCTACGAACGGCTGTTTTGCATCAATGTCGCCGGCACACTGTTCACGCTGCAGGCCGCCGCCCGGCAGATGATCCGCCAGGGGCATGGCGGCAAAATCATCAACATGGCCAGCCAGGCCGGCCGGCGTGGAGAAGCCCTGGTGGCGGTGTATTGCGCCACCAAGGCTGCGGTGATCAGTCTGACCCAGTCGGCCGGCCTTGATTTGATCAAGCATCGAATCAACGTCAACGCCATTGCCCCTGGTGTGGTGGAGGGTGAGCACTGGGATGGTGTGGATGCGCTGTTCGCCCATCATGAAAACCTGCCTCTGGGAGAGAAAAAGCGTCAGGTCGGCGCGCAAGTGCCCTATGGCCGGATGGGCACCGCGCAGGACCTGGTGGGGATGGCGATATTCCTGGCCTCGGCGGAAAGCGAATATGTGGTAGCACAGACATATAACGTCGATGGCGGGAACTGGATGAGCTGATAATTCGCAAGTTTTGCCCTTGAATCGACGGATATGGACTTATTTGCCTGAAAATTGATCCCACTACTTGAGGATTGTCCCAAACGGTACCCAACGGTGCCGTTGCAAGGGATTTCAAGAGAGCGTGAATACCGTTGCCCCAGCCGGGCAAAAATTGCGCATCATAGGCGCCGTCCGCTCAAGGGAGATTTACATGCGTGCCATTTCATCCGTCATGCGTCTTATCGGGCTGTCGTTGGGGCTGGCCTTCGCCACCAGTGTCCTGGCCACCGAAGAGACGCAACTGGTCGAGTCCATCAACCTTTATCGCAGTCAGTCGCAAAGTTGTGCGGATCAGGCCTCTCTGGAGCTACCGCCGCTGGCCATGGATTCGCGGCTGATCCTGTCGGCCAACGGCATTGGTGACCTGCAGCAGGCGTTGGCCCGCACGGCCTACCCGATGGTCAACGTACAGGCCATCAGCCTGTCCGGGCCACGGGACGCGCAAGCCGCGATGAAGGCCGTGCAGGAAAGCTTCTGCCAGGTGGTGCTGGATCCACAGTTCGTCGACATCGGCGTCAGTCGCCTGGATCGCGAATGGCGCATCGTGTTGGCGCGCCCGCTATTGTCGGCGCGTCTGGGAGACTGGCAAGCCGAAGGTCAGAAGCTACTGAAGCTGATCAACAGTGCTCGTGCCCAACCGCGCCGCTGCGGCACCGAAGCCTTCACGGCGACGACGCCGCTGGCCTGGAACGCTACGTTGGCCCTGGCCGCCGTGAACCACACTCGGGCCATGGCCAACAACAACTTCTTTGACCACAAGGATCGCGACAGCCGCATGCCGGGCGACCGTGCCGAGTTGGCCGGTTACCTCGGCCAATTGATCGGTGAGAACATCGCCGCCGGACAGGATACGGCCCTCAAAGTGGTGGACGGCTGGCTGGCAAGCCCCGGTCATTGCGCCAATCTGATGAACCCGCAGTTCAAGGAACTGGGCGCCGGCTATGCGGTGGACCCGAAGAGCGATGCGGGGATTTATTGGACAGCGATGTTTGGCACCCAATAGCGTTTGATCAGATCGCTTGGCACTGGCGGCAATCCCGCTATCGCGAGCAGGCTCGCTCCCACAAGGGTTCTACACACTGTGGGAGCGAGCCTGCTCGCGATGAGCATGGAACTGTCATTGCTGACGCAGCGTCTGCCGCAAATGCTGCATGAACTGGCTCAACGACGGCGACTGGGCCACTGGCTTGCGTTGCAACAGTCCGATCGAACGCTTGCCGGGCTGGTCGATGGCAATCACCGCGCATTGCTCGCCAATATTGAACACCGCCGTGCAACTGGCCGGCAGCAGGGAAAACCCCAACCCTTCGCGTACAAGCGCAGTGGCGGTACTCATGTGCGCCACCTCCCAGGCCGGCTCAGGCTCGACATTCAGGTAGCGCAACGCTGCGTCGGCCAAGGGCCGGATGCTCGTGTCGGGAGTCAGGGCAATGTAGGGCCTGCGTTTCCAGTCGTCCAGACTGTCGCGCTGATGATCCTTGTGGGTCAGCAACACCAGATTGTCATCCAACAGGCGCACGAAGCTCAGCCCGGACAGGTCGTCGGGTAACGAGGTAATACCCGCGTCCACCTCACCGCGCTGCACCCACCCCATGATCTCCCCGGCCCGACCATCCAGTACGCTCACCCTTACACCCGGGTGTTTGCGCTGGAACGAAGCGATGACCACAGGCAGGAACGAAGCGGCGGCCGTGGGCAGTGCCGCCAGGCGAAGGGAGCCACGACTCAGGCTGAGGGTGTCGCGGGCGTCCCGTACGGCATCGTCCATGTCCCTGAGCATGCGCCTGGCCTGGGGCAGAAAGTGTTCGCCGGCCAGCGTCAGCTCGACACTGCGGGTGTTACGCGCCAGCAACTGCAGACCCATGGTCTCCTCCAGTTTGCGGATGCTGTAGCTCAGCGCTGGCTGGGACAGGTGAAGCTGTTCAGCGGTGCGCGTGAAGCTTGAGGTTTCAGCGATCAGGATAAAGGCACGAAGCTGTCGGAAAGAAACGTTCATGGCCGCACTTATAAAGATAATGGATCAATTGATTCTACCTTTAAAATTCACAGAACAATCCATGGCCGCCACTATGGGCCATCCCATCAGTGGAAACGGACATGACAAAAACAATTCTCGTCGGATGCGGCGCCGGTTTTGCCAATGATCGCCCGGACGCCGCCTTGCGCCTGGCCCAGGACCTGGCGCAACGAAACGGCCAGCGCTACATCATGCTGGAGTTGCTGGCCGAACGGACGCTGGCCGAAGCGCAACTGCGCAGGGGCCTCGATCCTCAAGCCGGATACGCCTCTCGCCTGTTCGATTTCCTCGAGCCGATGCTGGATGTGTGTATCGACGCCGGCATCCCCATCATTACCAATGGGGGGGCAGCCAATCCCAGAGCCGCCGCGCAGCGCCTGCGAGCAACACTGGCAGGACGCTATCCGAGTTTGAAAATTGCCTGCGTACTGGGCGATGACCTGCTGGAAGAAACCACACCGCGCTTCAAGCAATGGCTGCCCGTGGACCCGGCAGACGTGGTTTCGGTCAACGTCTACACCGGTGCCGACGGCATTCATACGGCGCTGCAAGAAGGTGCCGGTATCGTGCTGTGCGGGCGAGTGGCCGACCCTTCGCTGGCGGTGGGCGCGATTCGCCACGGGCTGGGTTGGGCCGCCGACGATTGGCAGAAAATGGCCATCGCCACCGCGACCGGGCATTTGCTGGAGTGCTGCACCCAGGTCACCGGCGGGTACTTTGCCCACCCTGGGATCAAAGAGATCCCGGACCCGGCGAACCTCGGTTGCCCCATTGCCGAAATCCATGAGGATGGACGTTTGATCATCGGCAAAACCCAGGGCTGCGGGGGCCGCGTCAGCGAGCAAACGGTCAAGGAACAATTGCTTTACGAGGTGCATGATCCGCGCCGCTACCTGACCCCGGACGTGGTGCTGGACCTGGGGCAGGCCCGCGTCCGGGACCTGGGTGAAGACCGCGTTGAGATCAGCGGCCTGCTGGGCCATCCGCGCCCCGATACGCTCAAGGGCCTGGCCGGTGTGCGTGGGCTCTGGTTCGGCGAGGCGGAAATTTCCTATGCCGGCCCCGGTGCCGTGGCCCGTGCCGCCCTGGCCCGGGAAATTCTGCTGCAACGCTTTGACCGATTGGCGCCAGGCGTACAGCCCTGGATCGATTTGTCGGGTGTCGCCAGTCTGTTCAATGATCACGGTGGCCGCTATCTGCAACAACGACTGGCCCTGGCGCCGGCCCTTGATGATGTGCGTGTGCGCGTCGGCCTGACCCATACCGACCAGGCAATGGTTCAGACGCTGTTGGCCGAGGTGGAATCGCTATACACCAACGGTCCGGCCGGCGGTGGCGGCGTGCGCCGGCACCTCGCTGAAGCCGTCACCACCCGCAGCTTCCTGCTGCCGCGCAGCGAAATCCACACGACCCTGGAGTGGTACTGATGAACCTGGTCACCCTCGCCGACTTCGCCCACGCTCGTGCCGGAGACAAAGGCAATATCCTCAGCATTGCGGTATTCCCCCTCGATCCGGCGCACTACCCATGGTTGCTGCGCGAACTGACCTGCGAACGAGTCGCCGAACAATTCGCCACGCGCCGGCCTGCCAAGGTGCATCGCTATGAACTGCCGAACCTGCATGCGCTGAATTTCGTCCTCGAAGACGCCCTGGAAGGCGGCGTAAACCTCAGTTGCGGCCTTGATCGCCACGGCAAGAGTTTGAGTTATCTGCTGCTGTCCCTGCGCCTGCCCCAACCACAGGGCTGAAGGACTCACGCGCCCGTACCGTCGACAACAATAAAAAGAGAGGCTGCACCATGATTACAACGTTGGGTTTTTTGATGATGCTGGTCATCATCGGGCTGATATTGCTGCGCAGGATCAGCCCCGTCGTCGCCTTCACCACCCTCCCCGTCGCCGCTTGCCTGCTGGCCGGTTTCAACCCCGGACAGATCGGCGAGTTCATCAAGGCCGGGCTGATCACCGTGGCGCCCACCGCCGCGCTGTTTCTGTTTGCCATTCTGTTCTTCGGGATCATGCGTGATCGCGGGCTGTTCGACCCGCTGGTCAACCTGCTGATCCGCAGTACCGGTGGCAAGCCGCTGGCTGTGGCGCTGGTCACGGTGCTGGTGACGTCAGTGGTGCATCTGGACGGGGTGGGCGCCGCGACATTTTTGCTGACCATTCCGGCGCTGTTGCCGTTGTACAAGCGTCTGAACATGAGCCCGGCCATGCTGTTGTGCCTGGTGGGCACCACCGCCGGGGTCATCAACATGGTGCCTTGGGGTGGCACCACCGCTCGGGCTGCCGCAGTTTCCGGGCTGGACGCCACGGAACTTTGGCTAGGTTTGCTGCCGGTGCAGTTGGTGGGGCTGGTCTGCATGTTGCTGGTGGCCACCGTGCTGGGCTCGCGAGCCCAGCGTCGCCGGCCAATGTCACTGGGAGCGGCCGCCAGCGTCGATCTGGACAGTCTGTCCACCGAAGGTCGCGAGTTCGGCCTCTCGCCCCGCAACCTGCGGTACTGGCTGAACGTGGCCCTGACCGGCGCGATCCTGGCTTGCCTGTTCACCGGTATCTTTCCGCTCTATGCCTGTTTCATGGTGGGATTGGGCATTGCCCTGCCGCTGAACTTCCCGTCCCTGGATGCCCAGGCCGAACGTCTCAAGGCCCACGCATCCGATGCCCTGCAAATGGTGCTGGTGATGATGGCCGCCGCCGTGTTGCTGGGTGTGCTGTCCGGAGCAAAAATGTCCGACGGCATGGCCTTGGCGCTGATCGACTTTCTGCCTGGCGGATCCGCTCAGTACCTGCATGTGATCGTCGGATTCTTTGGCGTTCCCCTGGGGATGATCTTTTCGCCGGACGCCTACTACTTTGCCCTGTTGCCGGTGATCAGGGATGTGGCCGCCGCCGCGGGCGTTCCCCTGGAAGCGGTGGCCCGGGCCATGCTGATCGGTGAAAACACCGGTTTCTCCATCAGCCCGGTGGTGCCCAGCGTGTACCTGGCCCTGGCGTTGTCCGGCGTCGAGTTGCGCAAACACATGGCCTACACCTTTTTCTGGGCCTGGGGCGTCAGCCTGGTGATGCTCGCCTTCGCCGTGGCGACCGGGGCGGTACAGGTTTAGGGGGCAGCGCGGGAAGCGGGTTTTCAGTGTGTGCCGAAGATCAACGATCGGTGCACGCCCGACCCCGCCCGCACACCATCGCCCACCGACAGTGCCACCGAGCCGAACGGCATGGCCGCATCACCACAGGCAAACACTCCCGGCACACTGGTTTCGCGGGTCATGTCAGTGTGGATGAAGGCACCGAGCGGGCCGTCCTCGAACTCACACCCCAGAGACGCAGCCAACGAACTGCCCACGCGGGTGCGGGGCAAGACGAACAGACCATCAATGACAACCACGCGCCCCCCTTCCAGGACCACATTCGCCCGTTCGCCTTCAATGCGTTCGACCGGTTCGGCTAACAGCGTCACCCCACGTAGTTCCAGGCTGGCCCGCTGCTCCGGATCGGGCTCGAATACGCCATTGGTGAAGAACGTCGTCGGCCCCCAGTCGGGAAGCATCAAGGCGTGGTGCAGCGACATTGGCGACGTCGCCAGCACGCCTATCGGCCCTTGGTCCAACTCATAGCCGTGGCAGTAAGGACAGTGGAAAACGCTTTTGCCCCAGCGCTCAGCCAGGCCTTGCACCGCCGGCAAATCATCGACCACTCCGGTGGCCAGCAGCAGGCGTTGGGCTTGGAAATGTTGCCCACGGGCAGTTTCCAGGGTGAAGCCGCCCTCCTCCTTGCGCGCCTGGACCACGGTGTCCGACACCCACTCCACCGTCGGATAAGCCATGAGCTGGGCGCGGGCATCCTCGGCGATGTCAGCGGGTGCGCGGCCATCCTGGCCAAGAAACCCGTGGGAAGTCGCGGCGAACCGGTTACGGCGTTGCCCCCCATCGATCACCAGCACCTTTCGCCGGGCCCGTGCCAGTTGAAGTCCTGCCGACATACCCGCGTAGCTGCCGCCTGTAATGATGACGTCGTAGCTCATGATCTCTCTCCAAGGGTGGTTTCGAAGGACCGCTAAAGTCTCGACACATCGTAAGTTTCTTGAAAAGCGCCTGTCAACGATCTCGTAACTTTTGCAATTACAGGCGATACTCCACCCCGTCTCAACCATAGAACAACGCCGTTACCATGAGAAACGACACGCGCCTGTCCCGCATGCTTCATGTACTCATCCACATGGACCGTCACCAGCAATCCGCCACCTCCGACACCATCGCGCAGATGCTCGGCACCAACCCAGTGGTGGTGCGCCGGACCATGGCGCTGCTCAAGGAACAGGGCTATGTCACGTCAGAGAAAGGCCATCGCGGCGGCTGGACGTTGAGCAAATCCCTGGCAGAGATGACCCTGCTCGACATCCATCAGGCCTTGGGTAGCACGTCGATTTTTGCCATCGGCCTGTCCACCGATCACCCGCAGTGCCTGGTGGAACAAGCGGTGAATGCGGCGCTGACGGATGCGTTCGATGAGGCTCAGGCGTTGCTGCTCAAGCGTTTGGGCAGCATCACCCTGGCGCAGTTGGCGGAGGATTTTGATCAGCGTTTTCGGGAGGGGCACGGCTGAGTGGTGGGAAGCGGGCCTGATCAGGCATCGAGATCGGCATTCCATCGACGCTGGATGTGCCGTGCTTGGAACCGGCCCGCTTCACTTTATTGAGACATCGCCGCCTTCAACGACGACAGGCGTTCACCGCAGGCACCCGGCCACGCCACGGCTGGGCGCGTTCCAATTGCGCGGCCAGGGCCAGCAGGGTGCTTTCTTCGCCAAAGCGACCGGCGAAGTGCGCGCCCATCGGCAGGCCGTTGCTGCTCCAGGACAACGGCACGGACATCGCCGGCTGGCCGCTGGCATTGAACAGCGCGGTGAATGGCGAGTAGCTGTGGTAACGCTCCAGCAGTTGATCGAGGCTCATGCACACGTCCTCAACGTCCAGCTCGCCAATCGGTACCGGTTCACGGGTCAGGACCGGGGTGAGGATCAGGTCGTAATCGTGCATGAACGTCGCCAGTTGTCGACCCAGGGTATGAATCCACTCCACTGCAGCCGCGTACTGAGCGCCGCTGACGTTGCCCTTGTCCCGCAGGATGATCCGGGTGCGCACCTCCAGCTCCTCGGCCTGTACCGCGAACCCGCGCATCTGTCCCAGCAGGTCAACGTAGTGGCGAGTGCTTGCGCCGATGATGGTGAAGACCTGATCGAGAAACTCCGGCAATACCACCGGCAGGTTTACTGGTTCGACACGGTGGCCGAGGGACTCACACAACCGCGCCGCCTCGCCTACGGCCTTCAGGCTCTGTGGCGATGTTGGCCAGGGACCGAGTTGCTCCACCAGGGCAATGCGCAACGGTTGCGGATCGCGCTGCAACGCCGTCACATAGGGCAACGTCTGGACCGGCGCGGCATAGGGCGCTCCCAGGTCCATTCCGGCGGTGGCGTCCAACAGTGCGGCGCTGTCGCGCACCGACAAGGTGATCGCATGGGGCGTGCCCATCCCCGCCCACCCCTCGCCGATCATCGGCCCTGACGGCAGCAGGCCACGGCTTGGCTTGAACCCGAAGACGCCACAGCATGACGCCGGCACGCGCAACGACCCGCCGCCATCGTTGCCGTGGGCGAACGGCACGACCCGGGCCGCCACCAGCGCTGCCGCGCCACCGCTGGAACCACCGGCGCTATGCCGGGTGCTCCAAGGGTTTCGGGTGGCGCCAAACCGCAAAGATTCGGTGGAGTACGACGTGCCGAACTCCGGTGAAGTGCTGGTGCCCATTACCTGACAGCCCGCACGGCGCAAGCGGGTGACGACTTCGGATTCGAAATCCGCGCGAAAATCCCCCAATGAGCGTGAACCGTTGGTCATTGCCGCCCCCGCAACGGGCGAAAACAGGTCCTTGATCAACGTCGGCACGCCCGCCAACAGACCTTGCCCGACCTCAGGCGTGTCGGCCGCTTCCCGCGCCGAATCGTATAACCGCTCGGCCACCGCGTTGAGCTGCGGTTCGACCCGTTCAAGACGTTCGATGGCCGCCTCCAGCAGTTCGCCGGGGCGGATCTCGCCGCGCCTGACCCACTCGGCCAGTGCGCTGGCGTCTTCGTTGTCCATCAAGTGGTGGATGTCTTGCATGCCCATGCTTCAGATTCCTTGTTTCATGACGATTGACGGGAGCCGAGAGTGGTCGCCTGACCATGGCCTCGAGTACGCAGACCGACAGCGATCCACAGCAGCGCGGCGGCAAAACTGGCGACTGCCAGCCATTGGATCGACTGGCGCAGATCGCTGGCGAAGGCGCCCACAGAGGCCACCACCAGCGGACTGACGAACTGGCCGATATACAGAAACGAGGTGAACCCACCCAGGCCACGGCCGCGGGTGCTGGCAGTCAAGGCATTCATCACGGGAGCCATCACGTTGGGCACCAGCAATCCGGAACCCAGGCCCTGAATGAAGACCGCCACCAGCACGGCGTTGTAGCTCTGGGCGCGCATCAGCAGCCAGAGCCCAAGCCCTATCAGACTCAGCAACAGCGCGTTGCAACCGGCAATGCCGAAGCGACGGCGCAGCAAGGGCCACATCAACGAACCGCCCAGGGTCGCCAGCAGACTCAAGCCTGCCGCCATGCCGATCAGCGTGCTGGAGGTGATGCCCAGGCTGACCAACAGCGTCGGCGCCTGGATCGGCACGATGAAGGTCAGCACCATGCCGCCCAGAATCATCAGGTAACCGATCACCAGCGACCGTACCGCGACCTTGGCCGGACCCGATTCGTCCGCTTGCTGCTCGGCCCTTGGCCGCTTGGCCATCGACGGCTCCCACAGCACCTTCATCATGGCGGGCACCAGCAACAATGGCAGCAGGTACAAAAGGAACGGCGAGCGCCACGAATGCTCCCCGAGCGCCCCACCCACCACAAAAAACAGCGCTCCCACCAGGCCGATGGTCACCACTTGCCGGTTGACGTAGCGCAAGCGCTCTTCGCCGTGCCAGTAGTCAGCAATGAGGGCCGCGCAACAGGTCATTACCGCCGCTTCGGCGCAGCCGAACAGCAGCCGGGTGCCGACAATCGCCGGCAGGTTATCGAGCATCGCCGGCAGCGCGCCGAGCACTGCGTAGAGCAACGTGGCAATCACCAGCAGCGCCTTGCGCCCGACCCGGTCCGCCAGCCAACCGGCCAACGGCGCGCACAGGGCAATCGTCAGGGCCGGCCCGGTGATCGCCAGCGGCACCAGCAGATCGGCTCGCGGCTCCATGGGACCGAATTCGGCGCCCAAACGGGGCAAGATGGGTGCGACCATCACTGAGCCCATGATGGTCAGGCTGCTGCCGAGCATCAGCACCAGCCCTTCACGCCGACCCGTGGCCTGGCGTGACGGGGCTGCGGCCGTTGATACGGAACTTGATTGGTTCATGGGAGCCCCTTTAGAAACTGTGAGAAATGCGCAGCGCCGTGGTGTAGCCCTCGGCACGGTTACGCGCGTCGAACTCCTTGTAGACGTGCAGCCATACCGGCGGCATCCCGGGCTTGAAGTAGCTCACCGCCGGCCCGACGGCCATCACCCGGGCGCGATTGCCCGATTGCAGCCCTGGCGCATCGTCATCGCTGAACTGGCGGTAGTAATACCCGCCCACGCCCACCGTCCAGGGCCCGACGTGTTGGCCCACCGCGAATTCGTGGCGGTACTCGACGCCGCTCTTGTAATCAGTGGCCGGGTTGCGTGTGTTGATGTCGACTTCGAAACTGGAAGACACTTCGAAGCCGCTGTCGGAGATGTAAGTGGCGTTGAGGATCGGCGAAAAGGTCCAGTGGTTGAGCCCCGGTGAAATCAGCCGGTTCTTGTCATAGTCGCCAGTCGGTGCCTGGATCTGGAACTGGGTGTTGACGAACAGGTTGGGCGATAGGGTCCACTGCAGGATCAGCGGCAACAACTGGATGTCGGCCATGCGAAACGGATCGGCCGCAAGGTCCAGCGGACCGATTGGCGTCTGCACCTGTACCGAAGCGTCCATCTGGAAGAACGGCACCACGGCGCCGAAGCCATATTTGGCGCCCAGCACGGTGTAATCGGTCATGCGCATATAGGCGACGCCGATGGACAGCACATCCAGGGAGAAATCGTTATCCACGGACTTGCCGTGGCGGTCCTTCTGCACGTTGGCCGAATAGAACGCGGTGCGCAGGCCGACGGTGCCAAAGGGCGTGGCCGGCGGCATCATGCCCGCGCCGAAATCATAGACTCCGACCGCCGTGGTCGGCGCACCGTTTTCGGTGCCATGGGCAGCGCCCCCCATACCGATCAGCCCCAAGGTCAACCAAGTACAGCGCCAGGCGTTTGCTTTTTTATTTTGATTCATCGAATGCCCCTCCAACCCTTGTGGTGTTGGGGTCATCCTAGGGCGCCGGCCGGTCAGCCGTTATCCGTTTTCAGCACAGATGCGTGCGACGCAGGGTTTGGGAAGGTGTCTCGCCGAACAGCACCCGATAATCGCTGGAAAAGCGGCTCAAGTGCCAGAAGCCCCAGCGTGCCGCCACCTCCTGGACGCCCAGGGCCTGATCCCCGTTGCGCAGTTCACGGCGCACGGCATTGAGGCGCAACGCTCGTAAATAGGCCACCGGATTGATACCCAGGGTTTCCTGGAAGCAATACTGCAGTTTGCGTCGGCTGGCCCCGATGTGGTTGCACAGGTCGAGGATCGACAGCGGCTCATCGACATGGGCCAAGGCTACTCCCGGGCGCGGTCGACCATGCGCTTGCGCGCCGTGGGGCTGAGCGGCGGCGCCTCGTCCGGTGCCACCAGTTCCAGTATGTGCAGCATCACCGTGTCACGCAGGCCACGACGAATCGACTCGTAACCCAGCAACGAGTCACGCCCCTGCTCGCCCCCTTCAAGCTCATCGAATAACGCCGCAAGCTCGGCGGGCAGCGTCGAGTTGCCGAGACGGTAACACTTGGGAAGATCGGTAATTCGAAAGCGGCTGCCTTGACGTTCCAGCACATGCTCCAACGCCTGCTCGTCGATGGCGACACCGAGCAGATCCAGATGTTGGGGCGTGCGCAGCTCGGGCAGGTTATGCCCACGGGCGACCAACAGGCTGGGCTCGACAATCGGGTGCCCGGAACAAAAGACCGGCCCGTCCGCACTCAGCGGCACGCTGAAGGTGATGGCGCCCTCCCAGGCCGTGCCTTGCTTGGTCAGAGCCTGATTAGAGCGGTCGCGCACCAGTTGCATCCACTCCGAGCGGAACTCGATCAACTCGCCGTCGAAGCGCCCGGGGGTCAACTGGTCGTAGCAAACCTGCCAACCGCCCATGTTCCGGGCGTGCTCGTCGATGTCTGTGGTGCGGAACCGATTGATCGGCAGCATCGGCAGACCCTCCGACGAGACCGCTGGTTGCGCCATGTTGTCATTGTTCATTGACCCGACCTTTGATGATTCCAGGGCTTATGGATCAAAGCTCAGGCAAGTTCCATTCCGCTGGGTAGGCCATTCGTTCAATTGTGCCGAAAACGGATAGACTCTTTCACCGGCCCTGACAAACACCCCGCGCGAAACGATCATGAACGAGATGACCCTGGATGTCGGCCTCGCCGCCGAGTCCATTTCCCAACCGCGCACCCTGGTATTCCTGGCCTATCCGCAGATGGGCTTGCTGGACCTGACCGGCGCCCAAACAGTGTTCTGGGCCGCCACCAAGGCCATGACCGAACGCGGCCTGCCCGGCTACGCCATGCACACCGCCAGTCTGGCAGGCGGATTGATGCAAAGCGCCGAAGGCCTGGTCGTGGATACCCGTGCCCTGCGGGAGCTCGACGGGACGCTCATCGATACGCTGATTGTCCCCGGCGCACCGGACATTCGGCAGGCGATGATCGACTGTGTCGATCTGGTGCAATGGCTGCGCATTGCCTCGGTCCAGGCCAGGCGCACCGCATCGGTGTGCAGCGGCACTTTCCTCATGGCCCAGGCCGGCTTGCTGGACGGACGCCGGGCCGCCACCCATTGGGCCATGTGCGAGATGCTCAAGAGTGGTTTCCCGTCGGTTGAGGTGGATCTTGATGCGATCTTCATCCAGCAGGACAACGTCTGGACCTCGGCCGGTGTCAGCGCGGGCATCGACATGGCCCTGGCATTGGTCGAAGCCGATTGCGGTCGCGACGTGGCCCTGCAGGTGGCCCGTGAGCTGGTGGTGTTTCTCAAACGCCCCGGCGGTCAGGCGCAGTTCAGCCAACTGTTGCAATTGCAGATGCAGGAGAGCGCCGGCTTCGATGAACTGCACGTGTGGATTTGCGCACATCTGGACGACAACAACCTCACCGTCGAGCGACTGGCCCGCGAGGCCAGGATGAGCCCGCGCAATTTTGCCCGGGTCTACAAACGCCAGACCGGCCGCACCCCGGCCAAAGCCATCGAGATGTTCCGCCTTGAGGCGGCGCGGCGAATGCTGGAAGACTCTCAGCGCAACATCGACCAGATCGCCCGCGCCTGCGGTTTCGGTGACGAGGAACGAATGCGTCACACATTTCAGCGTCACCTGTCGATTTCCCCCCGCGAGTATCGCAGCCGGTTTTCCCGTTAAGCGCGAAACTTGCGCTACTGGCCTGTCAGGCCACTTTCCAGGATCGCGCCTGCGAGTCGCCCTGCTCAGCCAGGAGTGCGCTGCAACGGGAGCGCAGCCAACGCTCCCCCGGATCATTGTGCGAAGCACCGCGCCAGACCATGGAAAGCTCGTGCTGGGGCAAACAGATCGGGGCCGCTTGAGCCCGCATACCAGCCACCACGGCCATCGCCAGGGCAACGTAATCCGGCACGATAGCAATCATGTCGCTCCCGGCCAACAGCATGGGCAAGGCGCTGAACTGCGGCACGGTCAACACCACCCGGCGCTGTCGGCCCATCAGGCATAACGCCCGGTCCGAATCATCGATGACATTGCCCATGGACGACACGATGGCATGGGGCCGACGGCAGAATTCATCCAGGGTCAGTTCGCCGGGCTGCGAATCGGCGCGCAGCAGCATCGGTCGAATCGGCCGCAGCGTCTTGCGCCGGGCATTGGCCGGCAGCTCCAGGGTCGGGCTGATGCCCAGGGATATCTCGCCGCTGGCCAACAGCTGGGACACCTGCCATTGATCGGCCCGGCGCACCACCAAGGTGGTGCCCGGTGCCTCGATCCGCAGGCGCCGCAACAACTCCGGCAGCAGTGCGTACTCGACGTCATCGCAAAGGCCGATATGGAAGGTCGCCTCGCTGGTGGCTGGCTCGAACGCCTGGCAGCGGCTCAAGGCTGCGGCGATGCCGTCCAGCGCCGGTGACAGATTGGAGAAGATTTCCCGCGCCCGGGAGGTCGGCTCCATCAACCGCCCCGAACGGATGAACAAGGGATCATCGAACATCAACCGCAGGCGTGCCAGGGCACTGCTGATCGTTGGCTGGCCGAGGAACAGCTTTTCGCTGACGCGGGTCACGTTTCGCTCGTGCATCATGGTTTCGAAGACCACCAGCAAATTGATGTCAGCACGACGCAGGTCATTTCTGTTCATCATCGTCGTCGCCCCAGGCGCCAGGCCATTGAGTCAGGAGTGGACAAGATCATCGCCTGCGCCCTCCATCAAGGCCTACGGCGACGAGGTGTTGAAAGCGTAATCCCCGAGGCAAGCCAGTGTCTGTTGTACGTGGGGACACTCCACCCACCCTTTGGGCGGCTTCATCGATACTTCGGTATATACCAAGCCCTGTGGCAAACACTGCCTTTGTGGCGAGGGGATTTATCCCCGTTGGGGCTGCGCAGCAGCCCTAAAGCAGTGAACTCAATCTTCCTGGCACACCGAGTTGCCTGGTTTGGGGGCCGCTGCGCAGCCCAGCGGGGATAAATCTCCTCGCCACAAATAAAGTATTGGCACGGCCTGGCGGAATTTCAGGGTTTTATGTCCTACCTCAGCCCAAGCGGCGCTTCTAAGATACGAACCGATGCTCTGTCCCCCGACATCCCAGAGCGAGACCACGTAAACACAAAAGGTCTGCCAGCGTGCCCCTACCCTCCGCGATGCTCAAGAACGTCTATGACAGCCTGCGATACGCCCCATGCCAGAAGGGGCCGCGACTGTCGATGGGAATCAGTACCCATCCGCTGGTCAACGCCCTCGGCTGGCTGGTAGGCCTGGTGGTGGCTTGCGGGATTGTCATCATCAACTCCGAGACCCATTCCGACCTTGCGCCGACCTTGCTGTACATCACCTTGTTATTGATGGCGGCCAACCTGTTCTCCATCAATCTGGTGATCACCGTCGCGCTGATGTGCATGGGCTTGCTCACCGCGATGTTCTTGTACAACGGCGGCTATCACCGCTGGGAATCGACCACCGGTTTCTTTCGCTGCCTGACCGCATTGTCCGCCATTGCGTTCCTGGCGCTGCGCAGCAAGCAGGCTTCCGACAGCCTGCGGCACAACGAGGCTTACCTGATCGGCGCCCAGCGCCTGAGCCAGACCGGCAGCGTGGGCTTTCGCGGCGATCGCCAAGCGTTGACCTGGTCGCAGGAGTCGGCACGGATTTTCGAGTACTCGCCCAGCAAGACACCGACGGTGTCGATGATGCTGGCGCGCACTCACCCTGAAGACCTGGAGTTGGCACGCGGGGTTTTCCAACAGGCCGCCGCTGGTGAACCGCAGATCGAGGTCAAGCTGCGCCTGCTGATGCCTGATGGGCGCATCAAGCACATCCACATGATCGCCAGCCCCCTGCTCGTCCAGCATGGCCGTTTCCAGTACTTGGGCGCGCTCATGGACGTCACTGCCAGCAAGCAGGCCGAAGACGCATTGTTCCGCGCCCAGAGCCAATTGGCCCACGTCACGCGCTTGACCTCCCTGGGGGAAATGGCCGCGTCCATCGCCCACGAGGTCAATCAGCCACTGACGGCCATCACCAGCAGTGGCGAGGCCTGCCGCCGCTGGCTCAAACGTCCGGAGCCCGATCTCGGGGAAGCCCTGGATTGCCTCGACCGAATCGTCGCCAACGGCTGTCGCGCCAGCGAGGTCATCAGCGGTATCAGAGCGCTGTCGCGCAAATGCGACCCGGTGCGCCAGCCCGAGCCGCTGGACGACATCGTCCGCGAGACCCTGAACCTGGTCCAGCAGCAACTGGCTCATCATAAAGTCCGGGCGAAGGTGGAGCTGGCAGCGACCGACAGCCAGGTCAGCGCAGACCGGGTGCAACTGCAGCAAGTGATCATCAACCTGATCATCAATGCCTGTCACGCCATGGACGCAGTCAAGGTACACGAACGAACCCTGCACATACGCACCTGGATGGAGGATAACGAAGTGCTGCTGGAGGTGACTGACCACGGAACCGGCATTGCCCCCGAGGTCCTGCCGTCCTTGTTCAATGCGTTTTTTACCACCAAGGAAAACGGTCTGGGCATGGGCCTTTCCATCTGCCGGTCCATCATCGACTTCCATGACGGCAGGATCTGGGCGACCAGCGAGGCCGGCCAAGGCACCTCATTCAGGTTCGCGCTGCCGCGGCTCACTTGCACCGCTGTGTCGGGGAGCGGGCAATGAACGCCATGCAGCCCACGAAACCGGTCCTCGGCAACGAGCCCATCGTTTATATCGTTGACGACGACGCACCGCTGCGCGAAGCCCTCGGCAGCCTCCTGCGCTCCATCGGCCTGCAGGTGCATCTGTTCGATTCGGTCGCACAGTTCATGAACCATTCCAGGCCCGACCTGCCCAGTTGCCTGGTTCTGGATGTACGGCTGCAAGGCACCAGCGGCCTGGAGTGCCAACGGGCGCTGGTCGCGGCCAACGTCCATCTGCCCATCGTGTTCATGACCGGCCACGGTGACATCGCCATGACCGTGCGGGCGATGAAGGCCGGTGCCGTGGATTTCCTCGCCAAGCCGTTTCGCGAACAAGACCTGATCGACGCCGTGACCGCCGCCCATCAACAGGACTGCCGGCGGCGCGACGCCGAACGCAGCCATCAGCAAGTGCTTGACCGTTACACCACATTGACCCCGCGCGAGCAACAGGTCATGGCGCTGGCGGCGTCAGGCCTGATGAACAAGCAGATCGCCGGGGAACTGGGCTTGAGCGAAATCACGGTCAAGATTCACCGCGGCCAAGCCATGCGCAAAATGTGCGCAGGCTCGTTTGCCGATCTGGTCCGCATGGCCCAGGTGCTGGAATGGCGCGGCGAGCAGTAGAAAGTTCATACACACGTATACTTGGCGGGACTATTGGACGGCGTATCTTGCAGTGATACAGGCGCCTTTATGGCTACCTGATATCACCCCAGGTATCGACATGTCCAATACCGCAACTATTTCAATTGTTGATGATGACGAGTCAGTTCGAATTGCACTGGATGGCTTGTTACGTTCCCACGGATATCGGGTTACAACATACGCGGGCGCCTTGGACTTTTTATCTTCTTGTGAACTTGAAAACACAGCGTGCCTGATATCGGATATTCAAATGCCTGGCATGACCGGTATTCAGATGTACGATCGACTGTCGACCCTGGGCATTCATATCCCGATCATTTTCATTAGCGGATACCCTGGCGTGCCACCCCGCGTCAGCGCCGGGGCGCCCGAGCCGGTGGCGTTTTTCCCGAAGCCCTTCGACTGCGCTCAATTGATCGCCTGCATCGAATCGATAGTTGGCCGGCCTTCCTGATGCCGCGCCATCGTCGCGACCTCATACCTTTGTATAGATCCCCCCTACCCAGGCATAGGCCGGATGACCTTATGTAGAAGTGTTAAACACAGGCCCTGCCAATAAGCTTCCCTACAGCGAACTGAAATTGAATGTGCTCGATGGCAACTCATTGCAGCCAGGCGCTTTTGGAGTAGTTCGCGACACGGTCACGCTGAAACAGTTAAACAATTCAACGTATCGATTTTGTCTTCGGGAGCTCATCATGAAACAACATATTCTGGTTGTTGGCGCAGGTTTCGGCGGGGTCTGGAGTGCATTGAGCGCCGCCCGGCTGCTGGACCAACACGATCGTAATGACGTGCAGATCAGCGTCCTGGCCCCCCAGGCTGAGCTGCGCATCCGTCCTCGTTTCTATGAGCCGGACGTCCACACCATGGCCGCCCCACTGGGTGGCCTGTTCGACGCGGTGGGCGTGAAATTCGTACAAGGTTCGGCGAGCCGTATCGATGTCGACAACAAACAGGTTGGCTACGTGGATGTGTTCGGCACCGAGGGCAGCCTGGGCTACGACCGCCTGGTGCTCGCGGCGGGCAGCCAACTGGTCCGCCCAGACCTTGAAGGCATGATCGAGCATGCCTTCGACGTTGATGAAATCGAACAGGCAACCCGCCTCGAAGCCCATATCAAGTCCCTGAAAAATCTTCCGGACAGCCCGGCCCGCAACACCGTGGTGGTGGCCGGCGGAGGCTTTACCGGGATCGAAACCGCCACCGAAATGCCGGCACGCCTGCGCGCGGTCCTGGGTGAAGACGCTAACATCCGGGTCATCGTGGTGGATCGCGGGTCGCAGATCGGCGCAGCGTTGGGCGACGGCATTCGTCCGTCCATTGTCCAAGCGTCCGAGCATCTGGGTATCGAGTGGATCGTCAACGACTCGGTCGAATCGGTGGATGCCGGTGGCGTCACCCTGTCGAGCGGCCAGCGTATCGAGTCCCATACTGTGATCTGGACCGTGGGGTTCCGCGCCAATCCGTTGACCCAACAGATACCCGGCATTCGCGATCGCCAGGGTCGCCTGCACGTCGATGCCAACCTGAAAGTCCTGGGCCAGACCGACATATTTGCCACCGGCGACGTGGCCTATGCCGCCACCGATACCCTGGGTAACTACGCGGCCATGTCCTGCCAGCACGCCATCGCCCTGGGCCGCTATGCCGGCAACAACGTCGCGGCCGACTTGTTGGGCGTCGCGCCGATGGCCTACAGCCAACCCAAGTACGTGACCTGTCTGGACCTGGGTGCCTGGGGCGCGGTGTATACCGAGGGTTGGGATCGCCAGCTCAAGTTGGTCGGGCAGGAAGCCAAGGAGCTCAAGACCCAGATCAACACCGTGTGGATCTATCCGCCCGCGGCTGATCGCGCGACCGCCCTGGCCGCCGCCGACCCGTTGATCCCGGTGGCCTGAGTCCGTTTCCGACCCCGGCCAGTCCCTCCTTTCTGCGCCGGTCTTTCCCAGACGCCTGCCGATGATGCTTGGGCAGGCGTTTTTTTCAGGCGCTCGTCCCCAAGCCAGCCTGAATATTGTCACTGCCCAGTAAAATCCGTCGCAATGCCCGCCCACTGCCCTCTGTGCACAAGGTAAGGTAGGCAAAAATCATCCGGATCGAGGTGTGCCGTGGCGTCCTATTCCTTGCGTCAGCTGAAGTACTTCGTCACCACCGTCGAATGTGGCAGCGTCGCCGAAGCCTCCCGCAAGCTGTACATCGCCCAGCCCTCGATTGCGACCGCCGTCAAAGGGCTGGAAGACAGTTTCGGCGTGCAGTTGCTCATCCGTCACCACGCCCAGGGTGTGTCGCTAACCCCCAGCGGCGCTCGCTTCTATCGCAAAGCCCAGGAACTGCTGCGCATGGCGCGAGAGTTCGAGCAGAACGCGCTGGCCGACAACGACGTGGTCAGCGGTCAGATCGACATTGGCTGTTTCGAGACTGTCGCGCCCCTGTACTTGCCACGATTGATCGCCGGTTTTCGCCAGCGTTACCCCGGCGTGGAGATCCGTCTACAGGACGGCGAGCAACAGGAACTGGTGCAAGGTTTGACGGGGGGCCGTTTTGATCTGGCGATTTTTTATGAGCACGACCTCGACGGCACCATCGAGACCGAGGCGCTGATGGCGCCGCAACGACCTTACGCGCTGCTGCCGGCGGAGCACCGCTTTGCCAGCCAGGCTCAGGTGTCCCTGCGCGATCTGGCGCTGGAGCCGATGATTCTGTTGGACGTGCAACCCAGCCGGACCTATTTTGTGAGCATATTCGAGGAGTTGGGCCTGACACCGAACATTGTTTTCAGCTCACCCTCGATCGAAATGGTGCGCGGCATGGTCGGGCAATCGTTCGGTTTTGCGCTGCTGGTAACCCGGCCACATTCCACCTGCACCTACGATGGGCAGCAAGTGGTGTGCGTCAACATCGCCGAGGACGTCACCGGTTCGGCCCTGGTGGCAGGATGGCTCAAGCGCGCGCACTTGACCAAACCTGCGCAGTTGTTCGTGGATTACTGCAAAGAGCAGTTCAAACAATGGCTGGCCTGAGCCAGCCATTGAAGGCGTATGGAACGTTGTGACTAGCGAGCGGCCCAGGCGTTGAAGCGCTGCTCCAGTTCCTCACCATGGTCAACCCAGAACTCGGCATCCACGGCCCGGGCTTCGGCCAGGTTGGCCTCGGCGGTAGGCAACTGCTCCTGGACTGTTCCAGGCAACAACGCCAGCGCCTTGCGATGCACCGGCCCATAAGGGATGTTTTCCGAGAACACCTTCTGCGCCTGCGGCTGGCTGGCAAAGGCAATGAATTGCTCGGCCAGGACCTTGTTCGGCGTGCCCTTGACCACCGCCCAGTACTCCGGGTCATACAGGCTTTGCGGCCAGACGATACTCAGCTTCATGCCTTCCTTTTGCGCCGAAGCGATACGACCGTTGTAGGCAGCGCTCATCGCCACGTCCCCCGCCACTAGCCACTGTGCCGGTTGCGCACCGGCCTCCCACCACTGGATGTTCGGCTTGATCTGATCCAGCTTGGCGAACGCCCGCGACACGCCTTCGGGGGTGTTGAGCACCTTGTACAACTCCTGCGCCTCGACCCCGTCGGCCAGCAAGGCAATTTCCAGGGTGTACTTGGCCCCCTTGCGCAACCCGCGCTTGCCCGGGTATTCGGTGACGTTCCAGAAATCCGCCCAGGACTTGGGGGCCTTGGCCAACTTGCTCTGGTCATAGGCCAGGACCATCGACCAGACATACGTGGCCACGCCACATTCGGTGAGTGTTCCCGGCACAAAATTCGCCGGATCACCCAAGGCGCTCAAATCGAGCCTTTCGAACAGGCCCTCCTCACAACCGCGCAACAGCTCGGGGCTTTCGACTTCGACCACATCCCAACTGGTGTGGCCGGCCGCGACCATGGCCTTGATCTTCGATAACTCGCCATTGTATTCGCCGGCGACAATGCTTCCTGCACCGCTGGCGTTGAAGGGTTGGAAGTAGGCCTTGTCCTGGGCCTGCTTGGTGGCGCCACCAAAGGAGATCACGGTGAGGCTCTGTGGCGCGGCCAGAACGCTGCTACTCAGCAGCACCAGGGCACACGCGATATTGCAACGCAAGGATCTGGACATGAAGCGGTTCCTCGAAAGGCCGGCTCGCCCGCACGAGCCGGCGACGGGACTCAGAGGCGACCGTAAGCGCGGGCGGTGCGATCTACAGCAATACGGGTCTTGTCGACCAGTTCGTTGATGTCGGCATGGCTGGCTACCAGCGCCGGGGCCATGATCATCCGGCCCAGAGTGCCGGCCTCACGAGGCAGACCGTCAATCAGGGCGTTATCCTTCAGGCGCAGTTGCGCGGCCCGGGTTTTCCAAACATTGAAATCGTTCACCGCAAATTCCTTGTCTCAGAAGTCGTTGGGTTCGCTGAGATGGCTCGCCAGGCGATCCATCAATCGGTCGCAGGCCGCCATCTGTTCAACGCTCACGTATTCATCGGCTTTGTGCCCCTGATCCATGCTGCCGGGGCCGCAGACCACCGCCGGGATTCCGGCCTGATCAAACAGGCCGCCTTCGGTGCCGAATGCCACGGTGCTGAAGGCATCACTGCCGCACAGCTCGGCCACCAGACGCGCAGCGGCGCTGTCAGGTCGGGTTGCCAGGCCCGGGTAGGCGGACAGTGGTTCAAACCGGATCGCGGTGTCGCCCTGCACGGCCCGCATCGCCGGCAGCAACGCCTGCTCGGCGTAATCGCGCAATTGCTCGACGACGACTTCTGGGGCGAAATCCGGCAAGGCGCGCACTTCGAAATCGAAGCGGCAATCGGCCGGGACGATGTTCAACGCGGTACCGCCCTGGATCACGCCCACCTGCACCGTGGAGTACGCCGGATCGAAGCGCGCATCGTGCTGTGAAGGTTCGGCCAGATTCGCGCCGATCTCCCCCAACCGACCGATCAGGCGCACTGCCTGCTCGATGGCGTTCACCCCGTAGGGCGCATAGGCCGAATGACAGGCCGCCCCTTTGACATGGCAACGCATCGCCAACTTGCCCTTGTGGCCCAACACCGGTTGGAGTTGGGTGGGCTCGCCGATCAGGCACAACGCAGGCTGGGGAATGCGTTGCGCCAGCACTTGCAGCAGACTGCGCACGCCCAGGCAACCGACCTCTTCGTCATAGGAGAACGCCAGATGCACGGGCCGGCGAAGCGGGCTGGCGAGGAACATCGGCACCGCCGCCAGCACTGAAGCCAAATAGCCTTTCATGTCGGCGGTGCCCCGGCCGTACAGCTTGCCGCCGACCTCGCTCAGGCAAAACGGATCGACCGTCCAGTGCTGTCCGTCCACCGGCACTACATCGGTATGACCGGACAGCACGACCCCACCGGGCACCGCTGGGCCGATGCTCGCCAGCAGGTTGGCCTTGGTCCGCTCGGGGTTGTAGATCAGTTCGCAACTCACGCCCAGATCGTGGAGGTAGCCACGCACGAACTCGATCAGCGCCAGGTTCGACTCGCGACTGACCGTGGCAAAGCCGACGAGGCTGGCGAGCAGTGCGCGGCTGCGCAGCTCACTCATCACCCGGCACTCCGTAGCTGGGGGCCAGGGTCGGATCGAGGGCGCGGGTCAGGTAGTCCTGCAGTTGCGGTTGATAGGCCAGCCACAGTTTTTCCAGCTCACCAATGGGGTTTTCCTCGGCCCAGTCGACACGCAAATCGACGATCGGCCAGGTGAGTTCATCCACCACCGACAGCGCCGCAGAATGCACCGCTCCGGCTTCACCACCTGCGCTCTGCCCGGCCTGCAACGCACTCAGCAGGCGCGCGGCAAGGCAACCTTCGCTGTGTTCGAATGCGGCAACCATGGCGTCGATCACGTCCACACTGGCCAGCAGATTGCCGGCCGCCACGCATTGCTCACCGGCCAGCGCGCGATGGGTGCCCAAGGCGTGGCTGCCGCTGAAAATCGCCGTGCGCCCGTGGGCATCCACCACCGCCACCTGGCGGTACTGGCTGTAGCCATTGCGCGCCAGGGCGCGGTCGACAGCCTCTTGGGCGGCCAGGCCGCCGGCCAGTTCGTCGAGGATCTGCGGCCCCAGGGCCGGCAGCGTGATGTTCTGGCTCGACACCGCGCCGACACCAGCCCGCAACCAGGGGCAACGGGCGCCGACGGCAATGCTCGAGGAACTGATGGCGATGCCCAACTGGCCCGTCTCGACGCAGCGCCCGACAATGGAAAAAGTCATGCTCCACTCTCCTTATTCGGGGATCACTGCGATCACGTCGATTTCCATCAGCCATTGCGGCTGGCCGAGGGCGCTGACCACCAGCCCGGTGGAAATCGGGAACACCCCTTTGAGCCATTTGCCCACCTCCTGGTACACCGGCTCGCGATAGCGCGGGTCGATCAGGTAAGTGGTGGTCTTGACGATGTGGCTCAGGTCGCTGCCGGCCTCTTCCAGCAATTGCTTGACGTTGCGCATGGCCTGTTCAGCCTGGGCACGCGGATCGCCCAGACCTACCAACTGGCCGTTGAAATCAGTGCCAACCTGACCGCGCACGTAGACGGTATTGCCGGCGCGCACGGCCTGGCACAAGTCGTTGTCCAGCGTCTGGTTGGGATAGGTGTCTTTGGTGTTGAACATGCGGATGCGAGTGTGGGTAGGCATCAACGGACTCCCATGAGGCTGGTTTTCGAACTGTTCGAATCGCTATCGAGCGCCGGGGCTTGAACGTCGTCGTTCTGGCGCTGCGAAGCGTCTCGATAGTTGAGATAGGTATGCTGTTTCACGATGTGGTCAGCGATATGCCGGGCGTCGTGCCACACGCCCCAGATGAACGCCGACCCGCGCCGTGACAGCCAGGGCAGACCCACGAAATACACACCCGGTTCGCTGGAAACACCCCGCTGGTGCCGTGGCTTGCCGTTGGCGTCCAGCGCGTCGACCTTCAGCCAGCTGTAATCCACCGAGTAGCCGGTGGCCCAGATCACGGTGGTCACCCCAGCGTTCACCAGATCCAGTTCCAGGATCGGATGGGTCAGGCAGTGCGGGTCAGGCAACAGCCGGCGGGCTTCTGGCTCCGGCGGCAGGTCCAGGCCGTTGCGGGCAATGTAGGCATCGGCGGCATCCAGCAGCGCCAGGTAGTTTTCATCGCCACGGGCAATGTTTTCGGCAAGGTTGGGTTCAAACGTCACGACGCTACCGTTGAACGACTTCGTCAGGCCCACCAGGGTGATGCCCTCATGGGCCAGCCTGCGAAAGTCCACTGTATAGCCGCCGCGGGCACCGCTCACGGCGATGGTCACATGCTCCCTGCCCGGCTGGACGGCCTCCGCATCCCACTCGCCGAGCACACCCAGCCACCAGCAGAAATCCCGGTTGCGATAGGCCCGTGGCGGGCGATCATGGGCGCCCACCGAGAGGTAGACCTGCTTGCCAGCGCGCTGTAACTCATCGGCGATCTGTACCCCCGACGAGCCCGCCCCGACCACCAGCACAGCGCCCTCGGCCAGCTGCCGGGGATTGCGGTATTGGGCAGAGTGCATCTGGGTGACTTGCGCCATATCCGCGGCGATAGGTGGAATCACCGGCCGTTGAAAGGGCCCGGTGGCGACCACCACGTGGATGGCCTCGATCGGGCCCTCGCTGGTTTCAATGCTGAAGCCTGGGCGGCCGACATTACGCTGTACCTCCCTGACTTCCACACCGGTGCGGATCGGTGCGTTGATTGTATTGGCATAGGTTTGGAAGTAATCGGCCACTTGATCCTTGGTGGCGAAGGCATCAGGGTCGAGCCCCTGGAATTGCAGCCCCGGAAAGCGGTCATGCCAGGCCGGGCCGTTAGCCACCAGCGAATCCCAACGCGCGGTGCGCCAGGCCTCGGCAATGCGGTTGCGCTCCACCACAAGATGAGGCACTCCCTGGCGGCTCAAATGTTCACTCATGGCCACGCCGGCCTGGCCGGCGCCTATAACAAGCGTATCTATCTGTAGGGTCTCAACGGGCATGTCTGTGCACTTCCGGCAGTGGGATGGTTCAGGCCGGCATGACGCCGCCTCGGGTTTGGATTTTTTGTAGTTCTGCGTTTGCGACGATCGACAAGAGGTGTCGAAGCGATTCTGTCGGCAGGCGGGAATTTGCGAAACGAGGGTTTTTATTGTTGCAGGCAAGGAAAAAACTGCTGTATCGCCTACGCCCTGGACGATGCGTCTTTGCGCCAGGCCTGCGAAGCGATTCGTGGTTTCTGCAACGCACTTGACTGACATTCAGCCGTTGCACTGAACCAGCCGAGCCCGATCATGACCGGGCTCGTTCAGCAGCAAAGTTATACAAATTTACAAATACCTATACAAAACACTTTAAAACGTACAAGTCGTGCAGTAGGCTTCGAAAACTTGTACAGGAATAACTATCTGTACAATAATTCGGAGCCTGACATGTCTGCCTACCTCCAGCGTTTTGCCCGCGCCTTCGCCGAGCTGGACGCCAGTCACCTGGCCGAGCTCGATACCCTCTACAGCGCTGACATTAAGTTCCAGGACCCATTGCATCGGATCGAAGGCCTGCCTGCCCTGCGCAACTACTTCGCGCAGATGTATGCCAACGTCGATCAGGTGCGCTACGACTTTCATGGCTTTGATGAGGTCGGCTCCGGCGAGGGCTATCTACGCTGGACGCTGCATTACAGCCACCCACGTCTGGCCGGAGGCGCACTCATCTCCCTGCAAGGCTGCAGTTATTTGCGCTGGAACGAACGGGTCTACCTGCACCAGGACTTCTTCGACGCCGGTGCCCTGCTCTACGAGCACCTTCCACTGTTTGGCTCGGTGATCGGCTGGCTGAAGCGGAGGCTGGCATGAGTCGCATCTGGTTGACCGGCGCCAGTAGCGGTATCGGTGCAGCATTGGCCTCGCAGCTTCTTGAGCAAGGACACCGTCTGGCGCTGAGTGCGCGCCAGGTCGCACCCCTTCAAGCGTTAGCGACTCGCTATGAGGATCAGGTCCTGGTGCTGCCGGGAGACCTGACCGATCCAGCGCAAGTGGCCGATATCTGCCGGACCATCGACGCTCGATGGGGGGCGCTGGACCTGGTGATTCTCAATGCCGGAACCTGCGAATACCTGGAGCCTGGGCACTTCGACACGCGACTGGTCGAACGGGTATTGACCACCAACCTGCTGGGCACCAGCCACTGCCTGGAAGCCGCCCTGCCCTTGCTGCGCAGAGGCCAACGCCCGCATTTGGTGGGGGTGTGCAGCGCAGTGACCTGGCTGGCTTTGCCGCGTGCCGGCGCGTATGGCGCGTCCAAGGCGGCGCTGCGTTATTTGTTTGAGTCGTTGCGCATCGATCTGGCCGCCGAGGGTATCGATGTCACCTTGGTAAGCCCCGGTTTCGTCGACACCCCGCTGACCCGCCGCAATGACTTTCCGATGCCCATGCGCTGGTCGGCCCAGCGCGCAGCGCGGCATATCACCCAGCGCCTGCCCGCGCGACCGCTGGACATCGCTTTTCCATGGTTTTTCACCTTCGTCCTGCGTTCGCTCGGACGCTTGCCCGCCCGTTGGCGCCTGGCCCTTGGCCGGCGTCTGGCACGCTCTTCCCAGGAGTCTTGAAACATGCGCATCGCAATCATCGGCAGCGGCATATCGGGGCTGACATGCGCGTACCTGCTGGCTCGCCAGCACCAGATCACCCTGTTCGAAGCCGACGAGCGGATCGGCGGCCACACCCACACCGTGGACGTGGAATGGCAAGGCCAGCGTTATGGCGTAGATACCGGTTTCATTGTCTACAACGACTGGACCTATCCGAACTTCATCCGCTTGCTGGACCAGTTGGGCGTGACTTCCCGTGCCACTGAAATGAGCTTTTCGGTGCATGACCCGGCCACTGGCCAAGAGTACAAGGGGCATACCCTGCGCAGCCTTTTCGCCCGACGACGCAACCTGCTGTCGCCGAGCTTCTGGGGCATGTTGCAGGACATCCTCAGATTCAACCGGCAGGCCACGGCCGACTTGAAGGCGCAGCGCATCGACAGCACCACCCGGCTGGGCGATTACCTGCATGTCCACAATTATGGACAACGGTTCATCGACCACTACATCGTGCCCATGGGCTCGGCGATCTGGTCGATGTCGCCTGCCGGAATGCTGGAGTTTCCGCTGCAGTTCTTCGTGCGCTTCTGCCATAACCACGGCCTGCTATCGGTCAACCGACGCCCACAATGGCGAGTGATCGAGGGCGGCTCGCGGGGTTATATCGACCCGTTATGCGCGCACTTTCGCCAGCATATCCGGCTCAACTGCCCGGTGCAGCGCGTGAGCCGCGACGCGATAGGCGTGAACATACTCAGCGCGGCGGGACTTGAGCGTTTCGACAAAGTGGTGTTTGCCTGCCACAGCGACCAGGCCCTGGCGCTGCTTGAAACGCCAAGCAAAGCAGAGCGTGAGGTGCTCGGTGCCCTGGCCTACGCCAGCAACGAAGTACTGCTGCATACCGACACCGGTGTCTTGCCGCAGCGCCGCCAGGCCTGGGCGAGTTGGAATTACCGACTGGGTGGTTCGGTGCGAGCGCCTGCTGCGCTGACCTACAACATGAACATCCTCCAGGGTCTGGACGCCCCGGTGACCTTCTGCGTGAGCCTCAATCAGAGTGACGTGGTGGATCCGGCCAAGGTCCTGGCTCGCTTCGAGTATGCGCATCCGCAATACAGCCTCGCCGGCGTCGCCGCCCAGGCTCGCCAGGGTGATCTGCAAGGGCGTCAGCACAGTTATTTCTGCGGCGCCTATTGGGCCAATGGTTTCCACGAAGACGGTGTGGTCAGTGGGCTGGATGTGGCCGGGCATTTTGGAGAATACCTTTGAATAGCAGCCTGTGCCGCGGCTGGATCGACCATCGCCGCTATTCACCCCGCGCCCATGGATTCCGATACCCCATCGGCATGCTTTATCTGGACCTCGCCGAACAAAGCCAGGTGCTGGGCCTGTCCCGCCTGCTGCGAGGGTGGCCCTTGGCACCGCTGTGCTGGCGCGAGCGCGATTACCTGCCCGCTCGCACACGTCTGGGCGTCCCCTTGCTCGACGCGGTGCGCGAATTGCTTGCCCAGGCCCTGGGCACCGCGCCCCAAGGCGCAATCCAGCTGCTGACCCAACCGCGCAGTTGGGGGCTGTCTTTCAATCCGGTGAGTTTCTATTTCTGCCACGAAACCGATGGGCGTCTGGCGGCCATTCTCTGTGAGGTCCGCAACACCCCATGGCGCGAGCGCTATCACTATGTGTTGCCGGTAAGCCCCGGTGAACCCCATGCGTTCCGGGTGGCCAAGGCGTTCCATGTATCACCGTTCCTGCCTCGGGACATGGACTACCGCATGCGCTTTCTGATCGCGGACTCACATATCCGGGTGCATATGGAGAACTGGCGCGATGGCAGCAAGGTGTTCGAGGCCGACCTTGCGCTCAAGCGCCAACCTCTCGATGCCGCGGCTGTGCGTCGTCACTTCCTGGCCTTCCCGTGGATGAGCCTGCGCACCTTGAGCGCCATTTACTGGCAGGCCCTGCGCCTGCTCTTCAAACGCACGCCCCTGCACGACCATCAGGCCAGCCAAAACGGCCTGAGCGTCGGCGAAACCGCCCACAAGGACCCCGACCATGCCCGAACCCACCCTGAGCGTTACTAAGGCCGGCAGCTTTCGCCTGTTCAACGGCGGCGTCTTCAAGCAAGTCGTTCTCGGCCAATTACGACACCTGCGCCAAGGCCACTTGCGCCTGCTGCTCGATGGGGAATCGCTAAACTTCGGCGATCCGGCCAGTGCTCTGCAGGCCGAAGTCGAAATTCTTGACGACGCCGTCTGGGGCATGCTCGCCAGTAACGGTTCGATCGGCGCCGGTGAGGCCTATATCCAGGGGTACTGGCGCAGCAACGACCTGACGGCGGTGACCCGCGTGTTCGTCGCCAACCTGGACGTGCTCGATGCGATGGACAGTGGTCTGGCTCGCCTCGGCCGCCCGGTGCTGCGTTGGCTGCACTGGCTCAACCGTAACAGCCGGCGCGGCTCTCGGCGCAACATCATTGCCCATTACGACTTGGGCAATGACTTGTTCGAGCGTTTGCTCGATCCCACCATGATGTACTCGGCCGCCATGTTCGAAAGCCCCGAACAAAGCCTGGAAGAAGCCCAGCTCAACAAGCTCGAACGCATCTGTCGCAAGCTCGACCTGCGCCCCGGCGACCACCTACTGGAAATCGGCACCGGCTGGGGCAGCCTGGCGATTTATGCTGCCAGCCAATATGGCTGCAAGGTGACCACCACAACGTTGTCGCACGAGCAGTACGCCCATACCTGCCGGCGCGTTGAGGCACTGGGTCTGCAGCAGCGCATTGAGGTGCTGTGCAAGGACTATCGCGATCTGGAGGGGCGCTACGACAAGCTGGTCTCGATCGAAATGATCGAAGCTGTCGGTCATCGCTATTTACCCGAATACTTCCGACGCTGCTGCGCTCTGCTCAAGGATGACGGCCTGATGTTGCTGCAAGCCATCACCATTCGCGACCAGCGTTATGAGCAGGCACGCCGCTCGGTGGACTTCATCCAGCGGCATATTTTTCCCGGCGGCGCGCTGCCATCGTTGTCCGTTCTGCTAAACACCGCCAGCCGTCAAACACCGCTCAACCTGCTGCACCTGGAAGACTTCGGCGCGCACTACGCCCGCACGCTGAAGCACTGGCACGAGAACTTCCGGCAATCACGCCAAGCGCTGCTGGAGCTGGGTTACGACGAAACCTTCCAACGCCTGTGGGAGTTCTACCTGTGTTACTGCGAAGGCGGATTCCAGGAGCGTGCCATCGGCGTCGCGCAACTGCTCTTTGCCGCTCCCGGGGCGCGTCAGCTCTCTTTGCTGGAGCGGCGGGAGGCTTGATGAGTCGCGCGGGCCTGATCGTCAACGCACTCTGGGTCCAGTTGGGCTGGTGGGGTTGTGTACTGGGCGCACAGAATGCCTGGTGGCTCCTGGCTGTGGCGGCAGGATTGCTGGCTCACCTGAGCTTCTGTCCACAGCCCCGGGCCGAGTTGCGTGCAGTGATGCGCGTGGGGCTGTGCGGCATGGTGCTGGACTGGAGCCTGGGTGTGCTGGGTCTGTTCGGATTCGCTCAGACCGCCCTGCCCCTCTGGCTTGCGCTGCTCTGGCTGGTGTTTGCCACAAGCTTGCGGCACAGCCTGGCCTGGGCCATACAGCCTGTTTGGCGCGGTGCGTTGGTGGGCATGGTCGGCGGTCCGCTGGCCTATTGCGCAGGCGCTCCACTGGCCGGCGTTGCGCTGCCGCTTGGCATCGTGGGAACCGCTCTGGTGTTGGCGCCCCTGTGGGCACTCTGGCTGCCGTTGGCGTTGCGCCTGGCTGATCCCCACTGAGGTCAGAACCCGCGCCAGGCGAACATTATTACCAAGGTTCATCCAGAAAAAGTGGCACACGCAAAGGCTCTATCGGCCCCTCGCGCTGGCCACACATTTCGTCGTGAACGACATGCTGTACCAACATGCAGGGTAACCGCGGCGCGTCACGCAGCAACTCACGCAAATGGGTGGTGGATCGCAAATGCAATGTTCGTCCGGAGTCGTCGAGCAACGTACGAAACCCGCGGTCCAGTCGCGCACGCAACACGTAGATACCGCCCTCCAGCGACCATAACTCCAGCTCGTGTACCCGGCCTTCGATGGCCAGCTCGATCAGGGTTTGCAGGTTCATGGCGCGCCCCCGCCCTGACGACGGAAAAACAGCGTGACCTGGCCCAACTCGACGCCAAACTTGCTCATGCTCGAGCGGTTGATCATCGTGTCTTCGTCCATCAAGTACATCCAGTCGTCAAAAGTCACTTCGTAAGTCGATCCGTCTACTGGCAGGTTCAATCGATAGCGCCAGCGCAGCGCGTTGCCGGCCACCTCTCCCCGCGCCTCGCCGATCACATCGTCGGCGCGACCGCGCCAGAGCCCCGGGCCATCGGGGGTCAGCGTCCATACGCGCCGTTGTCGGCTGCCATCACTGTAGAGAAAGCGCTCATCGAGAATCAGCTGTTCACCTTCACGGTGACTCAATATCTCAACCTCGAAACGCTTGATGACCTCGCCGGAACGTTTTTGATAGATGCCCCAGGCCTTGATTGGCTGACTGAAGAAGCGCACCAGATCCAGCTGCGGTTGCTGGTCGGCATAACGATCGACATTCACGTTCCCGCAACTGGTCAAACTCATCATTAAAAGCAGTCCAACCATTAGCCGAGTCATGGTGTTTGCCCCCCTACGCGCGCGTTATTGAGCCCCAGCAGCTGTTGCCGCAACTCCGGATGCCGGGTGCGGGGATCGAGCCAGATGGCGAAGAAACTTCGAGCGAACGATGAGTCGGCGACTTCATGGGTCAAGCGCCCGTCGACATAAAAGCGGCAACCCTTGCCGGGCAGGTAAAGCCCGGTGATTTGACTGCCTGGCCTGACGTCGACGAAGGACCGCCGCATGTCATCGCTCCAGCTGTCGAGCTGTACTGGGTCCAGGGATTTACCCGCGATTCGGCGCATCTCCTCGATGCTCGCTTGCACCAAGGTTTGCTTGCTGATCGTGCGGCGGTAATTCAGCTCAAGTGCCAGCGGCGTTTCCAGGCTGGGTTGCAAGGTCGCACTCCATAACCTGGCCTGGTAGAGATCGAACCCGTACCAGGAATAATCGGCTTGCCCCACCAGACGGGCGTCAGGCAGTACCGTGCGCCAGTCGCACAGAGCTTGGCTGGCGTAAAGCACCAAAACGCAGGCCATGAACCGGCTCAGGCTTTTCTTGAACGCAAACGACCTTGCCATTGAAAAAACATCACTGGATTGCCGAAGGTCGCTCAATAGTTGTACATGAAGTATGGTTTGTACAGCTTTTTTGAGTGGATTTGCGAGTTATGGCCTTTTATATCCACCCGTGCTTTGGCGATCTGTGCCTGCCTCGAATCCTTCAGCTAACGTCCTGTTATCGGATAAGGTAGCCTGCGCCCTAATAATGCGCAGTCGCGCTGCTGTAGAAGGAAATGTTAATGCTCGGACGTGAACGGCCGCAGCTAAAGAAAGAAAGTGCTGACGAATCCTTTCCCCCTCAGGTAGCGCGGGCCGGAGCTGCCCTGCGGCTCACCATCACTTTCATGCTGGTGGTGGTGATGGTGTTCCTGGCCGTTGAAGGCTGGAGAACATGGCGTGACTATCGCTCTGCCTTTGCCTCGGCCCGCGATTCGGTGACAAACCTGGCGCGAGCGACGGCCCAGCACGCCGAAGACACCATCCGGCAAGTGGACGTGGTGACCGCAGCACTCAGCGAGCGAGTGGAAGGCGATGGCCTGCAGAACATCGACATCCCGCGCATCCATAAACTGCTGGTGCAACAGTCGGCCATCATGCCGCAGTTGCACGGTTTGTTTATCTACGGCCCCGACGGGCAGTGGATAGTGACAGACAAGCAAACAACGCCAGACTCGGCGAACAATGCCGACCGCGACTACTTCCAGTATCACCGCACCCACGAGGACCGAAGCGTGCGGATCGGCGAAGTGATCAGGAGCCGATCCACCAATGACCTGATCATCCCCATCTCCCGCCGCTTGAACAATCCTGACGGCTCGTTCGCCGGTGTGTTGCTGGGAACGGTCAAGGTCAGCTATTTCGTGGACTACTACGGCGACTTCAAGATCGACGACAAGGGAGCCCTGGTCCTGGCCCTGCGAGATGGCACGATTCTGGTCCGGCGGCCCTTCGTCGCCTCGGTGGTCGGCAAGAGCCTGGTCAATAGCGTGATCTTCCGTGACCACTTGCCCAACTCCAATCAGGGCGTCGCCGAGGCCAGGGCCGTCGTCGACGGCACTGAACGCATTTATGGCTACCGAGCCTTGACCACTTATCCGCTGGTGGTCGAGGCCGGATTGTCTCGCGAATCGATCATCACCCCCTGGCGTCACGATCTGCTCAAGACCGGCTTCGTACTGATATTCCTGATCGTGATACTCGTCGGCTTTGGGCTGATCGTGTTGAGCCAGTTGCGCTACAGAATGACCATGGAGAAACAGATTCGCAGCGCCCACCAAACCATGCGGGACATGGCACTGACCGACAGCCTGACCGGTTTGGGCAACCGCAGACGGCTGGACATTGCATTGGCCGATGAGATTCGCCGGGCCAGGCGTCAGCACGCCTCCTTGGCCTTGATCATGCTTGATGTCGATTACTTCAAACGCTACAACGACAAATACGGCCATGCTGCCGGGGACGACTGTCTGCGCGCGATCGCGGGGGCGATCCAGCAAGCGATCAAACGGCCCGGCGACCTGGCGGTGCGCTACGGGGGTGAAGAATTCACCATTTTGCTGCCCGACACCCACAGCGCGGGGGCCGCCACGATCGCACAAGAGATTCTGGAGTCCATCAGGGCGCTGAACATCGAACACGGCGACCATCCCTTGGGCCTGGTCACCGCCAGCGCGGGCATCACCACCTGCCGGCCAAGCACCGAGGACGTGACCCCGGCCATGCTGATCAAGGCCGCTGATGCGTTCTTGTATCTGGCAAAAAACACCGGGAGAAACCGCTGGTGCAGCCCTGATGCTTCGCCGGGATGACCCACGGGGCGAAGCCGCATATCGGTCATATCGCGCAAATCCAAGTCCACAGGTGCCGGCCGGGCGCCTGGCGGCTACAATGCGCGCTTCGACCGTGATCAGCCTGACTAAAAACAAATGTCCTTGCCCAAACATCATCTGGAATTGCTCAGCCCCGCCCGCGACGTGACCATCGCCCGCGAGGCCATCCTGCATGGCGCTGACGCCGTGTACATCGGTGGCCCGAGTTTCGGCGCGCGTCACAACGCCTGTAACGAGGTGAGTGATATCGCCCGGTTGGTGGAGTTCGCCCATCGCTACCACGCCCGGGTGTTCACCACGATCAACACCATCCTGCATGACAACGAACTGGAGCCGGCCCGCCAGTTGATCCACCAGTTGTACGATGCGGGTGTCGATGCCTTGATCGTCCAGGATCTAGGGGTGATGGAACTGGACATCCCGCCGATCGAACTGCACGCCAGCACCCAGACCGACATCCGTACCCTGGCACGGGCAAAGTTCCTTGATCAGGCCGGTTTCTCCCAACTGGTACTGGCGCGGGAGTTGAACCTGCAGGAAATCCGCGCCATCGCCGACGAAACCGACGCGGCCATCGAGTTCTTTATCCACGGCGCGCTGTGCGTGGCGTTTTCCGGCCAATGCAATATCTCCCACGCCCAGAACGGCCGCAGCGCCAACCGTGGTGATTGCTCCCAGGCCTGTCGCCTGCCCTACACCCTCAAGGATGATCAGGGCCGGGTGGTTGCCTATGAGAAGCACCTGCTGTCGATGAAGGACAACAACCAGAGCGCCAACATCCGCGCCCTGGTCGAAGCCGGTGTGCGTTCGTTCAAGATCGAAGGACGCTACAAGGACATGGGCTATGTGAAGAACATCACCGCCTACTACCGCCAGCGCCTGGACGATGTCCTCGAAGACCGTTCGGACCTGGCCCGCGCCTCCAGCGGTCGCACCGCGCACTTCTTCCTGCCCGACCCGGAGAAGACGTTCCACCGCGGCAGCACCGACTACTTCGTCAGCGAGCGCAAGATCGACATCGGCGCCTTCGATTCCCCGACCTTTACCGGCGTGCCGGTGGGCGTGGTGGAAAAAGTCGGCAAGCGCGACCTGCAAGTCGTGACCTTTGATCCGCTGTCCAACGGCGATGGCCTCAACGTGCTGGTCAAGCGTGAAGTGGTGGGTTTTCGCGCCAACATCGCCGAGCCCAAGGGCGAATTCGAGGAAGACGGCCAGAAGCGTTACCGCTACCGCGTCGAGCCCAACGAAATGCCGGCAGGGTTGCACACATTACGCCCCAACCACCCGCTGAGTCGTAACCTGGACCACAACTGGCAGCAAGCGCTGCTCAAGACCTCCGCCGAGCGCCGGGTGGGCGTTGCCTGGGTCGCACGCCTGCGTGAAGAGCGCCTGGAGCTGACTGCTACCAGCGAGGAAGGCGTCAGCGCCAGCGTCAGCCTGGACGGGCCATTCGGCCTGGCGAACAAGCCGGAGCAGGCGCTGGAGCAACTGCACGACCTGCTCGGCCAACTGGGCACCACCGAGTACCACGCCACCGCCATCGAGCTGGATGCGCCCCAGGCGTATTTCATTCCCAACTCGCAGCTCAAGGCAGTGCGCCGCGAAGTCATCGAAGCCCTGACCACCGCCCGTGTCGAGGCCCATCCCCGAGGGGGGCGCAAGGCCGAGACCAATCCTCCGCCGGTGTACCCGGAGTCGCACCTGTCGTTCCTGGCCAACGTCTACAACCAGAAGGCCCGGGATTTTTATCATCGCCACGGTGTGAAACTGATCGATGCGGCGTTCGAAGCCCACGAAGAAACCGGTGAAGTGCCGGTGATGATCACCAAGCACTGTCTGCGTTTCTCGTTCAACCTCTGTCCCAAGCAGGCCAAGGGCGTCACCGGCGTGCGCACCAAGGTTGCGCCGATGCAGTTGATCCATGGTGACGAGGTGCTGACGCTGAAGTTCGACTGCAAACCCTGCGAGATGCATGTGGTCGGCAAGATCAAGGGGCACATCCTCGACCTGCCGCTGCCGGGCAGCAGCGCGGAGCCCATCGTCGGTCACATCAGCCCGGAAGACCTGCTCAAGACGATCCCTCGCGCGCCGCATTAAGCTATCGCGAGCAGGCTCGCTCCCACAGGGATTGCAAAGTGGACACAAGATCGTGTGACCACCCCTAATCCCTTGTGGGAGCGAGCCTGCTCGCGATAGCAATGGATCGGCATGCATTAATGTTGATTACAAAACTCCCGGCAGGTCCTTCTCGGTGCTAGGTTGTAAGTGAGTGTTCCATCAATCAGTCACTTCTTTCCCACCGTCTGCAAAGGAATGCCTCTACCAATGAACTTATCCCTCAAGCACCTGGCCGTGAGCACCTTGCTGCTGTCCAGCCTGGCGTCGATCACCCCACCCGCCTTGGCCAACATCACTGCGCAACAGAGTTCGTCCCTCGTCAAAACCCTCGCTGACACCTCCGTCACCGACTTCAGGCAGTTCCTGGGAAATGTGGCCAGGAGTGAGTTGGCCGAAACCGCCAAGCTCGGCCCGGCCATCAGCACGTTCCTCGACAACAAACCCCTTACGGCTGAGCAGCAGAACGAAATTCATCGTCTGCTCGGCCTCTATGCACGGGTGAAATACGGCAACGCCGCTACCGAAACCCTGCGCGAACTGGTGGCGATCCCGACCTTTCGCAAGGACGGTGTTGCCCAGCACGAGAACCCCGAGTTCCTCAAGATCGCGGACAAGATCAAGCGCCTTGCCCTAGCCTTCAACCTGGACTTTCGCAACATCGACAACCGCGTCTACGAGATTTCACTGCATGGCAGTGGCGACGAAGTCGTGGGCATTCACGCCCATGCCGACGTCGTGCCGGTGACCCCGGAAAACTGGGTATTGAAAGACGGCACTCGTCTGGATCCGTTCAAGGTCACCCTGGTGGGCGACCGCATGTACGGGCGGGGCACCGAAGATGATAAGAACGGCATTGTCGTGGCGCTGTACGCCATGAAGATCATCAAGGAAGAAAACCTGCCGCTGGCGAGGAATTTCAAACTGCTGGTAGACACCACCGAGGAAACCACCGGCGACGCCATCCCCTATTACTTCGAGCGCAACCCAACCCCCAACTACAACCTGGCGCTGGATGGCGGCTACCCGGTGGTGATTGCCGAAAAAGGCTATGGCACCGTCATGGCCAACTTCGCCCGGCGTGCGGCCCAGGGCAAAGGCGCTGAGATCACGGCGATGACCGGTGGCCTGGCCACCAATCAGATTCCGTCCACATCGGTCGCTACCTTCGTGGGCGATCAGCCTGCTGAACTGGCCGCGACGCTGCAAAAAGCCGCTTCCGCGTATGCCAAGGGCAATGGCGGCGACTTCCAGGTGACCACCGCGGTCGTCGGTAAGGACGTCAAACTGACCTTCACAGGCGTCTCCGCCCATTCCTCAGAACCAGAGTCCGGGGTCAACCCGGTGGCGAGGATGCTGGACTTCATCAACAGCCTCGAGGGCAAGGTTGCGCTCAAGCACAACCACATCACCGATGCCGCCCGCTATGCCGCCGACAACTGGGGCCTGGACTACCTGGGAAGCAAACTGGGGATTGGCTTTTCCGACGCCTTCATGGGGCCGCTGACCGCTTCCCTGACGTATGTCGGCATGGATGACAAAGCCTTCAAGCTGGCCGTCAATCTGCGCGTGCCGGTGGGCAAGCCGACGGAAGCGATCAAGGCTGAAATCACCGACAAACTGGCCGCCTGGAGCAAGAAGACGGAGGTCGCCGTGGCGTTCGATTATTCAATCGATGAGCCGATGTATCGCAACCCGGACGGTGAATGGGTCAAGGCACTGTTGGCCGTGGCCAGCGAAAACCTCGGCATGGAGCACAAGTACGGCACCTCCGCTGGCGCCACCTCGGTTCATGACTTGCCCAACGGCGTGCAGTTCGGCCTGGCCATGCCCGACGTCAAGTACACCGGGCATAACGACAACGAGTTCAAGACGGTCGAGCAGTTTCTTCTGGACCTGCAGATCGTGACCGAGATGATGGGGCGGATCGGGCAGTTGCCGAAGTTGTGATCCACTGTCCGGGAAAATGGGCGTTAATGTGGCGAGGGGATTTATCCCCGCTCGGTTGCGCAGCGACCGCAAATCTTAAGGCCGCTGCGCAGCCCAGCGGGGATAAATCCCCTCGCCACAGGTTCACTTCATTCCTTCGGGTGAGTGGTGCTTGGATCGATGACCTTGGCGCTAATGTCCACCAACTCCACCCCCCAATCACCATGCAGGTACCAATCCTCCCCGATCATTTCGGCCGGGTGCATGGTTCGATCCGCACCGTTGCCACACGCCAGGGCACTGGCCGGGCAATAACGGTCGCAGCCCCAGCAAATGCGCTCGGGATGTTTCGGACTGATTGGAAAAGGCTTTGCCATGACGCCCCCGTATAGCCGATGGGTGTGCCTGTACCCTAGCGTGTCAGGGCCAAAGTGCCCTTGATATCGATCAAGAACCACCGGCATGACGGTATCGGCGTTCCTGGCGGGTTAAATGCCTCGAAAATTGACAAGAATCATTATTATTCGCAGCAAAGCTTCCTAGACTCGGCCATCCCTTAGTCCTCAGGAAGTCTTCCCATGCGTACCCTCGCTCCGCTGTCTCTCGCCCTGCTGTTTCTCGCCCCTCTGTCCCAGGCCAAGGAATACCCCATTGGCGAACCGCAAATGTGCCCGGGCCTGGAGGTCGGCGCGGTGTACCTGCAACCGATCGAAATGGCCCCGGCCGGCATGATGCGCCCAACCGCCGAGTCTGACGTTCACCTGGAGGCCGATATCAGGGCCACGGCCGACAACCAGCAAGGTTTCCAGGAAGGCAGCTTCGTGCCCTACCTCAACGTGTCGTTCCAACTGAAAAAACAAGGCAACGACACCCCGCTCAAGGGCGACTTCCACGCCATGGTGGCCAATGACGGGCCGCACTATGGCGACAACGTCAAGCTGCTGGGCCCCGGCAAATACCAATTGACCTTCACTGTCCTGCCGCCCGGCGGCCATGGCTCCCTCGGCCGTCATACCGACAAGGAAACCGGCGTGGCACCGTGGTTCGAGCGCTGTGAACTGCATTACGAATTCGTCTACGCCGGGATTGGCAAAAAAGGCGGGTATTGAAGATGCGTCGTTCAACGAGCCGAACAGCGCGACAGCTGGCCGGGTGGGTGCTGGCCGGCTTGCTGTTGCCTTCAATCGCCCATGCCCAACTGCTTACTTACGAGTTGAGCATGCGCGACGGCCATTTCACCCCGCCGCAGCTGGAAGTACCGGCCGGGCAGCGCTTCAAGATCGTGCTGAAAAACGTCGGCCAGGGTCCGGCGGAATTCGAGAGCACGCCCCTGCGGGTGGAAAAGGTCCTGTCGCCCGGCGTTACCACGTTTGTCGTCATTCACCCGCTGCGCCCCGGGCACTATCCGTTTTTCGATGAATTCAACCCGCAACTGCCCGAGGGCGGCATCCTCGCCCAGTAGTCGGCGAACAGGAGGTGTTTGCATGACTCAATCCATGTTTATTGTCTGGCGCGAAAGCGTCGAGGCGCTGTTGGTAATCGGCATACTCCAGGCCTGGGTCAGCCGGCAGCAACAGGCCGGTCGCTTGTTGCAGTTCGTGTGGGCTGGCGTGGCGCTGGGTTTGCTGTTGTCGGGCATCTTGGCCGGTCTGATTCTGTTGGCCGGCGAAGCCATGAGCGGCGCGGCCAATGAATGGTTCCAGGCGGCGTTGGCGCTGGTCGCCAGTCTGCTGATCGTGCAAATGGTCGGTTGGATGCACCGAAACGCCGGGACGTTGAAACAGGATCTGACGCGTCACGCCGACCATCGTTTCAGCCGCCAGGGTGGATGGGGGCTGATGGTGTTGGCGCTGCTGGCCGTCAGCCGCGAAGGCAGTGAAACCGTGGTCTTCCTGTATGGCGCCGGGGCGCGTCTGCAAGGGGCGCCACTGGGCTTGTTCGCCGTGGGCGCGGTGGCCGGCCTGCTGCTGGCGCTGCTGACCATCGTCTTGCTGCACGGCAGTCGACGGTTCATCTCATGGCCGCGTTTCTTTGCCATCAGCGAAACCATTCTGTTGTTATTGGGGGCAGCGCTGCTGGTCAACGGCATTGAGCGGATCAGCGGTCAGTTGCTGGCGATGGACTGGCCCGAAGTGGTCTACCAAGGCATCGGCGACGCGCTCTGGGACAGCAGCGCGATATTGGATGACGGCCATGGCCTGGGCGGTTTCCTGGCGGATTTCACCGGCTATCGAGCCAGTCCCAGTGCCATGACCTTGTTGGTGTGGCTCGGCTACTGGCTGGGGGTTGCCGGCTGGCTGCGGCCACGCAAAGCGCAAACGCTGCCATGTCCGACTTGAACCTCTGGCTGCAACGTCTGGGCGACGGCATGCGGCGCCACGGCGCAACCATTCGCGCCGTGCAATGGGCGGTGGTGCTGTTCTATGCGGTGCTGCTGGTGGTGCCGGCGCTGTTGCCATTGCCCAGCAGCCAGGCTCGGCTGTTGGACAACCTCACGCTGCTGGCGCAGTTTATGTTCTGGGGCATCTGGTGGCCTTTCGTGTTGCTGTCGATTGTGCTGTTCGGTCGACTCTGGTGTGGCGTGCTGTGTCCTGAAGGTGCCTTGAGTGAATGGGCCAGCCAGTATGGCAAAGGCCTGGGCGTGCCACGCGGGGTGCGCTGGGCCGGCTGGCCGACCCTGGCGTTCTGCCTGACCACGATCTATGGGCAGTTGATCAGCGTCTATGACTATGCCCAGGCGGCGCTGTTGATCCTGGGGGGCTCGACGGTCGCAGCGGTGATCGTTGGCCTGCTGTTCGCCCGAGGCAAGCGAGTGTGGTGCCGCTACCTGTGTCCAGTCAGTGGCGTCTTCGCCCTGCTTGCTCGCCTGGCACCGGTGCACTTCCAGGTGGACGAGCAACGCTGGCTGGAAAACCCCGCGCCGCGCCGACCGCCTCCCAACTGCGCGCCATTGCTGGACATTCGCCGGATGCGCGGTGCCGCCGATTGCCACGCCTGTGGTCGCTGCAGCGGCCAGCGCGATGCGGTACGCCTGATAGCCCGTTCCAGTAACGAGGAAATCCTTCACTCGAGCGCAACCACCCTTTCGCCTTGGGACGCGCGCTTGTTGTTGTTCGGCGTCATTGGCCTGGCCATGGGGGCTTTTCAGTGGACCGTCAGCCCCTGGTTCATTGCCATGAAGCAGAGCCTGGCCCAATGGCTGGTCGCCCATGAGCTGTTCTGGCCATTGCAAGACAACGCCCCTTGGTGGTTGCTGACCCACTATCCGCAGCTCAATGACAGCTTCAGTTGGCTCGATGGCTTTTGCATCGTCGCTTATCTGGGCATGAGTGCCTTGCTGTTGGGCACGTCGCTGCTGCTGTTGATGCGCCTGGCGGCAAGACTCTCGGGCGATCCTGCACAGTATTGGCCCTTGGCCATCACCCTGACGCCCCTCGGCGGTGCAGGGTTGTTCCTCGGCTTGTCGGCCACCACCGTCAAACTGCTGCGCTATGAAGGGTTGTTGCTCTACTGGGTACAACCGGCTCGGGCCGCGCTGCTGGTCGCGGCAATCGCCTGGAGTCTGTGGCTGGGCTACAAGCGCCTGGAACATGCAACCCGCCGGCCCCTCGCAATGGCCTGCCTGGTATTAGCCAATGGCCTGGTGGGTTATGGCTGGTGGTTGCAGTTCTGGGGATGGTGAACACGCAGTGCAAGCGTTGCTCCCACAGCGGATCGCTAACGTTCACGATACCTTGGAACGACGCAAAACCCTGTGGGAGCAAAGCTTGCTCGCGATCGCGGTGGGTCAGTTTGAGCGGTGTTGGCTGTGCAGACGCCTCGCGAGCAAGCTTTGCTCCCACGGTGGATTTGTGTGGTTGACAACATCTGACGCGGGGCTGGCCTAGACCTTGAACCGCGCCACGGTCTCATGCAGTGAGCCGGCCATCTGCGCCAGGTCCTGACCGGCAGTATCAGTATGCCGGGCCCCGAGCAATACCTGTTCGGACAGGTTGCGAATACCCACCAGGTTACGGTCCACTTCCCGGGCTACCAGCGCCTGTTCTTCGGTGGCGCTGGCGATCATCAGATTGCGCTCGTTGATCTGCGAGATCGAACGGGCGATTTCATCCAGGGCATCGCCGGAGCGGCGGGCCACTTGCAAAGTGGTCTGCACCAGTTCGCTGTTGCTTTGCATGGCGGTCACGGCGTGCTCGCTGTCCTGGCGGATGTTGCCGATCATCTCCTCGATTTCCCGAGTCGAATCCTGGGTGCGATGGGCCAGTGCCCGGACTTCGTCGGCCACCACGGCAAAACCACGCCCGGCATCGCCAGCGCGGGCTGCTTCAATGGCGGCGTTCAAGGCCAGCAGATTGGTTTGATCGGCAATGCCGCGGATCACGTCCAGCACCGAACTGATGTGCTCGACCCTGCCTGCCAACTGCTGGATGCGTCCCGAGGAGTCCGTCACCCCCAGCGCCAATGCGCTGATCGAAGCAACGGTCTCCTGAACCTGCTCACGACCGCGCTGGGCGGTTTGCTCGGATATCCGCGAGGCTTCGCTGGTACTCACCGCATTGCGCGCCACTTCGTCCACCGCCGCCGTCATCTGGTTCACGGCCGCCGCGGCCTGTTCGATTTCCTGGCCTTGCAGTTCCAGGGTGCTGTTGGTCTGACTGCTCACCGCACTCAGCTCTTCGGAGGAACTGGCCACCCGATCCACCGAAGCCGCAATGTGCCGGACCATGCTGTTGAGGCTCTGCTGCATGTCATGCATGTTGCTCATTACGCTGTCGTTTGCACTCCCGGCGTCCAGCGGCACGCGGATCGTCAAGTCGCCTTGGGCAATCTGGCTCAGCACCCGCGCCGCATCATCGGGCTCGCCACCCAGCGGACGGGTCACGCTGCGGGTCACCAGGACCGCAACGGTACTGACCAGGGCCAGGCAGGCCAGCACCAGTGTCAGCATGTTGCGCCGCGCGTCGCTGTAGCGCGCCTGGGCCAGCTGTTCACGCTCGACAAACAACCGGCCCTGCATCGCCATCAGCCCTTCCAGGCTTTTGTAGACCTCAAGCTCGGCCGGCATCACGCCCTGCTTGAGTTGCGTCATCGCGTCGTCCGTGGCTCCCTGGCGAATCAACGCCTGCACCTGAACGAACGCGGCCACGTACGCCTCACGGTGCTTCTTCAGTGCCGCATACGCCGCTTTGCCTTCCGGCTGGTCGAACAGCGGCTCCAGCGTGGTAAAGGCCTGGGTAATACGTTGCCGGGTCATGTCGATCGATTGCTGGACCTGCGCGTTGTTCTTGTCGATCAACAGGTCCCGGGTGTTCCTGGCGTTATCGCGCACACCCGTGGCGATCACCATGATCGGGTCGATCTTCGGCCAATCCTGTCTGACGATTTGCACCGCCTGGTCGCGCAGCGTGGCCAGGTCGTTCAAGGCGTATAACGCCAGGGCGATCAACGCCAGTGGAGCGATGGCAAAACCGATCACGATACGGTGGGCAGTGGTGAGTCTGGTCATATCAAATGCTCCCTGTTCAACTACCTGCCGATTGGCAGCGCATTTGAAAACCATAAAAAAAGCCATAAAAAAGAGCGGCCCGGCGATCCCGAACCGCTGTCGGTCGTTCATCCCCGGGGACGGTCAACTGCGTAAAACGAACGAGGGAAACAACTCGCGCATGGCGGCCCACAACTCCGGCTGCAAGGCCTGTGCCGAAACACTGGAAAGATGGGGGTCGAGCATCCGGGCCGTGCGCACCAGTTGCACAGCGAAACGCGTGACGCCCTGCTCGCTCAGGCGGCGAGCCAGGGTCAACAACCGTTCGGGATCGAACAAATGCCAATGCACGGTGGTCCGGCATTCATAATCCACGCCGCTGGCCAGCAGATAGTCGAGGCTGCGCCAGTTGGCGGCACCGCTGCCATGAACCCGAGTCACGTCCAGGGCGTCTTCGGGCAAGGCCTTGATGTCGAAGCCAACCCAGTCGGCTTGCCCGACCACTTTGGCGAAGGCCGCCGGTTTGATGCCGGCGCTGTGCAGGCCGATGCGAAAACCCATCTGCCGCACTTGCTCCATGGCTGGCGCCAGGCCGTCCTGCAGGGTCGGCTCACCACCGCTGAACACCACGGCGTCAAGCAGATCCTGGCGACGTTGCAAAAATGCCAACACCCGACACCAATCCACCTCTTCGCTGCCGCGCGGCGGGATCAGTTGCGGGTTGTGGCAATAACGACAACGCCAGGCGCAGCCCTGGCAAAACAGTACGCAAGCCAGTTGGCCCGGATAATCGAGGGTGGTCAGGGGCACCATGCCCCCAACCCGTAGCGCTCGACTCATGGACGCCCGGCCGCGCTTTCAGTGAAGTGAACCCGTTCGCGATGCTCGGACTGTTTGCCTGGGTTGAAGGCCGCCACCGGACGGTGATAACCCATCACGCGGGTCCAGACTTCGCAACGTTGACGCTGTGCCTGCGGAAGAGATTGTGATGCGTTCATGGATGAAGCTCCTTGCGGTCGATGGATCGGATCAGTGAACGCTGCCTGCCAACTGCTGTTGCAACAGCAAGGCCTCGTCGCATTTGGGGCAAAACTCATGTTCGCCGGCCAGGTAGCCGTGGACCGGGCAGATGGAAAACGTCGGCGTGATGGTCAGGTACGGCAGCCGGAAGCGTCCCAGGGCCTTGCGCACCAGCTGCTTGCAGGCCTGTGTGGAGGAAATCTGCTCGGCCATGTACAGGTGCAGCACGGTGCCGCCGGTGTATTTGCATTGCAGTTCGTCTTGCAGCTCCAAGGCTTCGAACGGATCGTCGGTGAAGCCCACCGGCAACTGCGACGAGTTGGTGTAATACGGGGCGATCGGGCTGCCGGCCTGCAAGATATCGGGGTAACGCTTGAGGTCTTCCTTGGCGAAACGGTAGGTGGTGCCCTCGGCAGGGGTGGCTTCCAGGTTGTAGAGGTGGCCGGTTTCTTCCTGAAAGCGCAGCAGCGTGGCGCGCACGTGATCCAGCAGTTTCAGGGCGAATGCCCGGCCTTGCTCGGTATGCAGGCCTTGCTGGTCATCGGTGAAATTGCGCAGCATTTCGTGCAGGCCGTTCACGCCGATGGTGGAGAAGTGATTACGCAGGGTGCCCAGGTAGCGCTTGGTGTACGGGTACAGCCCGGCGTCCATGTGGTGCTGGATGACCTTGCGCTTGACCTCCAGGCTCTCCTTCGCCAGTTCCATCAGCGTATCGATGCGTTGCAGCAATGCGCTGGTATCGCCTTTGTACAGGTAGCCCAGGCGTGCGCAGTTGATCGTCACCACACCTAGTGAGCCGGTCTGTTCCGCCGAGCCGAACAGGCCTCCTCCGCGCTTGAGCAACTCGCGCACATCCAGTTGCAGGCGGCAGCACATCGAGCGCACCTGGTTGGGTTGCATGTCCGAGTTGAGGAAGTTCTGGAAATACGGCAGACCGTAGCGGGCGGTCATCTCGAACAAGCGGTCGGCGTTCTCGCTGTCCCACGGGAAGTCATGGGTGATGTTGTAGGTCGGGATCGGGAAAGTGAACACCCGGCCCTTTGCATCACCGGCCTGCATCACCTCGATGTAGGCGCGATTGATCAATTCCATTTCCACTTGCAGATCACCGTAGGCGAACGGCATCTCCTCGCCACCGATCACCGGAATCTGTTCGCGCAGATCCTCCGGGCAGACCCAGTCGAACGTAAGGTTGGTAAAAGGTGTTTGCGTACCCCAGCGTGACGGGACGTTGAGGTTGTAGATGAACTCCTGCAACGACTGGCGGACCTCGTCATAGCTGAGTCTGTCCTTGCGCACATACGGCGCCAGGTAGGTGTCGAACGAGCTGAACGCCTGGGCACCGGCCCATTCGTTTTGCAGCGTGCCGAGGAAATTCACCATCTGCCCCAAGGCGCTGCTCAAATGTTTGGGCGGCCCGGCCTCAACCCGTCCCGGCACCCCATTGAGGCCTTCGTGCAGCAGCGTGCGCAGCGACCAGCCGGCGCAGTAACCGGCGAGCATGTCCAGGTCGTGGATATGCAGGTCGGCCTCGCGGTGCGCTTGGCCGATGGCCTGGCTGTAGACCTCGTCGAGCCAATAGTTGGCGGTGACCTTGCCCGATACGTTGAGGATCAGCCCACCGAGGGAGTAACCCTGGTTGGCATTGGCCTGCACGCGCCAGTCTTCGCGGTCCAGGTATTCGTTCATCGAGGTGGCGACTTCCACCAGGGTGCGACGATCCCGGCGCAGGCGTCCATGTTGCTCGCGGTAGACGATATAGGCACGCATGGCCAGAAAGAAACCGGCGTCCATCAGTACTCGCTCGACACGGTCCTGGATCTGCTCGACGCTCAAGCGCGTCTGTCCTTCCAATCGCGTCAGCACCGCTTCCAGCAACCCTTCAGCCTCCCCCTCAGCGTATTCGCCGGTGGCCTTGCCGGCGGCGATCAGCGCCTGGCGGATCTTGTCCGCGTCGAAGGCAACCACACTGCCATCGCGCTTGTGCAAGCGGTTACAGCCTACTGAGATCAACGTGCTCTGCATTTTGGCTCCAGACACTACATATAGATAATTAACAATCTTCAAACACAATATGCAGTGGAGAGTACGACCAAAAGTGAGGGTTGCAATTGATCGATATCAAGAATCGAGGGTGGATCAGCCGCTTGAGATGTCGACCGGTATAACCCATCGCGAGCAGGCTCGCTCCCACATGGGTTTTCAGGTGTCTGCTCTTTCTGCGTACACCACAAATCCCTGTGGGAGCGAGCCTGCTCGCGATAACGGCGGTCCATTCAACATCTGCGCTGAGGCTCACCCACCACTCATGTTCATGAACCGCACAATCTGCACTTCCCCGCCAGGGTTGAAGTCGTGACGCAGGGGTTTGCCGCGCAGCGCCTGTTGTACCGCCTGGATCAGCGGTTGATCGTCCAGCGGATAGCGCCGCAACAAACTGCGCAGGTCCAGAGAATCTTCCTGTCCCAGGCACAGCAGCAACCGCCCTTCAACGGTCATGCGCACCCGGTTGCAACTGGCGCAAAAGTTGTGGGTATTGGGGGAAATGAAACCGATCCGGGTCTGCGCGTGCTGCTCCAGGCGCACATAACGCGCCGGGCCGCCGCTGTTTTCGGTGCTGTCGAGCAACCGGTGATGATTGGCAATGACCGCCCGGACCTCATCGCTGGAGCAGAACGACTCGCCCCGGGAACGCCCGACCTCACCCAAGGGCATTTCCTCGATGAAGCTGATGTCGATGCGTTGCTCGATGGCGTACTGCACCAGCGCCGGGACTTCATCGAAGTTGCGCCCTTTCATTACCACGCAGTTGAGCTTGATCCGCTCAAACCCTGCGCCCTTCGCCGCTTCAATGCCCGCCAGCACCTGATCCAGATCGCCGTTACGGGTGATCGCCCGAAAGCGCTCGCCATCCAGGCTGTCCAGGCTGATGTTCATGCGCTTGACCCCGGCATCGACCAGCGGCCGGGCCAGTCGCCCCAGCTGCGAACCGTTGCTGGTCATCACCAGTTCCCGCAGGCCGGGCAATGCCGCGATGTCGCGACACAACCCGACGATGCCCGGACGGATCAGCGGTTCGCCACCGGTCAGGCGGATTTTCTTGACCCCCAGCCCCACGAACAACCGCGCCAATCGGTGCAGTTCCTCCAGGGTCAACACCTGCTGGCGCGGCAGGAAGGTCATGTTTTTCGCCATGCAATACACGCAGCGAAAATCACAACGATCGGTCACCGACATCCGCAGATAGTCGATCTGGCGCCCAAATCCGTCCTGCAACACGGCGTTCATGTCTGTCCCCTGATTGAGCCGGTGCTCACTGCACCAGCGGCGAGTCGGCGCCCTGAAGATGAATGCCGCGAATGTCCGCCGCACCGATCAGGGTTTGCAGGTACTGCACCAGCGCCTTCTGCCACACGCCTTGTTGCAGCTGGGTGCGAATCGCCGTCGCCACCGCCTCATAAGGCAACGGTTGGCCTTCGACACGCTGATCGATGCTGATCACATGCCAGCCGTAGCGGCTTTCCAGCGGTTTGCCCACCAGGCCCGCCGGCAAGGCAAACAACTGGCGCTCCAGTTCGGGCACGGTCTGGCCCTTACTGATCTGCCCCAGCGAGCCGCCCTGAGCCTTGGACGGGCAGGCTGAGTGGTTCAACGCCAGTTCGGCAAAGCTACCGGGGAACTCGTCCAGGCGTTGCAGCAGGGTTTCGGCCTGGCCGTGAGCCTGGTCGCGCGCTTCGGCGTCGTCCGGTGCGCATTCGAGCAGAATGTGCCGCACCGCCAGCAAGGGGGCGCTGTGAAAGCGCGCCCGATTGCTTTCGTAGTAGCGCAGGCAGGTCGCCTCATCACATTGCGGCACCTGCACCTCACGCTCGAGCAACAACCGCGTGGCCGCCTCCTCTTCGTTTTCACCGGCGCCCACCTGCAACGCCAGCCCCAGCTCGGCGATGCGTTGCTGAAGCAACTCCCGGATCACCAACGCCCGGGCCGCCTGGTAGACCGCATCCTCGCGGCTCTCAGCCGGGTGATACTGCAGCTCCTGGGCCATCGCCTGGGGGGTGATCGACACCCCGTTGACGCTGATGATCGGCCACTCCTGCTCACTGCTGGCAATCAATTGTGCCGGGGCTTCATCACCTGGCACCGGCCCGGCCTGGGCCGGTTCGAACTGCACCGCGCCCGCCGGCTCGATATCGCTGAGCGGCGGGGTCACTGGCGCTGCTTTCGCTGAAGAACCGCAGCCGCCGCTGCCCCCGTTACCGCCGCCACATCCGCATCCACTAGCCATGATCGTCTCCTTAGAACTTCTGCCGCACGATTTGATAACGACGCCCCAGGTACCAGACCGGCGCACTGACGATATGGACGAGACGGGTGAACGGGAACAGCACGAACAGGGTCAGGCCCAGTACCACATGAAGCTTGTAGACCAAGCCCACCGGCGCAATGGCCGCGGCCGCCTCCACCGGACGCAACAGCACAGTGTTCTGTGCCCAGTCGGCCAGCATCACCATCACCGAACCGTCCATATGGGCGGTGGACGCCACAATGGTCATCAAGCCCAGCACCAGTTGCACCAGCAGCACCACCAACACCAGGATGTCCGACGTGCTGGACGTGGCGCGCACTCGCGGGTCGCTCAGCCGCCGGTTGAGCAGCATCACCAGACCGATCAGACCCAGCACCCCAAAGAACCCGCCGGACACCATCGCCAGCAACTGTTTGTTCTCAGTGCTCAACACATGGTGATAGATCGCCGCCGGCGTCAGCAGGCCGACAAAGTGGCCGGCCAGGACGAACAACACACCGACATGGAACAGATTGCTCGCCACGCGCATGCCACGGTTGCTCAGCATCTGGCTGGAGCCGGCCTTCCAGGTGTACTGGGACAGGTCAAACCGCGCCCAACTGCCGATCAGGCAAATCGCCAAGGCGACATAGGGGTAGACCCCGAACATCAACAGATCCCATTTAGACATTGCCCACCTCCCCGGCGGGCGCAGCGGCCCGTCCTTCATGCTGAAAATCCACCCAATGCAACGGCACCGCGCTTTCGTCCCGGGCCTTGCCCGGCGCACTCGGCAGCGAACTGCAACGGTCCTGCTGCTCGGCCTTCATGAAATCCACCGCTTCCTCTTCCCAGATCCTGTCCAGGGCTTCGAGGGAGTCGTCGCGTGGCTCGGCCTTGACCTGCTCACGCAACTCGGCCACCGCCACCTGGGGCTCGGCCCCGGCGATTTGCAGCAAGGCCCGGAAACAACTGGCGTAGGCGCTCTCGCGCTCTTCCAGGCGCGCCGCCAGCAAGGCCAGCAGATGCGCCACATCGGCCAGTCCTTCGCGGGCCTCGATGTCTTCGCGGGTGGAGAGAAACTCCAGGTACAGCGGGATGTAATCGGGCAGTTCCTTCACGCCGATGGCAAAACCGGCCTCTTCGTACTGGGCCATCATGTCCACCATGGCCTGGCCCCGGTCGCGGGACTCGCCATGGACGTGTTCGAACAGCAGCAGCGACAGCGAGCGCCCACGGCCGAACAGCGCGCCGTAGTGCTCCTGGCCGTCCATCAGGTCCTGGCCACAGATCAGTTCCAGCAACTCGAACAGCGCAGCGCGCTGCTTCGGGCTGATTTCCCGTGCCTGCACAATCGCCTGCTCCAGCTCGTCGCGACCGGCCACCAGGGTTTCGGTCGGATAATCGAGCAGCAACGAAATCACCTTGAGAATGCGCATGTTCATTCCTCCCACAACTGCACGGTTTTGATGACGTCGCGGCGGTTGGCCTTCTTGGCGCCGAACATGTTGGTGTCGGTACTGCCGCTGCAACCGCTGCCGAAACTGAAACCACAACCGGAGCGTTCGGCGAACGCATCGCTCATGGCGTCTTCGCGGTGGGCGCTTGGTACGACAAAACGGTCTTCGTAGTTGGCGATGGCCAGATAGCGGTACATCTCTTCCACCTGGTTCACGCTCAGGCCGACATCGGCCAGCACTTGCAGGTCCTGCACGCCGTCCACCTGTTCGGAACGCTTGTAGGCACGCATCGCCAGCAGGCGCTTGAGGGCGCGCTTGACCGGTTTTTCATCGCCAGCGGTGAGCATGTTGGCCAGGTAGCGCAGCGGAATGCGCAGGCTGTCGACGTCCGGGATCACCCCGTTCATGCCCACGGTGCCGGCCGCCGCAGCGTTCTGGATCGGCGACAGTGGCGGCACGTACCAGACCATTGGCAAGGTGCGGTATTCCGGGTGCAACGGCAGCGCGAGTTTCCAGTCCACGGCCATTTTGTAGACCGGCGAGCGTTGCGCCGAGTCGATCACCGACTGCGGCACGCCGTCGGCCAGGGCCTGGCGAATCACCGCCGGGTCGTTCGGGTCGAGGAAGATCTCCAGTTGCTTCTCATACAGATCGTGCTCGTTGGCGGTGCTCGCCACTTCGCTGATGCGGTCGGCGTCGTACAGCAACACCCCGAGGTAGCGGATGCGGCCGACGCAGGTTTCAGCGCAAACCGTCGGCATCCCGGCTTCGATGCGCGGGTAGCAGAAAATGCATTTCTCCGATTTGCCGCTCTTCCAGTTGAAATAGATTTTCTTGTACGGGCAGCCGCTGATGCACATGCGCCAGCCGCGGCATTTCTCCTGGTCAATCAGGACGATGCCGTCCTCCTCGCGCTTGTAGATCGCCCCGCTCGGGCAGGACGCCGCGCACGCCGGGTTCAGGCAGTGCTCGCACAGGCGCGGCAGGTACATCATGAAGGTGTTTTCGTACTCGCCGTAAATGTCCGCCTGGATCTGGTCGAAGTTCTTGTCCTTGCGCCGCTTGGCAAACTCGGTGCCAAGGATCTCCTCCCAGTTAGGGCCCCACTCGATTTTCTCCATGCGCTTGCCGGACACCAGAGAGCGCGGCCGTGCGGTGGGCTGATGCTCGCCCAAAGGCGCGGTGTGCAGGTGCTGGTAGTCGAAGTCGAACGGTTCGTAGTAATCGTCCAGGCTCGGCAAGTCCGGGTTGGCGAAGATGTTCGCCAGCACGCGGAACTTGCCGCCGATGCGTGGGTTGATCGAACCGTCGGCGTTACGGATCCAGCCGCCCTTCCACTTGTCCTGGTTTTCCCACTCTTTGGGGTAACCGATGCCAGGCTTGGATTCGACGTTGTTGAACCAGGCGTATTCCATGCCTTCGCGGCTGGTCCAGACGTTCTTGCAGGTAATCGAGCAGGTGTGACAGCCGATGCATTTGTCCAGGTTCAGGACCATGCCGATTTGTGAGCGAATTTTCATCTCAGTTCTCCTCGATATCGGTTGGCAGTGGACGCGGCAGATCATCGCCACTGGAACCGTCGAGCCAATCGACCTTGGACATCTTGCGCACCACGACGAACTCGTCGCGGTTGCAACCGACCGTGCCGTAATAGTTGAAACCGTAGGCCTGTTGCGCGTAGCCACCGATCATATGAGTGGGCTTGAGCACCACGCGGGTCACCGAGTTGTGGTGGCCGCCACGGGTCTTGGTGGTTTCCGAGCCGGGCACGTTCACGATCCGTTCCTGGGCGTGGTACATCATCACCATGCCTTCCTTGACCCGCTGGCTGACCACCGCACGGGCGGTCAGCGCACCGTTGACGTTGAAGCATTCAATCCAGTCGTTGTCCTCGATACCGGCGCGCTTGGCGTCGATTTCCGAGAGCCAGACGATCGGCCCGCCGCGGCTCAAGGTGAGCATCAGCAAGTTGTCGCTGTAGGTGCTGTGGATGCCCCACTTCTGGTGCGGGGTGATCCAGTTCAGGACGATTTCGGTCTCGCCATTGCTGCGCTTGCCCTTCACGCCTTCGATGGTGCGGGTGTTGACCGGCGGCCGATAACTCATCAGTTGCTCGCCGAACGCCTGCATCCACGGGTGATCCTGGTAAAACTGCTGGCGGCCGGTGATGGTGCGCCATGGAATCGCTTCGTGAACGTTGGTGTAGCCGGCGTTGTAGCTGACGTGATCGTCTTCCAGGCCGGACCAGGTCGGGCTGGAAATGATCTTGCGCGGCTGCGCCTGGATGTCGCGGAAGCGAATCGCCTCGTGGGCCTTGGACAGCGCCAGGTGGCTGTGATCGATGCCGGTGAATTTCGACAGGGCCGCCCAGGCCTTGACGGCCACCTGGCCGTTGGTTTCCGGGGCCAGGGACAGAATCACTTCGGCCGCATCAATGGCGCTGTCGATCTTCGGCCGACCCTGGCTGATACCGGCGTCGACCTCATGGTGATTGAGCTCACCGAGGAATTTCACTTCATCGTCGGTGTTCCAGTTGATGCCCTTGCCGCCATTGCCGAGTTTCTCCAGCATCGGGCCCAGGGAGGTGAACTGCTTGTAGATGTTGGGGTAATCGCGCTCCACCACTTGCAGGTTCGGTGCGTTCTTGCCCGGTTGCGGCGCCACGCCGGCGCTTTTCCAGTCAGTGCCGCCAAACGGCTGGGCCAGTTCACCGATGCTGTCATGCATCAACGGCACGGTGACCAGGTCTTTCTCGACACCCAGGTGCCCGACCGACATGGCGGAGAACGCCTTGGCGATGCCCTTGTAGATTTCCCAGTCCGAACGCGACTCCCAGGCCGGGTCGATAGCCGCTGACAGCGGGTGAATGAACGGGTGCATGTCCGAGGTGTTCATGTCGTCTTTTTCGTACCAGGTCGCGGTCGGCAAGACGATGTCGGAATACACGCAGGTCGAGGACATGCGGAAGTCCAGGGTGGTCACCAGGTCCAGTTTGCCGATGGCACCGTTGTCGACCCATTCAGCCTCGGTCGGCTTGGATTCGCCACCAAAGCCGATGTCTTCGTTCATCACGCCGTTCTTGGTGCCCAGCAGGTACTTGAGCATGTACTCGTGGCCTTTGCCCGAGGAGCCCAGCAGGTTGGAGCGCCAGATGAACATGTTGCGCGGGAAGTTTTCCGGGCTGTCGGGTTGTTCGCAGGCAAACCGCAGGCTGCCGTCCTGCCAGGACTTGACCACGTAGTCTTTCGGGTCCATGCCGGCGGCGGCAGCATCGCGGCAAATGTTCAGCGGGTTGGTGTTCAATTGTGGCGCGCTGGGCAACCAGCCGGCGCGTTCGGCGCGGATGTTGTAGTCCAGGGCATGCTCAGGGAACTGCGACTTATCCGCCAGAGGCGACAGCACGTCGTGCATGCTCATCTTCTCGTGGCGCCATTGCGAGCTGTGGCCGTAAAAGAAGCTGGTGCCGTTCATCTGCCGTGGCGGACGGTTCCAGTCCAGGCCGAAGGCCAGAGGCAACCA
>NZ_WUUD01000016.1:412195-456651 GCF_009831705.1 Pseudomonas sp. PICF6 | reverse complement strand
TTGGCCGCCGACAGGTCAAACACCGTGGCGACTTTCACCACGCTGCCGTCGGCCAGCACCACGTTGTGCACCGGCACCCGGCGGTACTGCACCGCGTCACCGGCCACATGCTGGAAGTACTCCTGGGCTTCACCGGCAAAATACGGGAAGGCCACTTCAGCCACGTCATCGCCAATCAGGCTGAGCTTGAGGTCGATCTCACGGCCCTCGCCGCCTTCACGGGCCAGGATGTTCCATTTGCCCTCTTCGCCCCAGCGATAGCCGATGGAGCCTTGGGGAGAAACCAGTTCACCGCTGGCATCCAGGGCGATGGTTTTCCACTCCGGGTTATTGTCCTGGCCGAGGTTGTTGGTCAGGTCGCTGGCGCGCAGGAAGCGATCAGGCTGGTAGCCGGAGCCCGGCGCCACGCCGAGCATCGGCTTGAGCATCACCAGCACCGGCAGGTCGGTGTAGCGCTTGGCGTACTCGGTGAAGTAGGCGCTGGGCTTGTCCAGGTGAAACTCTTTGAAGATCACATGGTTGAAAGCCTGGGCCAGTGCCGCGTCGGTGCCCTGCTTGGGGTTGAGCCACAGGTCGGTGAGCTTGGCGACTTCCGAATAGTCCGGGGTGATCGCCACGGTCTTGGTGCCCTTGTAACGCACCTCGGTGAAAAAGTGCGCGTCGGGGGTACGGGTCTGCGGGACGTTGGAGCCCCAGGCAATGATGTAGTTGGAGTTGTACCAGTCGGCCGATTCCGGCACGTCGGTCTGCTCGCCCCAGACCATCGGCGAGGCTGGCGGCAGGTCGCAGTACCAGTCGTAGAAGCTCAGGCACACGCCACCGATCAGCGACAGGTAACGCGAACCCGCGGCGTAGCTGACCATCGACATCGCCGGGATCGGCGAGAAGCCAACCACCCGATCCGGGCCGTATTGCTTGACGGTGTAGACGTTGGCGGCGGCGATGATCTCGTTGACTTCTTCCCAGTTGGAACGGATGAAACCGCCCATGCCGCGCTTGCTTTTATACGAGTCGGCCTTGGCCTTGTTTTCGACGATGCTGGCCCACGCTTCCACGGGCGGCAGGGTCAACCGGGCTTCGCGCCACAGCTTGAGCAATGGCTTGCGGATCTTCGGATACTTGAGCCGGTTGGCGCTGTAGATGTACCAGCTGTAGCTGGCGCCACGAGGGCAGCCACGCGGCTCGTGGTTGGGCAGGTCGTTACGGGTGCGCGGGTAGTCGGTCTGCTGGGTTTCCCAGGTGATCAGGCCGTTCTTGACGTAGATTTTCCACGAGCACGAGCCGGTGCAGTTCACCCCATGGGTGGAGCGCACGATCTTGTCGTACTGCCAGCGGGAGCGGTAGACGTTCTCCCAGTCGCGGGACTCCTTGCGGGTCTCGCCGTGCCCGTCGGAAAACTCGCCTTGCTTGCGGTTGAAAAACCGCAGTTGATCCAGTAAATGACTCACAGTGTGTTCCTCTCAGGCTTGCTCCGCGGGGTCTGCGCCCCGCCCACGCAGGTTTAGGTTCGGCTTAGCACGGTGTTGCGGCGCCCTTGCGGGCATACCACCACCAGGTCACCACGATGCAGCTCAGGTAAAAGCCGACGAACATGTAGAAGGCCATCTCCGGGCCGCCGGTCAGGGCCATCGAAGTGCCGAATGATTTGGGGATGAAGAACGCGCCGAAGGCGCCCATGGCCGAGCTGAAACCCAGCACTGCGGCCGATTCCTTGCCGGCGTTCTTGAGCGCTTGTTCGCGTAGCTCGGGCTTTTGGCCGCGGCTGGCTTTTTCATGCAGGGTGCGGAAGATCACCGGGATCATGCGGAAGGTCGACCCGTTGCCCACGCCAGTGGTGACGAACAGCAACATGAACATCCCCAGGAAGCCGTAGAAGCTGCCGCCCTGGCCGCCTTGGGGCAGGAAATGAAGGACCCCGAACACCATCGCGATCATCAGCACGAAGTTCCACAACGTAACCTTCGCGCCGCCGAGCTTGTCCGCCAGCCAGCCACCCAGTGGCCGCACCAGGGCACCGACCAGCGGACCGAGGAAGGCGAACTTCAGGGCGATGACTTCCGGGAACGAGGTTTTGATCAGCAGCGGAAACGCGGCGGAGAAGCCGATGAACGAGCCGAAGGTCGCCAGGTACAACCAGCACATCAGCCAGTTGTGCTTGCGCTTGAAAATCACTGCCTGCTCACTGAACGAAGCGCGGGCGCTGGACAGGTCGTTCATGCCGAACCAGGCAATCACGGTCACGGCGAGGATGAACGGCACCCAGATAAAACCGGCGTTTTGCAGCCACAGCGAGCTGCCGTCAGCCAGTACCTGCGGCTGGCCGCTCATGAAGCCGAACACGCCGAAGGAAATCACCAGCGGCACGCTGAACTGCATCACCGACACGCCCAGGTTGCCCAGCCCGGCGTTCAGGCCCAGGGCCGTGCCCTGCTGGGACTTGGGGTAAAAGAAGCTGATGTTGGACATGCTCGAGGCGAAGTTACCGCCGCCAAAGCCGCAGAGCAGCGCGATCAGCACGAACACGCTGTAAGGCGTGGCCGGATCCTGCACGGCAAAGCCCATCCACAGCGCCGGCAACAGCAGCGACGCAGTGCTCAGGGCCGTCCAGCGACGACCGCCGAAGATCGGCACCATGAACGAATAGAAGATGCGCAAGGTCGCGCCGGACAGGCCCGGCAACGCCGCGAGCCAGAACAACTGGTCGGTGCTGAAACTGAAACCGATGGCGTTCAGGCGCACGATCACCGTGCTCCAGACCATCCACACCGCGAAGGCCAACAGCAGCGCCGGGATGGAAATCCACAGGTTACGCCGGGCAGTCTGTTTGCCACTCTTGCCCCAGAACGCGGGGTCTTCCGGACGCCAGTCATGAATGACCGGGCCCTTTTCAGGCGTTTGCAGAACGGACATGTTCTTCTCCTTGGGCAATGCTGGAAAACGGGGATTGGCTGGCCGGCGGCTGTTTACCCAGCAGCGGGCGCTTGCGAACTTCGCTGAAGTACATCCAGGTCAGGGAGACCCAGACCACGCCGTACATCAACATGAAGCAGGACGAGCGCACGCCGGTGAGGTCCACCAGGGCGCCGAACATGATCGGCAACACGAACCCGCCCAGGCCGCCGGCCAGGCCGACGATGCCGGACACCGCGCCCATGTTTTTCGGGTAGTCGTTGGCGATGTACTTGAAGACCGAGGCCTTGCCGAACGCGAAGGCGATGCCCATCACGAACAGCAGCACGGTGAACAGCGTGGCGTTGAGGCCGATGTGAAAATCCACCGTGCCGTTGACGGTCTGCACTTGCAGTTGGGTCTGTGGGTACGAGAGCAGGAACAAGCAGATCCAGCTGACCCACAACACCCACCAGGTCACGCTCTGGGCGCCCCAGCGGTCGGACATCCAGCCACCGACGGCCCGCAATACGCCACCGGGCAGGGAGAAGCAGGCCGCCAGCAGCGCCGCGCTTTGCAGGCTGAAGCCGTATTCCTGCACGTAGTACTTGGTCATCCACAGGGCCAGGGCTACATAGCCGCCGAACACGATCGAGTAGTACTGGCAGTAGCGCCACACCGCTGGTTCTTTCAGGGTTTTCAGTTGCTCGCGCAACGTGGCGCCGCCGGTGCCGCTGTGCTCCTTCTTCTCGGTTGTGAGAAACCAGAACAGCAGCGCGGTGATGAACAGAATGGCGCTGAACACCTTCGGCACCAGGTGCCAGGAACCGAAGGCGATCAAGGCCGGAGCGAGGAATTTGGTCAGCGCGGCGCCGGCGTTGCCCGCGCCGAACACACCCATGGCGAAGCCTTGATTCTGCTTGTCGAACCACTTGGCCACATAAGCGATGCCCACCGAGAACGATCCACCGGCCAGCCCGACAAACAGGCCCAGCACTAGGAACTGCCAGAAAGCCGTGGCCAGGGTGATCAGGTACAACGGCAGCACACAGGAGAGCATCAGCAGGAAGAACACGATGCGCCCGCCGAAGCGGTCGGTCAGCAGGCCCAGGGGCAAGCGCACCAGGGAACCGGTCAGCACCGGCGTGGCGGCCAGCAGACCGAATTGGGTTTCGTTGAGCGCCAGCATTTCCTTGATCGGAACACCGAGCACGGCAAACATCATCCAGACCATGAAGCACACGGTGAAGGCCAGGGTACTCATCCCCAGCACCAACCCTTGTTGCACTTGCGCTCGCATCTCGATGCACTCCCCGTCAGTTCGATGAGCGCAGCCTAGTGATGCGTACCCCGTAAAAACTTGACCTGGGTCAACGTGCGTCCCGGCGGTACTGGCCTATGCTGGGCCCGTCTACCTCTTAGGGGGTAGAGCCTGAAGTTGATAAGAACCTTTATTTATCAAGGCTTTGAACATTTCGGCCGTGGCTTTTATCGAAACGTAGCGGCCGACAACTCTTTAGAGGTAGTGCGCCCGGGATCGGCTGCTATACCCCCCCAACGCCAGGGCGTCCCCATGTTCGGTTTGCAGAATTTCCTCCAGGGCCAGTCTCGATGATGCGGTGGCTGCGCAGTTCCCTGCCCGCTCGCGCCGGGCTGGCGGTGATCCTGATCGCCATCCTCGCCCTGGCCAGTTCCTTGAGCGCAGGTCTGATTGCCTGGTTCAGCCAGGGCGACGCGGCCGCCATCAACACCGCCGGTTCCGTGCGTATGGAGACCTATCACCTGAGCTGGAAACTGGCAGCCGGGGCCAGCGACGATGTCCCGGCGATCATCGACAGCCTGCAACGACGTCTCGAAAGCCCGTCCTTGCGCGCCGTGCTGGAAGACGGACCGGCGACCTCCCTGCATCAGAGTTATCAGAGCCTCATGCAGCGTTGGAACCAGACCTTGCGCCCGGCGATCGAACGCGGCGATTCGGCGTTCTTCCAGTCCAGTGCCGCTTCCTTCGTTGCGCAACTGGACCAGTTCGTCACCCTGTTGCAACGCCAGAGCGAGCACAAGCAAGCCTGGCAACAGACGATCCAGGGCATGGCGCTGTTCACCACCATGATCATCCTGCTGATCGGTCTGTATGAATTGCAGTACGGCGTGGTCACGCCCTTGCAGGAACTGGTGGACGCCACCCAGCGCTTTCGCCGTGGCGAATTCCAGGTGCGGGTCAACCATCAGTCAGAGGATGAACTGGGCCAACTGGCGACCAGCTTCAACACCATGGCCGAGACCATCGAGCAATCCCATCGCACCCTGGAGAATCAGGTCCAGCAAAAGACCCTGAACCTGCAACAGGCCAATGCCGCCCTGGAGCTGCTGTACCAGAGCAGCCGCAGCCTGGCCACGCGGCAGGCCAATGCCGAAGGGCTGGATGAACTGATCAGCCGGTTCCAGCAGCGACTGCCGGGCCTGCGCCTGTCGCTGTGTCTGCAAGGCCAGTTGCAGGCGCCCGCCCGGCAACTGCTGTCGCTGCATGGCGCCAACAGCCGCGAGGTCTGCGCCAGCAGCGATTGCGCCACCTGCCAGAAACACCACAGCGCCCGGCCGCAGACGTTCAGCATCAGTAACCAGGGCACGGAACTGGGTGAACTCAAGGCGCATTTTGTCGACGGTCACGCGGCGCAACCCTGGGAAACCGCACTGATCCAGGCCCTGGCAAACCTGATCGGCACCTCGCTGTCTCTCAAGCGCCAGCGCGAACAGGACCATCGCCTGCTGTTGCTCGATGAGCGCACGATCATCGCCCGCGAACTGCATGACTCCCTGGCCCAGGCCTTGTCGTACATGAAGCTGCAAGTCAGCCGCATGCAAACCCTGATGCGTCGCGGCGAACCGGTGCAAACCCTGGAAACCGTCACCGCCGAACTGCGCGAAGGCCTGAACAATGCCTACCGGCAGTTGCGCGAGCTGCTCACCACGTTCCGCTTGCAGATCCACGACGACGGGCTGGTCCAGGAACTCAAGGACACCGCTGAAGAATTCTCCCGCCGGGGCGATTTCCGGGTGCATCTGTTCGTCGACACGCTGGCCTTCGAGCTGTCGGCCAGTGAGCAGATCCATATCCTGCAGATCACCCGCGAGGCGCTCTCCAACTGCCTGCGCCATGCCCACGCAGAGAACGCCTGGCTCGAACTGCGCCAGGAAGGCGAAACCGTGCGACTGTCGGTCGAAGACGATGGCCGGGGCTTCAGTGGCGAAGTGGACCAGCGCGAACACCACGGCCTGAACATCATGAACGAACGGGCCCGCAGCTTGCGCGGCCAACTGCAAATTATCTCCCGAACGCCCCAGGGCACCCGTATCCAGGTGCATTTCCAACCGGAATTCCTGGGCCAACACAGCGAAGGTCTCGCAACATGAACGCCCCCCTGCGTCACACCCTCCTGCTGGTCGACGACCATCCAATGATGCGTCGAGGGATCCGCCAAATGCTCGAACTCGAAGACGACTTGCACATCGTCGGCGAAGCCAGCCACGGCGAAGAAGCCCTGACACTGATCGAACCGCTCAAACCTGACCTGGTCCTGCTGGACAACAACATGCCGCAAATGAACGGCATCGAAACCCTGCGCCGGCTGCGGGCCATGCATTACACCGGCAAGGTATTGCTGTTCACCGTATCCGACGCCGAGGACGACATTCGCGATGCCCTGCGCCTGGATGCCAACGGTTACCTGCTCAAGGACATGGAGCCGGAGTTGCTGGTGCAGTACATCCGCGATGCCCTCAACGGCGCGCTGGTGATCAGCCCCGGCCTGACCCGCGTCATGGCCCAGGCCTTGCGCTCCCCTCCCCGCCAGGCCGACGTGGAACTGACCGAACGCGAACGCCAGGTACTCAAGACCATCGCCGGCGGCTGCAGCAACAAAGTCATCGGCCACAAGCTGGGCATCACCGAAGGCACGGTCAAGGTCCATGTGAAGAACCTGCTGCACAAACTGGGGTTGCGCTCACGGGTCGAAGCCGCCGTGTGGGCCATGGAGCATCTGCGCGGAGTGGGCTAGCCCGGCAAACCACACCTCCTGTGGGAGCAAAGCCTGCTCGCGATGACGGCGGCACGTTCAACATCCCTGCAAGCCGACCCTCCGCTATCGCGAGCAGGCTCGCTCCCACAGGGCTTGTGTTTGAGCGGGGACGCACCTCCCTCTTCCGAGGTAGGCCTGCGGAGGCATAGGCCGGGGGCGCGTGGGGTTCTACCATGACGGCACGCGGAGGTACGCCATGCTGACTCATCCTTCCATCGTTTTACTGTTGCGTCGTCATCACCTGTTCAGCCAGTTACCGGAGCGGGTCTTCGAAGACGTGTGCAACCTGGCCGTGCTCAAACGCCTGGAGTGCAACAGCACGCTCATGCACCAGGGCGACCCGGCCAAGCGGTTTTTCCTGCTGGTCAGCGGTCAGATCAAGCTGTTCCGGGTCACCGGTGAAGGCCAGGAAAACCTGGTGGAAATCATCCAGCCCGGGCAGACCTTCGCCGAGGCTCTGCTGTTCAGCCAGGCCCGGTGCTACCCGGTCAGTGCGTCGGCGCTCAAGGACAGCGTACTGGTGAGTATCGAAGGCACTCATTACCGCAAGGCCCTGGAAGACCAGCCGAAGGTCTGCCTGGCGATCCTGGCGAGCATGAGTATCCATTTGCACCAGCGCCTCAAGGACATCGACAACCTGACCCTGGCCAGCGCCAGCCGGCGGGTCATCAACTTTCTGCTTCAGGAACGCGACCCGCGCGACGGCCAGGTGGTGCTACAGGTGTCCAAACGCCTGGTGGCCTCCAAGCTGGGAATCCAGCCAGAGACTTTTTCGCGCATTCTCCATCGCCTGGTAGACGGTGGCCTGATTGCCATGGAGCGGCGCAACATTCGCATCCTGGCCGAAGATGAGCTGGACGCTTACCAGCAATAACCCGCGCAGCCCCAATTCCCTTGTGGCGAGGGGATTTATCCCCGCTGGGGCGCGAAGCGGCCCCTATTCAAACTGTCTGACACAGCGCATTGGGACTGCTTCGCAGTCCAGCGGGGATAAATCCCCTCGCCACAGGCTCAGCCAGACTCACTATCTGCTGTGTCATTTTCAACGATCATCGGTATCAACCGCTCAAACAACGCGTCCCCCTCCTCTTGCGTGCAATCGACGCCGAAACGCTTGCGCCAGCCCAACTGGCTCAAAATCACATGCACATCCGCTTCCAGATCATGCTGCTGCAAACACGCCTGGACGCACTGCAACGGACAACCGTCCAGCGCGATGATCCGCCGCCCCGAGCGCGCTTTGTTGACCAGTGCCGGCACATGCCCGCCGACCCCGACGATGCAGGACATCTCGGCCAGGCCGGCGCGGTCCAGGCGCAGGGCGACGGTGTTGGCCAGTTGCGCCACGTTGGAACAACCGGAACAGGAGTACACCAGGGGCAGTGAGCCTGGAGCTTTCATCAGGCCGCCGCCAATCCCTTGCCCGCCCGTTCCAGATTGCGCCATAACCAGGGCGGCAAGACCTCCGGGTCGAGGCTGTCGATCAGGTTCTTCAGCGCCAGCCCCAATTCGGTGTCGCCCTCAATCACCAGGCGTCGCCGGAAGAACAACGTGTCGGGATCTTCCTGCCGACTGGCGAGCAAGAGAAATTCACGCCAGTTGCCGCTGATGCTGACCTGGGCTTCGGCTTGTTCGGCAATGCGCAGTCCATCCCGCGACAGCGTCAGGTACCAGCACAACTTCAGGTCCGGCACCCGCAGGCATAGCCAACGCCCGCGCAACACCTCGAACCCGCCATCGCGCAGCGGCTCGGCCAGGCAACGGTTGAGCGCCTGCTGCAACGCCAGGCGCTGTACGACAAACGGCACCTTGCCCACCAGCGGCAGCACCCGGTCAGCGCCTTTGAGCAACCATTTTTTTCGACTCAGCACAGGCCCGCCTCCTCAACTTTCAACATACCGGCATGACCGTGCCAATAGCCGTTGCAACCGGCCACAAACAGCGGTGGTGCCTCGCCCTGGCGAACGTTGTCGAAGGACCTGACCACCTCGGCCATGCCCTGGGCGCGCGGGCTCAGACGCAGCACGTCGGCGCCACTGGCCATCAGCGCGGGGTAATCGGCCAACAGATTGGTCACCTCACCGGACATCGTCTGAATGCCATTGAGGGTGAACAGTTGCTGGCCCTCCTGACTGCTCAACGCCAGGCCGTCGGGATAGTTGATGCAACAGAACTGACAGTCGTCCTTGGGCCGGTTTTCGGCCCGGGCGGTGAAGCAGCGTGCCGAATAAGCCAGGGGCAAGTGGCCGTAGGCAAAAATCTCCACCTCGGGGACCTCGCGTTCCATTTCCCGCACCTGCTCCAGCACATCGCCGATCAGCGCCGCCGAGCATTCCACAGGTGGTACCCAGCGAATCATGCCGCTGTCGAGCAATTGCCCCAGGGCATGGCCGTTGTACAGGTTCAACGCCGGGCCGCCCACGAAAGGCAACTTGCGTTCAGCGAGAAACTGCACCGCGCCCATGTCATTGGCTTCCACCAACAATTGGCCGTTGTCACACAGCCGACGCAAGGACGACAGCTCCGAGGCCGCTTCGATCAGCGTCAGGCTCGACAACACAATCTGTGCCTGGCTGCACGCTTGCAGTTCGCGCCCCAGGCCCAGCCATTGATCCAGGGAGAATGCCCGGCGCTTTGAGCACACGGTTTCCCCCAGGTAAATCACATCCAGCGGCAAGGCCGACATCTCGGCGTAGAAATTCCCCAGTTGCGCTTTGTCCCAGTAAAACAGGACCGGTCCCAGGCTGAGTTTCATCTGGCCTCCCTCATTGCCATGATCGATGGTAAGCGCCCAGGGTGGTCTGGCTGCCTTCCGACAAACCGGCCAACACCTGGCGCCATTCTTCCCGCACCCGGAATCGTTGCGGCGCAGCCCGGTGGGCATCCAGTGCGGCGCGCCAGACCCGGGTCACTTGTTCAACGTAGGCCGGGCTGCGCTGGCGGCCCTCGATCTTCACTGCCTCGACGCCGATGGCCGCCAGCTCCGGCAGCAGGTCCAGGGTGTCGAGGCTGGTGGGTTCTTCCAGGGCATGGAAGCGCTTGCCGCCGACCAGGAAGCGGCCCTTGCACAGGGTCGGGTAACCGGCCGGCTCGTCAGGGGTGTAGCGATCGATCAGCACCTCGCTCAAGCGTGCGCTCAGGCCGTCGGCGTCTTCGCTCCAGCGCACTGCCTTGGCCGGTGAGCACACGCCGCACAGGTTCGGCGACTCACCGGTGATGTAAGAGGACAAGTGACAACGGCCCTCGGCCATGATGCACAGGCTGCCGAAACCGAAGACTTCGATCGGCACTGGGCTCGCTGCTGCTACCTGCCGCACCTGGGCCAGGGACAGCACCCGTGGCAGCACCGCACGCCGAATGCCGTAGCGCTCGGCGTAAAAAGCCAGCGCCGCGGCATGGGTCGCCGAACCTTGTACCGAAAGATGCAGGGCCAGTTGTGGGTGGCGCTGGCTGGCGTAGCCGAGCACCCCGGGGTCGGCGGCGATCAGGGCGTCGACGCCCAGATCGGCGGCGCGATCCACCGCGCGCTGCCAACGCTCCCAGCCCTTGGGTTGTGGGTAGGTGTTGACCGCCACATAGAGTTTGCGTTGGTGCTGGCGGATGTGCGCGACCGCCGCGTCGAACTGTTTGTCGTCCATGTTCAGCCCGGCGAAATGCCGGGCGTTGGTGTCATCGCGAAAGCCGACATAGACGGCATCGGCGCCTTGGCGCACCGCCGCTTTGAGGGCAGGCAGATTCCCTGCCGGGCAAACCAGTTGCATGGGGCATCCTCATGAGAAAACTCGGAGCGCCGCCAGTCTAGTCAGCTCATCGGCGGCGACCTTGACGACAATCAATTGCCGTTAATGCATCAGGCTCGCGAACGGCAAGTACATCACCTTGTCGAGCATGCGCACGTGCGCCTGGCACTCGACCACGGCCAGACCGTCGGCCCAGCATGCGGCAGCCAACATGGCCGAACTTTGCTGGGGATGCAGCTCGACACACAGCGAACCATCGGCACCGGGGACCAGTTTCGCCCGCAGGTACTGCCGCCGCCGGTTGGGCTTTGGCCAGTCAAACCCGGCCGGCAACTGCAATGAGATAGGCAATACTTCGTCCATGCCTTGGGCCCGGAACAGGAACGGGCGCACGACAATCAATGCGGTAATCAGCGCCGCCGATGGGTTACCTGGCAAACCGATCCAGGGTTTGCCGGCGACTTCGCCAAAGGCCAGCGGTTTGCCCGGCTGGATTGCCAGGCGCCACAGGTCAACGCTGCCCAGCGCTTCGATGGCTTGTTTGAGGTGATCCTCCTCGCCCACCGAAACGCCGCCGGAGGTCAGCAGCACATCACACTCGGCCGCCGCCAGGCTCAAGGCCTGGCGACTGGCGAGCAGCTTGTCGGGCATGGCGCCGTAGTCATGCACCTCCATGCCCCAGCCGCGCAGCAGTGCCGCGAGGCTATGGCGATTGCTGTTGTAGATCTGCCCCGGCGCCAATGCTTCGCCCGGTTCGCGCAGTTCATCGCCGCTGCTGAGCAGACCGACCTGCAACGGCCGATAGACCTCCATTCGCGCAATCCCGGCACCGGCCAGCAACCCCAGCTCCTGGGCCCGCAAGCGCTTGCCGGCACGAAGCAACAGGTCTCCTCGGCGCACTTCCTCGCCTTCCTTGCGCACATGGTCGCCGTCATTGACCGGTGGCAACCAGACCCGCTCACCTGCTACCCGACAGCTTTCCTGGGGCACCACGGTGTCTGCCCCCGGCGGCAGCGGCGCGCCCGTGAAAATCCGTACCGCCTGCCCGGGCTGCAGCGGATTATTGGATGCCTGTCCGGCGGCAATGCGCCCGGCCAGGGTCAGATAACCTCCGGCGGCTGGCAGGTCAGCGGCCCGCAGGGCATAACCGTCCATGGCGCTGTTGTCCCACGCAGGCAAGTTCATGGGGCTGCGGATGTCTGTCGCCAGCACCCGACCCAGGGCCTGGTCCAGCGCCACCCGTTGCACCGGAGGCGGCAGCGGTGCCTGATCCAGCAGGTAGCGGATGGCTTCATCCACCGGCATCAGCGCGCCGCTCTCACAGACGCTGCCACACGCGCCGCTGCTCATGAGCGCGTCCCGCAAGGCTCAACGACAACGCCGGGCTGCGGCTTGAGGTGGGGAGTGAAGTTGCACGGGCCGGTGCGGCTGTCCAGTTGACCGACCAGGATCTGTTCCCAACCGGTGCGACACGCGCCCGGCGAACCCGGCAGGCAGCACACCAATACGCCGTTGCTCATACCCGCCAATGCCCTTGATTGCAGGCTGGACATGCCGATCTCTGCCAGTGACACCTGCCGGAACAGTTCGCCGAACCCGTCCACCTGCTTGTCCAGCAGCGGCAGCACCGCCTGGGGAGTGTTATCGCGGGGGGTAAAACCGGTGCCGCCGGTCATCAGCACCACTTGCACTTCAGGGTCGGCGATCCACTGCGAGACCTGGGCGCGGATCTGGTAGATATCGTCCTTCACCAGCCCACGGTCGATCAGCACATGCCCGGCGGTTTGCAGCAGATCGGCGAGGGTTTTCCCGGAGGTATCGGTTTCGGAGCTACGGGTATCGCTGATGGTCAGCACCGCAATATTCAGCGGTTGAAAGTGGCGTTGCGTCAGATGGGCCATGGTCAGCCGTCCTTTAAAAAAAGATGGCCCAGCCTGAACCGCAATCGGGGCCGGGCCTATTCCCCGATAGAGGTACCTCCCTCGGCGTTTACGGTGCCAGTCGGCTACGCTGCCAGGCGCCTTCTTGCAGGCGGTAGTCGAGGCGATCGTGCAGACGGTCGGCGCGGCCTTGCCAGAACTCCAGCCGTTCAGGCCTCAGGCAGTAGCCGCCCCAGTGTTCGGGACGCGGCATTGGCTGATTGATAAACCGTCGTTCGGTCTGCGTCAGCAACGCCTCAAGGGCGGCCCGATCCTCCAGCTCACGGCTTTGCGGCGAGGCCCAGGCACCAAGACGACTGGCCAGGGGGCGGGAAATGAAATAGGCATCCGATAGCCCGGAATCGAGCTTGTGGACCTGCCCTTCAACCCGCACTTGCCGTTCCAGCCCCGGCCAGAAAAACGTCATGGCCGCCCACGGATTGATCGCCAGGTCCCGTCCCTTGCCACTGTCGTAGTTGCCGAAAAATGTGAAACCTTCATCGCTGAACCCCTTGAGCAGCAGCACCCGACAGTGCGGCCGGCCCTGCTCGTCCACGGTCGCCAGGGTCATGCTGTTGGCTTCCACCGGAGGGCTTTCGGTGTCGCGGGCTTGTTGCATCCATAACCCGAACAGAACCATCGGATCGTCCGGTGCCTGGGCTTCATCCAACCCGTCCAGGGTGTACTGACGACGCATTTTGGCCAGGGAAAGGGGCATGACGATGATCTCCACGATGGATTTGCTCCAGTGTGGGTTCTGTCGCGTGGGCAGGCCTTGATCGTTGTCAATGGCGGATCTTGTGTTGAACGTGCCGATGCCATCGCGAGCAGGCTCGCTCCCACATTGGGCCTATGGAGTTCCCTGTGGGAGCGAGCCTGCTCGCGATGAAGACGACTCGGTCTAATAGGTCGCCGGCTACTTGAGCCCCAACCGCCGCGCCAGTTTATGCAGGTTGCTCGGGTCGACCTCCAGCAGCCGCGCCGCACCGGCCCAGTTCTGCCCGCAATGCTCCAGGGCCTTGAGGATCGCCTGGCGCTGGCAAGTGTCGACAGCTTCATTCAGCGGCTGGAATGGTACATCGGCGACCTCTAGAGACTGTTCAAGTGTCGCGTGGGTCGTGGATCCGCTGGCACTGACGTCCAGGTCCAGCACCTGCGGCTCCAGGGTCATGATCAGGCTGCGACTGGCCCCGCGGCTGAGTTGCTTCAACGCCGCGCGACTGATCACGTGCTCCAGCTCCCGCACATTGCCCGGCCAGGAGTACGCCAGCAGCGCCTGTTCAGCGGCCGGTGACAGGCGCAAGCCGCGCAAGCCCAGGCGCGTGCGGTTCAACTCGAGGAAATGCCCGGCTAGCATCAGCACATCGCTACCGCGTTCGCGCAACGGCGGGATCGGCACCGGGTAGACCGAGAGCCGGTGATACAGGTCGGCGCGAAATAGCCCATCGCGAATGCTGTCCGGCAGGTGGCGGTTGGTGGCGGCGATGATCCGCACATCGACGTGCAGCGGCTTGTCAGCACCCAGGCGCTGGATCTCGCCGTTTTGCAGGGTGCGCAGCAACTTGGCCTGCACACTCAACGGCAATTCACCCACCTCGTCGAGAAACAGCGTGCCGCCATTGGCCGCGTCGAAACGCCCCGCGCGGTCAGTCGTAGCGCCGGAGAATGCCCCTTTGACGTGGCCGAACAGTTCGCTTTCGGCCAGGGACTCGGGCAAGGCTGCGCAATTGACCTGCACCAGCGGCTTGTGACTGCGCCGGGACAAGCGATGCAAACGACGCGCAAACAACTCCTTGCCGACACCGGTTTCTCCCAGCAACAGCACCGGCAGTTCGGAGTCGGCCAATACGTCCAGCTCGTTGAGCAGTTGATCCAGCACCTCGCTGCGCCCAAGGATCTCGCCCTCCTCGGCCGGCCGACGGACATCCGGCAGATCACTGCGCGAGGCGCGCAGGCTGCGGTTTTCTTGCTCGAGCCGGGTCACCCGCACCGCCGCTTCGATCTGCAAGGTGCACCGTTTGAGTTCTTCCCTTGCGCGGCTGTCGAAGGTGCCGGCGTGCAAGGCATCCAGGGTGATCGCGCCCCAGAGCCGCCCTTCCACGTACAGGCTCACGCCCATGCAGTCGTGCACCGGCAGCGGCTCGCCGACGTGGTTATCGAGCAAGCCGTCATAAGGGTCGGGCAAGCGGCTGTCGGGCTCGAACCAGGTAGGTTCGCGCGACGCCATGATCGCCGCCAGACGCGGATGCTGGGCGATCACGAACCGACGGCCGAGCGCTTCATGCACCAGGCCTACAGTGGCGACGGGCCTGAGGCTGTCATCGTCCAGGCGCAACAAGCCTACGGCGCCACTGTTGAAGTATTCGCGCAGGGTCTGTACCAGGCGTTGCAATCGAACGGCATTGGGCAACTCGACGATCAGGTCGGCGGCCAGGCTTTCACGCAGCATGGTAGTGATTACCCTCCAGGGTTCGTTTGACCCCTTGCAGCCAGGGTGAGAATCACCCTGGTAAATATTTATCCGTTAATTTTCAGACAGTTAATTCTGGCACGTCGGCTGCAAAGTTCGCTCATCTGTCCCTCCCGGGATTCAACCCAAGGAAACATGATGAGCCTCGATCTGCTGGAACAAAGCCTCGGCCAATTGGCCTGCGACATTCCCGGTGCCACCCGTACCTTCCATCACTACAACCTCGACTTCTGTTGTGGCGGGCAAAAATCCTTGCGCGAAGCAGCGCTGGGCAAGGGCCTGAACCCACTGCTGATCGCCGATGCCCTGCGCACCCTGCAAGCCGCTGGGGAACTGGGCCATGACTGGCGCGACGAACCCCAGGCGCTGTTGATCGCCCACATCCTGGAACGCTACCACGCCCGTCACCGCGAACAGCTGCCGGAATTGATCCGTCTGGCCCGCCGCGTCGAGATGGTCCATGGCGCCCGGGCCAGTTGCCCCGTCGGCCTGGCCGATCACTTGCAGGACATGTATCAGGAACTCGAAGGCCACATGCTCAAGGAGGAGCAGGTGCTGTTCCCAATGCTGCAACAGGGCCTGGGTGATCGGGCCTCGGCCCCCATCCAGGTACTGCGCTACGAACACGACCAGCACGGTGAAGCGCTGGAAACCATGCTTGCCCTGACCGACCAGATCACCCCGCCCTCCGATGCCTGCAACACCTGGCGCGCCCTGTATCGCGGGCTGGTGGAGTTTCGTGATGACCTGATGCAGCACATCCATCTGGAAAACAATGTGTTGTTCGTCAATGCGATGAAACCCGTTCGCTGACTCTCAAACATTGCCATTACCCCTGTGGGAGCAAAGCTTGCTCGCGATAGCGCTGGATCAGTCAACATTGATACCGACTGACATTGCGCCATCACGAGCAAGCTTTGCTCCCACAGCCGTTTGTGGCTCTCATTCCTGCTCAAAACTGCCAATAGAACATCGCCTTGGCCAACACCACAATCAGCACCATGTGTCCCAGGATACTGCGACGCAGCCAGCAGGCGCGGTCCGGGGTCAGCCGCCCGCTCTTGAGCCAGTACGCCAGCCACAAATAATGGCCGATGATGCTCAAGGCCAGGAGGATCTTCAGGCTCAGCAACAGGCCGAAGCTGTTGCTCAAAGGTTGGCTCAATGCACCGCGATGCTGCCAGGCCAGCGCGATGCCGGCGCTGTAAAGCACCAGCACCACCCCGTGCAACACCTGCCGCGAACGCTTGGCGATAGCCGGGTCGGCGGCGTCCTTGACGCCTTGGGCCAAAGGCCTGCGGGCGGCATGCCAGATAAAAACCTCGAAAAACAACGTGCCGATAAAAGCGATAGCCGCCAATAGATGAATGACTAGCAAAACCCCATACATCATCGATCCCCTCGGCTCATCCTGGATGCCCATCCACGCGGGCCTGCAACAGCATCGGCCCATAACGCCAGGCGTAGAGTCCAAATGCCAGGGTCCAGCACAGCCCCGCCAGCCACAGCGCGGCCAACGGGAACAGCAGCACCAGCAGCACTCGGCTCAGGCATGCCAGGTTCAGCAGGACGAACGCCAGGGTCATGCCGGCCGGCGGTTCCAAGGCTCGCCCGGTATGGCCCAGGCTGACGCGGGCGATCATCGCCAGGATCAACCCGGCCATGGCGCCGATGGACAAGCTGTGCACCGCCAGGCTCGGGTTCAGCGCGACGCCGAAATGCCACAGCGCCATGCCCAGGCAAGCCAGCGCCAGCCAGGCGTAGGCCAGGTGCAGCGACCACAGCAGCGGCACTCGCCACAAATCCCGATCATGCCAACGCACCAGTCGCACCCCGTGCCCCACCGCCAGCGCGGCGAACAACAGGCCGACCCAGAGGCTGGTCGACAGCGCCGGGCCGAAGGCATACAGCAGCGCCACCAGTGCCGACCCCGCCAGTAACAGACGATCGAGCCACGGCCAGGGGGCAACGCCCTCTACCCGGCCCAGACCGCGCTGGGTAAAGAAAGGAATCACCCGCCCGCCGATCAGCCCCATCATCGCCGCTACCAGCCACAGGCCCGTGAGCACACTTTGGCGCTGCAAACCTTCGTCATGTTGCACCAGACCGTACACGGATAACCCATCAGCGGCGGCCAACAGCAGCAAGACCAGCACAATCGGGTAATTGCGCTTCTGCCGTACGCGCCACAACGTAATGCCCATCAACGCCGCAACCGCCAGGGCGAAACCCAGCTCCAGCACCGTCAGCAATGGCCAGGGCGCATCTGCCAGCCAGGCCAGTCGCGCGCCCAGCCATAACAGCGCCAGCGCCGTCAGACGTTTGCCACTGAGCCCCGGAGTACCTGTCCAGGTCTGCACCGCCGTCAACAAGAACCCGGCGATGATTGCCAGGCCGAAGCCGAACAGCAGTTCATGACGGTGCCAGGCCAACCAGCCGCCGGCCGGTTGCCAGGCCGACAGCCTTCCAGTAAACGCCGCCAGCCACAACGGTATGGCCAACAATGCAAGCACACACCCGGCCAGGAAGAACGGCCGAAACGCCAGCCGCCACAACGGCAGGATGGCCATGGCCTTGCGACGGTCAAGCACTTGCATACACCACTCCTTTACCTCAGCGCGGGACGGGCCAGCGGTGAGGGGTCAACAATCAGGGTTCGAATGATCAGCTATCGGCACCGGCGGGCCTTGTCTCAGATCAAGCCAGCCCGCCTCACCCAGGTACTTGCAAGGGGCTTGCCGAAACCGGTCGAGGGTGCACCGCCCCACTCAATAAACCGTCTGCTTATCCCCTGAAGGGGCGAGCCTGCTGGCGATAAGGCCGGTCAGCTCGATATCTCCGCTGACTGTCAAGCCGCCATCGTGAGCAGGCTCTCTCCCACAAATGGCCGTCAACCGGGTAAATATAACCCTGTCATGGTGATTATCACCCTAACAGTACAGGGTCATTTATACCCATCTCACCGTACGGCCCCGCAAATCAACGGTTGCGGGCATGGCCCGTCTCTTGCTCTGGCAGGGCACAGACTTTTTTTTGCCGGGGTTATCCATGAAATACGTCGCGCTGCCACTCGCCTGGTTCGTCCTGCTCTCTTGCGTCGTGGGTCTGGCCAGCGGCCTGTCCCTGAGCCTCGTCTGAATCCGATTCATTTCCCTGCCATACAAGGACTCATGCCATGGTGCTTCACCGTGTTCATCACCAGATTCTGCGCAGTCATCACCTGTTCGAACCGTTGAACGAAGAACAGCTCGACGAACTGATGAGTACCAGCCAATTGCTGAATGTCGACAGGGGCGAACCGCTGTTCCGCCAAGGCGAACCGGCGCAGGCGTTTTACTTCGTGATCTCCGGCGCGGTGAAAATCTACCGGTTGACGCCGGACGGCCAGGAAAAAGTCTTCGAGGTGATCGGCGAGCGCCAGACCTTCGCTGAAGCCATGATGCTGATGGACACGCCGAACTACGTCGCTTGCGCAGAGGCCGTTGGGCCAACCCAGCTGTATCGCCTGTCCAATGCCACGTACATGCGTCTTTTGCAAAGTAACAGCCGGTTGACCTTCGCCCTGCTCGGCAAGCTCTGTGTGCGCCTGCACCAACGGGTCAACGAGATTGAAACCCTGTCGCTGAAAAACGCCACCCACCGCGTGGTGCGCTACCTGCTGACACAACTGGTGCGCTTGCAAACCGTGGACAGCCAGTTCGAGCTGCCCATGGCCAAGCAACTGATCGCCGGACACCTGTCGATCCAGCCAGAAACCTTCTCGCGGATCATCCGCCGGCTGATCGATGAAAAAATCATCACCCAGGACGGTCGCCAGATCGCCATTCTCGATCGCCTGCGCCTGGAACATTTCGAATGAGCGCACAACCCACCTGCCTGTATTGCCAACACACCAACCCCGCCAATCAAAGCGAATGTCGCCAGTGCGGCATGCCGCTGCCGGCCGAGGCGGCGCTGGCTGGCGAGCGTCGCCTGCGACGCTTCACCTGGTTCTGTATCGGTCTGACGATATTCTGCGTCGTCATGTTTTTCTGGTTACCCCGCGACATCGCCTGAACCCTCAATCCTGAGTCAACTGCCGGTACAACTGCGGCAAACGCAGCGGCAGTTGCTCCGGCTGACGGATCAAGGTGTAGCCGTTGGCGCCGAACATGTACGGCAGGTAATCCCCGGCTTCACGATCGATGGTGATGCAAAACGGCGTCAGCCCCTGGCGCCGAGCCTCCAGCACCGCCTGGCGGGTGTCCTCCACGCCATAGCGCCCTTCATAGAGATCCAGATCGTTGGGTTTGCCATCGCTCACCAGCAACAACAACTTGCGTCGCCGCTTGCACCCTTCCAGCCGTTGGGTGGCCTGGCGAATGGCGGCGCCCATGCGCGTGTAGTAACCGGGCCTGAGGCCCTGGATCCGACCGCGGGTGTGGTCGTCATAGCCTTGGTTGAACGCCTTGATCTCGTGCATCCGCACCTGTTGTCGGCGCAGTGAAGAGAACCCGTACAAGGCAAAATCATCCCCCAGCACCGACAGGGTTTCACCGAACAGCAGCAAGCTGTCGCGGATCACGTCGATCACCCGGTGTTCGTCGTTGAGGTGGGCATCGGTGGACATCGACAGATCGGCCAACAGCAGGCAAGCCAGGTCGCGGCGGGTCTGGCGTTGTTCCATGAACAAGCCGCGTTCGCTGCATTGGCCGTGCTGACGCTCGACGTGGAAGTCCAGCCAGGCTTGCAGGTCCAGCTCCGAACCCTGGGTTTGCTGGCGCAGCCATTGTCGATCGTTGCGCAGGTGCTCGAACTGGCGTCGCAAACGCTGGGCCGAGGCGCGCAGGCGGTTCGGCAGCGGCTGAGGTTCGCAGTCCCGGGGAGTGAAAGTCTGCACACTGACGAAATCATCCTGGAGGCGTTGCTTGCGGTAGTCCCATTCCGGCAACAGGATGCCCGCGCCCAGGGGAATGTCATCCACATCGGCCGGCGGCAAGTCCAGGTGCAACTTCAAACCGCCGCCCTTGCGCAAGCGGGTGCGCGACAGGGTCAATTGGTCCAGGTCCTCGGCGACGCGCGCCGCGTCCGGGTCTTCGCTGTCGTCCGCCCAGCGATCCAGGTCCACGTGCTCGGTCCAACTGAACAGGTTCTCCAGGCGCACGATCAGCAACCCACCGTCCCGGGTGGTGTCGTCGATGCGCTCGGCGCGCTTGCGACCGCCCTGCTGCTCACCCGGCGGCGTCGCCAGGTATTGCTCGGACTCCTCGAGGTTGGCCGCCTGGGGATTGCCTAGATGCTGGGGCGGATACAGCCACAGCGGCAGCGGCCAGGCGGCCCGCTCACTGCGCGGAAAATGCTCGACGCTGCCCGGTTCGCGCAAGGCCTGACACAGCGCGCGCTCCAGGGCCGCCTCGGCCGGGGGCAATGATTGTGGGTCGGGACGCAACGACAGATGCGCATCCACCAGCCGCCGATATCGGCCACGCAGCGCCGGGTAACGCCCCAGCAGTGCTTGGGTCCAGCGTTGGTTGTCACGTCCCCAATGTTTCATCGGCCCCGCTTGCGCGGCCAGCAACGCCAGCCAGCGGTACAGTTCTTCGTTCAACCCGGTATCGGGAAACGCCGCCAGGCTCGCCGGCAAACGCAGGTTGTCGCCATCGCACCAGGCCAATGGCACTTGCTTGCAGGTGCCGGCGATCTGCTGCAACAGGTTGCGGCGCAGCAGCAGGTCGCGGTCGCTGACCGCCTCCACACCCAGGTGAGAAGCACCACCGGTGGCGCGTAACAACACATGCAAAGCCCGTTGCCGGGGGATCAACTCCACCCGCGCTTCGGGAAAATCCACACTGGCGCGGCGGGTGATGAAACGGTGCCAGACGCTGCCGACCCACTCTTCCAGTTCAAGGGTGAATGCCATGGTTATTCTCCTATCGACGCGTTGCGGTGGAGGGACTGGCTCGCATCGCTTTTGTGGCGAGGGAGCTTGCTCCCGCTTGGGTGCGAAGCGCCCATCAAAAAGGGTCTGCTGCGCAGCCCAGCGGGAGCAAGCTCCCTCGCCACGGCCTCAGTGGTGGCCTTTCAAGACGGCACCACCGCCGCCGGAGCGCGCAAAGCGGCGCGGCCACGTTGGCGGAAGCTGAACAGGTAGCAGAGCAAACCAGCCAGGAACCCGACGCCGCTGACCAGACGCGCCCAGAACAGCGGCTTCAAATGGTCCATCGTCGCCATGAACGGCAAGGCACTGCCATCCGCCATCCAGCGTTGCAGCCACACCTGGACGACACCGGCTGCGGTGAGGAACAAGGTGATCATCACCATCGACAGCGTCATCAGCCAGAAGCCCCAGATCTCCAGGCGCTGCGAACGTTCATCCGCCGCTTCACCCAACCCGCGCAGACGCGGCATGGCGTAGCTGATCAGCGTCATGACGATCATCGCGTAGGCACCGTAGAAAGCCAGGTGACCGTGGGCCGCAGTCAGTTGCGAACCGTGGGTGTAGAAGTTCACCGGTGCCAAGGTGTGCAGGAACCCCCAGACGCCGGCGCCGAAGAACGCGGTGACCGTGGTGCCTTTGGCCCACAAGGTGGCGGCGCGGTTGGGGTGTTGCCGGCGACGGTTCTTCACCATGCTGAAGGCGAAGATCACCATCGCCAGGAACGGCAGCGGTTCCAGCGCGGAGAAGATCGATCCGACCCACAACCAGACCTCGGGTGCGCCGATCCAGAAGAAGTGGTGACCGGTGCCGATGATCCCGGTAATCAGGGCCATGGCGATGATCACGTAGAGCCACTTCTCGACCACTTCGCGGTCCACGCCAGTGACCTTGATCAGCACAAAGGCGAGCATCGAACCCATGATCAGTTCCCAGACGCCTTCAACCCAAAGATGCACCACCCACCACCAGTAATACTTGTCGCGGACGAGGTTTTCCGGGTTGTAGAAGGAGAACAGGAAGAACACCGCCAGGCCGATCAGGCCGGTCATCATCACCATGCTGACCGTGGTCTTGCGGCCCTTAAGCATGGTCATGCCGATGTTGTAGAGGAAACCCAGGCAGACCACCACGATGCCCATCTTGGTGATTGTCGGTTGCTCCAGGAACTCACGGCCCATGGTCGGCAGCAAATCGTTGCCGGTAACTTTCGCCAGCGTGGCATAGGGCACCGAGAGGTAGCCCAGGATCGTCAGTACCCCGGCGGCGGCGAACACCCAGAACAGCACGATCGCCAGCTTCGGACTGTGCAGCTCCCGATCGGCTTCCTCGGGTATCAGGTAGTACGCCGCGCCCATGAAGCCAAACAGCAGCCAGACGATCAGCAGGTTGGTGTGGACCATGCGGGCCACGTTGAAGGGAATCAGCGGGAACAGGAAGTCGCCGACCACGTATTGCAGCCCCATGATCAAACCGAACAGTACCTGCCCCAGGAACAACATCAGGGCAAACACGAAGTAAGGTTTGGCGACGGCCTGCGAGGCGAATTTCAGATGCGGATTAGCCATGCTCATCTCTCAGCCCTCCTTGTTTGGCGGCCAGCCATTGGTATTGATTTTCGAACTCCACTTGAGGAACTCGGCGATGTCGTCGACTTCCTGTTCGCTGAGGTTGAACTGCGGCATGGCGCGACGGCCGGGAACGTTCAGCGGCTGCATTTTCATCCAGGCCTGCAGGAACGGCGTGAAGGCTTCCTCGCCACCGCGCCGGTTGACCACATTGCCCAGCTCCGGCGCGAAATACGCGCCCTCGCCCAGCAGCGTATGGCAGCCGATGCAGTTGTTGCGCTCCCAGACGCCCTTGCCGCGTATCACCGATTCGCTCAATTGCGCCTGGTTGCTGCGCTCTGGAAAGGTCTGTTCCGAGTGGTAGGTCAGGGCCAGGAATATCAGGAAAAAGAACACGCTTCCCCCGAAATAAATATTCCTGGCCATGCCTTTGGTAAAGGTATCTGACATGGTCACTTCCTCATTGCTTGGCGTGTCCATTCTAGGAAGCGAGGGTCCAGAACCCGCTTGATGGCGATCAAGAATCTCCGATGGTTTTAGTGGGTTGTTCCAGCACAGCCAGGAAGGCAGATGAGCTGTTGTGGCGAGGGAGTGGCCGCCGCGTCTGCGACGCTGCGCTGTCGCGCAGTGAACCCGGTCCTGTGGCGAGGGGATTTATCCCCTCGCCACAGGTGTTTTGTGATTCCGACTCAGATCGCGAATGAAATCACGACCCCAATCACAATCGCGAGCAGCGCCGCCCAGCTCAACACCAGCCAGCGCCACAATCGCGGCGCATGGCGCAGCTCCATGAAGCCGTCGGCGATCAACCAGGCCTTGGTCACCGCCACCGCGAGGATGGCGATGGACACCAGTCCGGTGGCAGCGACCTGGCCCAGGGCAACGGTGCCGATGCTCAGCACGGCCAGTGTCATCCAGCAGACGATCAAGACACGGGAAACCGACATGAGCACCTCCGCTCAACCGAGAATGTAGACAACCGGAAACAGCAACACCCAGACCAGGTCCACCATGTGCCAATACAGCACGCCGGATTCCAGCCCGCTGCACTGCTGCGCCCCGTAACGCCGCCGCCGGCAACCCTCGGCCAGCCAGGCAAGGATCACCATGCCCAGCAACACATGGAGAAAGTGAAACGCCGTGAGGATCCAGTACAAGGTGAAGAAGGTGTTGTGCTCCAGCCCGAGGCCGTTGGCCAGCAAGTGGGCGTACTCGATGAGCTTGAGCGCCACGTAGCCGCCGGCAACCAACAAGGCCAGCCACAACAGCAGCGCCCCTTGGCGTGGCCGGTCCTGTCGGACTTGCTCCTGGGCCAAGGCTGCGAACAACCCGGCGCTCAGCAGGCTGAGGGTCATCGCCAGACCGGTGGAACGATCCAGCATTTGCCGGCCTTCGCTGAACAACGGCGGGTTCAATGCCTGGGCGACGGCGAATGCCAGGATCAGCAAGGCAAACACCGTCAGTTCGGCGAGGATGAAAAACCACATTGCCAGATCCCCTGGCAATCGCCGGGTGGACAGCGCAGCGGCTTCAGCCGAAGTGGACATCGACCACATCCATCAATGCGGCAACGGTTTGCGGATCGTCGCTCAACGGCTCGGCCAGACAGGCCAGACAGGCTTGGCGCGGGTCCATGCCGGCTCCGATCATGCGCGCGGCGAAAATCAGCAGACGCGTGGAGGCCACCTCCTCCAGATCATGCTGATCGAGCCGACGCAGCGCCTGCCCCAACTGCACCACCTGGGCCGCCAGAGCCATATCCACCCCGGCCTCGCGGGCAACGATGCGCTCTTCATCGGCAACCGTGGGATAGCCAAAGCGCATCGCCACGAAACGCTGGCGGGTGCTGGGTTTCATGCCCTTGAGCAAGTTCTGGTAACCGGGGTTGTACGACACCACCAGCATGAACGCCGGCGGTGCCTGGAGAACCTCACCGGTGCGTTCCAGATACAGCTGCCGGCGATCATCGGCCAAGGGGTGCAACACCACTGCGGTGTCCTGGCGTGCCTCCACCACCTCGTCCAGATAACAGATGCCCCCCTCGCGCACCGCTCGGGTCAGAGGCCCATCCTGCCACCAAGTGCCCTGGGCGCCGATCAGGTGACGACCCACCAAGTCGGCCGCGCTCAAATCATCGTGGCAGGCCACGGTGTACAGCGGCAATTTCAGACGGTGAGCCATGTGCTGGACAAAACGGGTCTTGCCGCAACCGGTGGGGCCTTTGACCAGCACCGGCATGCCGTGCCGCCAGGCCTGTTCGAACAACGCCAGCTCGTTGTCCTGGGGTTGGTAGAAAGGTTCGGCCGGGTGTTCAAGGGTGTGGATAGCGTTCATGGCATGACCTGATCAGATAACACGATTGCCAGCCACGCTACGGGCCCCTGCGACAACCTGGCAAGGGCTGTGGCCGGCAAACTTGATCGCCGTCAAGCGGGTAACCACCGGCCTGGGCATAGCCTTGCAGCGCACCAAGAATCTGCGCGCCGAACGTCAATTGCAGGGCCGCGCGGGGTCATGCCTGAGGAGAAATGGAATGCTGATCAGCCACAAAAAATCGTGGGTCATGGGGGTCGGGGCGCTGTGTACGGCGCTGGCTGCACTCAATGCCTTCGCCAACCCACCCGCTGCGCCGCAAGACGCCCGCATGGTCAAGACCGAAGGCGCGCCGGACCTGAGCCAGGCCGACTTCGACGCGGCCAAGCAAATCTACTTCCAGCGCTGCGCCGGCTGCCACGGTGTGCTGCGCAAGGGCGCCACCGGTAAACCGCTGACACCCGACATCACCCAGGGCCGCGGCCAAGCCTACCTGGAGGCGCTGATTACCTACGGTTCAGCCGCCGGCATGCCCAACTGGGGCACCTCCAACGCCCTGACCAAAGACCAGATCACGGTAATGGCCAAGTTCATCCAACACACCCCGCCTACCCCACCGGAATGGGGCATGGCCGAAACCCTCAAGACCTGGAAGGTGCTGGTCAAACCCGAAGACCGGCCCACCCGGCAACTCAACTCACTCAACCTGCAGAACCTGTTTTCAGTCACCCTGCGCGATGACGGCAAGATTGCCCTGGTCGACGGCGACAGCAAAAAGATCGTCAAGCTGATCGACACCGGTTACGCGGTGCACATTTCGCGTATCTCGGCGTCCGGGCGTTACCTGCTGGTGATCGGCCGGGACGCCAAGATCGACATGATCGACCTGTGGCCGCAAGAGCCGACCAAGGTGGCCGAGATCAAAGTCGGGATCGAGGCCCGCTCGGTGGAAACCTCCAAGTTCAAGGGCTACGAAGACAAGTACACCATTGCCGGCTCGTATTGGCCGCCGCAGTTCACCATCATGGACGGCGAGACCCTGGAGCCCAGGCAGATCGTCTCGACGCGCGGCATGACCGTCGATACCCAGCAATATCACCCCGAACCGCGGGTCGCGGCGATCATCGCGTCACATGAGTGGCCGGAGTTCATCGTCAACGTCAAGGAAACCGGCAAGGTGATGCTGGTCAACTACCAGGACATCAAGAACCTCACCATCACTAGCATCGACGCCGCACCGTTCCTGCATGACGGTGGCTGGGACAGCAGCCATCGCTATTTCATGACGGCGGCGAACAACTCCAACCAGGTGGCAGTCATCGACTCCAAGGAGCGCAAGCTCACCGCCCTGGTGGATGTCGGTAAAACCCCGCACCCGGGACGCGGCGCCAACTTCAACCATCCGCTCTACGGCCCGGTCTGGGCTACCAGTCACCTGGGTGATGCCGGCGTCTCGCTGATCGGCACCGACCCGGTCAAGCATCCGCAATATGCCTGGAAACAGGTGGGCTCGCTCCAGGGCCAGGGTGGCGGTTCGCTGTTCATCAAGACCCATCCCAAGTCCCGTCACCTGTACGTCGACACCACCCTGAGCCCCGACACCAAGCTCAGCCAATCAGTGGCGGTGTTCGACATCGACAAGCTCGACGCCGGCTACACCGTGCTGCCGATTGCCGAGTACGCCGGTATCAAGAAAGGTGCGATGCGCGTGGTGCAACCGGAATACAACAAGGCCGGCGATGAAGTCTGGTTCTCGGTCTGGAGCGGTCAGGAAGACGAGTCGGCGCTGGTGGTGATCGATGACAAGACCCTCAAGCTCAAGAGCGTGATCAAGGACAAACGCCTGATCACCCCTACCGGAAAATTCAACGTTTACAACACCCAACACGACATCTATTGAGCCCCATCAATAAGAGGAAAAACCATGAAGCCTATTCTGCTTGCCCTGACCTTGAGTGCCGCATTCAGCCTGCAACCGGCGCTGGCCCAGGACGGCCCGACACTGTTCAAGAGCAAACCCTGTGGCGCCTGCCACTCCATTGACACCAAGTTGGTAGGGCCGGCGCTCAAGGAGGTGGCGGCAAAGAATGCCGGCGTCGCCGGAGCACAAGAGCTGTTGGCCAAGCACATCAAGGAAGGCACGCAAGGAAACTGGGGACCAATGCCGATGCCGGCCAATCCGGTGACCGATGAAGAAGCCAAGATCCTCGCGGCGTGGGTCTTGACCCTTAAGTAACGTTGATTAAGAGCATCTCCCTGTGGCGAGGGGATTTATGGGGGAGCAAGCCTTGCTCCCACATAAATCTCCCACCACAGGGGCCGCGCTCGGCTTTATTTCTCAAACAGGAGTACGTCATGGACCGACACCGCTATGCAACCCGGATGACCACCCTCCTCTTCGTCTTCTGTACCCCGGTGCTGGCCGCTCCCGACCACCAGCGCCAGGCCCAACTGCAACACCTGCTGGTCCAGGACTGCGGCGCCTGCCACGGCCTGCACCTGACCGGAGGCCTCGGCCCACCTCTGACCCGTGATGCCCTGGCCGGAAAAAACCGCGACAGCCTCATCGCCACCGTCACCCAGGGACGGCCCGGCAGCGCCATGCCCGGTTGGGAGCCATTGCTCGGTCCCGACGATATTCGCTGGTTGGTGGACCGGCTCCTTCAAGGAACTCCCGCCCCATGATCCGATCTCTGCTGTCTCTCACCGCCTGCGTGCTGTTGCTCTCGGCTTGTGCCCAGCCACCGCTGCGCGGCACCGGCGACTTGGGCGTGGTGGTGGAGCGCGCCACCGGCAGCCTGCAAATCATCGAAAGCGCCACCCGCACCGCCCTCGCCCGCGTCGAAGGGCTGGGGGATCTGTCGCACGCCTCGGTGGTGTTTTCCCGCGACCAGCGTTATGCCTATGTATTTGGCCGCGATGGCGGCTTAAGCAAGGTCGACTTGCTGAGCGCACGCATCGACCGTCGCATCATTCAGGGCGGCAACAGCATCGGCGGCGCGATCAGCCAGGACGGCAAGCTGATCGCCGTCTCCAACTACGAGCCCGGCGGCGTCAAGGTATTCGACGCGCAGACACTGGAACCGGTCGCGGACATTCCAGCCACACCATTGCCCGACGGCCAAAAACGTTCGCGGGTGGTCGGCCTGGTGGACGCGCCGGGGCAGCGCTTCGTATTCAGCCTGTTCGACACCGGCGAAATCTGGACCGCCGACTTCAGCCAGGGCCAGACACCACGCATCGAACGCTTCACCGCCATCGGTCGGCAACCCTATGACGCACTGATTACGCCGGACGGGCGTTATTACATGGCCGGACTGTTTGGTGAGGACGGCATGGCGCAACTTGACCTCTGGCACCCGGAGCGCGGCGTGAAACGGGTGCTGGACCAGTACGGGCGCGGCGAGGCGCGGCTCCCGGTATACAAGATGCCCCACCTGGAAGGCTGGGCCCTGGCCGATCAACAGGCCTTTGTGCCGGCCGTCGGACACCATCAAGTGCTGGTGATGGACGCCCACAGCTGGCAACCGGTCGACGCCATCGCCGTGGCCGGCCAACCGGTGTTTGTCACCGCCCGTCCCGATGGCCGACAGCTGTGGGTCAACTTCGCCTACCCGGACAATGACCGGGTGCAGGTCATCGATACCCAAACTCACGCCATCATCGCCGACCTGCGACCAGGGCCTGGGGTGCTGCACATGGAATTCACCGCTCGGGGCGACCAGCTGTGGCTGTCCGCTCGCGATGGCGGTGAGGTGCAGGTCTGGGATCCGTATCGGCTCGAACGCCTGAGCAGCCTGCCTGCCCTGAGCCCCAGCGGCATCTTCTTCAGCAGCCGTGCGCACAAACCGGGGTACTGACCATGACACCAAGCCCACTCGCCCGTCGCCTGATCGATCAGTTCCAGCATGGCCTGCCGTTGTGCGCCGAACCCTATCGGGCAATGGCCGATGCCCTGGGTTGCAGCGAAGCCCAGGTGCTCGATTGTCTGCAGCACCTGCAACTGGCGGGCACCCTGTCACGGGTCGGCCCGGTGTTCGAACACAGCCGAGCCGGGGCCAGCACCCTCGCCGCCCTGGCGGTGCCCGTGGACCGATTGCACCAGGTCGCAGCGCGCGTCAGTCAGTACCCGGAAGTCAATCACAACTACGCACGGGAGCATCGCTACAACCTCTGGTTCGTGCTGACCGGGCCTGATCGTGCCCACCTGGACAACATTCTCCAGGAACTGGAAAACGACACCGGCCTCACGCCGCTGGACCTGCCCATGCTGACCGCTTTCCGCATCGACCTGGGCTTTGCCCTGGAGGCTATCCCATGAACACGACCCTGAGTGAGCAACAGTCACTGCAACTGCGCCGTCTGCTGGAGACCGGTCTGCCCCTGACATCACGGCCCTTCCAGGCCCTGGCCGAGCAGGTCGACGCCAGTGAACAACAGGTTCTCGACCAGGTGCGGCACTGGCAGGAACAGGGTCTGTTCCGCCGCGTCGGCCTGGTGGTCAATCACCGCGCATTGGGCTTTGCCGCCAACGCCATGCTGGTGCTGGACGTGCCAGATGCATTGGTCGATGAAGTCGGTCGCCGCCTTGGCCAGGCGCCGGGCATCAGCCTTTGCTATCAACGACCACGACGCTTGCCTCAGTGGCAATACAACCTGTTCTGCATGATCCACGGTCGCCAGCGCGACCGTGTCGAGGCCCAGGTCCAGGCACTGTTGGAGGAGCACTGGTTGAGTGATCTGCCGCACCAGTTGCTGTTCAGCACCCACCTGTTCAAGCAGTGTGGCGGACGCTACGCAATACCGGCCGGAGTGGCGATCGATGGATGACCTGGACCGACGCCTGATCAATCGTCTGCAACTGGGTTTGCCGCTGGTACGCCAGCCCTGGCAAGCCTTGGCTGATGAACTGGACAGCAGCAGTACCGAACTGCTCGACCGGCTGCACGAGTTGCTCAACGACGGCGTGCTTACCCGCTTCGGCCCGATGTTCGACATCGACCGCCTGGGCGGCGCGTTCACCCTGGCGGCGCTGGCGGTGCCCGAACCGCGTTTCGACACCATCGCCGAGCTGCTCGCGGCCATGCCAGAAGTGGCCCACAACTACCGTCGCGAGCACGCCTGGAACATGTGGTTCGTGCTTGCCTGCCCCAGTGAACAGGCGATCAGCGACACCTTGTTGCGTATCGAACGCCTGACCGGCCTGGAGCCGCTGAACCTGCCCAAGGAGGAGACCTACCATGTCGGCCTGTATTTCCCGGTCTGAGCCGTTGCCGCAGACGCTGCCTCGCCTGGATGAAACGCCACTGGCCCTGCGGCTGGTGGAACTGACCCAGGACGGCCTGCCCTTGCTCGAAGATCCCTGGGCCTGGCTGGCCGAGCAACTGGGGCTGAGCGTGGAATCGACCCTCGACCTGCTCAAGCGTTTGCAGGCCGAAGGCGCGATCCGCCGCATCGCCGCGGTGCCCAATCACTATCGCCTGGGTTATCGCCACAACGGCATGACTGTCTGGGATGTCGCCGACGCCGATGTGCCGCGCCTGGGCGCGCTGCTGGGTGCGCAGCCTTTTGTCAGCCACTGCTACCGCCGCCCGCGCCGGGCCGGTTGGCGCTACAACCTGTTTGCCATGGTCCATGGCCGCAGTCGCGAGGAAATCGACAGCTATCGCGAGCACCTGCGCTATCTGCTGGGTGAGGCCTGTAGCGCCGACGACATGCTGGTGAGCAGCCGCATCCTGAAAAAAACCGGCCTGCGCCTGTCGCCGGTGGGAGCAAAGCTTGCTCGCGAAACAGCCGCCTCGGTTTCTGAGGGACCGCATCGGCTTCAGGGCGGGCAAGCCTAGCCCCCACAACGAAGGAGTGACTTATGTTGAGGATCAGCCATTACCTGCGTGCCCTGGCCGGTCAATGTCCCGCGCCGCGTGTTGCACCACCGGGCAGTACACGAGCGCCGGTGGTGATCTGGAATCTGCTCAGGCGCTGTAACCTGACCTGCAAACACTGCTACGCCACCTCGGCCGACAGCGTGTTTCGTGATGAGCTCGACACGGCCGCGGCGCTCAAGGTCATCGACGATTTGCATGACGCGGGCGTACGAGTCTTGATCCTGTCCGGCGGCGAGCCGCTGCTGCGCGAGGACCTGTTCCAGCTCAGTGCCTATGCCCGGCACAAGGGATTCTTCCTGGCGCTTTCCACCAACGGTACGCTGATCGACCCGAGCAACATCGAGCAGGTCGAGGCGGCGAACTTCGATTACGTGGGCATCAGCATCGATGGCCTGGAAGCGACGCACGACACCTTCCGCCAGCTCAAAGGCAGTTTCGCCAGTTCCATGGCGGCTGTCAGATTGTGTCGCGAACGCGGGATACGGGTCGGATTGCGCACCACCCTGACCCAGCAGAACCACACCCAGCTACCGCGACTGCTGGATCTGATGACCGAATACGACGTGCAGAAATTCTACCTGTCGCACCTCAACTACAGCGGTCGCGGCAAGCGCAGTCGCCAGCTCGACGCCCGGCAACAGATGAGCCGCGAGGCCATGCTCCTGATCTTCGAGCGGGCCTGGAGCGACATCCTGCACGGACGCGACACGGACTTCGTCAGCGGCAACAACGACGCCGATGCGGTGCTGTTGCTGCAATGGGTAGCCTCACGCCTGCCCCATCACTACGCCGAACTGGAACGCATGCTCAAGGCTTGGGGCGGTAACGCCTCGGGCAGCGGCATTGCCAATATCGACAACACCGGTGAGGTACACCCCGACACTTACTGGTGGCAGCACTCGGTGGGTAACGTGCGCCGGACGCCCTTTCGCACACTCTGGCTGGAACGTCCCGACGCTCTGCTGCAAAAACTGCGCGAGCATCCGCGCACCGTGGGTGGCCGCTGCGGACAGTGTCGTTGGCTGGCCATCTGCAACGGCAACACCCGCACGCGCGCCTGGGCCGACGGCGACCTGTGGGGCCAGGACCCCGGCTGCCACCTCAGCGATGACGAAATCGGCTTGCACACGCTCCCCAGCACTTTGATTCCCAGCGTTGCATTGCCCTGCGCCCGATAACCCGACGGCGAACCTGATGATGAACCAAGGAAGTCCCATGTCTGCCTCTATCGTTCTGCCCGCTGCCCTGCAATCGTCCTTCAGACCGGGGGAAGTCGCGTTGGTCGGCGCCGGTCCCGGTGACCCTGGTTTGCTGACGTTACGCGCCTGGAGCCTGTTGATGCAGGCCGACGCAGTGGTCTATGACCGCCTGATCAGTGCGCAATTGCTGGGCCTGATCCCGCTGACGTGTGCCCGGCATTACGTCGGCAAGGCCGCCGGCTGCCACAGCCTGCCCCAGGCCCAGATCAACCAATTGCTGGCCGACCTCGCGGATCAGGGCCAGCGGGTGGTCCGGCTCAAGGGCGGCGACCCGTTCATCTTCGGTCGCGGTGCCGAAGAGCTGGAATACTTGCTGGCCCGTGGTATCGATTGTCAGGTGGTGCCCGGTATCACTGCCGCATCCGGTTGCAGCGCCTACGCCGGCATTCCGCTGACCCATCGCGACCTGGTCAATTCCTGCCGTTTCATCACCGGCCACTTGCAGCGCGAAGGCGATTTGAACCTGCCGTGGCAAAGCCTGGCAGATGACAGCCAGACCCTGGTGTTCTACATGGGTTTGTCGAACCTGGGCAGCATTGCCGCACGGTTGATGGCCGCAGGCCTGGCCGCCGAGACTCCGGCGGCATTGATCAGCAACGGCACTCGTCCCGACCAGCAAGTGCTACGTGGCACCCTGCAACAACTGCCGGCCATGGCAAAAGATTGCGTTGAAGGGCTGCCGACATTGACGGTGATCGGTAAGGTGGTCGGCTTGTTTGCCCAGCAGCCGATGCAGCATCCGGCGCGCGTTCATCCCAAACCCCAGCCTTTGAAGGTGGCGCTATGAAGCGCATCGGGCTTGCGATGCTGTGGATCGGTACGAGCCATGGCGCCGTTACCACCGGCGCCGACCTGGAACAGGCCGAGCGCAATTACCAGCAGCTCTGCCAACAATGTCACGGCGTGAACCGCATCGGCGGCGCCGGGCCGGCGTTACTGCCCCAGAGCCTGGGCCGGATCAAGCCCAGCGAAATCCGCCAGGTGATCGAGAATGGCCGCCCCGCCAGTCAGATGGCGGCCTTCGGTGCGCTGCTGGAGCCTGCACAAATCGACGCCCTGGCGCTTTATCTCCAGCGCCCGCCCAGCGTCGCGCCCAACTGGAATGAAGAGGATATTCGCCAAAGTCATCGGGTGTTGGTGGACGTCGCCACATTGCCCGACCAGCCGCAACACCGGGCCGACCCGCTGAACCTGTTCGTAGTGGTGGAAGCCGGCAATCATCACGTCGCGGTGGTCGACGGGGATCGGTTCGAGGTGCTCGCGCGCTTTGCCTCGCACTTTGCAGTGCATGGCGGACCGAAGTTTTCCCCGGACGGGCGTTTTGTCTATCTGGCGTCGCGCGATGGCTGGATCAGTCTGTATGACCTGCACAACCTCAAGCTGATCGCCGAAGTTCGGGCCGGGCTCAATACTCGTAACCTGGCGGTGAGCAAGGACGGTCGCTGGGTGCTGGTGGGCAACTCGCTGCCCGGCAACCTGGCGGTGCTGGATGCCCGGGACTTGTCCCTGGTCAAGACGATCGCGACGCTGGGCAGGGATGGCCAAGCTTCGCGGGTCAGCGCGGTCTATACCGCTGCGCCGCGCAACAGCTTCATCGTCGCACTGAAGGATGTGAACGAGGTTTGGGAACTGCCCACCGGTCCGAACCCGGACTTCGTGCCCAGGCGCATCGAGGTCCAGGATCATCTGGATGACTTTTCCTTCTCACCCGACTATCGCCAGTTGCTCGCCACCTCGCGCAAGGCCCAGGGTGGACAGGTGATCGACCTTGACAGTGGCCAGGTGGTCAGCGACATCAGCTTGCCGGGCATGCCGCACCTGGGCTCGGGCACCTATTGGAAGCGCGATGGCCGCTGGGTGTTCGCGACCCCCAACATCAGCAAAGGACTGGTGTCGGTGATCGACATCAACACCTGGAAAGTCATCAGGCAGATCCCTACCCTCGGGCCGGGTTTCTTCCTGCGCAGCCATGCCAACTCCCGCTATGCCTGGACCGACGTGTTCTTCGCCGCCGGCAACGATGCCATCCACCTGATCGACAAACAGACCCTGGAAATCGCCCACACCTTGCGCCCCATGCCCGGCAAAACCGCCGCCCACGTCGAATTTACCCACGACGGCCGCTACCTGCTGTTGAGCATCTGGGACACCGACGGCGCGCTGATCGTCTACGACAGCCACACCCTCAAGGAAATCAAGCGCCTGCCCATGAACAAACCTTCAGGCAAATACAACGTGGGCAACAAGATCGAATTTGCCGAAGGTACGTCTCACTGAACGGGCGATCAGGGCAAACCTGCTCACCTCAGCGGGAGCAGGTTGCTCGTTCAATGATTCATCGGCGACATAGCGGTGGCCTGTCCCAGCAGCTTCTGGTCGATGTCTTGCAGACGCAGCACCTGGCCGCCGGTCTCGCGGGCGAGTTTTTCCGCCGCCTGGGCGTCGGCGAACGTGGCCAGGACGACGCCCATGGCGCCCTTGAGCTTGGAGCCGACGACGAAATAGGCGGTCCGGGCATCGATCAGGTGCTCATCATCCGGGGTGTTCCAGTGGCTGCGCCCCATGTCGTGGACGTACAACTGGACGTCGGCCCGATGGTTCTCCGGCTGCAGCCACCAGCTGAGCATCTCGGCCGGCGAGCAGAATTTTTTCACGCCGCTGGCGGTCGCTGCTGCGCCCTTGGGTCCGGGAAAATCCGTGATGACCATGCCGCAGACATGGCACTCGTCACTGGGATGGAACGCCAGCGCCGCCTTTGAGGCCGGTGTCGACTCAGGCTTGCCGCATGCCACCAGCACCAGGCACACCAACACTCCTGCGAGAACTCGGCCTGTCCTCGAATACACCCTGTTCATCGTTACATGCTCCCTCTATCAAGATCAGAAATCACGGACACCGGCGGTTGAACAATCGATAGGCCAGCCACAACGGCACAGCCATCCACAACCACAGGCACAGCCAGAGCCAAGGCCCGGGCACCGGCAGGTCGCTGCCCAAGGTCAGCACTGCCGCGCCGCTGAAACCGGCGTCGAACCCCGACAGGTTGATCAGCCGATACACATCGGTGGGGTTGAACAGCAACAGCCACGGCAGCAGGTCCGGACTGAACCGGCCCTCGCTCAGCACCAGCAGTGCCAGCAACGCCAGGTCAAACACCAGCACGAAGAAAAACCACACCCCCAGCGCCAGCCCGGCGGCGGTGGATTTCTCCGCCGACAGGCTGCTCAGCACATAGGCCAGCCCCAAAAAAACCCAACCCAACAGCGTGCTGGAGACGATGAAGCGGCCAAAGGCCCAGAGCAGCAGGCTCAGCTCGATATCGTCCACCAGCAGGGCTATGGCGAACATCGCGCAACCAAAGCCGATCAGGGTCGCCAGCGCCAGGATCAGGCCGTGACCGACAAACTTGCCCAGCAGCAACTGCCCGCGCCCCAACGGATACGTCAGCAACAGCAGCAAGGTGCCGCTCTCGTCCTCGCCGACGATCGCGTCATAGGCCAGCAACAAGGCGATCAACGGCATCAGGAACGTTGCCAGGCTGGCCAGGCTCGCCACCGTTGCCGGCACCGAGGTAAACCCCAACTGGCCGGACGCCGCCGCGCCAAGCCAGGCGATGCCGATGGCCAGCACGGCGAACAACAGACTGATCGCCAACAACCAGCGGTTGCGCAAGCCGTCACTGAACTCCTTGCGGGCCATGTTCCAGATCGGGTTCATGAGCCGGCCTCCTCGGTCGCCGCGCGAACCATGTAATGGCGGTACAAATCTTCCAGGGACGGCGGTTTGATCTCGACATCCGTCGGGTCATCCTGGGCCAGTAACTGGCGCAGCAACTTGAGTTTGCTGCCATCCGGCGCGGACACCTGCAGCCCTTGCGCGCCCCACCCTTGGGTGAGGTGCCCTTCGCTGCGCCAATGCTGGCGAAGCCAGTCGGCCCGCGACAGGCCCGAGGCGCGGATCAGCGTCGGCAGCCCCGCGTCTTCGCGCAACCGGTCCAGGCTGCCCAGGGCCAACAGGCGACCTTGGGTGAGAATCGCGGCGCGGTTGATGTGAGCTTCCACGCCAGGCAAGACGTGCGAACAAAGAATGATGCTGGTGCCCTGCCAGCGCAGCCGATCGAGCAGTTGATAGAGGTCCTGGGTGGCGATGGGGTCCAGGCCGACGGTGGGTTCGTCCAGCAATAGCAGTCGCGGCTGGCCGAGCAAGGCCTGGGCCAGCCCGAGGCGCTGGCGCATGCCCTTGGAGTACGTGCGCACACGCCGCCGGGCCGCTTGCGCCAGCCCGACCTCCTCCAGCAAGCGCTCGACCTGTTCTGGCGCCGCGCCCTTGAGCCGGGCGAAATGGCGCAAGGTTTCCAGCCCGCTCAACTGCGGATAGAACATCACGTTCTCCGGCAGGTAACCGAGCATTCTGCGCACGCCCGGATCACTCGGCTCGCGGCCAAATACCCGCACCTGACCCTCACTGGCGCGCAGCAGACCGAGTATCAGTTTCATGGTCGTGGTCTTGCCCGCACCGTTGTGCCCGAACAGCCCGAGCACTTCGCCCTGGGCCAGGTTCAGGTTCAGCCCGCGCAGCACAGTGGCATTGCCGTAGCGCTGACTGACGCCTTCGATCTCGACGACGTTCAAGACGCGTCCTCCTGAGCACTGTTGCGTGGCGGGGGCTGGAGCGGCGCGTGCATCAATGGATGGCTGTCCATCACCCCGGGGGATTTCATGACCGGGAACGCCCGCTGTACCCAGCGCAGCAGCTCGATACCCGGACTGTTCATCAACAGCCGTACCTGGGGGTACAGCCACAGCAGGCGATCGACGTTGTCGTTGGGTTCATAGGCCACGTCCCCCAGTCCGTCGCCGTTGCGATCCCAACCCAGGTAATCACTCCAGTAATTGCCGCGCCCGTCCACCGACCACTCCTGCAACCGCGTGGCCACGTACTTGACCTGGCGCTGGTTGCCGGCGAACACGTTGCCGGCGATGCGGTTGTCCTCCGAACCGGCGGTCAGGTGGATGCCCACCGCGCTGCGCTCGAAATGATTGCCTTCGATGCGGTTGAACAATGAGTTGTAAATGAACAGGGCCTTGCCCTCGGCACCGGTGATCATGGTGTCGCCGGTGGACCCGTCGCGAACATCGGTGACCACGTTGTCGCGCAGGGTGGAATAGGTGATGTAGTTCATCAGGATCCCGTAGTTCTGGTCCTGTTCGGAGCGGTTGCCGATGACCATCAGTTGACGGCTTTGCATCAAGGCATAACCGGTGCGGGTGCGCCGGGTGACGTTGCCCAACAGACGGTTATCGTTGGCGAACATGTAATGCACGCCGTAGCGCAGGTCCTCGAGGATGTTGCCCTCGAGCAGGTTGCCGTTGGAGGTGTCGATATAGATGCCGTCGCGAGTTTCGCGTACGTGGTTGCCGATGACCCGGGCACCGTGTACCGCGTACAAGTGAATGCCGTTCCCCCGGTCCTGGGAGCGCAGCCCGGGATCGCCCTGGATGCGGTTGTCGATCAGGCTGACATCCCGCGCGCCATCGACCCAGATACCGAAACCCTGGCCCTGCATGCGGTTGGCACGGACCACCGCCCCCTGGGCGACAGGCTGGATGAACACCGCGGCATTCATGGCCGTGAGGTCGTGGCCCCAGTTCAGGAAGGTACAGCCCTGGACCTGGACGTTCGGGGCGCGAATGATCAACCCATTGCCCTCACCCTGCCCCTGGAATACCGCATCCGGCGCGCACGTGAGGGTCATGGGTTGGTCGATGCTGAACGAGCCGCGGTATTGGCCCGCAGGCAGGCGCCATTGCCGTTCACCGTCGGCCTGCAATGGCAAGTCGGTGATCGGCTGCGGCGCGGCAAGCGCGCCGCCCGACAGTAGCAGGAGCACCAGGGCAATGACCGGTGCGCGAGCGTAGCCCGCAGGCTGTTGCTGGTTACCGGTCATTGAACCCGTCTCCTCGTTGAACCTGCTCAGGCCTTTTCAACCAGCATGCGCCCGACCATTTCCATGTGCAGGGCGTGGCAGAACCAGCTGCAGTAGTACCAATGCAAACCGGCCTTGTCGGCGATGAAGGTGATGGACGAGGTCTGTTGCGGGCTGATCTCCATGCTCACGCCGTGGTTGGTCATGACAAAGCCGTGGGAGACGTCTTCGATCTGGTCGATGTTGGTGATCGTCACCGTCACCTCGTTGCCTTGCTTGACGGTGAACTCCGTCAGGCCATAGGCCGGCGCCATCGAAGTCATGTAGACCCGCACCTTGTTACCGTCACGGATGACCTTGTTGTCGGTCTCCAGGTTGATGCCATCCTTCTTGGCCAAGGCCACGGTTTCAGCGAAGAACGGATCGGTGCGGCTCCAGATCTTCTGGGTCTTGATCTGGTCACGCCGGGCAAGGATGCAGTCATGGGGTTCGGCAAAGGCCGGGCCATCGTGTACCAGCTTCATCTCTTCGCCGGAAATGTCGATCAACTGGTCGTTTTCCGGGTGCAGCGGACCGGTGGGCAGGAAGCGGTCCTTGGAGAACTTGCACAAGACCACCAGCCATTTGCCGTCCGCCTCGCTGGTTTCGGTCAGGGACGCGTGGTTGTGGCCGGGTTGGTACTGCACATCGAGCTTTTGCTTGATGTAGTTGACCTTCTCGCCCTTGTAGGCACGGATGGCCTCGTCCATGTTCCACTTCACCACCTGACTGTCGATGAACAAGGTGGTGTAGGCATTGCCGCGCCCGTCGAAGGTGGTATGCAACGGCCCCAGGCCCAGTTCCGGCTCAGCGACGATCACCTCGCGCGGGTCTTTGTAGCGGTCGTCGAATAGATCATCCAGCCGGTCGATGGCGATCATCGAGACGGTGGGCGACAGCTTGCCGTTGGCGATGAAGTATTTGCCGTCGGACGAGGTATTGAGCCCGTGGGGATTCTTCGGCACCGGGATGTAGCGGGTGAACGCGCTGTCCTTGCCATCGGTTTTACGACCATCGACCACCGGCACCTTGGAGCCGTCCAGAGTGATGAACTTGCCGGCCTTGATCGCCGCTTCGATGCGCGGGATGTTGAATACCACCACCCAGTCACGCTCGTTGCGCATCATGCCGCCCAGGTCGTAGGCCTTCTCGGAGTTGTAGCAGGTGCTAGCGGCGTACTTGCCGGTGTAGTCGGCGTCGGAGTTGTCCAGGTTGCCGTCGACGATCACCTGGAAGGCCATTTCCATTTTTTCGGCGTCGATGGCGTTGAACATCGTGTAGCTGTTCTTGTCTTGCAGGTCGAACGTGCGACCGTCATTGGGGTGCGGGATGACGAATTCGGCGTTGGCGAACACGTACTTGGTGTACGGCACCTTTTGCAGGCGCAGGCCATGGATCGCCTGGACGTTGGGCACGGTGAGAATCTTGTCGCACTTCATGATATCCAGGCGAATGCGCGCGACCCGGGAATTGGCCTTATCGTTGATGAACAGGTATTTGCCGTCGTATTTGCCATCGGTCATGGAGATGTGTGGGTGATGGCAGTCGCCGTTCTGGTACTTGGCGCTGTCACCCAGGATGCGCTTGCTTTCGTTGGTCAGCCCCCAACCGGTGGCCGAGTCGACGTTGAACACCGGAATACGCATCAGCTCGCGCATGGACGGTACGCCCAACACCCTCACCTCGCCCTGATGGCCACCGCTCCAGAAACCGTAATAGTCGTCCAGCTCGCCGGGGCCGACGTGGACTTTGGACTTGGCTTCCTTGGCCGCCGCAGCCCAGGACTCACGGGTGAACACCGCGCCGCCCAGCGCCGTGGCGCCGGCCAGTACGGCGCCGGTCACCGCACTGGTCCCTAGAAATCCTCGACGGCTGACGCCCCTGGGTTCTTCGACCGCGCCGCTGGTTTCGGTTTTTTTATCGCTCATGCTGTGTGCTCCATGAAGAATGAAAGGGTCAAGGGACAGGACATTCGGGTGTCTTAAGGCGCCGGGGTCACCTGCACCACGGGAATCAGTTGCGTCTCGGTCGCGCTCGCCTTGCTGCGCTTTTTGCGCTTGTTGATCAGTGGCGGGCATTTGTTTTCGTTGTGCCAGGTCATCTGGCAATCGAGGCAGTAGTGACATTCGTTGGCGTTGATCCGGCCATCGGGGTGAATCGCCTGGATCTCGCATTCCTTGGCGCACAGCTGGCAGGGGTTGCCACATTCCTTGCGGCGCTTGAGCCAGTCGAACAATCGCAGCCGGGTCGGCATCGCCAGGGCGGCCCCCAACGGGCAGATGTAGCGGCAATAGACTTTGCGGGTGAACAGGTTGACCACCAGCAGACCCAGCGCATACGCCACGAACCACCACTGACGGTCGAACCTGAGGGTGATGGCGGTCTTGAAGGGCTCCACTTCGGCCAACCGTTCGGCGCTGGACATCGACTCCAGCGAGACGCCGAACAGCACCAGCAAAATGATGTATTTGATTGCCCAGAGTCGCTCGTGGACGGCGAACGGCAGCTCGTACTGCGGCACTTTCAACTTGCGCGCCAGCTCGTTGAGCAACTCTTGCAACGCACCGAACGGACACAGCCACCCGCAGAACACCCCGCGCCCCCACAACAGAATGCTGGCGGCGGTGAACACCCAAAGGATGAAAATCAGCGGATCGGTGAGGAACAGTTCCCAGCGAAAGCCTTCGAACAGGGCATGAACGAAGGTCAGCACATTGACCACCGACAGCTGGGCCAATGCATAACCACCGAGAAACACCACGGTGAACATCAGGTAGCCACGGCGGACCCAGTGCAACAGCTTCGGGCGCCGGGCCAGCGCATCCTGCAGGAACAGGATCGCCGTGAGCACCAGCAGGGCCACGCCCAGTACGCTGATCTCGAGGCTTTTCTGGTACCAGAGGGTCAACCACATCGGTCGGCTGGCTTCTTCGGCAGCTGCCAGTTGTTCAGCCGTTGGCAATGGCCTTTCCAGATAGGGCTCGGGCAATTGATAAGCCAGTTCAAAGCTGCTGAAGATGCCACTGACAGGTCCGGTCTGACGACGCACCAGCAGCTCCAGGCTCCAGGGCGAACCCGGGTCGAAACGGTGGGAGGCGCGGACGATGAAAATCGCCATTTCGTCGAACTCCGGCATGTCCGTCGGCGCCACGTCGTCCAGACGCTGGAAGTCCAGGTCGCGAAAGCTGATGGCGTCGCCGAACTGACGCACCTGTACCCGATCGAAAATGCCGCCGCGCACATACCCCGAGCCCTTGAAGGAATAGCGACCGCTGCCCATCACGGCGATGGCCTGCTCGCCGGGTTTGAGTTCGGCCATCAACGTGCGGTATTGCGCCTCGCCCAGCAGGTTGCGACCGATGGTGGGCGGGTTCAGGTGGGTGACATACAGGTCGATGAAGGTGTCGTCTGCTTGCTCGGCGCTGGCGGCTTCAACACCCTCGGCCTCGGTCCCCTTGAAGGAAGCATCGGCCTGGCCGCGCGTCAGGTGCAGGCGACGCACCGCGCCGTTGCCGGTCAAGGTTTTCCAGTCGGCGGGTTCGTAGAGGTCATCGCGCACGCGTGCCGGCGCCACCGCCAACCCCGCGTCCCCCTTGACCAGCTCCAGGGAAACCGCGACATCGTGAGCGGCGCGCATGATGACTTCATTGACCACCATCGCCGTCACGGTGGCGCCGGCAATTGCATCCACCGTCACCGCGTTGGGGTCGCTGGAATGCCCCACCACCACCCGTTGATTGACCTTGATGCCGCTGTAGCGGGCACTGAACGCGTGGAGTTTTTCTTCGGCAATGCCGATCAGCAGGATCGGTTCGTGGTGCTCAAGCACAAAAGCATCGAGGATCACACCGGCCGGATCGAGGATCACCTGGACGTTGATGGGCTTGCCTGAATAAGCGGGAATGTCCACCACATCCAAGCTCTGGAACACATAGCCGACGACCTTGCCGGCAGCGGACAGTTTGCGAACCTTGAAGGGGCCGTCGGGCTCGGAGATCGAATCGACCGGGCTCAGGACCTGGTGGATGCGCTGTTGCTGGATATCACCGTAGTCCTTGGCCTGGGCGAGGCTTGCGATCAACAGCAGGAGAACGAACAGCCCATGGAGCCAGAAGCGGGATGGGTGCAGCATCACAAAGGGAGGGGTCATGGACGCCAGGGCTTAAGGACAGGATCTTGGCGATCATGGTAGGACCCACTCCCCTGCGCGGCCCTTGATTGAAATCAAGTTGAGGACATGAACTCCTACGAGTGCCGGGCTCGACGCAATCAGGCGGCTGGTCCAAGTGAGCCACCGGTCCCCGCGCACTGCTTTATTTTTAGCGGGCACTGCCGAGAAAGCGCTTGCGTTCACACAACGCAGGGAACTCTTCGTAGCGGTGGAGCCACTCATCGATTCGACTAATGTGTGCAGCCCTTCGAAATGGGCGCAGTTCCATCCATAGGCAAGCTGGAGAAGCAGCCCTGCCTGATAGTTGCATTACACCGCCGGAATAAATTGCCAACTTTGGCTGTTGTTACAAAGACTTGATATGACTGAGGGCTTGTGGATGAGAATTTTGATTGTCGGTGGCGGAATCGCCGGTTTTTCCATGGCCAGAGCGCTTGAACTCAAAGGCTACCAGGCAGATTTGGTGGAACGCCGCCCTGACGAGGCCTCTGGTGACTCAGGACTGTTTCTGCCGGGAAACGCTGGCCGCGCGCTCAAACAACTGGGCCTGCTCGACCGTGTTCAAAGTGCCGCCGCCGTCATCCGCACCCAAAGCATCCTCGACAAAAACGGCAGGCAGCTATCTGTGACACAGACCCAAGACGTGTGGGGATCATGCGGGCCCTGCCTCTCACTTCCTCGCGCTGGGTTGCACGGCATTCTGCGTCAATCCTTGTCTCGGACTCAGCTACGTTTTGGATTGGCGGTAGAAACGATCAAGCTATCAGCCACGACATGCCAGGTGAGCTTTTCCGATGGTTCATCCTCCACTTATGACATTGTCATCGGTGCTGATGGTATTGGTTCATCGGTACGCGGCATGCTGTTCCCGGCGATCAATCCGACCTACGTCGGTAATGTCAGCTGGCGCTTCATAACGCGTAACACCACAGCCATTGATAGCTGGACGGCGATGCTGGGTCATCGCAAAGCTCTGCTCGCAATTCCCGTAAACGCCAATGACATCTATGTATACGCCGATACCGCGCTCGCCTTCCAGGACATTCAGAGCACAACCGCGCAAGCATCGCTGCCAGCACTGTTCAAAGATTTTTCCGGTCCTATTTTGCCGCTCATTACGCAGATACCGGAAGGCACGCTGGTGCATTTCAGCAAAATAGAACAAGTCGTCATGGACGATTGGGTAAAGGGACGTGTTGTGCTCATTGGCGATGCGGCTCACGCAGCCTCACCGAGTATGGCGCAGAACGCGGGCATGGCTCTTGAGGATGCGCTGGTATTGGCAGAGTCTATAGCCGCAGCAGGGAGCCCAGATGACGCACTCGCGACTTACACCGCCAAACGCAGACATCGCGTGGAATGGACGCAAAAGCAATGTGCAGCCCGGGATAAAATGCGGGCGTGGCCGACTCCGATGCGCAACGCCGTCCTCAAAGTGCTCGGTAACAGATTGTATGCACGGAGTTACTCGCCTTTGGCGGCCCCCCTTTGACTGAGATACGGGGCCCTGCTTTGTCCGTGAGCTGTCCGAGTGATCCGCATCGACGCCATCTGGCTCGTCACCGAGCCCATGGTTATGCGCGTCGCTACCTAGACCGCGGACTACCCCCACCACAGTCCAACGCCCAAGCGGGTCTCATCTTAGGCATCAGAAGAGGTATAGGAGTCCTACCGAGCGGCAAGGCTGGGCCACGTGTTGGCAGAGTTATCAGTGCTCAGCTTTTTCCCTGAAACCCAACCCGCTGTCGTCCGTGTAGCGCACAACAATCACATCACCACGGGCATGCCGCTTACTGTTTAGACGTCTATTCCTCGGTGATGGTGTAAGGGGGGAGTTCGTCCGGAGGGGGGAGTTCGTCCGGATTCCCGACGAATAACGTGGAATAACGTGGTGGAGGTACGGTTCCATGGCCCTGTAAAGAGGGCTGAGTGGGTGTGCCTTGGCCAGAATCTCTTATCTCAGAAAAATTCGGTCGATGACGCCTCGCGCGCGCTGCATCAGCGGATTGCTGAAGTGCTACGGGTAGCGAGGTGTAAGGCTGTGTCTCTTCACTGTCATGACCGCGCCCTCCTTCTCTGGCGAAATTTGCAGACAGTTCAAGAGCCGATAAAGGAAGAGCCTGGTGTTGCTCATGTCGAAGTGGCGGCCGAATGATGCGTTCCCCCTGCGGAGTATTTGCCGAACTTGAGGCTAGACTTTGGGACTCTCCCACATGAAAAGGATCGATACGGCCACGCTCAAAGGGCCCGTGCGACCGGGAGGCTGGAACGCTGGGTTCTCCTACAG
>NZ_WUUD01000016.1:362123-412185 GCF_009831705.1 Pseudomonas sp. PICF6 | reverse complement strand
CGGGAGGCTGGAACGCTGGACTCTCCCACAGGAAAAGGACTGATACGGCCGCGCTCAAAGCGCCTGGACGGCGGTGAGGCAGCGTCGTGAGGCTCCCTCGAACTAGCTTCCTGCTGATTCACATGGGTTTCAGTATGAGCGTCGATATGCCTCACCGGTGGGAAATATACCCCGCCTGGAATTCGAGCTGACATTTGCTTTCCTCTCATTGAACCTATTAAAAATCAAATATGAATCAGGTTGAGATTTTTCCCGGTGGCAGAGGCGCAATGTAACCAACGGTAAAAGTAACAACATTAAAGATAACGCCTGGGTTCAGGCGAATCACGTGGCTGTGAGTGGCTACTTGTTTGCGGTGAGTTCCCTTCATCGTTACATTCTGCGAAATTCCCGCGGTCCCTGTCCTTACATAACAGTTGCTGTAGCTGTGATCGGTTTGGGAACTCGCAGAGAATCTGGAACCACTCATTGGATTTGATACACAGGGAGTAATCACAATGGGCAACTGTATTTCCGGCGTGCGCAAGTATCATAGCGACGCCACCTCGATCGATCCATTACCGCCAGAGGCTCCTGCCGCCGGCCCAGCCGCCCGTCCACACGATGTGCAACCTACCGGAAGGCAAACAGCGCCGGCACGATCGGATGCCCCTGCAAACCATCCACGCGAGTCACTCTTGACGGGTATTCAGTTTAATCATTCATCTACAGGCCACTCACTCGGGTCCAGCCCTTGGAGCAATATTCCGCAAGATATGCTTTTGGAGGTGGCCAGTCATTTGCCTGCAAAAGACAAGGCTGCGCTCGCCAGGACAGCGCGTGCTTATCACCAGACCTTACCCAACGCCGGCCGGGAGCATGACCAATTGCAGAAATTGTTCCGCCAGTTCAATGCTGGTCATGGACGCGCTGCCCCCCAGGCAATAGACGATGCCTTAAGGTTATTAGCCTCATCCCTCCACTCTGCAGATCATCAAGAACTGAGTCGCCACCTGGCAACCTATTTGCAACGCCAACTTTCAGAGTTAAGCGAGGGTACTCGAGACGTTGAGCATTTGAAAAAAACGATCGAGCAGACTCTATCATTAATTGATACCTCACCCCGGCAAAGCATGAAACTCGCGGGCGCAATGGCGTCGTTGTTGAACTTCACACGCGCGCCGGTCTTGGCCACTACAGGCTTGGCTGCATCAAGCAAGTTGCGTGAAGTCGTCACATCGGCCCAGCCCATGGGAATGAGAACAACAAAAGACCAGATGGCCTGGACCTTGAGAAATATGAACCTGCATGGGTTGCAACATCTACCCGAGGAAGATCGAGGCGCCGCGCTCGAGCAACATATAAGCGCAATGGAAAACTTATATGCAACGAACTACACACCTTCAATTCCTATGATCAACCCGTTATCTTCCGCGACCCGAGCAGTTGCCTCGCTGCGTGCCTCAGAGCAGGATGAGCTTATGACCAGACTGAATAAGCTTCAACGCTGGGCTTGATAGGTAGATAGGATCGCATAATGGGCATCTGAGGCTAAAAATACAGGATGGTGCCTATCACCCTGACGCCTTGCATTTAGCCAGATATTTACAGCTTTAAAAATGCCCCGCCATTTTGCTGCGGCAAAAAAAAGCGCTTGGCATGAATGCCAAGCGCATACTCATAGCACTAGAAACTGGATATTTACCAGCCTGGACTAATACCACCTGCCATTACGGTTTGAGAAGCGAACCCAGCAGCCGAGATAGCCAATACCAGGTAGGCTTTAACCGAACCAACAGCTTTAAAAGTTGCTTTTTTCATATGCCACCCCCTTTATTAATGAGTGATGAAACGTAGTCTTCGCGATGACATCGCACTAAATGAGTGGTGCCTATTAGTTGAAAGGTTCCTCATTCAATTCGATTTCTCTGCCGCCCTTGAATAAGACGCATGATGCCATTTGCTCTTCCCGTTTTTTGTATTTTTATAGTTGGTAGCCTCAGTGTTTATCCAATCAGCAGCACCTGACTACGCCTACCGACATCATCCGAGACGCGTGAATCAGACGGGATTCTCCGTCGCACCGCCCCCCTCTCTGAGTCTGCGATGCTCCAGCACGCGGTCCGTTATTTCTCTCGCCGTAGTGACAGCGTCTCGCGCCAGCGCCTTGCCGGTCTCGAGAGTTGCATCAGCAACTTCCTGCGCTTTGGCGGGAACATCCTCTTGCAATACTTTTACGGCCGCATCGCTGAGGGGCTCGGTTGCAACACTGGCCACCCCATAAGAACCAAAAGTAAGTGCCGACATGGCGAGGTTAACCGTGTGGTCTACCACAGCGACCTCTCCTGGCCCCAGACCTTTCTGGGTTGCCAGGTCTTTGGCCGCATCGCGAGCCAGCGATGTCAAAGCGAAACCGCCACCCAGTACGCCTGCGTTGGAGACCAGACTTGAAAAGGATACCGCGCCACTCAAAGCCGGTGTCACATCGGTCAACAAGCTCAGGGGAAGCTTGGCCATACGTTTGGCGCCGTTTGCCAACGGGCTCAGTGGTGTACTTTCTTTCAGCGCTTGATATTGAGTCTTCCAGTCGGTACGACCTAAAAGATAGGCGGGCCCGGCACGATGGGCCTGCAAGTCGTTTTTATTCATAAGATGGGCATAACCTGCGCCGGCAGCCAAACTTCCCGCTGAGGTGATAGCCGTATCAACCGCCGAGGCAGCCTTCGGTCCGACTGTGGCATTCATGGCACCCGCTACCACCAAGCGCACAGCATTGCGAGCACTGAAAGTCTGCCAGGACAGCGCACATTCCCCAGCGTTACTCACCCTGGTTTCCTCCTTTTTGCTGGTCAGCGCTTGTTGCATCACCGGCTCCAGGGTTTCCGGCGGCGGCTTTAGCCAATAAGTGTCGTGCGTGGCTCTCGCCAGCAGACCACCGCCTACTGCATCCACCGCACCGGAAAAAGCGCCCGCCACAAAGCCGGTCAAGGCTGGATTATCGGCAACATGAGCCGTCACCTTGGGCGCCTTGTCCAAAACAACCGAGGCCGCCGCAAAGGGTACGGAAGCCACCCCACCTTGCACCGGAGCCGTTACACGATCCATGCGCGCCGCTTTGTCGAGCAACGCTTCGACCGTCTCCGGCGTCTCTCCCATTTCCTTCAATTCAACGGCCCGATCATGAATCAAGGCATTGATGGCCTCATGGTTCTCAGCCGTCCGATGGGGTTCGAACAGGCCGTCAAGTTTGTCCTTCAGCGCGATCAGCTCTGGAGAGTTGTCTCCATCAACAGACGATACGTCCCCTGTTCGCTCCAGGTGCGTTGATCGCGCATCGTCAACATGACGGCTCTCTAGTGTGCGCAGTGACACGGGCGATTCGGCTCTATTGATACCCATGAGGTGCTACTCCTTACATGCGGGTTTATGTTCTGCGCAAACGCGACGTGTCTATCAGCCAGGCAGTTGACCTCTGCCGCTTCCAATGATCTCGGCGAACTTCAATACGTTGGCCGGATAACCGGGATCCCCTACCCCTCCGGTATCCGCCAAATCGTTGCGATTCACCTTGTCGGGGCCGGAGTTATAGGCGCGCAGTCCTGCGCTGATGTCGCCACCGAAAGCATTGGTCTGATCGCGCAAATAGAGGGCACCCGCCATGATGTTGTCCCGGGGGTTGTTGACGTCGGCATTGCCAAGCAGCGCCGGATTGTCCCTCTTCAATTGAGCGAACGTGTCGGCGTTGACTTGCATCAAGCCAGCGTCGGTCTTGCCGTTGACATTGGTGCTGCTGGAATTCAGGTTGCCTCTGGACTCCGCCCAGATCTGCCCTGCTATCACGTTGCCTGGAACACCCGTAGCATTGGAGGCATCCACGATATCCTGGCGATACGGCTCCAATTGCGCGGGCAAGTGCAACCCACCCTGACCGCTCAAGGCCGGACTGCCTGCCACGCCACCGGCCTGGGCATTGTTGACTCCACCGCCAGGCGCAGCAGAACCGCCCGGTTGCGCCATCAACGTGTTGTGGGGGGGATGCCCCGGTTGGGCAATCCCACCTCCCCCGCCCCCTTCCTGTTGATTCATCAAGGCGTGGAGCCACTGCATGATGGCCTTCATGATGACTTCCATCAGTTGCATCATCAGCTCAGTTTGCTCGGTATCACTCTTCTGTGCAGGCACAGGCCCGTTAGGCACCTCCGGCGGCGGGCCGAAATTGATCGGCCGCTCGGGGCGAGCCGCGAACATATCGCCAGCCACTTCGGGATTTGAACCGACGTGCCGTCTAAACCGCTCATTGTGGTTTTCAGGCGCAAGGAGCGTGTCGGGGGTGGAGCTACGAATGGGAGAGATAGACAGGCTCAAAATCAATGCTCCAGGTTCGCTGACATGGTGGCGATCGGTTCGAAGGCGTAGTGCTCAGGCAAAGCGGTTTGATGTGTGGGCTGCGAAACAGCGCCGGTATCGAATAATCGCCTCATCAGTCGATCAAACTGACGTTTGGCTGAAGGTGATTTTTCGACGAGCGCTCTGGTCGTTTCCTGCAATACCAGCTCAATGCTGGTTGGCCTGAATACCAGTAATGTTCGGCTGGAAGCCAGGTTCGCCTGCACATTCCCGGCGCTTACCGATGATGTCTCGAATGTCCAGTTCGCAATCCGTGCAATAACTTGTCCGGCCTTCGAATTGTCATCAGGCCCTTGGCTGTAAGCGATGCAAATTCGCATACCGGGCACTCCTTGAAGATGGGATCTAAATAATGCGTGGAGCCAGAGGCGAAAGAGGTTCCCTGTTCTTGTCGCCGTGGCGCAGATTCGCTTGGGCTCAGTACTCGCTGGAGACTCGCCGCTTGAGTTGCTCGCGGGCCCGCGACAAACGCGAACGCACCGTGCCAACCGGTATATCCAGCCGAGCGGCGGTCTCCAGGTAATTACCTTCCATTTCCATCGCGACCCGAATCACCTCCTCCATATTCGGCGGCAAGGTTTCCATCGCACGAAAGACTCGCACCAGCTGACGCAAGCCACTGACCTCGGACACAACATCGCGACTGTCGGCCATTTCCAATACACCGCACTCTTGCAGGTCGTCATGAAACGGCTGGTTGTAGAGGCGCCTGAAATGACTGCGAATGAGGTTGAAGGCAATGCCGCAGAGCCAGGTCAGCAGCAGCGAGTCGTGCCGAAACTTGTGCTCGTTACGTAGCGCTTCGAGGAAGGTTGCCTGGAGCAGATCCTCCGCATCATCAGGGTTCGCGACCTTTGCCCTGATAAACAACCGCACCTTCTGCACCATCCTGCGGTCGAGCTGACGAAGGAGAGAAGCCGGAGCCGGATAAGTGATCGAGTTGATTACACACATGGACAATAACCATTTGGCGGTAAGTCCGGCTGTAAGAGCGATATGCGTGCCAACCGTTTGCGCGATCTAAGGCACTGTTATTCATGAAGATTTTTTTAAGTTTTTTTCTGTTCGTGCAATCTTTTGCATAAACCGATCGAAGTCGTCGCGCATTTATGCACGCCCGCGCGAAAGCTCTGAGTTCAGGAACCCGATGGTGGGTTTGCGCCACTCATTGCGCATGACTCTTTGCATCGATGCCGTCCCATGAAAATCCCCGGTTTCACCCCAGTCGCGATTCATTCGGTCAATCCGGCAAGCGCCCGCCCAGCGTTATCCGCTACGCAGACGGCGTCGCACATCGCAAAAGATCAGGGCACCACGCCGCACCAGGTGGCGCGATTCACCTCGGCATTGATCCAACAAAGCAAAGAGCTCAGCCAGCGTGAGCTGGTCATCGGCGGTACCGTCTTGCAATCAAAGGCGATGAAGCTCGGTGAGCTTTATCAGATGCTGATGGGCAGTAATGACAAAAGGCTGGATGAAGCAGTGCGTACCCTGCGCCAGACCCTGAAACGTCAACGCTCTGATGAGTCGCTGCTTGGCCGGGTGCTCGCCTTCGCTGGCGGGGACCCGGCCAAAGCGCACGTCATGCTGCAAGCAGCCATGAAACAAGCGCATCACGAAGGTGCCCGGGATGAGCACCAGGTGCTGTCGGATCACGCCAGCGCACTCCGGCAGCGCCATGGCAACAGAGCCCGCGCGGGTATCAATACTGCCCGGGCCTTTTCCAGATCGGGGCTGGACTCGCAGCGACGCAAGAATCTGCGGGAATTGTATTACAACGGCGTCGTAGGCCAGCCCACCATATCCAGCCTCATCGACACGCTACTGGGTCAGGAGGATGGCGAAGCGCAGTTCGAGCCGACCTTGCGCGACCTGCGTCGTGCCATTGCCGACGACCTTGCCTCAGTCAATCCATCGAGTCCTCGCCAGCAATTACGCACCTTGATGCATGGCGTGAATACCGCCAAGCATGTATCGACGCTGCTTAAAAGCTGCGAACACCTGCTCGGGCGCATGCGTGACAAGAACCCGCAACTGCAGGTCAGCGCACCGACGTTTCTCAAACACCTGCTCGTACTCTCGGGCAAGGGCATGAACCTGCAGGAAACCTTGCAACTCACGCAATTTATCGGCGGCGCGCAACTCAAGCATCAGTTGTCGTTTCTCAACGGCCTGCGCCCGATGCTCCAACAGCTGCCTATCTTGCTGTGGCAAGACCTCAAGTCCCGGCAGAATGCTTTGGGGAACCTGTTGTTGCTGATGGCCGAACTCACTCAGCAAGAGCAAAACCAGCTCAAGGGGAACTCGGCCTGATGAATCTGATTATCGACCTGCTAAACCGTTTGGCACTCGCGGCGATGCGCCGCTCAGAAGTCGTCGGTGCGTTTATCGTGCTGGCCATTGTGTTCATGATGATTACCCCGATACCCACCTGGCTGGTAGACATTCTGATCGCGGTGAACATCTGCATCTCCTGTCTGCTGATCATGTTGGCCATGCAGTTGCCCCGCCCACTCGCCTTCTCGACGTTCCCTTCGGTGCTGCTGATCACAACCATGTTTCGCCTGGCGCTGTCGATTGCCACGACACGCCTGATTCTGCTGGACCAGGACGCCGGCCACATCGTGGAAGCGTTCGGACAATTCGTGGTGGGCGGCAACCTGGCGGTCGGCATGGTGATTTTCATGATTTTGACGGTGGTCAATTTCATGGTCATCACCAAGGGGTCGGAACGGGTGGCCGAGGTAGGCGCACGCTTCACGCTTGACGCCATGCCCGGCAAACAGATGTCGATCGACAGCGACTTACGTGCCAACCTCATCAGCGTCCACGAGGCCAAGCGCAGGCGCTCGGAGCTTGGCAAGGAGAGCCAGCTGTTTGGCGCAATGGACGGAGCAATGAAGTTCGTCAACGGCGACGCAATCGCCAGCCTGATCATCGTCGCGATCAACATGATTGGCGGTATCACCATTGGAGTCATACAACACGGCATGACTGCCGGCGATGCAGTGCAGCTGTATTCGGTACTGACCATCGGCGACGGCCTCATTGCACAGATCCCCGCGCTGCTGATCTCCGTGACGGCCGGCATGATCATCACTCGCGTGCCGAACGAAGATGCCGCCGGGCCGGCCAATATCGGCCGTGAAATTGCCGAACAGATCACCAGCCAGCCCAAGGCCTGGATCATCGCCTCGGCGGCGATGCTCGGCTTCGCCGCCATGCCCGGGATGCCGACCATGGTGTTCGTCACGATCGCCATCATCTGTTGTGGCGGCGGCCTGTTGCAGATCAATCGCGCCAAGCCCAAGGGCAATCAAGATCAAGCGGCCCCAACAACCCCGGAAAATAACGGACAGGAAGACCTGCGAATGTTCCTGCCCAGCCGCCAGTTTGTCCTGCAATTTCATCCCAGCCAGAGTCTTGAGCGGATCGAAGCCCTGGTCAGCGAAATTCGTCAACGGCGCAATCGCCTAGTGGTGAACTTCGGGCTGACGCTGCCCTCGTTCATCATCGAATACCAGGCGCATCTGGAGCCGGATGAATTCCGCTTTACGGTGTATGAGGTCCCCGTACTCAGGGCCACGTTCAGCGAGACCTTGGTGGCTATCGATGGCTCCTCACAGGCCATTGAGAACGACCAGCAATACAGCAAAGGCAGTTCGGAACGGCAGGAAAGCCAATGGATCTGGGTACCCACCGATGCGGAGCTGTTGAACAACAGTAATACGCAGCCCATCAGCCCCAGTACGCTGATTATCGAACGCATGGAGCGCGCGCTACAGATTTGCGGGCCGCAATTCATCGGGCTGCAGGAAACCAAAGCGATCCTCGGTTGGCTGGAAACAGAACAACCGGAACTGGCGCAGGAGCTGCAGCGCGTCATGCCTCTCGCGCGTTTTTCTCAGGTGCTGCAGCGGTTGGCTTCCGAATGCGTGCCGCTGCGCGGTATCCGGGTGATCGCCGAAACCTTGATCGAACATGGGCAACATGAGCGCGATGTCCTGGCCCTCACCGATTATGTACGTATCGCCCTCAAGTCGCTGATCTACAACCAGTATTGCAGCCAGGAGGGGTTACTCGTCTGGCTATTCACCCCTGAGAGCGAAGGCATCCTGCGTGACAGCCTGCGTCAGACGCAAACCGAGACGTTCTTTGCCCTGAACAGCGAATCCAGCCTGATGCTGGTTCAACAATTGCGCATGGCTTTCCCGCAGCGCTCGTCAGAACGCGCGGTGATGTTGGTCGCCCAGGATCTGCGCGCTCCGCTACGGACGTTATTGCAGGACGAGTTCCATCACGTTCCGGTGCTCTCCTTTGCCGAGATCACCAATGCCTCCGAGGTGAAGGTCCTCGGCCGTTTCGACCTGGAAAATGAATTCCTGCCCTTGGAAGACGACTATGCGGCTTGATGTCGAGTGCCTTCGCGATGTTTGAACTACGTGTATTGAATGGGCTGCACCAGGGCGCGGCATTGCCGTTGGTCGGTGACCAATGGGTGATCGGCGCCAACGACGACCATGATCTGGCGCTGTACGACCCGGGCATCGCCTCGCTCCACTGTCGGTTGAGCAGAACCGAGGAAGGCTGGAACCTGGCTGCCGAACAGATGCCGATCAACGACGACGAAGGGCGTGCGTCAAACGCTATGACATTGACGCCGAACCAACCGTTCGCCATCGCAAACGTCTGGCTGTGCCTGGCATCCGCCGAAGAGCCCTGGCCTGACGTACCGGCTCTGGTCACGCCTGCGGATGCCAACGGCCAGCCGCCTCAGTCGTCAGCGTCTCCCACGCGTAAATCGATGCCAGGCGTGCCATCCTTGAAGCTGGTATCGGCGGTGATCGCAGGCGTGGTCGTAGGCCTGGTCGGTGGCGCCTGGGGCCTTAGCCAGTCCGAAGCCCCGCCGAGCGCCGTCAAGGTTACCGCCGCCAAGGCGCCTCAAAGCCCGGCGCAACCTTCCCCTGCTACCGGGCCTTCCTCATCCTCCGGCAGCACACATCTGAAAAATCGCGAACAGGTCCGCCGGCTCCTGACCACTCAATTGGCAGAACGCCTGCTCACGGAGGTCACCGTCGAGGAGCTTGAGGAAGGGTTGGTGCTCAAAGGCAACCTCAAGGAGGAAGCGCTGGAGGTCTATCAGCGAATGCTCAAGAGTTTCAAAGAGCGCTACCCCACCACGGTCCCGATAGTCGATCAAGTCGGCATCGTCGGGACCAGCTTGCCGTTCACCCTGGTGCAAATTATCGCTGGCAACAACGCTCACCTGGTGACCGCCGACGGCCTGCAAATTTATGTTGGCGATGTGGTGCAGGGGCTGCGTCTGACGCGGATAGAAGAGCACAAAATCATCTTCGATGGTGACCAGCATATCGAGGTGAGCTGGTGACCGATGCGCTTGAACAATGGGCTCGACAACAGCGCGCGCGGCTGACCAGTTGTTCGGCGGTGCGGATCAGCGGCAAGGTTTCGGCGGTGAGCGGGATCCTGCTCGAGTGCCAGGTGCCTGCGGCCAAGATTGGCGATCTTTGCGAGGTCAGCAAGGCGGACGGCAGCTCAATGCTGGCGGAGATCGTCGGCTTTACCGACCAATGCACGCTGCTCAGCGCCCTGGGCACCCCTGCCGGCATTCAAGTCGGGGCCCGTATCCAACCACTTGGAATAGCTCATCGCATAGGGGTGGATGATCAGTTGCTCGGGAGCGTGCTCGATGGTTTTGGTCGACCGTTGCTGGGCGACGGCCTCGGCGCTTTTGCCGATGTCCATGACTGTCGCAGCACCACGGCGGTGATTGCCGATGCCCTCCCGCCGATGCAAAAACCACGCATCAGCAACCCGCTGCCCACCGGTATTCGCGCCATCGACAGCGCCATCCTATTGGGCGAAGGGCAGCGTGTCGGATTGTTCGCCGGAGCGGGCTGCGGCAAGACCACGCTGCTGGCGGAGATGGCCAGGAATATGGATTGCGACGTCATCGTTTTCGGCCTGATCGGCGAACGGGGACGCGAACTACGCGAGTTCCTCGACCATGAACTGGATGATGAACTACGCCAACGTTCGGTCCTGATCTGTGCCACCTCGGATCGCTCCAGCATGGAGCGTGCGCGCGCCGCTTTCACCGCTACCGCTATCGCCGAAGCCTACCGTCAGCGCGGCATGAAAGTGCTCTTGCTGATTGACTCGCTCACCCGTTTTGCCCGTGCTCAACGCGAAATCGGCATCGCCGCCGGGGAACCGATCGGACGCGGCGGCCTGCCCCCCTCGGTCTACACCCTGCTGCCGCAACTGGTCGAGCGCGCCGGCATGAGCGAGAACGGCTCTATCACCGCCATCTACACCGTGCTGATCGAGGCCGACTCGATGAACGACCCTGTCGCCGACGAAGTCAGGTCGTTGCTCGACGGGCACATTGTGCTGTCGCGCAAGTTGGCCGAGCGTGGACACTATCCGGCCATTGACGTGTCCGCGAGCATCAGCCGGATCCTGGGCAACGTCACCAGCCGCGAGCATGTCCAGGCCAATAATCGTCTGCGCCAGTTGATGGCGGCCTACAAGCAGGTGGAAATGCTCCTGCGCCTGGGTGAATACCAGGCCGGCGCCGACCCGGTCACTGATCTGGCGGTACAACTGAACGACAGCATCAACCGCTTCCTTCGCCAGGACCTGCGCGGGCCGGTAGCGCTTGAAGAAACACTCGCCCAACTCAATCACATTACCTCGCAACTGGTGGACTGACCTTGGACGAAGATCTCGATACGGACCCGGAGCGCCAGGCGCTGGAGCGCGTCATCGGCCTGCTCGGCCCTTTGCGTCAGCACCGCCAGGCCAGTGCCGAACGTGCCCGTGCGCGCCTTGCACGAGAGGTGGCGAGGTTGCGCGAGCAACTGCTGGTCAGCGAAAGCTCAATGAACCAGGAGCGTACCAATCAGAAGCGCCAGCGGCGATCGTTAGCCGATACCCACCTGCAAACCACTCTGGAACTGGCTGATATCGACCGCTGGCACGAAAAGGAGCGACGCATGCTTGATCGCCTCGCCCAGATCCGCCAGGACGTCAGCCAGTTGCGCTTGCACATCGAAGCGCAGGAACAGTCGTTGCAACAAGCACAGCTGGACGTCAAGGCACGGCAACGCGCGGTGGAAAAACTTGCCTGCATGAGCGAGACACTCAGTGAGGAATAAGTGAGACATGACTAGCCCCATCAAGCACACGCCACCCCAACGCCCTACTCCACAGGCACCTGCCGCGCCTACAGCAAAACCCACTGCTGCGGCATCCTCGGCGCCGTCGAGCAAAGGCACCGAGGTCCAGCGCAACCGTCCGGTCGAGGTCAGGTCTGCCAACGACGGCGCCAGGCCGCTGGACGCCGACGCGATGTTGTTCATGCAGATGCTTGTGCCACCGCCGCCCGCCTACTCGGACGACCAGGGCAGCTCGGGCAATGGTGCGAGCCCGTTCTCGATGTTCGCGCCGCTCGACGGCATACCGACACAGTTGATTGATGAACTGGCGCTGCAGTTGCCGCAACAGGGCAATCGTCCTTTCAGCGCCACCCTGCTCATGCCCAATCTGGGCAAGGTCCAGATTCGTGCCCAGAAACGAGACAGCCATTGGGACATCGAGCTTGGTCTGGAACGCGCAGACGTCCTGGAGCGATTGACCAAGCACCATGGCGCCTGCCAGCAAGCGTTCGCCGAGGCGCTGGACCATGACGTCGAGCTGAGATTACAGCCGACGGGGCCTGCATGAAAAAACTCAGCCTGCGACGCCTGTCGAGCACGGCCGCAATGGCCTCCCTGACCTTGGGGCGCGGCCGTTTCCTGGAGTTCACCAGCGGAGCTGAAAAGATACGCATGACGCTCGGTCCGCTGACACCCTGCGGCGCCATTGCCGATGAGCGCTGGATAGGCTTGTCCAGCCGACACGGCCCCCTGCTGTTATCGAACGCCGATGCCCTGCTGAGTCTGTGCGGTGAAGTACCCGTTCTCACCGTCGAGCTGCCACAAGCGTGGTATTGGCAGTTGATCAATCAACAGCTGGCGCCGGTGCTGTCCGACCTGCTCGCACCGTTGGCGCCACTCGCCGAGGAACCGGTACTGGATGACCGCTGGGATTGTCGCGTGCTCATTGAGCGCAATGGCGAGAAAACCTACGGAACGCTAAGCCTCGGCGCCGAATCGCTGCTGCAGATACTGAATGACGCACCGTGGCGATTTATCGAGCAAACCGTGCCTGAGCGTTGGGTCCTGGCTCATCCGGTCATCGTTGGGCGCATGGATTTGCTGGTCAATCAGCTGCGCTCATTACGTCCAGGTGATGTGTTGTTGCCTGCCGAGGCGGTCTTCGACGTTCAAGGTCGGGGAAACCTGCAACTGGGCAACCAGCGGTGGGCGGTTTGTAGCGAAGACCGGAATGATCACTTACAGCTCAGGCTGATTCACGAAGAAGGCTCCATTCATGAGCAATGAACTGCAGGATGAAGAACCGTTGTACGAGTTCGACAGTAACGATGACTTGGCGGCCCGGGAAGCGAACGACGACCAGCAGGAACGGCTCGATCCGGCGCAGCCAGACGACGCCCTCCCGCAAGACGCTGCGCCGCAGCCGCCATCGCCCTTGGCCGGTGTGACCCTGGCGTTGACCGTACGGTGCGGCGAAGTGAAGCTGAGCCTCGAAGCGCTCGGCCGCCTGGCGGCCGGTTCCGTGGTGGATGTCACGGGCATGGCGCCGGGCGCAGCGACGTTGTGCCATGAAGAGCGGGTGGTCGCCTACGGTGAGCTGGTAGACGTGGATGGACGCTTGGGCATGCAAATCACTCGCTTGGTATTTGATCAATGATTCTGGATGGCATGAACCCGATCATGCTCGCGCTGTTTCTGGGGGCGCTCTCGCTGATCCCGTTGTTTTTGATTGTCTGCACCGCATTTCTGAAAATCTCCATGGTGTTGCTGATAACGCGCAATGCCATCGGCGTGCAACAGGTTCCGCCCAATATGGCGTTGTATGGCATTGCCCTGGCGGCGACGATGTTCGTGATGGCTCCGGTGGCTTATGAAATCCAGCAACGGGTGGCTGAAAATCCTTTGCAGATAGGCACTACCGAACAACTTCAAGCCAGCGTGAACACGGTCATCGCCCCGCTGCAAAACTTCATGAGCCGTAACACCGATCCGGACGTCCTGGCGCATCTGGTCGACAACACCCACCGTATGTGGCCTGCGGAACTGGCCGAAAAAGCCAGCAGCAAGGATCTGCTGCTGGCGATTCCAGCCTTCGTATTGTCGGAGCTGCAGGCCGGGTTCGAGATCGGTTTTCTGATTTACATTCCGTTCATCGTCATTGATCTGATCGTGTCCAACCTGCTGCTTGCGCTTGGCATGCAAATGGTCTCGCCGATGACCATTTCGCTGCCGCTCAAATTGCTGCTGTTCGTCCTTGTCCAGGGCTGGACGCGGTTACTCGACAGTCTGTTCTATTCCTATCTGTGAGGCTGCCGTGGAAGCGCTGGAGTTGTTCAAACAGGGCATGTACCTGGTGGTGATTCTTACCGCACCACCGCTGCTGGTCGCGGTGCTGGTAGGCGTGTTGACGTCTCTCGTGCAAGCCTTGATGCAGATCCAGGACCAGACCCTGCCCTTTGGTATCAAACTGGTCGCCGTGGGCGTGACCCTGGCGGCGACCGGCCGCTGGATCGGCGTTGAATTGATCCTGTTCATCAACATGGCGTTCGACCTGATCGCGCGCACCGGAGGCGCCGTTTGATGCCATTCAATGCCGAGTATTTGTTCGAACTGATGCTCGGTATCGCTTTAGCCATGGCCAGGATTCTGCCGTGCATGATGCTGGTGCCAGCGTTTTGCTTCAAATACCTCAAGGGGCCGCTGCGTTACGCCGTGACCTGCGCGGTTGCGATGGTTCCAGCGCCGAGCATCGGTCGGGTGTTGTCTGGGCAACATGAGAACTGGCTGATGATCGGCGGTTTGTTGCTCAAGGAAATGGTCCTGGGCGTGCTGTTGGGGTTGCTGCTGTATATGCCGTTCTGGATGTTCGCAACGGTAGGCGCCTTGCTCGACAGCCAGCGCGGCGCTCTCAGCGGCGGCCAGATCAACCCTTCCCTGGGGCCCGACGCGACGCCACTGGGCGAGTTGCTGCAGGAAGTGCTGATCATGCTAGTCATCCTGTCCGGCGGCCTCTCGCTGATTACCCAGGTCATCTGGGACAGCTACATCATTTGGCCGCCCACCGCTTGGATGCCGAACATGACGGTAGAGGGGCTGGACATACTGCTTGGCGAGCTGAACAGGACCATGCAGCACGCATTGCTTTACGCGGCGCCGTTCATAGGCCTGTTGCTGCTGATTGAGGCCGCTTTCGCCATCGTCGGTCTTTATGCCCAGCAACTGAATGTTTCGATTCTGGCGATGCCGGCCAAGAGCGTCATCGGATTGCTGTTTCTGCTGGTGTATCTGCCCACACTCCTGGATCTGGGCAACGCCGAACTCGATCGCTGGTTCGATTTGAAATTTCTGCTGAACCTGTTGGTAAAAGTCCCGTGAGCGAAAAAACCGAAAAGGCGACGCCGAAGAAAGAACGCGACGCGAGGGAAAAAGGCCAGGTTGGGCAGAGCCAGGACCTGGCCAAACTGCTGGTGCTGATGGTGGTCAGCGAAGTCTGTCTGGGCATGGCCGAGGAAAGCATGACACGCCTGCAGCACCTCACCGAATTACCCTTGCGACGACTGAACGACCCCTTCGCCAGTACTGCCATTGAGCTCAGCGGCACAGCGCTGTGGACACTTGTTTCCTTCATCGTCGCCAGCGTCGGCGTGGCGATTCTGATACGTCTGGCCGGCACCTGGATGCAGATCGGCTTCCTCTTTGCGCCGAAGGCCCTGAAGGTCGATCTCGGCAAGCTCAATCCAATCGGCCAGATCAAGCAGATGTTCTCTAAACAGAATCTGATGAACCTGCTGCTGAGCGTCCTCAAAGCGCTGGCCATTGCGGTCATTCTGTATGTCTCGATCATGCCCATCCTGGGCAAGCTGGTGCTGTTGGCCGACACCGATCTCGTCACCTACTGGCGCTCGTTGCTGGAGGTATTTCAGAGCATCTTGCGCAACACTTTGGGCCTGCTGCTGGTGATCGGCATGGTCGACTTTGCCCTGCAAAAATACTTTCACGCCAAGAAACTGCGCATGAGCCACGAAGACATCAAGCAGGAATACAAGCAGTCCGAAGGCGATCCGCACGTCAAAGGCCATCGTCGTCAGCTGGCGCACGAACTGCTCAACTCCGAACCCAGCACCGCCCCCCGACCGGTGGAGGACGCCGACTTGTTGTTGGTCAACCCGACCCACTACGCCGTGGCACTGTACTACCGACCAGGCCAGACGCCTTTGCCGCTGATTCATTGCAAAGGACAAGACGATGATGCTCTGGCGCTGATCAAGCGCGCCCAGAACGCCAAGATCCCGGTGGTCCAATGTGTCTGGCTGGCGCGCGCGTTGTACATCGTTCGCACAGGTCGCCATATACCGCGCGAAACCTTGCTGGAGGTCGCCCATATCTACCAAGTCATTCGCCAGCTTGATGAAGTCACAGAAGAAATCATCCAGCTGGAAACCCACTGACCCATCATCCCAGTCATAAAACTTTAATACCTGCGCGCTTTAATGGCGGTCAAAACTTCTGGAAGTTTTCCCCATGCATTCGTCGAGCTCGCGCTCCCAATCTCCGGGATCAATCCCGCTCTCAGAGCAAACGAACACATGGTTGTTGGAGGCCGCTGAGCGGCTCGGCATTCCCTCTGTGCAGGCGCGAGCGTTCTCCCGTAGCGCCCAACTGCCATTGCCGGGGCTGACCTTGCAATTGTCGCTCTGGCAGACGTCGCCTGTGCAGCAGTGGGTGGTGCTGGGTCTTCTGCCACGCCCCAACGGTTTACCGGTTGAGGTTTGGAGCGAGTTGCTGCTGCGGTCCAATTGCGCCATATCGGCAATGAGCAGTAGCAGTGTGAGCCTGAACGACAGCGGTGACGCCGTGCTCGTGCTGCGCCTTATCTCGCAGCCGCAACATCAGCGTGAAATGCTTGCCGATGAACTGAGCCATCTCTTGTCCGTCGCCGAGAGCCTCGTGGCGGGCGCCACCGCACTTCAAGGCAACCAAAGCGGCGCACCTCGACCGGTCACCACGGCACCGAGGCAAGGTGAGCACGCGGAGCAACAGGCGCAGGCAGCGATGAATCGGGAATGGCATCGTCCATTACTGATCGCTGCGCTGCAGCACTTGGACATCGCCGCCCCGCCCTTCGAGCAGATATTGACCGTCGGCGTGATTCAGGCCAACGGGCGTGCCTATGAAGTGATCGCTGACAGTGATCGCCAACATCTGCTGATCAGTACGCCGCTGGCGACTTCGCTGAACACGGCGACGCAACGCGAACGCGCGCTACTGGCCAACCTGCACCTGATGATGCTGACCCAATCTGCCGTGGTCCTCGCGCCACACGGCAGCGCCTTACAGGCGCGCTGGAATAGCACGGGGCTGGACGGTCAGGCATTTGCCGAATGGCTGCTGGACTTCGGTCAACTGGCCGAGAGCTTCATGCAGACCTCGGCCATTCGCCCAGCAAGGAATATTGCATGGACCCGATAACACCTAACCTGGGACGTATCCTGCCAGAACCGCAAATCGAGCTGCGGCATCGACATCCCACCGCTGATATTAATGCTGTGGAGCGCGGCGAGGCACCCGCTCACTTGCCTGGCTTCACTTCGCGCGCCCGCGCACATGTGACAGGACTGAGCCAGGCCTTCCATCGCGACTATCTGGCGCCGGCCGGCAGAGCCACGGGCGCGCTCTGGGAAAGCGCCAAGGAACACGGCGTGGCCCTGGGCAACAAGGTCGAGCGCGGAGCAAAGCTCGCGTTGAGCGACAGCGCGGCTAATTTGCCTTCCTTTCGCACAACGCTTGCCGCTGCGGGCCATACGGTTCAACAGATGGTCAACTGCGGAGCGCCTACCTATCTTCGCGAGTTGGCGTTCATGCATGCCTACAGTGCGCTCAACGAGGGGCTGGCGAAAAAAAGCCCGGGGGCAATGCTGACTTTGCAGGCCGCTGTCTCATTGACGAACATTGCCACCCAGCTCTACGTACGCCAACCGCGCCTGGATCGTCTCGCCGCCGACTCCAGCGATGCGGTACGTGGACACTTCGCCCTTAGCGAAGCGAAATGGAACGCTCTGACGCCCGATAAGCAAGACACGCTGCGCCTGCAGATGAAGCGCGATTCGCGCAACATCACACGCAACCAGATCGTCGCTGAAGCGCTTTATCTGGGCATGGGCGCCATGGGCGCCGCGCGTGGTGACGGTGCGCTGAGTGCGAGGGTTTTGGCCACTCAGCTACGCGACGTGATTTATGCCCTTTCTCGCGAAACCATGCAGGCCACCTTCAGCATGACCGCCCCCCAGGACAACACCAAGACCTACGGGGTCGACGAGGATAATATGCCGACGCTCGGCTGGGCCTACGGCGCCATGACCTTGAGCATGGGTTTCATGCTCGACTCCATCAGTGAACAGGTCTTGCCACCGGGCCAGACATTGACGAGTCCGGCACTGCTCGGGCCGGATCAGCAACCGCTATTGGGCGAAGCACTGGCCTCTTCCATTCAGTCCCTCGCCGGCACGCGCGCGGCATTCAACACCGTTGTCGCGACCCTCGACAACCATCTGCAGCGGCATTTCGACACGCGTCAGGTGGGCACCAACCAAGAGTTGAAGCCGAACCTGCCGCTCAAGGATTATGGCCGGGTCTTGGACCAATCCCCCGCCCGAGTCGCCTGGGCCAGCCTGGCTGGCGCAATCAATATGGCCACCGGCGAAGCATTGCGTGACAAGGTTCCGCCCGCCCTCTCCGGCTTTCTCGGGAATATGGGGACCGCAGCGGCGATGGGCTTGGCCTATCGCACGGTCAATCAAACGTTCCAATCCCACGCGAGTGTGCGCAAGGCTGTCGACAAACAAGCGGCGACGGCTGCTGCCGGGCAACAACCAGCTTGAGCCGCAACGTAACGCAGCGCGGCCAACAGTTCAGGGATTGCAAAAGGAAGGGAAAATGCGCCAGTAAACATTACTGGCGCATTTGATCGCAGGTCAGTCCAAGGGGCTCAAACCTGCCAACAGCAACTGATGTTGGCAGATATTATCGAGCACCGCGCGACCATGGGAGGATGACGGCACCGCATGCCAGACGACGAAATCGCGGTGGGCATCGAGAAACAGAAAATAGTCAGGGAACAGGTAGGATTGCGTGAAGCGCCGTTCCAGCGCCTCACGCAATTGCTGGGGCTGCAGCGCGCGACTGTCGATGTGCAACGCTATACCCCAATCATGGTGCTCATGCCGGCTCACGAAAGAAACACCCGCTGCTACCGGCCATACCGCTGTTTGCCCAGCAGCCACCCGTTCGTAGAACTCCGCTTTCCCCGAGACTTGTATCATGGTGCTCAATCCCGCAGTGGCACGACAGTATAGTCCGCGGTGTCCTGCGGATTTTCCAGGCCAGTACGCATGTCCGCTGGCCACCAGATCACCAGCTCCCGATTATTGGAGTCGGGACGGTCGCAAGACTGTCCCGAACAGCCGCCCGAGGTCGTCGAGCAACCGGAGAGCATCACACACAGAAGGCCGAACGCAGCCCAGTTCATCTTGGTCATCGGGTTGCCTCCTTGAGTAATGAGTCGCGAAGGGTCACGTTGCTCTTGAGCGACTGGGGATTACGCACCGCGACATAGACTTCGCTTTGTTCCCCAGGCTGCAACCAAGCGCGAGGCCATGCACTGACACCCAGCACCCAGCGCCCGCCACAACTGCTTTCATCAATACGCAGCGGTTTATCACCAGTATTGCGCGCGACCACCACGCCAATACTCCAGGCGTTGCGCCCATACCACTGGCTGCGATCGGCGTCGATGACCAGGCCCTGTTGCGTCGCGCATAAAGTGGCCGGCATGAATAAAGGCTCGTTACTCGGGGTAAAGCCAGTCGGTTGCACATCACTCAACAACTGAGTGAACGCGCGCTGAATATCAACGCGAGTGGGTTGCCCATCGCCATGGCGACCGTCGATTCGCCGGGCGGCGGAATCGATATCTTCCGGGTTACCGGTTTCTACATACCGGGCCGGGTCAACCTGGTTGCCCACCAACCGAGGCGTAAGAATGAACAAGCGCTCTATCTTGTTGGTGCTGCGGCTACTGGACGTGAACAGCAATTTGCCAATGAGCGGAATGTCACTGAGCCAAGGGATTTTGCTTACCTTGTCGCTCGATTGCAGAGAATGAAAACCACCAACGACCAACGATCCCCGCTCGGCGATGACCGCCTGAGTGCTGACACTGCCGTTACGCACGCTGGGTTTGGTGTCATCAAGCAGCGATGCTTCGACTTGTCCGTCTTCGATATCGAGGATCAACTGCACCTGCGTCTTGCCATTGTGTTGCATCGAGCGCGGAACCACTTGCAGGCTGGTACCGGCAGTAATCGGCTGGATATCGGCAACACGCTCCCCCGTCGCGGTGAGGAACTCGGTCCGGCTGAAATCGATGACAGCGGGCTGGTTCTCCAAAGTGAGGATCGAAGGATTGCTGATCACTGTCGCCGCCCCCTTGGCTTCCAGCGTACGGACCGCCAGGGCGAACCGTCCGGCGTTTTCGGCCGACAGCGTGGAGCTGCCTGATTCAAGCAAGGACCCTCTGACGTTGGTCCCTCCGGCCCAGACATTCCAGTTGCTGGACAACTCGTTCAACTCGTCGCGGTCGATATCGTAGATCACCGCATCGATTTCGATCAGGTTGCGCGGCACATCAAGCTGCCTGACCAGGTTCTCGTACAAGGCCCTGCGCTTGGGTGAGTCGTAGATAAGCACCGCGTTGTTGCGTACGTCGGCGGCGACCCGTATTCGCGACCTGCCAGCGGAGCGCCCCTTGCTTTGTGCCCCGAAGCCGGTAGCCACACTATCCAACGTTTGCTGCAACTGATCGTCGGCCAAACCGCTCAGCAAGCTCGGAGTACCTGCAAAACTGCTTCCGCCGCTTGTACCAGTTCCCAGCGCCGCGCCTTGCAGCCCGTTGAAAACACTCCCTGACCCGCCCCGCGGGCCACTGTCCAGCAACTCCTTGAGAATCGTGGCTACCCCTGAAACGGTCAGCTGTTCGTCCCGGTAACTGATGGTGCGATCGGCGGCGTTCGCATAACGCAACGGCAACACCACGACGTCCTGCCTTTCCTCAGGTTTGTCGACATTGCTGCTGTAGTCGCGAATGAACTGAACATACCGCGCAGGTCCGCTGACCAACACCACGCCCTCATCCGGCAGGACTCCCCAGCCAAATCGTGAATCGAGCAAACCGAGTTCAGTCAATGCGCCCTTGAGGTCATCAACGGCGTCCGGGGACACCTCGATTCGCTCGGTTATCTGGTCACGGGCGGCGCTGACGTAGAGGGTGTTGTTGTAGACGAACCACTGGAACTGATGCTGCTGGCCCAATCGATCAAGAAACGCCTGCGGGCTATCCGCGCGGATACGCCCCTCAACGATGCCTTCAACGGGGTCCATCTCAAGGTTAACGCCAAACTCTCGGGCAAATGCTTCAAGAACGCTTGAAAGCTCGGTCTGTTGCGCGTCGAACGCATAGGCCGTTTGTTTCCACGCTGGCGGTATCGCCGCGAACGCCGGGGCGCTCAGTCCCAATAACAGCCACGGTATCCACCGGTAGGCCTTACGCATATCACACTCCAGTGCGCCAATTAGTAGTTGCTAGACGGGACTCGGCCGTAGACGAATCAAATAAGGTTTTGTGCATCAGGCTAAGCATGGCGGCGCGCTGGTTTGCCAGAGTCTGTAGCACCCCCAGTAAGGCCTCGACCGAGCTGGGCGGGGGCATCCAGTGCAACAGCACCAGACACTGGCTTTGCGGGTCGGTACCCAACGCCCCCGGGCAACGGCACGCGACACTCGCACCGCCCTGCCCCAGGATGCCCATCAATCGATCAGGAGCGCTGGCGTCAAACGGATCCAGCACGTCGATGCTACAGCGGATCCCACCTTCTACCCGGGCAAGCTGCACATTTGCATCGTCAACCCAGCAGTCCAGATGCGCGGCCGAAGGTTCATCGAGCCACAGATTCAGTCGCGCGCTGAACTCACTGAATTCCATCGATGATCGCTTTGTTCATGCCGTGATGAGCGCGCATACCTTCGCTCATGACAGTGGCCGCGGTGGACAGCGACTGGGTCGCTTGAACGAACGCCCTCATGTCTTCCACATCGGCACTTTCAGCAGCGTTCATCGCGGCGTCATCATAGTTTCCAATTGCATTGGAGAAGTTGTTTTCCAATTGATTTAGAAGGGACTTGGAATTGATCATGCGTGCATCTCCCAGGGAATTTACGCAATATGAGTGGCGACAATTATCTTTGAGGTTCCAAGAAAATGGTCGACGTCAAACATGCGGTGATATGTCGAATGTCATGCATCTGCGACCTGAAACGAACGCCGCAAGCCGGTCCAATCAATGTCGTACTCGCCGGTGTCGGTGCTCAGGCGAATGGACTGGATCGGCATCGTAATGTCGTCTCTTAGTTGCCACAGAACGGAAGCGTTGTTGGCTGCAAGCCAAGCCTGCACCTCGCCATAACGCTCGGGATGGCACTTCAAAGTGGCGCTAACCGCCGGGTATACCTGGCTGGCCGCCAGATGTTCCAGCAGAATGCTGGCACGCACCTCGGGCGGGCACTCATCAAACAGCCGGCCTATGATGACGTTCAATAGCTCCCGGCAAACCTCTATCACACTGTTCCTGCATTGTTGGCGCTCAGCCTCCAGCGCCTCCAAGAAAAAACTGGCCTGCCCCCAGAATTCAGCTAACGCTCGATCCAGGTATTCCTGCTGCCGGCGTCCGGCCTCCAGCAATATCGCATCCGCTTCGGCCCGTGCTCGCGACATCACATCGACGGCTGTCCGGTAGTCAGCAAACTGCTCTCGACGGACGACCAACTCGCGCTTCACCTCGCGATCGCCCAAGGACAAATTTCGGCGAATCAGCATTTCCGACCTTTAACCTGTGTACCCGTCATGCCCAAACCCTCCACAACACAGAACGCCACAGCGCATCGAGTTTGCGCGTGGGAAGGTTAAAAGCGGGCTCGAGTGTCTCGTCGGGCGCCCACAACAGGCGCAAGCGCGACCAACATCGCTCGCCCAGCCAGCCGGCCAGCATTGCGCGTGGGTCCGTGACCTCATCAGTCAACCACAGCCCAGGGCGTAGCGCCTTGGCGATACCCCGACACCAGAACCACTGCGCGTCGGACAACTGATCATTTGGCGTGGCAAAACAGATTGCGCGCACCAGAGCCAAAGCCTGCAACCTTTGTGCATCTGTCAAAGACAGCCATTCGATAACGTTGGGGTCCGGCTCGGGCGGAGCCGAAGGAGCGATGCCCAGCAAGGCCAGCAACGCGTCGTGTCGGCTGCGCCAGACGCCCATGCCAACATCAAAATCACTCCCCCATTGCTCCCACACGCTGGACTTCCACTTTGGGTGCATCCAGCGCCACGTGCAGCACCACCACCCGACCCATTGCTCATCGGTCATAGCTGTGCGGGCAAGCCGGTTGGCCTACGCCTGGCGCGCAAGCGTGCAAACAAAGCCTGGCGCCAGTCTGGACGCAACATCAGGACTGCGCCCCCCGCCATGGACACCAGGCACAGCGGCAAGGCAATGACCATCACCCACCAGAAGCCGGCATCCTCGCTGTCAATCAGAAACGGTCCGAAAGGCACAAGATGCTCCGGGTCCTGAAACTCCACCGATGGCACGAATACAATCGAAAATTTCTTTGCGGAGCTGCTGTCCTGACTCATCCCTGGAATGCTGCTGGCAACCATCTGTTGAATACGCCCGCGCACACTGTCCGGATCCAGCGTCGACGCCGCATACTTGATGAACACCGAGGCGGAAGCCGGCTGAACCGGCTCGCCCGGTGCGATGCGCTCCGGCAAGACGACATGCACACGAGCCACGATGACCCCGTCAATCTGGGACAGCGTCGACTCCAATTCTTGCGACAGCGCATAAATGTAGCGAGCCCGCTCTTCCAGCGGTGTGGAGATGACCCCTTCCTTTTTGAATATCTCGCCAAGACTGGTCCGTGTCTGATTAGGTAGACCGGCAGCATCAAGCACCCTCACCGCACGGTTCACATCACTATTGGCGACGATTACGGTAACGCCGGCTTTTTCCATCTGCTTACGGGCCGCTATATGTTCCTGAGCCAACTTGGCGATTACTGAGTTGGAATGCTGCTCAGTCATGCCGCTGAACAAGACGGTGTCGTCGCTGCATCCGGCGAGCGCCAGAAAAGCCAGAACCGTTAATAAGCCGGATACTTTCACGAAGAACCTATTGCAGATTAGTCAGTTTATCCAGCACTTGTGCGCCTTTACTGACGACCTTGGTGGTGAGCGCCGTTTGCAATGCATACTCGGAAAGGGCGCCATTCATTTTGAGCATATCCATCGGATCCGTTGACTCCGAGGCGGACTTGATCGCGCGTTCAGCCTGATGCGCCAGCTCGGCTTGACCAGTGAGACGATCCGATACTGCGCTCATCAGGTTACTCGCCATACCGCCAGGTTCTCGATTGCTGCGCATCGCACTATCGAATAAGTCGACATCAGCTTGAGCAGGAGCGGAAACCATCTCCAGCTCATGCTCAGGTGCAGCGCTCCTGAATGAATTCACGTTGGAAATGGTCACCTGATTTCTCCTGTAGGACGTGGACGATGGACTATTGAACTGAGGACTACGTTACGCTGGCGCGCATCACGTCAAGGACGTTCCGAGCAGCCTGGGAAGCCGTATGCTCGCCTTGATTCATCGCAAGGCCAGGTGGCGTGCCGGAAGCGATTCCCAACCCCAACTGCAACCCTTGTTGAAAAGCCTCCATGCCTTCGTTGCTATTTAACATCTGGCGCAATTGGTCTATCTCACTCGCGCCACCAGTCGATAGCGCAGGGCTGCTGCCGAAACCACCTTGTCCGCCTCCCATCATCCTTTCACTACCCGGATAATCGGTTCTATTGGACCCGCCTGTCATATGTTGAGAGACTTGCTCGAGTGCCTGTTTGAATTTGGCGGTTTCGCCCTTGGACAGATAATTGTCTTCATCCAGTTCTTTGCTCCATGACCCAGAATCTGGCGCTCCGAAGGCGGCTTTGTTCTTATCCATATAATCAGCCACTTGCTGAAGCAACGGCTTGTCTTCCTTGGAAAAGGTAGTGCCGTCACCTTTGGGCTGTAGAGCGTTATTCAGCGCAGATTGCCCCAACCCACTCACAACTTGCCCCATAAGGTCCTGACTGTCCCTGCTTCCAGCATTGGCGATAAAGTTGCTCCCCATCTTATCTTTAACAATGTCCATCATGGCATTTTTCAGGGTCTCTTGAGGGTTTGCTGCCAACCCCATAAGCCCCATCCCCTTATTTTCGGAAAGTTTGTCATGCACCATCTTTCCCAATGGACTACTAAGATCAACTTTTCCACCGGGCATCAGGGAGTTAGCAAGCTCCGTCACGACACCCGATAAAGAAGGTGAGACTTTTGATGAGTCGGCATGTTTAGGTTGAGAAATACTAGTGATACCTAACCCGCCGACAAGCGGTACTGCCATGCTTATATTACTCATAAACTTTAAGGTTCTCGCTGAATGTTACCCCCCCTTTGATCACCACAACAATAAAAAGGGGGGGGGAGGAAGGAGGGAGGATGGATCTTTAGTAACTGATGGCCTTAGCCTGCCCAGCCATATTGGAAATAGACTTGCTCGCTGCGTCGGAGCGAGCGGAATCGATAGCGCTCGCTGTATTTAGCCTCATCGTTTGCAAAGCCGCATCACCTTGCAACTTAATCAATCCGGCCTGTTCCTTATCGTTGCGCTTCATAACGTCCAGCTGGGCGCTCATTGATTCACCCCCTGAAGCTGCTTGACTCAACTGACCTTGCGTAGCAGCGTTGGCTTTAACGCTATTAGCTTCTTGCTTGGCACCGGCAAATGCGTTGACACCCATGTTTGCCGCACTACCCAGCGTATTGGTGATGGTGCTAAAAGGGTTGCTCGAGATACCTGGCATAATAAACTCCTCATACTCTAGCGGGCTCGCTAGGTAATAGTGGGTGGAAAGTTCTTTAAATCAGGTTCCAGATTTTTTTCAAGCGAAGACGCTTTGCCAAATACGTCCAGCGACTTGATCCGGTGATAGAGCGTTCTACGGGGTATGCCCAATTCCACACTCACAGCATCAATCGAGTGCCCGTGACGCTTGAGGGCTTCCTGAATAAGGATCCGTTCGATAGCCCGCATTTGTGCCTTGAGCGTGCGCCCCTCGATCTCCGTGCTTGAGTTCAGGGTTATCGACGGCAAGCCAAGAACAAATCGCTTGGCCGCTGATTTCAACTCGCGGATATTGCCCGGCCAGGGATGACCCAAGAGCGCTTGCATGAGTTCGGGCGATATAGCCTGAGGCTCGCACCCCAGATCTTGCGCAGCTGCGGTCACGAACTGGGAAAACAGCGGAACGATGTCTTCGCGACGGTCACGTAGCGCTGGCAACTGGATCGTCAGCACGTTGAGCCGAAAATACAGATCGCGCCTGAACTCGCCCCGCTCCACCAACTCGGCCAAGGGCCGCTGAGCCGATGCAATCACACAAATATCCAACGGAATGACCGTGGTAGAGCCCAAGCGCTCAATCGCTCGCACCTCAAGGACCCGCAGCAACTTGGCCTGCAAACTGAGCGGCATGCTATCGATTTCGTCGAGGTATAAAGTCCCGCCCTGCGCAGCCTCGATGTAGCCCTTTCGCGAGCGATTAGCCCCGGTGAACGCACCGTTGACCACACCAAACAATTCACTTTCAGCCAATGATTCCGGGATTGCCGCACAGTTCATCGCGACAAACGCACCCTTGCGCCCAGACATTGAATGAATGCGCTGAGCCAGGGTGTCCTTGCCGGTCCCCGTCTCTCCAGAAAGCAACAGGTCGACGCCAAGCAGTGAAGTACTTTGGGCGATGACCTTGATATCAGGCGCTTCGGCAATGTTGTCAGGTCCGCAGTAAAAGTAATCGCACACACCCATATAAACCCCGTGATCGGCACTACTTCATACGCCCTCCCGCTGCAAGCACGAGGCGAAGCATGGCCATAAGCTGCGCGATCATTAGTGATGATCGCAGGTCGGACAGACCCGTTACACCAAGCCTGACGACTGCACGCGCATAGCGCCTACAGTCTATTTATTGATCAAATGCCACGGCAGATCCAAAAGTGCGTGTGTGACGCGCGCTGCGATCAGTTATTCCATCGAGCGTAAGTGATATTTTTTGAAACAATTTGAATGGCCACTTGGCACTATCGTACCGACCCGTTTTCTCTGGTCGTTGTCAGTGCTTCTTCTTGAAAGCCATTAAACAACTGGTGCTTTAGGGCGGCAGAGAATACCGCTCGCCCAAACCCTGTCAATCGCCGACGCTCATTTTAATGGTATTACTTCACAGTTTGGATACAACGGGGTTTGACCGGAGCCCTCGAGAAAGTTCGATAAACATTTTACGTTTGACGTTATTTTTTAAAAAAACATGGAACCTGGTCGACGGCATGCGCCACTCAGTACTTGAGACAGTTCGACGCAATAAAAAGAACAACTGTTTCACCTTCTAACAGCTCAGAGAATAAAAAAATGAGTAATGAGCGCTACCATCGATTTGTTACAGATATCTGTCAGCTTTCTCAGATCCCTGTGGCTGCGATTGATTTAGATCGGGTTCAGCTAAACGTGAAAGGCATTGCCTTCAGTTTTGCCAACTTAGCCGATACCGTCATGATTCACGCAGACTTCGGCCCGTTACCGAATCGACGCAGAGATGCCGTCCTGCTTCAGCTTATGAATGTCAATTTTCATTTATTCAGCGCAGACCGTCCCTGTTGCTTTTCACACAACGACGACACGGGCCAAGTACAGTTCAGTTGCACAGTTGAGCTGACCCAGATCGGCGCACCACAGTTCGTGCAGTTGCTGGGGCATATCGCTGAGTATGCGCAATCATGGCAGCACAGCTACTTTCTCGATGAGGGCGCAAAACGCGCACCTTCAGCGCGCACGAGTCTGGGGGGTTTATGCTAGGTCCGACGCTACCGGCAGGAAATTTTTTTCCCTTCACCCCAACACGATCACAGTCCACACCGCGGACAGATATCGCATTGACGCCCATGCGCCCTCGCGCGCCCGTCAACAACCCAGCCCCCCAAGCTCATCAGTCGCCACAACCAGGACAGCCCTCCCCCGCGCTAGCCAGGGAGGCCGCGTTGTTGGCTCCCCAATTGGGGCGGTCCGGCTTTGACGCCGCGGTAGCCAAGCAGCGCATGGTTCTGGAAGGTAGATATCTGCAGGAGCACCCCGGTACTGCCTACGCTGACATAAATGACAAGCTATTTGCGAAAGCCAATGGGAAAGCGCCCGAATCCATGACCGGACGCTTACTGGCCGATGCCAAGCAAGCGCAACAGACGCTGATCCATGAGTTGGAAAAGCTGACTGAGGATCCACAACAACCACCGGATCTGGAGGCTTACCAAACGGTGCTGACACAGGCAGTGCGCGCACAAACTGATTTGCTTGGCGCACACGTCGCTCTCTACGAACAGGCATTGACCGATCCACAGCTGTCGGCTGCCGACCGACAGCACATAGAACGTAGCGAAAACGCCTTCGCGCTTCATGCCCAACAGACCGTGAACCTGATACCCGACGCGTTGAAAACGGCCTTGACCAAAGCGGACGCAACGGTCAGCGCGCTGAAGCAATTGAAGCAACCGTCAGAGGACTGGGAACGTATCAGCACGATGCTCAGTGACTTGGTCGAGCACACCTCAGTCGATGGCGAATTCAAAGATGCGCTGGATAACGCCAAACTTCCCGCCAAGCTTCAGCAGCTCCATCAGCACAACGACGGCTGGGGGGCGACTGCCAAGGCGGTCGTCGCGGGCGCCGTGCCACAAATGCTCGCATCGGGCCTGGCGTTCGGCTTTGCGCGCGCGGTCGTAGAGTCTGCGGTCCCGGACCTGAAGGCCCAGGCATTCGCTACCGCGCCCGTGATGGCGGCGGCACATGAAGTAGGCACCAACCTGCTCAAGCCCATGAGTCAAGAGATGATGGGGGGGTGGGCGCTTAAACCGGTGAAAGCGTCAGAGGTCATTCCAAACCCGAATCCCCGGGCTATTGTCGATGGCGAGCTCAAGCCCCTGACCGCAGAGCAAAAAGACGCCGCCATGCAGGAGGTTGATGAACTGCGCGGTCGCCATCTCAACGCCCAGCAAGCCAACAAGAATGGAACCGGCATTGGCGAGGCTGAAGCCTTCGGCGCGTTTGGCCTGGCACAAGGCATCCGGCAAGGGATAGGGTTAGCCCAGCCGCATATCCCAGTGGAGCAGTTTGGTCCCCGCACGCTGGCCTCCATGGCGGGTGGCTTGATCATGGGCGGCGTGCAATCGGGCGCGCAACTGCGCAGCACCGTTGCTGATCGACGCGGACGTGAATTGCCGACCCACACCTTCAAGGAAGTCGACAAACCTTTGGCCAATCGCCTGGCAAAAGCGGCTTCGGACGCGGTGTTGGCCAGCGACCCGAGCAATCCTGAGGTTCGTCAAAGCCTGTTCAGTAAAACCTACGGCTCACTTGCCGGGTTGGGCAGCGCCATGGGCGTCAGCTCAGCGGCACGGGCCTTTGGCTCAGACACGCCGGCGCAGCAGTTTGGCCAGGTGCTTTTGGCCGCATTGGGCTCGCCTGCTCTCCTTATTCCGGCCTATGCGAGCTTTCAGGCGGGTGCTGAAACCGAGGCTCGTCTGGCGGCGCTTGAAAAGGAGCGAAAAACGCAAGAGCTGCCCGGACCGGGCGCCCCCGCTCAAGTACCCACGTCCAACTTCCCACGCACACAAACGGCAATGCAGAACATCCGCTCGCCCGATCGGGCCGATCTACCGCACGGTTCCATGCCGGGAACCTGGGGCAGAACCGCGGAAAACACCTTTCACCGTATCCGAGGAGGGTTGCAAATAGCATCCCAGGCGCCGACCGAACTCACCGAGCTTGCAATCAAGCAGGTTACCGCTCGCGTGGGGAACAACGCGGATGACGTGGCGGACCCACAACCACCTGAGGCTGTGCCGCAGAAGTGAGCGGCTCGATAGCATCCGGATAGCTGAACACTCCAGCCTGCAGACATATCATCAGTGCTGCAGGCTGAAGTGCTATCGACGCCCCCCTGTTCACACCTCCCACGGCGCCAGGCAATCCACATCGATGGCGTACCGGGCAATCGCTTCGACGCACACCTGCGGCGCCAGTGTCTGTGCTTGAACCAGCGCGGTCAGGGCGCTCAGAACGATCTGATGACGATCCACTTCGAAGAATCGACGCAGTTGAGCGCGGGTATCGCTTCGGCCGAAACCATCGGTGCCGAGCACCGTGTAGCGAGCTTCAATGTAGCTGGCTATCAGCGCTGGCACGGCCCGGACGTAATCGCTACAGGCGACGACGGGCGTCGCATTATTGAGCGACGCCTGTAGATGGCTTCTGCGCCCAAGCTGTTGAGGATGCAGTCGATTGTGGCGCTCGACCTCGCGCGCGTCCCGTGCCAGTTCGGTGAAACTGGTGACGCTCCAGACCTGACTGTCAACGTTCCAGTCGTTGGCGAGCAGTTCGGCGGCCGCGATCACTTCGCGCAGGATAGTGCCAGATCCGAGCAATTGGACGCTGCCACGAGGGTCTTGCAATTCGTTCCGGGCAAACAGATACATGCCTTTGAGAATGTCTTGCTCAACACCACCTGGAAGGTCGGGCTGCGGGTAGTTTTCATTCATCAAGGTGACGTAGTAGAACTCGTCGACCTGGCGCTCCAGCATCTGGCGCATGCCGTGATCCAGGATCACCGCAAACTCACCGGCGAACGCCGGATCATAGGCGCGGCAGTTGGGTACAGTCGCGGCCATCAAATGGCTGCTGCCGTCCTGATGCTGCAGGCCTTCGCCGCCCAGCGTCGTGCGACCGGCGGTTGCGCCGAGAAGAAAGCCGCGAGCACGTTGATCGGCCGCCGCCCAAATCAGATCGCCAATGCGCTGGAAGCCGAACATCGAGTAATAGATATAAAACGGCAACATCGGCAACCCATGCACCGAATAGCTCGTGGCGGCGGCCACCCAGGAGCTGATTGCCCCGGCCTCGCTGATGCCTTCTTCGAGAATCTGGCCATTCTGCGCTTCGCGATAGCTGAGGATAGACCCAATGTCTTCTGGCTCGTAGCGTTGTCCTACGCTGGAGTAGATACCGATCTGCTTGAACAGGCTGGCCATGCCGAATGTGCGCGCCTCATCCGCCACGATCGGCACAATGCGTGGACCCAGCGTGGTGTCTCGCAGCAGCCCGTTGAGCATGCGCACGAAGGCCATGGTCGTGGACATTTCCTTATTTCCGGCATTGATGGCGAAACTGGCGTAACGATCGATCTCGGGCACGGCAACCCTATCGTCGTCACACGACGAGTGCCGTGTCGGCAGGTAGCCACCCAGCGCCCGACGGCGCTCATGGAGGTAACGCATCTCCGCGCTGTCGGCGTCGGGCTTGAAGAACGCCAGGGAGGTCGCCTGGTCGTCGGTCAGTGGTAGATTGAAGCGATTGCGGAAAGCGAGGAGCGCTTCACTGTCGAGCTTCTTCTGCTGGTGCCCGGTCATCTTGCCCTGCCCGGCCTCCCCCATGCCAAAACCCTTTTTCGTCTGCGCGAGAATCACCGTCGGCTTTGTGTCTTCGAGCGCGGCCCGGTGATAAGCGGCAAAAATTTTCACCATGTCGTGACCGCCGCGCTTGAGGCGATCAATATCCTCGTCGGTCATGCCTCGAGCCAATTGCGCCAGCGCTTCGCTCTGTCCGAAAAAATGCTCGCGATTAAAACGCCCGTCCTTGGCGGCAAACGTTTGAAACTGACCATCGACAGTATTCGACAATGCCTCAACCAGGGCGCCGTCGTGGTCGCGCGCAAATAGCGAATCCCAATCCGAGCCCCAGACCAACTTAATGACGTTCCAGCCGGCGCCTGCAAATAACGCCTCCAGCTCGTCGATGATTCGGCCGTTGCCTCGCACTGGACCATCGAGGCGCTGCAGATTGCAATTGACCACCCAGACCAGGTTGTCGAGCCTTTCACGCGCGGCGAGTGTGAGCGCCGACATGCTTTCTGGCTCATCCATTTCGCCGTCGCCGAATACGCCCCAGACCGTCCGGCCGCGGGTGTTCTTCAGGCCGCGATGGTCCAGATAGCGCATGAAGCGAGCCTGGTAGATCGAACTGATCGGGCCGATCCCCATGGAACCGGTCGGGAACTGCCAGAAGTCCGGCATCAGCCAGGGATGCGGATAGCTGGACAAGCCCCTGGCGCCTTTTGCGCGAGCACCGATCTCCTGCCGATAATGCTGCAAGTCTGTTTCATCAAGGCGCCCCTCAAGGTAGGCCCGGGCATACACACCGGGCGCCGAGTGCGCCTGATAGAACACCAGATCGCCAGCGGAGTTTTCGTTGCGCGCCTTGAAGAAATGATTGAAGCCGACCTCGAATAGATCCGCTGCACTGGCATAACTGGCAATGTGTCCGCCCAGTTCTCCATACACCTGATTGGCCCGAGCCACCATTGCCAAAGCATTCCAGCGAATGATCGACGCCAGGCGCTCTTCGGTGGCCAGGTCTCCTGGAAACGCGGGTTGTTGCTCGACGCTTATGCTGTTGATGTAGGGTGTACCCAAGCGGGGCCGCCAGCCTAAATCAGCGCGACCAGCGACAGCGACGAGCAGGTCGAGCACCCGCCCCGCTTGGGCTTCCCCGCGGTGGGCGATGACCGAAAGCAAGGCATCGTGCCACTCGGCGAGCTCCTGCGCATCTTCCTCGGCCTGGCCTGGCAAGGTGTTTTTAAGGACGAACGAGTTCATGAACTACTCCTGCGTGGTTCAGGGAGTGTTTCGAAGGCGTACCGATGACGCCCTAGGCTAGAGCACGCATCGCTCTTGCAGCAGGCACCGGGCCAGGGTTTGAGCTGCCGACAGAATCCGCTCGACCTGTTGGTCCATGTCCGTGCTGGACGGTCCGTCGATGCTCAACTCAAGGACTCGCAGCTTGTGACCACAGACCGACCCCAGCCAGGCGAGGCCTGGGACTGCTTCGACTTCGACATCCAACAAAAAGCAATTTGGACACACTGGACTGAGTAGCTGCTTGGCCTGACAGCGAGAAGTTGTTACCGACTGCATCGGCTTCGCCCCTGACTGCAGCCAGTCGAGCATCAACTCTGCCGGACGCTGGACCGCCAGATAGGCAACCTGGTCCCAGTCGTCTATTGCGACATGCACCTGATCAATGATGTATTTGGGTAACGACGCGCTGATGACAATAACCACCCCGACATCCGCCGAAGGCTCCTTGATCCAGGCTGCTGCTTGCGACATCGCATCCATTGCACTCACTCCCCGATAATCTGCACCCATTTGCACGACCTGATCCTGGAGAGCGAACCTGTCGCCAGGCTCGCTCCTCGATTGTCGTGCGCCGATACATCTCAACCGTTACGGAACAGGAAACTATAGGCATTGAGGGCAGACACTCCACCCAAATGCGCGTAAAGCACTTTTGCCCCCTCAGGGAACTCGCTACGAGTTGGATATCCAAGTGCGTGCAGCGACTTCGATGAATAAATAGTAAGAAAAAAATCTAAAACATGTGTTGCAAGTTGATCGCCGATTAAAAAACATTATTTCGATCTGACCAGTATTTTCGTGGTGTTATTGCTCTCCAGTCATCACCAGCACAATAAAAAAACAACGAAAACCTGATACCTCCCGTGCCCTGCCCCGTGCAGCCTGATCGCACCGACTGCGCGATTCTCAAACCCTTGCAGCGCGATGCACCCATCTCCAACGTCGCACTGACCGACACAGTGAAATTGAGCGCCCCGGCGTGCCTGAGACGTGTCGAACGGCTCAAGCAGGCAGGGCTGATCAGGGGCATCGTCGCGCGGTTGGACAATTCATGGGGATGCGCCAGATGCCGTCTTCGCTCTGAATCAGATCAACCCCAGGCTCAGCGCCTTGAGTGTGGCCGCTGCACGAGTGGTGCATTGCAGTTTGCGGAACATGCTTTCGACGTGAGTGCGCACCGTACTCGGGCTGATGCCAAGCTGACGCGCCACTTCCTTGTTGCTGCCGCCCTCACTGATGCAGCGCAAGATTTGTGTTTCACGTTCGGAGAGTGGGCTGCTGCTTGCTCTGGAGACGGCCATGGCGCGCCTGCCCTTCTCGCTCAAGCCGGGTTGCCGCGGTGGCTGGCTGCGCAATGCTTGCAAGGTCAGTGTTGCAACCCGCAGCCGATAGCGGACCTGCACTGCATCACCTTCGAAGCCGCGGACGTAGCCGCGGCCATCGAGCCGCTCATAAGACTGCACCGCCCCCTGAGCTGCCAACGAGCACCCAACAGCCTGGCCACAGGCGCGCGATGTCCAATGAGGCACCCCCGCGTTCTTTTCAAAACCGTCGTCTGGAAGTGCTCCAGGAATGAGCCAGACATGATGAGCCGCCATGACGTGGCTCTCGGCATTGCTTGACAGGCAACTAAAACCGTTCAGGTCCATCATGCTCAGCTCCTGGTTATTTTATTCAGCTTGTTCGACAGGTCCGCTGCTTAATCTTAGGTAGATTCAATAAAAAGCGTGTTGCATCTTTTCAATAAAATACGAAACAATATTTTGCCAATGATCATAAAAACGATTTTTATTGCAAATAAATTAGAAGTCACGCAATAAAAATAACTTGGCGCCTGCCCAAGCTTTATTCCACCCGCGCGCACGTGAACCTGCCGAAACCAACGATGCTGCCAAGCGATTGAAACAAAAGACTTATTCGACTTAGCCTCCAATCCACCCCAGCGTCAGGGCTTTGAGGGTCGCAGCCGCGCCACCTGCCGACATGTCGTTTCCTCCGGGCATTCGATTGAACATTATTCACCGCCTCGGATAAATGACCGATACCTCAGCCGCCGAGTATTGCTGAAACTGCGCTCACCCCACACAGGAGATCGCATCATGTTCAAACCCAAGGCCCTTGCCCTCACACTCGCCATGACCTGTTCATTGTTCGGCGGCGCGGTCCATGCCGCGGCGCAGCAACCTGCTGTCGTCATCGTCCATGGCGCTTTCGCCGACGGATCCGATTGGGGCAAGGTCGTCCCGCTGCTGCAGGCGGAAGGCATCAAGGTCACCGTGGTACAAAACCCGCTGACCTCGCTGGCTGACGATGTCGCCGCCACGCAGCGTGTCCTGAACAACCAGGAGAACGATGTCGTATTGGTCGGCCACTCCTGGGGCGGTACCGTCATCAGCGAGGCTGGCACCGACAAGAAAGTACGCAGCCTGGTGTACGTCGCCGCGTTCGCTCCGGATGCCGGTCAAGCCAGTAAAGACCTGGGCAAGGACTACCCTGCTCCGTCCGGCGTGAAAGACATCGCCGCCGACAAAAACGGTTTCTTGTACATGACCGCCGAGGGCATGGCCACCGGTTTTGCCCAGGATCTTTCCGCAGAGCAAACCGCGGTAATGGCCGCGACGCAAGGGCCGATCCGCGCCTCGGCATTCGATGACAAAACCAGCGCCGCCGCCTGGAAAGGCAAGCCATCCTGGTACGTCGTGGCCAAGGAAGACCGGATGATCCAGCCTGATCTGCAGCGAGCTTTCGCCAAGAAGATCGGTGCCAAGGTCACCGAAATCGACGCCAGCCACGTGCCGCAACAGTCACGCCCGGCAGATGTTGCAAAAGTCATCATCCAGGCTGTTCAGAAGAGCCAATAATTTCAGGCCTCTTCTGCGCCGGGATCGAGGGAAGTGCTGCGTCAGGATGGATTGCCACCGGTCTCAGGACAGGGTGGCGGAAGCTCGGACGCAACGCACTTCCCTCGCAGCAGTCATCACATCTGGCGAGATTGAGCTTCGCCTCCTGCTACCCAGCCGCCGGCAAACATCCGTTGGAACCTTTTGCCCCCCTGCCGTCACTCATTGCCCAGCAAACAAAACGGCAGTCGATTGACCCGTCATCGTGCCCGGCTTCCCCTATCAATACCCTAGCGAGATTCACCGCATGTTCTCCCCAGCAATGATTTTGCACCTCGATCTACGCTTGAACCTGGCGAGCGATACCACCCCGACCAAGGAACCTCGCTCATGCCTATGAATTGCGCACGGAATAAACACCATTTCGATTTCATCGTCTGTGGCGCGGGAACCGCCGGCTCCGTCGTGGCCGGACGACTGGCCGAGAATCCCGAGGTGGAAGTGTTGCTCATCGAGGCGGGAGGCAGCGATGACCACCCCCACGTGCTGGAACCGGGGAATTGGCCGCTGAACCTGGGCACCGAGCGCGACTGGAACTTCGTGGGCGCCGCGAACCCTCATCTCAACGACCGGAAAATCCCATTGAATATGGGCCGCGGCTTGGGGGGCGGGTCCAGCGTCAATGTCATGCTGTGGGCCCGCGGCCATAAAAACGACTGGGAAGACTTCGCCGCACTCAGTGGCGACCCGGCGTGGAACTACGCGTCGGTCCTGAAAATTTATCAACGCGTGGAAGACTATCAGGGCACCTGCGATCCGGTGCGTCGCGGCAAGGGCGGACCGGTTCATGTCGCGCCTGTGCGAGACGCCCAACCGATTGCCAACGCCATGATCAGTGCGGCTGCCGGCATGGGTATACCGGCTTTCGAGAACCCGAACGGCGCCATGATGGAAGGCCGCGGAGGTGCAGCCTTGAACGACCTCATCGTCAAGGACGGCCGGCGTAATTCCATTTACCGCGCCTACGTCGCTCCACGCTGTGGTCAGCCCAACCTCACGGTCCTGACTGATACGCTTGTCAGTCGCGTGCTCTTCAGGGACCAACGCGCCATCGGCGTACAAACCATAAAAGATGGGCAGATCGAGTGCTTTTACGCCGATCACGAAGTCATTCTTTCGTTGGGGGCGGTCAACACCCCCAAGGTCCTGATGCAATCAGGCGTGGGGCCGGAGGAGGAACTGCAGCGCCATGGTATTCCGCTCGTCCAGCATCTCCCCGGCGTTGGCGCCAATCATCAGGACCACGTGTCCTTTGCCGTTATTTTCGAATACGCGGCTCCACAGCCGGTGGGTTACGGCGGCTCGGAGGCGACGCTCTACTGGAGCAGCGAAAGCGCTTTGCATCTCCCCGATATGTTCCACTGCCAAGTTGAATTTCCAGTGCCCAGCGCAGAGAACGCCTCACTCGGCGTTCCCGCACATGGCTGGACAATGTTCGCTGGCCTTGCCCATCCGGAAAGTCGCGGCCGGGTCAAGCTCAGCGGCCCGAATGTGACCGATGCCCCCATCATTGAACCCAACACGCTGTCGCATCCGACCGACCGGCGCAACGCGCTGGAAAACATCCGATTTGTCCAGGAACTGGGCGCGCAGGCGCCCTTCAAGGGCTTGGTCAAACGTGAAAGCCTGCCTGGAAAACTCAACACCCAATCGCTCGAACATTACGCTCGCAACGCTGCCGTTACTTACTGGCACCAATGCGGTACGGCAAAAATGGGCCAGGACGCGATGTCCGTGGTCGATGGTCAACTGCGAGTCTATGGAGTCCAGGGCCTGCGCATTGCCGATGCCTCCATCATGCCGCATGTCACGAGCGGCAATACGATGGCTCCGTGCGTCGTGATCGGTGAGCGGGCCGTGGAGGCTATATGGACCACTTACGAGCTTTGAGCGTCAGCAGGCGCCGGTGACTGTGTTCGAGCCGGCCACTCGCCGAGGGCTGCGCCGAACCCTGCGGGAGAACCGGGCCTTGCTTGAATTAACGCGTGTGCGTCAACCCACCCAATGAGTTTTACCACGGTCCTAATCATGATTTCAGATATGCAGAAAAAAACCAGCGTCGCGCACTGGACGGGCAGAGTCCTGGGCGCTCTGGTGGTGTTGGCATTACTTGCCGACGCCGGTGTGAATATTTTCGTGCCCCAAGTTCTCGCAAAAAACATGGAGCTGACCGGATTCCCCGATCACCTCTCCTCTGTCATTGGCAGCATCATCCTGGTTTGCACCGTGCTCTATGTGATTCCGAGAACCGCCGTGTTGGGCGCAATACTGGTGACAGGATTCCTGGGTGGTGCCATTTGCACCCATTTGCGCCTGGGTGAATTGGGCTCCGCCTCGCAGATCATCAGTGGGCTATTGGGCATTGCGGCCTGGGCTTCGCTTTACCTGCGCAGCGATGCCGTCCGTTCCCTGCTGCCATTGGTTGAAAGCAAAGGGCGAATATCACGTTTCTGAACACCAGAGATTTATGGTGCACGCGTGCGATTGCATTGACCTGCCGATCAAACAGCCGCGCAAGTCCAGTCATCAGCTCCTTTGGTTGCCGCATCCAGCCAATTTTTAACGCGCGCCTTCGGGGCGCGTTTTTTTCGGTGCCATCACCCACGGTTTCCGGGACCAGAAGCATCACGCCGCATAACTATGAAGGCGACAAGCAGATGATCATGAATGCGTTAGGCGGTATTCCACTCGGCCGGCCCTAACCTCCAGGAGCAAATGCCCGAGGCGTGCGGAACCGACATGCCTGAAATCGCCACCTACTCGAGAACTAAATTCTGGAAGCGGATGGAATGAGTAGCTTAGGCCCGGTGCAATGGAACCAAACGTTCAGCTTTAACGCCGATAAAGCCCCTAAGGCCGGGCATACCACAGCAGTTTCTGCCCGCCCGCTGACTGAGGTCGTCCGCGACGATATCGATAAAGTCAGCCAGCAAACAGGCATCTGTGCGCAGCACTTGCACCAGCTCCATGACATCGCTCGGAAGCATCGATGCATTATCGCTTTCCGCCCTGTTGATCCACACAACGCACAGCTGATAGGGATGGGCTATCCCACCAAGGGGCTTAATATAAAAGGGAAGAGTTCCATGGTCGGCCCGCTGTTCGGTTTTATTCCGGCAAATCAGCAGCTCAGTGGAAAAGGCAGCACGACACCGGCCGATATGGAAAAAGCGAATCTGCAAATCGAGCGGTGCGTGGAGAGCGGCCACGCGGTTAAGGTGCCTTTGGAACTGCCAGCAGCACGCATGGACTACCTGAAGCAACACAATTTGATAAGACCGCTTGTTCCGCCTGCGTTCGCAAGTACCAGGGAGGATGGGACCACGTTTAACTTCACTGCTGATAAAACCGCAAACGGCACCTATCGAATAGCCATAGACGGTCAGGCTGTTGAAGTGCTGGCACCGAACGTTAAACCTCACGGCAAGCCTGCTCTTCCCTTCACCGCCGACTACGACTTGCTGTTTTTGATGCCGCAATGGGATGACGTCCCGCAACAGAGTCAACGACGAGGCTCGGCAAAACCAGCTGCGCCAAACGAGCAGCCCACCGATCTTGGTATCGCCCACATTCGATCGAAATATGAAAATGTCGCCGTCAAAGAGACGGCGGGTGCCGCCCCGACTGTTGATTATGTCACCCGCCTCGAGGAACGAGTCATTGACGACATCAACCACTCATTACGCGGCGAGTTGAAAACACATCTGAATGTTGATGATCCATCAGACTGGAACCTGGTTCATCATGGCTCGGACGAAGGCAACCCAAGTACAAACATGCACAGTAACCTTCCAGCTACCGTCATTGCTCCGCAAGCACTGGGCGAATTTGGCGCCATTGCAGTCATACCGGACAAGGTCAAGTTAAACGATTTCCTGGAGGAGGCGCGTGATGCTCACGCAAGCGGTCATACAAGCTATGTGCTGGTCGGAAACAGGCGTTGGTTTGATGACGAATTAAAGACTAACGTCGCCAACCGCAGTCAAGAAATCGAGCGCAAGCTCAGTAGTCAGTCGTCGACTCTTTCGCCCCCCGAGACTCGTCGCGGGAGTATAGCGTCCGGCCAAGGCAGCCGGCGTGGCAGTCATATTTCCCAGTCTGATCTGGATTTATTGAAAGTGGTTGCCGAGCAGCGGCGAATTCAGTCCGGTGGATTGACCGGGTAAATCCTCGCCGACTTATACGGTGCAAATTTATCCAGCTGACGTGGGAACCGGCATAACACTATTGGCCACTCATTTGACCGAACCAATTTGCATAAGCGCATGAGGAGAGAAAGCAAATGATACCGGGTGCAAGCAGCTCTCCCGTGTTCCCTGGTCGCTTGCGGCATGGGCAAGCCATCGAGTCTGCCAAAACTTCGGCTCAAACCGAGCACGTCGATAAACTTTCACCCGCACGTTTGAGTAAAGAGACCCTTGATGCTTTTAAGGAGACCTCCCCGGACATGATTCAGTCGGCCATTACCCATATGGCTGCCAACGCCATTGCCGATGGGACGCTGAACCTCTACTCAACTGAGCACAACGAGGCAACATTCAAGCTATTGCTAAGTCAAGGCAATACCAGTCCGGGTGAATTGCTCGTGCATGCAAGAAAGAATGAGCAGCAGCGCTACGACATTTTTGAACTCAAACATAAATCCTACGCATCGGGTCCCACCGAAACCGTCGTGCTCATGGAACGGTCGAAGGAAGCCAACCGTTCGACTGAACCTCATCATGAGGCAAAGGAAAAATCAAAAAAACTCAACCTTCTTTTGTCGAAGCCGGGTGTTGAATCCCGTAAACAGGACCTGCCCAGGCTGAGCGAATATGCTCGAGAGCAGATTGAGAAAATCGATGAACAGTTCGTTGGTCAAAAACTGGATAAACAAGACGTTCGCAAGCAATACCAACGTCTCGTGCAGGAAAACCAGCAATTGCCTGCCGCGGGAAAAAAATCAGAACCTGAGCTATGGAGAAGCGCGATAAATGATGCCAAATTTTTAGAACGTTCTGCCCTATCCGCGCGCCATCAGATGGCCCTTCGTCAGGGCAAAGGTCCACTGGAGGCGAAAGCAATGGCCGCCTTGAGTGCGCTTTACACCCCTATCGGCATGGCACGTAAAGCCCTTAAGTCCAAACAAGAAAAAGTCGATCAGCAGGAACAAGATACCCGGCGCAAACTCGACACATTACCGCCGCAGCGGACCGCTGGAATCGGCGCTTCGCGTCCTAAGCGAAGCAGCCTGGATTCGTTGGCGCTGACCGACATGTCATTGGAAACAGTCAATCGGGCTTCCGATACCAGACTGAGTCGCGTCGAACCCGGCGAACCCGATGATCCAGCGATCAAGGCCGGTGCCGAGGCTTATCAAGCGCTCAGCCCAAAGACCCGTGCGGCGCTCGACGCGATTTTGGAGCTGGTCGACAAGCACGGCGAAGCGGCGTTCTCGGATCTCTCCGAAGAAGCGCGACACTCCCTGGGCGAGTATCGCGATCTGTCCTTCAGACTTTCCTTAATAGACGCCGACGGTGGTGAGTCAAACGACTGGACATCGAACCCTGTGCCAACCCCATAGCCCTGTGACGGCTCCGTAGGGCCATCAAGCACCCACCGAACGACTCGCTTTCATCACCGGATAAAACAGTGTCTGTCCAGAAATCGCACGTGCTCAAACCCGTGCTGCCTATCTCGTATGAGCAGATGGATCGCTTGGTCGCGTCGATACAGCCTACGCTTCTCGAAGAAGCGTTCAGTAGCATCATCGGTATATTGCGAGGTGGAGGCCCCTTAGCGCTGATGGTCTCGCATGCCACGGGCGTTGAACCGGCCTTTTTGCGCTATTACCGGGTCGATCGGAGCGTGATTTGGGACTCGTCGATCCCCCTTCCTCCTCCAGGCAGCAAGGTGTTGCTCTGTGAAGACATCGCTGGCACCGGGCACACCCTGAAGGACTGCCTGGCATTCTTGCAGCGCAGGGGATTGATCGTGAGGGTTTTCACTGTCGGCTTTGACGACCTAAGCGGTATACGCCCCGATTACGGGCTGGACGGGCGAGGGTATTTCTTGCAGTTCCCTTGGGAGCGCCAAGCCCTTACCTGCGCCTATCGCGATCGCTGGATCGACACCGGTGGCGGGCGTACCGGCAGGATGGCCCATGACCATGATTACGACGTGTACGCCATCGACCTCGACGGAATACTGCTTCCAGATATCCCGCTCCAACGTTATGCGGCGGACTTGAGTGCGGCGCTTGGCGAACGCGACCGCCTCGAGCCCTTCAAGCAGCTGCCACCTCTGGGGCGGGTGAAGGCGATTATCACCGGGCGCCCGGAGATGGATCGCGTTCGTACTCAAGCCTGGCTAAGCCAGCACGGCCATGGCGGGACACCGCTGATCATGAGAGATACCCGCTCGTGCAACGACAGCCCAGAACAGGTTGCCCTCTACAAAGCCCGGGCATGCGTACAATTGGGGTGCACGCACTTCGTTGAAAGCGACCCGACACAAGCGATCCTGATCGCGCAGCAAGCGCCTTTGCTGCGGGTCATCTGGTGGGATGCCGGGTGCGGCCGGGGAAGATTGATCGGCGCGGCAGATTGGAAACACGGTACGCCTGGGGCGCCATCCTGAACGCGAAAATGGCGAACACGCCGCTGGTTATCACTGCGGGCCACGCTGGTTATCATCCACAGCAGCGCAACAAACAGAGCAGTGAACAGCTTTGATCGAGGCATCCGGGGTCCGTTTCCATGACAATTGCGAAGCTTTTCTCATCTCTTCGCTTCGGAGAAAATTTTTATTGCACGAGAATCGACGAACCCGGTCGCATAAATATCAGTGCTGTGACTCAGGTTCCACTCTCCGAGTGACGCCGTTTCGCCAGAAAGCCTCCACGCGTTGAACAGACGCAAACAAGGAACGCTCCATGCCCCCACGCTCCGGTCCCGCCTCCGCTTCGCCATTGCCTGAAGACACCGGTTTCGTCCGGGTGCGTGGCGCCCGCGAGCACAACCTCAAGAATGTCGACGTCGACATCCCTCGCGATGCCCTGGTGGTATTCACTGGCGTGTCGGGGTCGGGCAAGTCGTCGCTGGCCTTTTCCACGCTTTATGCCGAAGCCCAGCGCCGTTATTTCGAGTCAGTCGCGCCTTATGCCCGGCGCCTGATCGACCAGGTGGGCGTGCCGGACGTGGACAGTATCGAAGGTCTGCCGCCAGCGGTGGCCTTGCAACAGCAGCGCGGCACGCCCAGCGCGCGATCCTCGGTGGGCAGCGTCACCACCTTGTCGAGCCTGATCCGCATGCTCTACTCCCGAGCGGGTAGCTACCCGGCCGACCAACCGATGCTGTACGCCGAGGATTTCTCGCCCAACACGCCTCAGGGGGCCTGCCAGCAGTGCCACGGCCTGGGCCGGGTCTATGAAGTGACCGAAGCGTCCATGGTGCCGGACCCTTCGTTGACCATCCGCGAACGCGCCGTGGCGGCCTGGCCCATGGCCTGGCAGGGGCAGAACCTGCGAGACATCCTGGTAACCCTGGGTTATGACGTCGACGTTCCTTGGCGCGACCTGCCCAAAAAACAGCGTGACTGGATTCTCTTCACCGAAGAGACCCCCACTGTCCCGGTGTACGCCGGGCTCACCCCGGCCCAGACCCGCGCAGCCCTCAAGCGCAAACTCGAGCCCAGCTATCAAGGCACGTTCAGCGGCGCCCGACGCTACCTGCTGCACACGTTCATGCACTCCCAAAGCGCCCAGATGCGCAAACGCGTGGCGCAATACATGCGCGCCAGCCCTTGCCCGGTGTGCGAAGGTAAACGCCTCAAGCGCCAGGCACTGACGGTGACCTTTGCCGGCCTGGACATTGCCGAACTGTCCCACCTGCCGTTGCTGGAACTGGCCGATGTGCTCAAGGGCGTTGCCGCCCCCGATTATCTGGCACAAGCCGAGGAACCGGGAACAACCCTCACCCACCAGCAAACCCGCGAGGCCCGCGAGCAACGCGCCGCCCGGGGTGAGAATCCCCACGCCGGTGGGCCTGATGCACGCCACACCCACAATCTGTCCCTGGAAAAACGCCTGGCCGCCCAACGCATCGCCACCGAATTGCTGGAGCGCATCGTCACCTTGATCGACCTGGGTCTCGGCTACCTGGCGCTGGAGCGCAGCACACCGACGCTGTCTTCCGGCGAGCTGCAACGCCTGCGCCTGGCAACCCAGCTCAACTCCCAGTTGTTCGGCGTGATCTACGTGTTGGACGAACCCTCCGCTGGCCTGCACCCGGCCGACAGCGAAGCGCTGTTCCAGGCCCTGCAACGCCTCAAGGCCTCGGGTAATTCGGTGTTTGTGGTCGAACACGACCTGGACACCATGCGCCGCGCCGACTGGCTCATCGACGTCGGCCCCGACGCGGGGGAACAAGGCGGAAAAATCCTCTACAGCGGCCCGCCCGCGGGCCTGCGGCAGGTGCCGGAGTCACGCACCCGCGCCTACCTGTTTGCCCAGGACAGCGCTGCGGGGCGCACGCCTCGAACACCCAAGGATTGGCTACGCCTGGAAGGCATCACCCGCAACAATCTGGATAACCTCAGCGCCGCCTTTCCCTTGGGTTGCTTCAGCGCCGTGACCGGCATTTCCGGCTCGGGTAAATCCAGCCTCGTCAGCCAGGCCCTGCTGGACCTGGTGGGTGGCCATCTGGGCCAGGCCAGCCACAACGCCGAAGCCGACGAACAAAGCCTGGAAGATGAACCGCTGCAAACCAGCGGTGGCCACGTCACCGCCGGACTCGAGTCGGTCAAGCGGCTGGTCCAGGTGGACCAGAAACCCATCGGCCGCACCCCGCGCTCCAACCTCGCCACCTACACCGGGCTGTTCGATCACGTACGTAAATTGTTCGCCGCCACGCCTCAGGCGCAGGAACTGGGTTTCGATGCCGGACAGTTCTCCTTCAATGTCGCCAAAGGCCGTTGCGAAACCTGCGAGGGCGAGGGCTTCGTCAGCGTCGAGCTGTTGTTCATGCCCAGCGTGTATGCACCCTGCCCCACGTGCCACGGAGATCGCTACAACCCCCAGACCCTTGAAGTGAACTGGCAGGGGCTGAACATCGCTCAGGTTTTGCAACTGACCGTGAATCAGGCACTGGAGGTGTTTGCCGAGCAGGCGTCGGCGAAGCGCTCACTGCAAGTGCTGCAGGATATCGGGCTGGGTTATCTGCGCCTGGGCCAACCGGCCACGGAACTGTCCGGCGGCGAGGCCCAGCGCATCAAACTGGCCACCGAGCTGCAGCGCAAAGCCCGGGGCGCCACTTTGTACGTGCTGGATGAGCCAACCAACGGCTTGCATCCCCAGGACGTGGATCGCTTGCTGGTGCAGTTGAATCGCCTGGTGGATGAAGGCCACAGCGTGGTTGTGGTGGAGCATGACATGCGCGTGGTGGCGCAGAGTGATTGGGTCATCGACATCGGCCCGGGCGCTGGGAGCCAGGGCGGGAAAGTCGTGGTATGCGGGGCTCCGGCGAAGGTCGCGAAATGCCAGGAAAGTCGAACGGCGGCCTTTCTGGGCAGGGTGCTGCAGCCTGGAGGTTGAAGGGCAACCTGCCTGGCGCACGCCCTGCGGCGAGGGGGTTATCCCCGCTGGCTGCGCAGCCAGCGGGAGCGCTCGTCAAACCGTACGCGAATACTGGACCGTCTGGTCGACGCCCAAGTACGCGTCGAAAGCCATGGCCACGTTGCGCATCATCAATTGCCCCTGGGGCAGCAGCACCAGCGAGTCGGGGTGGATCTCCAGCAGTCCGTCGCGCACCAGCTCCTGAAGCCGGACCAGGGCATCGGCAAAGTACTCGTTGAAACCCACACCGTGACTGATCTGGACCCGGGTGAAATCGATCCGTCCATGGCACATCAACTCGCTGATGACCTCGCGGCGCAACCGGTCATCGTCGCTCAGGCGATAGCCGCGCTGCACCGGCAGCAGGCCTTGATCCAGGCGAGCGTAGTACTGAGAAAGCTCCTTGACGTTCTGACCATAGCTGTCACCGACCTTACCGATCGAAGACACACCCAGGCCGATCAAATCGCAATCGGCATGGGTGGAATACCCCTGGAAGTTGCGTTGCAGCGTGCCCTGGACCCGAGCGCGCACCAACTCGTCGTCCGGCAAGGCGAAATGGTCCATGCCGATGTAGACATAACCGGCTTCGGTCAGACGATTGATGGTCAGTTCCAGCAACTCCAGCTTGCGCTCCGGCGGCGGCATGTCTTCGGGTCGGATCATCCGTTGCGCCCGCACCCGTTGCGGCAGATGCGCATAGCTGTAGGCGGCGATCCGGTCAGGACGCAGGGCGATGATCTTGCTCAGGGTCACATCGAAACTGGCGATGGTTTGCAGCGGCAAGCCGTAGATCAGATCGACACTGACGGACTTGAAACGCGCCAGCCGGGCCGCCTCCACCAACTCGACGACCTGGGCCTCGCTCTGCACCCGATTGACCGCGGCTTGCACCTGGGCATCGAAATCCTGGACGCCGAAGCTCAGGCGATTGAACCCCAGCTGGCGCAGCCCCTGGATCTGTTGGGCATCGATGGTCCGCGGATCGACCTCGATGGAAAACTCATGGGCGTCACTGTCGTCCATGTCGAACGCCTGGTGCAGGCACTCCATCAGATCGGCCAGTTGCTCATGGGTCAGATAGGTCGGCGTGCCACCGCCCAGGTGCAGTTGCGTCAGTTTGCGCGAACGGTCGAACAACGCCGCCTGCAGGCCGATCTCACGCTTGAGGTAAGTCAGGTATTCAGCGGCGCGATGAGTCTTGCGAGTAATGATTTTGTTGCACGCGCAGTAGTAGCAAAGGCTCTGGCAGAACGGAATATGGATGTAGACCGACAAGGGTTTGGGCACCGGGGCCTGGTTGCTCAGCTCGGCGGCCTGGCGGTACTCATCCATGGCAAAGGCCTGATGGAACTGCGGGGCCGTCGGATAGGAGGTATAGCGCGGCCCCGGACGGTCGTACTTCTCGACCAGGGCGCGATTGAAAGCGGATACAGCATTCATGATGGGGTCAACCTGTCAAAGGGGCCGGTCAAAGTGCCTGCGTCGTCGGGAACTGGATCGAACAGATTGCAGATCGCATCCACACTCAGGCGCCCGGCGGGCAAGATGCCGATAAAACGGCTGGTCAATTCGATCAAACCCTGGCTGCGCAATACCTCCAACTGCGGCCAGATGGACGCGAAATAATCGCGCAACACCACGCCGAAACGCGCTTCCATGGCCGGGATATCCAGCTCCAGGTCGCAGGCAAGTTGCTCGGTCACCGCGGCCCTGAGCAGGTCCTGCGCTTCACAGCGCCAGCCGCGACACACAGGCAACTGCCCGGCGTCCAGCTGCTGGCAGTACTCCAGCAGGTCATCGGTGTTCTGCACGTACAAGTGTTCGATCTGGGTGATGGCCGACAGGCCGAAACCCAGGTGGTCACAGCAACCGCGTCGGGTGAAACCCTGGCAATTGCGATGCAGGCGCCCGTGTTCTTGTGCGACGGCCAGGTCATCGTCCGCCCTGACGAACTGCCCCAGCCCGATGTAGTGATACCCCGCCCCGGTCAGTTGCTCGCAACAGATTTGGCGCATGGTGTCTGTATCGGCCTGGCTGCTGAAGGCATCCGCCGCTTGGTGTTTTTTCGAACGATAGCGATACGGCGCATGGGCGTAGTCGAACACATGCAGCCGGTCGGGCTCCAGTTCGATCAGCGTGGCCAGTTTGCGCGCGAAGCTGTGGGGCGTTTGCCAGGAATGGCCATAACCGAGATCGATGTTGATGGAACGGAAACCGAAGGTGCGCGCGGCATCGATCAGCGAATGAATCGGTGCCGGGTTCTGATAGCAATCCACGGACAAATCGCTGTCCAGGCCAATGTCTGGCACACCGATGCTGACGTGGGTGAACCCTTGGTCGCGAATCAGCCCCATGGTGGACCAGTCGGTGTGATGCAGGTCGACCTCGATGCTGTGTTCGGCGCTGTCGTATTCACAGAACTCGAAACGTTTGCGCAGGTCATCCATCAGCCGCTGCAAATGGGCGATCACCGGCGTACCGCCAGTCAGGCAGAACGCCTCGACCCGACGCCCTGCGCCCAAGTGACAACCGACCAGTCCGATTTCATAGGTCAGGTGTTGCAGATAGCCCTCGATCTCGCCACACCGGCACACGCTCGCCAGGGGCGAACACGATGACAAACGCAAGCGCGAAGGCAGATGCACCGCCAGGGACAGCGGCCGCCGTTTATGGCGGCTGTCGCGCAACTCCCGAAGCAGATCGAGCGAGCCAACCCCCGTATGGAATTTGCGCGTACCGACCGGGCAATCGACATCAGCCACCGCCGGGGTACGGCGCGGGGCTCTATCACCGGGGGTGTGGAACAGGTCAAACATGACAATCTCCGAATGGCTGCGCAGGCACAGTGTCGGACTTGTCCCGGTGGGTCGCCTTGACCTGTATCAAGCGCCTTGCATACGTCCCGCAACCGCTCACCAGGTCAGGTAAAACATCCCCTTGGCCAACAGCACGATTGCCAGCAGATGAATGAACACGCTGGTATGGATGATCTGCACGTAACGGGCGTTCATGCGGGCGCTTCTGAACAGCCACATGGCCCAGAGGAAATGCCCGAGTACGCTGCCCGCCAAGGCTATTTTCAGGCCCAGCAGCAACCCGAAAGAAGACTCCCATGGCGCGGAAAGCGTCGGCCAGTACCGCAGCCAGACCATGGCAGCGCCGGCACCGAACAGCGTCAGCAACACCCAGGGCATCAACTGCCGGGCACGCCGGCTGATGCCCTGTTCCAGCAGCACCATGACTTTGGCGGGCAGCTGTTTGCGGATGCTCTCCAGGAACAGCACCTCGAAGAACACCGTGCCAATGAAAACCAGCGCGGCAAACAGGTGCAATGTCAGGAATAGCGGATAGCTCATGGGCTCCTCGGTCGCCCCTGAATCATCGGGCGATGGTTTAGTCGAGGTTATCCCGCGGCTTCGGATTGGGGGTTGATGCCAATCAAGGAAATCCGATACCGCACCTGTGGGAGCGAGCCTGCTCGCGATAGCGTCGGTTCGGCTTGCATCCCATCGACTGACACACCGCTATCGCGAGCAGGCTCGCTCCCACAAGGGTTGTGCAACCCAAAAAGCGTCAACAGAACGTTATCTGTTGCTGAAGTCGTTCCGACCGTTGATCAGTCCGTTCGTTTTTTTGACGCTCAGCCGATATGCGGTCACAACTTTTGCGCTCCTGCGGGTCATAACACGGTGGCCGCCGATGGAATATTGGCTTCTACCGTGGTTCCAGCCCGATACGGAGATAAGCTCATGATTTTCAACGTACAAAATTTTGGCGCCAAAGGAGATGGCATCACCGACGACACGGCGGCAATACAAAGTGCCATTGATGCGGCGGCTGCCGCAGGCGGCGGGCAGGTGTACATGCCGACCGGGACTTACATCGTTTCGGCCGGCGAGGAACCCTCCGACGGTTGCCTGATGCTCAAGAGCAACGTCTATTTGTACGGCGACGGCATGGGCGAAACCACCGTCAAGGTGGCCGACGGCTCCGACACCAAGATCACCGGCATCATCCGCTCGGCCTACGGTGAAGAAACCCACGATTTCGGCGTCAGCCATCTCACCATCGACGGCAATCGCGACAACACCACAGGCAAGATCGACGGCTGGTTCAACGGCTACATTCCCGGCGAAGAAGGCTACGACTCCAACGTCACCCTCGACAGCGTCGAGATCAAGGATTGCTCCGGGTACGGCTTCGACCCCCACGAGCAGACCGTCAACATGGTCATCAAGAACAGCGTGTCCCACGGCAACGGCCTGGACGGTTTTGTTGCTGACTTCCTCAGTGACAGCACCTTTGAAAACAACGTCGCCTACGACAATGACCGCCATGGTTTCAACGTTGTCACCAGCACCCACGACTTCACCCTCACCAATAACGTTGCCTACAACAACGGCGGCAACGGTATCGTGGTGCAGCGCGGCAGCGAGGACATCCCCTCCCCCAGCAACATCACCATCACCGGCGGCGAGGTGTATGGCAACGGCGGCGAAGGCGTACTGATCAAGCTGTCCAGCGACGTCACCGTCAGCGGCGTCGACATCCACGACAACGCCAGCGCCGGGATCCGCATCTACGGCAGCAACCACGTTGAAGTCATCGACAACACCCTCAACAACAACTCCCTGGGCAATCCGGTACCGGAAATCATCATCCAGTCCTACGACGACACCCTGGGCGTGTCCGGTCGCTACTTCAACGGCAGCGACAACCTGATCCAGGGCAACATCATCAGCGGCAGCGACCTGTCGACCTACGGCGTTGCCGAACGCAACGAAGACGGCACCGACCGCAATGCGATCATCGCCAACACCATCAGTCACACCAGTAAGGGCGCAACGCTGGTCTATGGCGACGGCAGCTATGTCAGCGCCACGGTACCGGTGACCACCGTGCAAGGTACCGCCGGCAACGACACCTTGCTGGGCAGCGCCGCCAACGAGATTTTCTACGGCGGTGCCGGCAATGACACCATCAATGGCGGCGCGGGTGACGACATCCTGGTGGGTGGCGCGGGCATCGACAGACTGACTGGCGGCACCG
>NZ_WUUD01000016.1:358974-362113 GCF_009831705.1 Pseudomonas sp. PICF6 | reverse complement strand
CACCACCAGCTTCGACGACACCATCACTGATTTCGACGTTACCCAGGACAAGATTGACCTCGCGGGCCTGGGCTTCACCGGCCTGGGCAATGGCCGTGGCGGCACATTGCAGATCAGCTACAGCGCCAGCAGCGACCGCACCTACATCAAGGATTACGATGCCGACGCCAGCGGCAATCGCTTCGAGCTGATTCTGTCGGGCAACCTGACCAGTACCCTGACCGCCAGCAACTTCATCTTCAATCGGGTGGTCACCGGCACCAGCGGCAGTGACTCGCTGATCGGCAGTGACTCGGCCGACACCCTGCTGGGTCTGGCGGGCAACGACAGCCTCAGTGGTGGCGCGGGCGACGACAAGCTCGACGGCGGGGCCGGCATGGACACCCTCACCGGTGGCACCGGGGCCGATACCTTTGTGTTTTCCAACCGTCTGGACAGCTACCGCAACTACAACACCGGCGGCGTCAACCTGGGCGATGTGATCACCGATTTCGATGTCAGCGCCGACAAGATCGATCTGTCGGCCATGGGCTTCACCGGCCTTGGTGACGGCAAGAACGACACCGTGTACGTGGTACTCAACAGCGCCGGGACCAAGACCTACATCAAATCCCTGACCGCCGACGCCAATGGCAACCGCTTCGAAGTGGCGCTGGAGGGTAACTACCTCGACACATTGACCAGCGCCAATTTTGTCTTCGCCACCGCCTCGCCCACCAATCAGGCACCGGTGTTGGCCACGCCGTTGCTGGATCAGAATGCGACCGAAAACACGCCGTTCAGCTACGTGGTGCCGGCCACCAGTTTTACCGACCCGGACAACGACAGCCTCAGCTATACCGCCACCCTCGCCAACGGCAGCGCCCTGCCCGGCTGGCTGGTGTTCGATGCCGCCAGCCGCACATTCAGCGGCACGCCAACCGATACAGCATCAGGCACGTATTCCATACAGGTCACGGCGACCGACGGCAGCAACGCCACCGTCAGCGACAGCTTCACCCTGGCGGTGCAGGACGTGCCCGCCGCGCCCATCGTGATCAATGGCACGCCGAACAACGACACGTTGACCGGTACCGCGGCCAACGAACAACTGTATGGCGGCGCCGGTAACGACACCCTCAATGGCGGGGCTGGCAACGACATTCTGGTGGGCGGCACTGGCGTGGACAAACTCACCGGCGGCGCGGGTGCCGACGTGTTTCGCTATACCTCCAAACTCGACAGCTACCGCACCAGTTCCACCAGCGCCAGTGACCAGATCCTCGATTTCGACGTGGCCGCCGACAAGATCGATGTATCGGCCCTCGGCTACACCGGACTGGGCAATGGCCAGGGCGGCACACTGCAGGTGACCTACAGCAGCTCGACCAACCGCACCTACCTCAAAGACCTCACGGTCGATGCCAACGGCAACCGTTTCGAAGTGTCGCTGGCGGGTAACCTGGTCAGCAGCCTGACCGCCAGTCATTTCGTCTTCGCCGACGAGAACACCCCCAGCAATGTGGCGCCCGTGGTGGTTATCCCCCTGCTCGACCAGAACGCCACCGAAAGTACGCCGTTCACCTACACCGTGACCTCCGACAGCTTCAGCGACGCCAATCAGGATGTGCTGACCTACACCGCCACCTTGGCCGATGGCAGCGCCCTGCCCGCCTGGCTGAGCTTCAATGCCAGCAATCTGACTTTCGCTGGCACACCCACCAGCACGGCGGCAGGCAACTACAACGTACTGGTCAAGGCCACCGATCCGTCAGGTGCCTCGGTGAGCGACAGCTTCGCCCTGGCAGTGGCCGATGCGCCGGACAATACCATCACCGGAACCAACAACGCCGAATCCCTCACTGGCACCGCGGGCGCGGACTTGATCCTCGGCCTGGGCGGCAACGACACGATCAGGGCCGGCACTGGCGCGGACATTGTCGATGGTGGCGCCGGTCGCGACTCGTTGTACGGTGGCGACGGTGCCGACACCTTCCGCTACACCAACGTGCTCGACAGCTACCGCGACTACGACACCGGCGGGGTCACGGCCACGGACACGATCTATGACTTCACCGTGGGCGTCGACAAGATCGATGTCTCCGGCCTGGGCTATCTCGGCCTCGGCAATGGCAGCAACGGCACGCTGTACATGACCCTCAACTCGGCCGGCGACAAGACCTACATCAAATCCAGCGAAGCGGACGCCGACGGCAATCGCTTCGAAATCGCCCTCAGCGGTAACTACCTCAACACCCTGACCGCCGATGACTTCGTGTTCGGCGAGCGCGCCCAGCAGGACATCCTCTACCTGCCGACCCTCGGCCAGTCCAATGCGCGCCTGCTGCGCATGACCGAGGACGACGATCAGTCCGGTACATCGATGCTGGTCAATGACCTGAGCAAGTACACCCCCTATGACGTACGCAGTCAGTTCGAGGATGCCGACGGCAATGGCATCGACATCGCGGTGGGCGGCAGTACGGTCAATGGCCTGTCGACCCTGGGCGCCGAGGAGCTCAAGTTGTGCTGGTGGCTGACCGACACCAACCAACCGGGGCCTGCGCTGTTGCGCGCCGTGGCGTTGTTGCAGGATCAGCTTGCCGAGCTCAGGGCCATCGACAACGTCACCATGGGCATTGTTTGGGGCCAAGGCGAGGAAGCGGCCCAGGAAATCGCCCGCGCCTCCGACAAGGAAGCTGCGGCGGCGGCCTACAAGGCCGCGACGCTGGCCGTGTTTGATTACCTGCACGCCCAGTTCGGCAGTTTCAACGTGTACCTGATGGAGACCGGGCACTACCAACAGGACGCGGCGCGTGCCCGTGGCTATTCGGAAGAGAAGATCGCCGACATTGTCGAAGGTGTCGGTTATGTCCGCGCCACCCAGGAGGCCATCGCCGCCGAGCGCGCGGACGTGAAACTGGCCGTGGACTACACCGATCTGCCCTTGCGCTACGAAGTCGACCCACTGGTGTATCCCGACGACGTCTGGCACTTGCACGAGGAATCGGCGGAAATCGTCGGCCAGCGCCTGGCCGATTACATCGCCGATGACCTGGGTTTCCAGGGCAATCCTGATGACAACAACAGCGTGCAGGACATATTCGACGATGCCCAGAACGAAGGCGGGATGATTTCCGGTACCGACCAGGCAGATACG
>NZ_WUUD01000016.1:240982-358964 GCF_009831705.1 Pseudomonas sp. PICF6 | reverse complement strand
TGGGCAGCTCGGGCAACGACACTCTGGACGGAGACCTGGGCGCCGACAGCTTGACCGGCGGCGACGGCAACGACATCTATGTGGTCGACAACGCGTTCGACAGCGTGGTGGAAAGCAACACCTCGACCGCACAGATCGACACGGTGCAGGCCTCGGTCAGTTGGACGTTGGGCGATAACCTGGAGAATCTGGTGCTCACCGGCGTATCGGACATCAACGGCACCGGCAATGAGCGGCGCAATTTCATCACCGGTAACGCCGCCAACAACGTGCTTGATGGCGCCGCCGGGGCCGACAGCATGAGCGGGGGCGATGGCAACGACACTTACTATGTCGACAACACCGGCGATACCGTGATCGAGACCAACAGCAACCCGGTGTCTGGCGGGATCGACAGCGTGCACAGCAGCTTGACGGCCTATACCCTCAACAACAACGTCGAAAACCTGTACATCGATACCCCCGACGCCGCCAATGGCACCGGTAATGCGTTGGACAACATACTGTTTGCCGGGGCCGGCAACAACGTGCTGGACGGCCGTGATGGCAATGACACGGTCTCGTTCGAACGGGCCATGGCCGGTGTCACGGCCACCCTGTCCACCTCCGCGCAACAGAACACCGTGGGTTCGGGCCTTGACACCTTCAAGTATGTCGAGAACCTGACCGGCAGTGCCTACGCCGACAACCTGACGGGTAACAGCGGCGCCAACGTGCTCAACGGTGGGGCGGGCAACGATACGCTGGTGGGTGGCTCGGGCGATGACCGGTTGATCGGCGGCGCAGGCACTGACAGCCTGAGCGGCGGTACGGGTGCAGACACATATGCATTCGAAGCACTGTCGGACATGGGCATCGGGGCGCTACGCGATGTCATCAGCGGCTTCAAGAGCACCGAGTTCGACCAACTGGACTTCACCGGGTTGGACGCCAATCCGCTGACCGCCGAGATCGACACCTTCACGTTCATTGGCAGCAATGCCTTTAGCGCCGATGCCACCGGTCAACTGCGCTTTGCCGATGGCATCCTCTACGGCAGTGTAAATGCCGACGCCAGCGCCGAGTTCGAATTCGAACTGGTGGGGGTCAAGGAGCTGCATGCCAGCGACTTCACGGCCTGACGGGAGCAGGCAGATCGATCAACCATCAGGAACCGGGACTCTGGCGGAAACTCACCGCCAGCCGGTTCCAGCTGTTGATGGTGCTGATCGCCAGCGTGAGGTCGACCAGTTCCTCCTCGCTGAACACGGCGCGGGCCTGGGCAAAGACCTCATCCGGCACCTGGCTTTCGGCCAACAGCGTTACCGCCTCGGTCCAGGCCAGGGCGGCGCGTTCGCGGGGGGTGAAAAAGCCACTGTCGCGCCACACCGCCACGGCGAACAGGCGCCGCTCGCTCTCACCCAGGCGACGCGCATCCACCGAATGCATGTCGGTGCAAAACGCACAGCCGTTAAGCTGCGAGGCACGGATCTTGATCAGATGCAGCAATCCCGGCTCTATACTCAGGCGACTGCTTAGCGCCTCAAGGCCAATCATGGCTTTCATCGCCCCTGGGGACGCACTGTAGTAATCCAGACGCTGGCTCATGGCGCAATTCCGTGCTGATCGGTATCTCCACGGTAGGCCGTGAGCACGCTGCGCGACAGATCCAATGTGTCGAAAAAAACCGGACCAGTTCATAGCAGACCAATCAGCGCGATTTTCTCCACGCAACTTCTATGCATACGCACAATGCGGTTAATCTTGCGCCTTTGCGGGCTAGCGCCACACAATCGCCCAGGAGCGCGCGGGTATGGAACTTCATGTTGTCATCAACGGCCGCAAAGACCTGGCGGGCCAGTTGTATCAACAACTGCGCAGTGCCATCGAAAGTGGTCGCCTGGCCGCCGGCACGCAACTGCCGCCCAGCCGCTTGCTCGCTGAACAACTGGGCGTCTCGCGCAAGACCGTGTCCGACACCTACGCCCAACTGACCTACGAAAACTTTCTCACCGGCATCATTGGCAAGGGCACCTATGTCAATGCGCGCCCGGCCCCAATCGTGCGCAAACAAAGCCACCGCGAGCTGGCCGGCGCCGATGTCGTCGAGACCTGGCGCAACATGCCGGACCTGATGCGCCATCCCACCCTTGAAGGTGCGCTGCGTTATGACTTCATCGGCGGCGCCACCGGCAAAGGCCAGTTTCCCCTGGACGACTGGCGACGTTGTACCGCCCACGCCTTGCGCCAGATCGCCAGCGCCAAGGGCTTCTACAGCCAGCCCGAGGGTTTGCCGGCGCTGCGCAATGCCATTGCCCGGCATATTGCTTTTTCCCGCGGGGTCAATTGTCAGGACGATGACGTGGTGGTGTGCAACGGTGCACAACAGGCACTGGATCTCATCTCGCGGGTCTTGACCCGGTCGGGCAGCCTGGTGGCCATGGAGGATCCGGGCTATCCACCAGCACGCCTGCTGTTTGGCTCCCACGGCGCCACGGTGGTCGGTATACCGGTGGATGACCAGGGCATGCGGGTGGACCTCATTCCCGACGGCACGAGCCTGATTTATGTGACGCCGTCCCACCAGTTTCCCTTGGGCATGCCCATGAGCCAGGCCCGCCGCGAGGCCTTGCTGGCGCGGGCCTACGAGTTGGGGGCAATCATCATCGAGGATGATTACGACAGCGAATTTCGTTACGAAGGCCGGCCGGCCGACTCACTGCAAAGCATGGACGACCGCGGGATCGTGGCCTACGTCGGCACCTTCTCGAAAACGCTGTTGCCGGAGCTGCGCCTCGGTTACGCGATCCTGCCACCGGCGATCCTCGAAGCGGTGATCCTGGCCAAGCGCCTCACCGATCAACACACCTCCACCCTGCCCCAGTGGGCACTGGCCAAGTTCATCGCCGAGGGCTGCCTGCTCAAGCACATCCGCCGCTGCCACACGCTGTATGCCGGCCGCCGCGAGCGAATTCTGGCGCGCATGGCTGGGGACCTGTCGCCCTGGTTCGAGGCGGTTCCCACCACCGCAGGCTTCCACCTGGCCGTGCTGTGCAAGGTGCCCATCGATCTGGCACTGGTGATCGAACTGGCGAAAAAAGCCGAAGTCGGGCTGTACCGCCTCGATGGCTTTTTCAACGACGCCCCGGTGCGGCCGGGTCTGTTCTTCGGTTTTGGCGCCATCGAAATCCTCGACATCGACACCGCCCTGGACCGTTTGCGGGACATTTTGCAGCAGGTCGCCTGAGCCATTGGACTGGACATTTATCCGCCCATTGGCTGTTTTAGCCTCGTAAATACAGGCCTATCCTGCAGGGGTCTCGTTGATTGTCGAGCCAATCCCGTCCGACTTGATTCAGGAGCCAGAACCATGACTCGCCAGGTGATCAATACCGTACAGGTCCAAGCCGCCGCCGGGCGCTCGGAAGAACTGGGCCGCCAGTTGCAGCAAATCGTCGAAACCCTGCGTGCACAACCGGGGTGCGATGCCTACATGGTCGACCGTTGCCCGGACGACGGTGACCGCTGGACCGTCAGCGCCCGCTGGCAATCGGAAGCGGCGATGCAAGCCCATTTCAACTGCCCTGAAGTGCAAGGGTTCATCGGCCTGATCGACAACCGTCTGGCTCGAAGCGTGGACTTCAACCGCTGACCTTTGTCTTGGGGTGGATCGCGGCATTGGTCTACCCGCCTTCCGAAAGATTGGACGTTTGTTTGCCCCTCCGTGGGGCTTAGGGTGAATCCATCGCTGCCACAGCGCGAACTCACTCAAACCCACGAAGGTCATTGCCATGAAAACCCTCTGCCTGATCGCCACCCTCAGCCTGCTGCCTCTGGCCCCGGTCTATGCCCACGAAACCGCACCCTCGGAAAAGGTCAACGTGCTGCAGGAGAAGATGCTGAAGAACCTGCCTGGTAAAAAAGCCATGATGCTGACCGTCGACTACGCCCCCGGCCAGTCGTCCGTCGCCCACAAACATGAAGGAACGGCCATGGCCTATGTGCTGGAAGGCGCCATCACCTCCCAGGTCAAAGGCGAGCCGGCGACCACCTACAAGGCCGGGGAGTTCTGGTACGAAGCCGCGGGTTCCGAGCATCTGGTTTCGAAAAACGCCAGCTCGACCGAGCCGGCGAAACTGTTGGTGTTCATGGTGATGGGCAAGGATGAGGCGGTGTTGATTCCGCTGAAGAACTAACACCTTTGAGCCCCCTGTGGGAGCGAGCCTGCTCGCGATAGCTGGGTGTCAGTCAACATCAATGTCGCGGGTCAAACGCCATCGCGAGCAGGCTCGCTCCCACAGGGGCTCTGCGCTCCAACCAATCGCGTATTACAAACGCAAAAAAGCCCCGCATCTCTCAATGCGGGGCTTTTTCATTCAACGCCGGATCAGTTGGCCGGCAGGACCGGTTGACCACTCAACGCCAGGTCCAGCAGTTCGCGGTTGGCGACCGCGTACATGGCGTAGTCCGTGCCACTGGCGGCACGGATGTCCACCAGCATGGCGCGCCAGCGCTCGACCATGTCGTGATGCTGCTCCAGCCACAGCGCCAGGCGTGTTTCCACCTCCTGGGTGCCGTCGCCCTGCTGCAGGACCGAAATGGTGATCGCCCGTTGCTGCCAGTCGACGTCATCGCGGAACGCTTCACGGGCCAGGGCCTGCCAGTTGTTTTCCACCGGCAGCGCGCTGATCTGTTGCAAGTACCAGGTGATGTCCAGGGCACTGCCCACGGCGAAGTAGGCCTTGGCCACATCGGCGGCGTTCTGGCCAGTGACATCGGACGCTTCGATGATCGGCAGCAAGGTGTACAGGTGCGTAGTGCCTGCAACCATGCGCGCCAGCAGTTCCGGCACGCCGGCTGCTACGTAGGCCTGGTAGCGGGTCTGCCAGCCTTCGCGGGTCGGGCCTTCCAGCAGTTCGTCGAGCTTGAGGCCCAGCGCCGCCAGGTGCGGACCGAAGTGAGCAACATCACGGGCAGCGTTCTGCTCGTTGCGGCGGCTGCGCAGGAACCAGCGCGTCGCACGACGACCCAGGCGCATCAGCTCGTCCATCAGCTCCAGTTGCACGTCAGCCGACACCTGGTGATCCAGGGCTTCAATCTGACGGAACCAGTGCGGGAGATGGAAGATGTCCCGCACGATCACGTAAGCGCCAGCCACGTTCGCCGGGCTCATGCCGGTGGACTCTTTGAGCCGTTGAACGAAGGTGATGCCCATGTGGTTGACCAGGTCGTTGGCGATCTGGGTGCTGACGATCTCACGCTTGAGGCGATGGCGACGCATGGCTTCGGAGAACTTGCTCACCAGTGTCGGCGGGAACGCGGTCTCCATGTCACGGGTCAGGTAGTCGTCATCCGGCACCTGGGAGTTGAGCAGCGCTTCCTTGAGGTCGATCTTGCTGTAGGAGATCAGTACCGACAGTTCGGCACGGGTCAGGCCTTGGCCCGCCGCGACGCGTTCCGCCAGTTGCTCTTCGGCCGGCAGGAACTCGATGGCGCGATCCAGCTTGCCTCGTGCCTCCAGATCGTTCATCAGGCGCTTGTATTCGGCAATGCGCACGAATGCGCGGCGTGCCGCCAGGGACAGGGCCTGGGTCTGCTTGTAGTTGTTGCCCAACACCAGGCCACCGACTTCGTCGGTCATGCTGCCAAGCAACTGGTTACGTTGCTTCTCGGTCATGTCGCCGGCCTGCACCACTTCGTTGAGCAGGATCTTGATGTTCACTTCGTGGTCGGAGCAGTCCACACCACCGGCGTTGTCGATGAAGTCGGTGTTGGTGGCGCCGCCATGCAGGCCGAACTCGACACGACCCAACTGAGTCATGCCCAGGTTGCCACCCTCGCCCACCACTTTGCAGCGCAGTTCGTTGCCGTTCACGCGCAGCGCATCGTTGGCCTTGTCGCCCACATCGGCGTGGCTTTCGCTGCTGGCCTTGACGTAAGTGCCGATACCACCGTTCCACAACAGATCCACCGGCGCCTTGAGCAAGGCGTTGAGCAGCTCGGTCGGGGTCAGTTTGTCGGCCTTGATGTCGAAGCGTTCTTTCATCTGTGGCGAGATGGCGATGCTCTTGGCGCTACGCGAGAAGATACCGCCGCCTTCGGACATGATGCTGGTGTCGTAGTCGGTCCAGGCCGAACGCGGCAGGTCGAACAGACGCTGGCGCTCGGCGAAGCTGCTGGCAGGCTCCGGGTTCGGGTCGATGAAGATGTGCAGGTGGTTGAAGGCTGCCACCAGTTGCAACTTGTCAGACATCAACAGGCCGTTACCGAACACGTCGCCGGCCATGTCGCCGACGCCCACCACGGTGATGCTGTCTTCCTGGACATTGATACCGCGTTCACGGAAGTGACGCTGTACGCCGACCCACGCGCCTTTGGCGGTGATGCCCATTTTCTTGTGGTCGTAGCCGGCAGAACCGCCAGAAGCGAACGCATCGCCGAGCCAGAAGCCGTAGTCGATGGCGATGCCGTTGGCGATGTCGGAGAAGGTTGCAGTGCCTTTGTCCGCAGCCACTACCAGGTACGGGTCATCGTCGTCATGACGCACGACATTGGTCGGCGGAACCAGTGCGCCTTCCTTGAGGTTGTCGGTGATGTCCAACAGACCGGAGATGAAGATGCGGTAGCACGCTACGCCTTCGGCGGCGATCTCATCCCGGCCACCGCCCAGCGGCAGACGTCGCGGCAGGAAACCACCTTTGGCGCCGACTGGCACGATCACCGAGTTCTTCACTTGCTGGGCCTTGACCAGACCCAGCACTTCGGTGCGGTAGTCTTCTTCACGGTCGGACCAGCGCAGGCCACCGCGAGCAACGTTACCGAAGCGCAGGTGCACGCCTTCGACCCGAGGCGAATACACGAAGATCTCGAACTTGGGCACCGGTTTCGGCAGTTCCGGGATCAGGTGCGGGTTGAACTTGAAGCTGAAGTAGGACTTGTTCTGGCCGTTGGCGTCGGTCTGGTAGAAGTTGGTCCGCAGGGTGGCCTTGATCAGGTCCAGGTAGCGACGCAGGATGCGGTCTTCGTTGAGCACCTGAACGTCGTCCAGTGCCGTGAGGATCGCCTGTTCAAGACGCAACTGCTTGTCTTCCAGGTCGTCGCCGCTGAGTTTGCGCGCCAGGTAGAAGCGGGTCTTGAACAACCGGGTCAGTTCACGAGCGATGTCGGTGTGGTTGTTCAGGGTACTGGCGATGTAACCCAGGTCGAAGCCCAGGCGGATCTGCTTCAGGTAACGGGCGTAGGCACGCAGCAGCGCCACGTCGCGCCATGGCAGGCCGGCGGTCAGCACCAGGCGGTTGAATGCATCGTTCTCGGCATCGCCACGCACGATGTGGACGAAGGCGTCCTGCAAGGTGTCGTTGAGCTGTTGGATGTCCAGGTCCAGGCCTTCGGCGGCGGTGAACGCGAAATCATGAATCCAGAACTCGCGGCCATTGGTGTGGCGCAGGCGGTACGGGAACTCGCCCAGCACGCGCAGGCCGAGGTTTTCCAGGATCGGCAGGACGTCGGACAGCGCCAGCGGCGTGTCGGCGTGATACAGCTTGCAGTGCAGCTCGCGCTGGCCGGACACCTGGCCCAGCGGCTGGTAGAAGCTCATGACCAGCGGATTTTTTTCGTTCAGGCTCAGCAGGTGCTGCATGTCGACCACGGCCGAGTGCGCGGCAAAACGCTCGCGGTAGCCGGCCGGGAAGCCTTTCGGGAAATCGGACAGCACGTTGGTGCCATGGGCTTCGCCGAAGCTTTCGATCACCAGACTGGCGTAGTCGTCCTTCCAGCTGCGGCAGGCCTGCACCACTTCTTTTTCCAGCAAGACCGGGTCGATGTCGAGACGGTTCTTCGGGTCTACCCGCAAGATCAGCTGTACACGGGCCAGCACGGATTCGGAGAAGAAGGTCCAGAACTCGCAGTCCGAGGCTTTCAGACGCTCCATCAGCACTTGCTGGATCTTCTGGCGCACTTCGGTGGAATAGATGTCGCGCGGCACGTAGGCCAGGCAGTAGCAGAAACGGCCATACGGGTCTTTGCGCAGGAATACGCGGATCTTGTTGCGTTCCTGGATCTGCACGATGGACATCACGGTGCTGAACAGCTCGTCCACCGGGGTCTGGAACAGATCGTCGCGAGGCAGCACTTCGACCACCTGAGCCAGTTCCTTGCCCAGGTGCGCCTTGGCCTGGAAGCCCGAGCGACGTTCGATTTCCTCGACCTTGCGACGGATATACGGGATGACGCGCACGCTTTCGCCATACACCGACGAGGTGTACAGGCCCATGAAGCGGCATTCCTTGATGACCTTGCCATCGGCGTCGATCTCACGGATCGATACGTAGTCCGGGTAAGCCGGACGGTGTACACGGCTCGGGTGTGCGGCCTTGGCGAACGACAGCGGGGTCGGTTCACGCAGGTAATTGACGGCGTAGTCTTCAATGCGCAGGTCATCGACCGTGAGGCCGGCACGCAACAGTTTGGTCAGGCCGAGGAACGAATCGGCGTCGTATTCGATATGGCCGCCATCAGGGTCATCACGAACCACGAACTCTTCATAGCCAAGGAAGGTGAAGTGGTTACCCACCAGCCATTCCAGGAAACTCTTGATTTCACCTTTTTCGTCGGCATCGATGGCATAGGCGCTGTTGTCCAGGCTGGACAGAATATCCTGGACCTTGGCTTTCATCGGCTCGAAATCAGCCACCGCCACGCGCACTTCGCCCAGCACCTGCTCAAGTTCCTTGCTCAGGACGTTGAGTTCGGCGGCGTTGGCGCAGCGGTCGATTTCAAGATACATCAGGGATTCTTGGAGAATGCCATCGCCCTGGGTGCCTTTGGGCAGGATCTCCAGCAACTCGCCCTTGTTGCCGCGACGCACGCTCAACACGGTGGTTTGCAGGGTATGGATGCTGTAACCGCGACGGTTCAGTTCGGTGCGGACCGAATCCACCAGAAATGGCAGGTCGTGGTGCAACACTTCCACTGCCGTATGGGTCGACTGCCAACCGTGGCGTTCGTAATCCGGGTTGTAGACGCGGACCTGTGGCTGCGCATGATCGAAGCGCTCAAGCAGGCGCCAGGCAGACAGGGTGCAGCCGGCGAGGTCGGACAACCGGCGCTGGGTAAGTTCATCGAGGGAAATGATGCCGAAGAATTGTTCAGCGAACAGCGCCACTTGTGGCAGTGCCTGTTCACTGATGTGCTGCGCCAGTGCCGCTTGCAGTTGGTGCTGGAAGTCGGCTTTGCTGGCTGCGGTGAAGAACGCCATCTGTGGTACTCCGCTTGGGCTTGTTATTGATGGAAGCGTCGCGTGCAGCCCCTTTCAGGGCTGTCGGCCATCCTGCTCCTGATTCTCGGGCAGAGGAAACAGGACGACAGGTGGGTGAAGCTGGACAAGACCGGCAGGTCACATCCTTTTCCATGTAATTTCCATGTAATGGACACCTGCAAAAAGCCCTCGTGGTGCCCTTTGCAGGTGTACATCCGCCGTGCAGCTTAACGAGTGCGACAATGTGCCTGCTTGCAGCGCTGCGACATATTCGGTCAACGGCAAGCTAAACAGCCGGTTTGCATCGAACAACCGTAGCAGCCCGGCGAGCAAAACGGCACCTTGCGGTGGGAAATTGCGCGCATATTCTGCGTGTGACTGCAGTAATCCAGCAGAAAGTTGTTCGGGCTGGCAAAATCCACTCTATTTGCGCCCAGCAAGGCTCATCGAGCCAGGAGCCATCACCATGCAAATGACCACCGCCCTTCTGATCGCCAACCCGTGCGACGAGGAAGAAGACAACATGGCCATGCTGTGCTGCCACAGCACCCAGGGCGAAATGTTCCTGATGACCCGTTACCCCGACGAAGACGAACTGGAAATCGCCCTGGAGGGTGAGCCTTCGACACTGGAAGGCGTCAAGGTGACCCTCAGCCCGACCCTGCTGAAAATCGAAATTGCCGCGTCGGACGCCGATGTGCTGAACGGGGATGATGTGCTGGAGATCACCCACAACACCGATGCGGCGGATTTGGCGGAGGTGGAATTGACGTTGCAGAACATCCTCAAGGGGACGGGCACCTATATCAGCCAGCTCTGAACCTGAAGCGCGACTGACTCCCTGCGACGAGCATGCTTGCTCGCCACACGGAACTTGGAGGCACCCCGCCTAACTTATTCCTGCGCCGGCACAAGATTGCCGTCCGAGTCATGGACCAGATACTCGTCAGGACACGATACCTGCGCTTTCCTGGGCTGAGGTAAACCACCGTCGGTCGTTCTTATGTCGCGTCGCTCTTGACGACCCCCTGGGTTCTGAGGTCTTCTGAAACCGGTTTCAAAGCCACTAACAAAAATAAGCAGGTTTCAATTGATGAACCCTTTCTCCGCCGCCCAGCGCAGCCGCGTGACCATGCTTGATGTCGCCGAACGCGCCGGGGTCTCCAAGGCCAGCGTCTCGCGCTTCATTGGCGAGGATCGCGCCCTGCTTTCCGAGGCCATCGCTCAACGCATCGAGCAAGCGATCAGCGAACTGGGCTACCGTCCAAATCAGATGGCCCGCGGCCTCAAGCGCGGACGCACACGCCTGATCGGCATGCTGGTGGCCGATATCCGCAACCCTTATTCAATTGCCGTGATGCACGGCGTGGAAACAGCCTGCCGTCGCCACGGCTACAGCCTGGTGGTGTGTAACACCGACCGCGACGATGAGCAGGAACGCCAGCATCTGGCCTTGTTGCGCGCCTATAACATCGAAGGGCTGATTGTTAACACCCTCGGCCACCACCGTGATGAATTGTTGGAACTGCGCAGTGAAATGCCCCTGGTGCTGGTCGATCGCAAGGTCGATCGACTGGAAAGCGACCTGGTGGGCCTGGACAATCCGGCGGCCGTCGAGATGGCGCTCGATCATCTCGAACAGCGGGGCTACCGCGATCTGTTGCTGGTGACCGAACCATTCGACGGCACCAGCTCGCGGATCGAACGGGTCGAGAGTTTCAAGGCCGGCATTCAACGACGGCCTGCCCTGGCCGGCACCGTTGTGGAAACCTGTGATCAGTTGACCACGCGCATCAAGAACTTTCTTGCCCCGCCGGGACATAGCCCCAAAGCATTGTTCTGCGCCAATGGCATTGCCGCCCTGGCCGCCACGACGGTGCTGCGCGAACTGGGTTGCCACTTGTTCGACGATGTAGGCCTGATCGCCCTCGATGATCTGGATTGGTACCCGCTGGTGGGCAGCGGCATCACCGCCCTGGCCCAACCGACGGCCGAGATCGGCGCCAGCGCGTTCGAATGTTTGCTCAAGCGCTTGCGTGGCGATAACGGGCCGGTGCGAACCCTGGATTTTGCGGCGCGGTTGATCGAGCGTGGGTCCACGCGGGGAAATGGTCGGTGATAAAGCCCTACCGCGAGCAGGCTCGCTCCCACACTGGATCTGCATCGCACTGGAGTCCCCTGTGGGAGCGAGCCTGCTCGCGATAGGGCCCTCTCAAGCACAACTTTTTTTTGCACAAAACTGAAACCGGTTTCAGAGGTATAAAAACAATGCACAACCCACCCGTCTCCATCAGCCTTTCCAGCTACGGTGCCGATCTGGTACGGCAACAGGGCCAAGGCAGTTTTATCGATCTGCTGGCTGCCGCTGGCGCTTCACGGATCGAATGGCGCGAAGAACTGCTCACCACTGAACAGCCCGCTAAACTGGCCGCCGGTGCCTTGGCCAAAGGACTGCAAAGTATTTTTTCCTCTCCACTTGAACTGTGGCTCGCCGGCCAGCCCAAGCCCAATCCCGCCCTGTCACTTGCCTTGCGACGTGCCGAGGCGTTTGGCTCGGCATGGCTGAAAGTCTCTCTCGGCTATTTCACCGACTCCCATGATCTGCCAGCCCTGGCGGATGCGCTGGCCGCCAGCCCGGTGCGATTGCTGGTGGAAAACGACCAGACCCTGCAAGGCGGGCGGATCGAACCATTACAGCGTTTTTTTGCTGCGACAGAGGAGCAAGCGCTGCCCATCGGTATGACCTTCGACATTGGCAACTGGCAATGGCAGGACCAATCGGCCGCTGTGGCCGCCCGACAGCTTGGGCGGTATGTGGCTTATGTGCATTGCAAGGCCGTGGCCCGGCGCGCCGACGGCAAACTGGTCGCGGTGCCTCCGGCGATGACAGACCTGCATCTGTGGGAACAACTGTTCAAACACATGCCCGCTGGTGTAATGCGCGCAGCCGAATATCCGCTGCAAGACGATGATTTGCTGCAGTTGACTGCGGGACATGTCGCCACCCTCGCCCGCCTAGGCCAATCATGCCGGGAGCCAGCCCATGCCTGAGTTCGATGTGTTGTCTTTCGGCGAAACCATGGCGATGCTGGTGGCCGACCAGCGCGGTGACCTGGCCAATGTCGAGCAGTTCCACAAGCGCGTCGCCGGGGCCGACAGTAACGTGGCCATCGGTCTGTCGCGACTGGGCTTCAAAGTGGCGTGGCTGAGCCGGGTGGGTGCTGACTCCCTAGGACGCTTCGTGGTGCAGACGCTGGAAAACGAAGGCCTGGATTGTCGCCACGTGACGGTCGATCCAGCCCACCCCACCGGGTTCCAGTTCAAATCCCGTAGCGACGATGGCAGCGACCCACAAGTCGAATATTTCCGTCGCGGCTCGGCGGCCAGTCATCTGTCGATCGACACCATCGCCCCCTCGCAGCTCGAAGCCCGCCACTTGCACGCCACCGGCATCGTCCCGGCCTTGTCGGTCACGGCCCGTGAGATGTCCTCTGAATTAATGATGCGGATGCGCGAGGCCGGCCGCAGCCTGTCCTTCGATCCCAACCTGCGGCCGAGCCTGTGGGCTAGCGAGTCGATGATGATTCACGAAATCAATCGCCTCGCCGCCCTCGCCCACTGGGTCATGCCGGGGCTCGGCGAAGGTCGCTTGCTGACTGGTTTCGACGACCCGGCCGACATCGCCGCGTTCTATCTGGACCTGGGTGCCGAAATCGTCGCGATCAAGCTCGGCGCGGATGGCGCCTATTTCCGCACTCAGCTAGGCCAGGGCGTAGTTGCCGGCGTGCCGGTGGCCCAGGTGGTGGACACCGTGGGCGCCGGCGATGGCTTCGCGGTCGGCCTGATCAGTGCGTTACTCGAAGGCCGCGCCATCACCGAAGCCGTACAGCGCGCCAACTGGATTGGTAGCCGCGCAGTGCAGAGCCGTGGAGACATGGAGGGATTGCCGACGCGCATTGAGTTACTGGCTGAATTTAATGATGCCAATCGCCAGCAGGCTCGCTCCCACAGGGTCGACGCATCCTCATGCGGGAGCGAGCCTGCTCGCGATTAGAACCACCACAAAACACACCTGCTGCAACAAAAACAACAAGCTCAGGAGTCAACGACATGCAAACGCTCAACCTCGCCACCCGCCGCTGGTGGTACATCATGCCCATCGTCTTCATCACCTACAGCCTGGCTTACCTGGACCGGGCCAACTACGGCTTCGCCGCCGCCTCGGGCATGGCCGAGGATCTGATGATCACCCCGGGGCTGTCCTCATTGCTGGGCGCACTGTTTTTCCTTGGTTACTTTTTCTTCCAGGTACCGGGGGCGATCTACGCGCAGAGACACAGTGTGAAGAAGCTGATTTTTGTCAGCCTGATCCTCTGGGGCTCGCTGGCGACCCTGACGGGCGTGGTCTCCAATGCTTACTGGCTAATCGTGATCCGCTTCATGCTCGGCGTGGTCGAAGCTGCGGTCATGCCGGCCATGCTGGTGTATCTCTGCCACTGGTTCACCCGGGCCGAACGCTCACGTGCCAACACCTTCCTGATCCTTGGTAACCCGGTCACCATGCTGTGGATGTCCGTGGTGTCCGGCTATCTGGTGCAACAATTCGACTGGCGCTGGATGTTCATCATCGAAGGTCTGCCGGCGGTGCTCTGGGCCTTTATCTGGTGGCGCCTGGCTGATGATCGTCCGTCCCAGGCCAAGTGGCTCAGCAACCAGGAAAAACAAGACCTGGAAAGCGCACTGGCGGCTGAACAGGTCGGTATCAAGGCCGTGAAAAACTATGCCGAAGCCTTCCGCTCACCCAAAGTCATCATCCTGGCACTGCAATTTTTCTGCTGGAGCATTGGGGTCTACGGGTTCGTGCTGTGGCTGCCGTCAATCCTCAAGGCTGGCCTGCAAATGAGCATTGTCGAGGCCGGTTGGCTGTCGTCGTTGCCATACCTGGCGGCAGTAGTCGCCATGCTGGTCGTGTCCTGGGCGTCGGACAAGGCGCAGAAGCGCAAACGTTTCGTCTGGCCGCCGCTGCTGATCGCGTCCGTCGCGTTTTACGCCTCCTATTTGCTGGGGCCTGAGCATTTCTGGTGGTCCTACAGTTTGTTGGTGGTTGCCGGGGCTTGCATGTACGCGCCGTACGGGCCGTTTTTTGCCATCGTTCCAGAGATCCTGCCGGCCAACGTCGCCGGCGGTGCCATGGCACTGATCAACAGCATGGGCGCGTTGGGTTCGTTCGGCGGCTCGTACCTGGTGGGCTATCTCAACGGCACCACCGGCTCTCCCGGCATGTCCTTTCTACTAATGAGTGGCGCCTTGCTGTTGTCGGTGGTACTGACCCTGGCCCTCAAGCCCGGCGCCAGCGACCGCGCCGTGTCTCAAACCGCGACGCCACACCCGGCGTCCGCACAGTCCTGAATCGAGCCCTCCATGAAAAAGCACGTAGTGTTGTACAAAGCGCTCTCGGCGCAACTGATGGACCGTCTGCAAGCTCAGGCCCAGGTCACCCTCATCGAGCACCTCGATGCGCCAGGCCTGGCCCAATTGCGCGACGCCTTGCCTAGCGCCCATGGCCTGTTGGGGGCCAGCCTGAAACTGGATGCGCCACTACTGGACTCAGCGCCGAACCTGCAAGCCATCGCCAGCGTCTCGGTGGGGGTCGACAACTACGACATCGACTATCTGACCGAACGCCGCATCCTGCTCACCAATACCCCGGACGTGCTGACCGAAACCACCGCGGACACCGGTTTTGCACTGATCCTGGCAACGGCTCGGCGCGTGGTGGAGTTGGCCAACCTGATCCGCTCAGGCCAGTGGCAACAGAGCATCGGCTCCAAACATTTCGGCACCGATGTCCATGGCAAGACCCTCGGCATCATAGGCATGGGCCGCATCGGCGAAGCCTTGGCCCAGCGCGGGCATTTCGGTTTCGGCATGCCGGTGCTCTACCACAGCCATTCGCCCAAGCCCGCGGTCGAGCAACGTTTCGGGGCCCGTTATTGCAACCTCGAGACGCTGTTGCGACAGGCGGATTTCATTTGTCTGACTTTGCCTCTGACGGCAGAAACCCAAGGGCTGATCGGCGCACAAGCGTTCGCGCAGATGCGTCCCGAAAGCATCTTCATCAATATCTCCCGAGGCAAGGTGGTGGACGAAGCCGCTCTGATCGACGCCCTGCGCAACGGACAGATCCGTGGCGCGGGGCTGGATGTGTTCGAGCGCGAACCCCTGAGTGCGGACTCACCGTTATTACAAATGGATAACGTAGTGGCAACGCCGCACATGGGTTCGGCCACCCACGAGACACGGGAGGCAATGGCGCGCTGTGCGGTGGATAATCTCCTGATGGCGTTGGCGGGAGAGCGACCGGTGAATCTGGTGAATCCGGAGGCGTGGGAGGGTTGATTCGTTCGTCCACGAGAATGAAGCCAAGCGCAGCTTTTTGGCGAGGGAATCTCTCCCCTCGCCACCGGCTCTGCCAGTACTGGATAGCCGACTGGCAACACCCCTCCTTTGAATCTTGCTCAATGACTCTAGCGGCATTTCATCCCGGGATGAATAAACCACTCTACCCATTGAGTAGATAGCCCAGAAAAGCAAACTTCAACAAAAAACCACCTTCCCTCAGGCACGTCCTACCGATCGCCAAGAACAGGCCTACACCAGCATCGGAAGTTGCATCCTAGCCCATCCAAAAGCCCAGTGTTATTAATTATGCACTTGCACAAAAACGCGCAAGTTAGGTGATCGCTAAGCGACACTGAATAATCAATAAAGGAGTATATGATATGGGTAGGAAGCGTTCTGAAATCAACACCTTTGATGTTCTGCCGCAGGCAATGGGCTTTTCCAAAGGGCTTCTGACAACCGAAGCCAACTTTTTTGCATCTCTGATCAACTGAAATCATTGATCGATTAAGTGCCTGTGAACAGGCGCCGAAAGGTTTCCACCTTTCGGCGCCTAAACCTAGAGGTTTCTATGCCAGAACGCGAACTAACATCTACCGAAGCTCTATTCAATATCATGTCCACCCTGCACACGCTCGGTTTTAGAGCCGAGGCCCGCTATACGACACCCTCCAGGCTAGTGGCAACCGCGGAGCTTTTTGATAGTGACAATCATTTTATTGAGTCAGGTGCGGGTAAAGGGCCGGACGCACTTATAGGTGCGCTGGCAGAAACCATCGAGCATGCCAGCTCTTTTCTAGCCCCTAATCATGAGTCGACATGGCACAGCACCGACAGTATTGCCAGTCAGAAAGCAGCTAAATACGACGGTTTTTTCACCCGCCTGCCATACAGCGACGAACCAATAGACTGCTTCACTCTCACATCGCTGGATAAAAAAGAACACCTGATTGCTCCAAGCGCTCTACTCTGCCCTGCTGCTGCCCGAAGCAACTCCAACGACACGCGTTCTACCATGCAATTCTTGGCACGTTACTCATCCAACTCAGGCATTGCTTTTGGCTGCACTGAAAATGAAGCTTTATTGCATGGCATTCAGGAAATAATCGAACGACATGTCTTATCTCTTTTTTTCATGGCGATATGCGGAATCGGCCCCAAGATGGACCTATACCAACCGTCGACGAGCTTGCTTAACAAGGCGCTCCTCAACGACCCTTCCGCCTTAGAACCCGCCAATAAACTGCAGATCATCATTATCAAAGATGTCTTATCTGTTTACTTTGCCGTCGCCTTTCCCAAAGCCGGCCCTGGAGACCAGCCTCTCTCACCTATTGGCTCAGGCTGTTCGATGGACATTTGCACCGCCATTCAGAGAGCGGTGACTGAACAATTCCAATCCGAGAGTCTATATGATGTCTTTGAAGACTCCATGGACAGAAAGACTGTCAAGCTATTATCGCACTCAAAAACCCTTAAAAATTTAATCGACTTGGCCCCTGTTAGAAGCCTGAACCTTCCTGAGCTTGAATGCCCACCACACGACAGCAACGAAACTGTCCCAGCGCAATTAGACACCTTGCACAAAGCCGTATCGGCGTCCGACAAAAAAATATTTCATAGAACTGTAGTGCGCTTCCCGAACAACAGCATCGTTACCCAGGCTTACATCCCTGGACTTGAACGTTTCAACATCATTAGAAATGGGCAACTCGTTGTACCTCAGCATGTATTACTCAGCAGTTGAAACCAACCACCCATAAAACAATAACGGACGGTCGTATGCATCCTATGCAAACGCTCATTAGAACTGCCTGCAAAGAACATACGACTCTTCTGGCATCCACCATTGCAACAATCCTGGTGCTCAAGCTCATCGCACTTGCCCCACCTTTGCTCCTGGGGGCCATCGTCGACACCCTGTACGGCGAGAAACATGCAACCGTCAACCTAATGCTCACTCTTACGGCAGGCCTTGTGCTCGCTGGGTGCGTGCAGGCAATTATCAGCCCGCTACAGATCCATTTCCTATCCAAGCTTGTCCAGCAAATTATCATGGCCGCATCTATTGAATGGCTGGCAAACCTTATGCGCAAGGAATTTGCCCGGTTCAATTCATGGCGAATCGGTCACTTCATAAAGTCGGTGGAGCGTGGAATTACCGCTCACGAACAACTATTGACGTTTTTTGTTACCGTCGGACTGCCGCTGTGCCTGGAGTTCTTGATCGTTGGCGGCGCTTTTTTTTACATGGGTGGCATTGAAGTTTTTGTGAGCATGACGGGTCTAGGATTTATCTACCTGATTGTCAGCCACAAAATTATCAGATGGCGCAGGAAGCACATTGACGCTGTCAACGAGCAGGAAGATGAATTGAGCGCCCACCTATACAACACGCTCAATGCAGGCAAAGCAATAAAGCTGGAAAACGCCGAGTCAACCGCCACACAGCCGTTGAATGAGGCCTTCAAATGCTATGCCAATACTGCGGTGACCGCGGCAACCTCGGGTGGTTTCTTGAGCGCTGCCAAGATTCTGTTCGTCAGCCTCTCCACGGGCGGATTACTGGGATGGGGGGTTGTTGATCAACTGTCGAACCAGCCCAGTATCAGTGTCGGACAACTGGTGGCCATTTTTTCCATCGCCGGCAGTTACTTACTCAATATCGCCGCGTTAACGGAGGGCTATCGTGTGCTGGATCAGTTTCTTGCCGATCAGCGTCGACTTCAAAGCCTGCTTTTGCTCCCAAATTTTGACCATGGCAATCGGCAATCGGAAGTCAATTTTCGAGGGGCATCGACACTGATTCTGGATCCGTGCGTACTGACCGAAAATGGCGACGTTCGCTTGTCGATCACGCAAAGCCTGAGATTTACTCAAGGTCAATCCGTGGCGATCATCGGCCAGAGCGGTGCGGGCAAATCCACCTTGTTGGAAGTTCTCGCTGGTCTTGATCAAGAAACGCGAAATCAGTTGAGCATCGACGCAACTCCCGTTTCGCAACTGAATCCTCGCGCCCACTTGAGTGCATTGAGGTACTGCCCTCAGCAGCCCTGTTTTCTCGAAGGTCTCTTTGAAAGGTCCGTTCTGTTTGGCGTTAAAGCGTCGCCTCACCTCGACCAGGCAATACGACGACTGCAGCTACAGGACATTGTCTGTGAACGGAACATCAGTGAACACGCATCGAATATTTCTGGCGGTGAAGCCAAGCGTCTGTCACTGCTGCGTCTGATCAACAGGCCTGGGCGATTCAATTTGTTCGATGAACCCAGTGCATCAATCGAGCCCGGGTTGACCGACTCCCTATGGGACTTGCTGTTCGATACCTTCGCAGAACGCGGGCTAATTTGTGTCACTCATGATTTCGAGCATCTACAGCGCTTTGATCGGGTCATCGTCCTGCGCGACGGCGCTATTGTTGACGACGGGTGTTGGCAGGAGCTGGCCGACAGACCGGCAATCAAATTGTTGCTCAATGACTTTCAGGACACGGCACTAGCAGGCATACAGGAATAGATCTAAACGCCAGTCCCTGCGGGAGCCGATCAGGGGTGTTCATAGAGTCGGTGTTCACCTCAGATCCCACAATGAATCCAAACCGATCACAAATCCGCACACCAAACAAAATCCCGTTAGTCGCCACCCCCCGCCATGCATTAAAGTAACGCCCCCAGCCCCGACGTTATCCGAACGCCTGGGCCACCCTTTCCAGGAACAGTCACCGATGGAACATCGTGAAGCGCTGCTGGCGCTGCGAACCTTTCTTTCAACGCAGATCCTCGGCCAGGAAAAACTCATCGAGCGTCTGCTCATCGCCCTGCTCGCTGACGGCCACATGCTGGTGGAAGGCGCGCCGGGGCTGGCCAAGACCAAGGCCATCAAAGAGCTGGCCGAGGGCATTGAAGCGCAGTTCCATCGTATTCAGTTCACCCCCGATCTGCTGCCCGCCGACATTACCGGCACGGAAATCTACCGCCCGGAAACCGGCAGTTTCGTGTTCCAGCAGGGGCCGATCTTCCACAACCTGGTGCTGGCGGACGAAATCAACCGTGCCCCGGCCAAGGTCCAGTCGGCCTTGCTCGAAGCAATGGCCGAGCGCCAGGTCAGCGTCGGGCGCAGCACGTACGAGCTGTCGCCCCTGTTTTTGGTGATGGCCACGCAAAACCCGATCGAGCAGGAAGGCACCTACCCGCTGCCCGAGGCCCAGCTCGACCGCTTCCTGATGCACGTCAAGATCGGCTTCCCGGATGCCGCGGTGGAGCGTCGTATTCTGCAGCAGGCCCGAGGTGAAGCGCTGCACGGCGAAACCAAGCCCGAGCGCCGCGTGAGCCAGCAGGCTATTTTCTCCGCTCGCAAGGAGATCCTCGGGTTGTACATGGCCGACGCCGTGGAGGAATACCTGGTGCAACTGGTCATGGCCACCCGTACGCCGGCCAAGTTCGACCCGGAAATGGCCGAATGGATCGCCTACGGCGCCAGCCCGCGAGGCTCCATTGCCCTGGACCGCTGCGCCCGTGCCCACGCCTGGCTCGCCGGCCGCGACTTCGTCAGCCCCGAAGACATCCAGGCCGTGCTGTTCGACGTGCTGCGCCATCGCATCATCCTGTCGTTCGAAGCCGAAGCTGCCGGTATTGACCAGGACCGCGTCGTGCAGCGGATTCTCGACGTCGTCGCCGTCGCTTGAGTAGCCAGCCATGAACAACCCACTGGCGCCCGTACCGGGCATCCGCGTCAGCCTTTCGGAGCTGATCGAGATGCGCCATCGCGTGCGTGAAGTGCAGTTGTTCTCGACGCCAGGCCAACGTAGCCCACTGATCGGCCTGCACCACTCCAAACTGCGCGGGCGCGGCGTGGATTTCGATCAGGTGCGGGTCTATCAGGCCGGCGACGACGTACGCACCATTGACTGGCGCGTGACCGCTCGTACTCAGGAGCCCCACACCAAGCTGTTTCATGAGGAGCGGGAGCGGCCGATCTTCATCATGATCGAGCAAAGCCATCGGCTGTTCTTCGGCTCGGGGCTGATGTTCAAGTCGGTGCTCGCGGCCCAGGCCGCCAGCCTGATCGGCTGGGCCGCGCTGGGGCACAACGACCGGGTCGGCGGGCTGGTGTTCGGAGATAACACCCATTACGAGGTCAAGCCTCGGCGCAGCAAACAGAGCCTTCTGCAACTGCTGAACCGCCTGGTGCGGGTCAATCAATCGCTGCATACCGAGGGCGAAGCGGACCGCGATTCGTTCGGCAACGCCTTGCGCCGGGCCCGGGAAGTATTGCGCCCTGGCAGCCTGGTGATCGTGATTTGCGATGAGCGCGCGCTGTCCGACAGCGCCGAGCAACAGTTGAGCCTGCTGTCACGCCATTGCGACCTGTTGCTGTTGCCGCTTTCGGATCCGCTGGATCACGCCCTGCCCGCCGCCGGATTGCTGCGTTTCGCCCAGCGCGGCGCGCAGTTGGAACTCGACACCCTGAATTTCGAACTGCGCCAGACCTATCGCGCCCAGGCCGAGGCGCGCCAGGAGCGCTGGGAATTGCTGGCCCAGAAGCTGCGGATTCTGCTCATGCCCCTGAGCACCCAGGGCGACATGGTCGAACAGCTACGCGAATACCTGAACCCCAAGCGGTCGGGGAAAAGCCGATGAGCAGTCTCGATCAACTGCAGCCACTGATCACGCCGCCACCCATCGGCTTCTGGCCTCCCGCGCCAGGCTGGTGGCTGCTGCTGGTGGTATTGCCGTTGCTGGGGCTTGGACTGTGGCAATTGCGCCGGTTCCTTCCCGCCAAGCGCTCCACCGTGCGCGCCGAGCAACCCCTGGACCCTGCGCGCCTGGCCGCGCTGGCGGAACTCGCCCAACTGCCCAAACCCTACGATGGCGCCCCTGCCGGCGCCTGGCTGCAACAGCTCAACGGGCTGCTCAAGCGCCTGTGTCGCAACCACTATCCGTACAGCCAGAGCCACACCCTCAACGGACGTAAATGGCTGGCTTTCCTGGATAACCGCTGCCCGGCGGCAGGCCTGACCCGCTGGATGGTGCTGGTGGAAGGCGCCTACAAACCCGAATGCAAGCTCGATGACAAAGCCATTGCCGGCCTGACCCAAGCCGTCGAAATCTGGATTCGCAAACATGTTTGAGTTCGCCTGGCCGTGGATTTTCGCGCTGTTGCCGCTGCCCTGGCTGATGCGCCTGGTGCTGCCGGCGGCCGACAGTGGCGAGCCGGCCCTCAGGGTCAGTTTCCTGGGCGACCTCGAAGGTCTCGTGGGGCGCCGGGCCCGAAGCAATCTGCCGACCTGGCCTCAGCAGGCACCCTTCATCCTGCTCTGGCTGCTGTTGCTGATTGCCGCTGCCCGCCCGCAATGGTTGGGTGAGCCGTTGCCCATCGCCGCCAGCGGCCGGGACCTGTTGGTGGCGGTGGATGTCTCGGGGTCCATGGACTTTCCCGATATGCGCTGGCAAGACGAGGAAATCAGTCGCCTCGCGCTGGTCCAGCACCTGCTGGGAGATTTTCTCGAGAGCCGCGAAGGTGATCGGGTCGGCCTGATCCTGTTCGGCAGCCAGGCCTACCTCCAGGCACCGCTGACCTTCGACCGTCGCACCGTGCGGCTGTGGCTGGATGAAGCGCGCATCGGCATCGCCGGCAAGAACACCGCTATCGGCGACGCCATCGGCCTGGCGCTCAAGCGCCTGCGTCAACGTCCGGCAAACAGCCGCGTGCTGATCCTGGTGACCGATGGCGCCAACAACGGCGGGGAAATCGACCCGCTGACCGCCGCCCGGCTGGCCGCCGAAGAAGACGTGAAGATCTACCCGATCGGCATTGGCGCCGATCCGGAAGAAAGTGGCACAGCAGGGTTTGTCGGGGTCAACCCGAGCCTGGACCTCGACGAAGCGACACTCAGGGAAATTGCCCAAACCACGGGCGGCCAGTATTTCCGCGCCCAGGACGGCCAACAACTGTTGGCGATCAAGACCACCCTCGACCAGCTCGAACCGGTGACCCAACAGCCGACCCAGGCGCGCCCCGCCCAGGCACTTTACCAATGGCCCCTGGCCGTTGCGCTGCTGCTGAGCGTCTTGCTGGTAGCCCGGGAACGCTGGCCGGACAACCCTCTGCAGCGTCTGTTCACCCAGCCATTGTTCCAACCGGCAGAACATTCCGAGTGGCGCCGGCGACTCAAGCGCATGCGTCTGGGGAAACGCCGATGATCGCTCTCTGGCCACACTGGTTGCGTCCCTGGTTCCTATTGCTGCTGCCTTTGTTGGGGTGGCTGCTGTGGCACCTGTGGCACCGGCAGAAACGCGTGGGCCGCTGGCAAATGATTCTGCCGCCGGCGTTTCATGCCGTGCTGCTCAGTGGCGGCAACGGCCGCGAAAGCAAGCTCCCGTGGGTTGCCCTTGGCCTGGGCTGGCTGTTGGTGGTGCTTGCGCTGCTGGGCCCCAGTTGGGCACGGGTCGAACAGACCAGCCAAAAACCCGCCGATCCGCTGGTGGTGGTGCTGGAACTGACTCCGCAAATGCTCGCCGCCGACGTCCCGCCCACGCGTCTGGAGCAAGCCCGGCGCAAGGTGCTGGACTTGCTTCATAGCCGCAGCGACGCCCAGACCGCAATCATCGTCTATTCCGGCAGTGCCCATACGCTGGTGCCGCTGTCCGACGACCTGTCCACCAGCGCCAACCTCCTGGAAGCACTCACCCCCTCGATCATGCCCCAGAACGGCCATCGCGCCGACCTGGCGGTCAACAAGGCCATGGCCCTGCTGGATCAGAGCGGACTTGGTCACGGTCGGATCCTGCTGATAGGTTCATCGTTGAACGAACAGGAACGCGAGCATATCCGCCAGATCCTCGATGGATCTGCCACGCAATTGCTGATGCTGGGCATCGGAACACGCGAAGGCGCCCCGGTAACCCAGGAAGATGGCAGTTACCTCAAGGATGCCCAGGGCGCGATTCTGGTACCGCGCCTGGACAGCCCGAGCCTCAAGTCCTTCCTCAATGAGCTGGACGGCCGCTATCGCCCGGCGCGCCTGGACGATAGCGACCTGCGTGGCCTGGGGCTGCTGGACGGCCCTCGCCATTTGCGCAGCGACGGTCAGACGTTGCGCCTGGATACCTGGGCGGACCATGGCTACTGGCTGCTCCTGCCGCTGTTGTTGCTGGCCGCCTGCGCCGGACGGCGCGGCTGGCTGTTCTGCCTGCCGTGGGTGTTCATGGTGCCGCAAACCGGTCATGCCTTCGAACTCCAGGACCTGTGGCTGCGCCCCGATCAACAAGGCCAGCACCTGCTCAAGCAGAAGCGTCCGGCCGAGGCTGCCGTCCACTTCGAGGACCACCAATGGCAAGGTGTGGCCCTGTATGAAGCCGGTGCCTACAGCGAAGCCGCTCGCCGCTTTGCCGAGGGCAACGACGCCCGCGCCCACTACAATCGCGGCAACGCCCTGGCCAAAAGCGGCGAACTGGACGCCGCGCTGGATGCGTACGAGCAAGCCCTGGAATTGCAACCGGACCTGCGTCCCGCCCAAACCAACAAAGCGCTGGTGCAGAGCCTGCTCAAAGAGCAGACGGCAAAACCTGCCGAACCTGAGCCCAGTGAAAGTGAGCAGCCAGGGCCCGCCGAGCAAGCACCGAACGCCAATGCCCAGGCACAAAGTTCTGCGCCGGGACAGCCCTCCTCCGAAGCGACCGCGACACCGGAACAATCCCAGGGCCCCCAGGCAGCGCAACCGCCTGGTGCCCAGGATGTGCCGGGCAGCGAGTTGCCTGATGAGCGGACCACGACCCCACCACTGCGCCCCGGGGCCGGCCAGCGCAACGACGAAGAACAGCGCCAGGCACTGGAACAATGGCTGCGCCAGATCCCGGATAATCCGGGCGAACTGCTCAGACGTAAATTCTGGTATGAACAGCAAAGCCATCAGGCCCAGGGAAAAACCCCATGACCCGCTTCACCGCCTACCTCCTCGTGTTGCTGCTCTGGGCATCTGGAACCCAGGCCGTACAGTTGACTGCCAGTGTGGATCGCGGGCGCCTGAATTCCGGGGAGACCGTGGAACTGACCCTGGAGTCCAATGACGCCACACTGTTCGGCAAACCCGACCTGAGCCCGCTCCAGGCGCTGTTCGAAGTGCGCGGCACCCGCCAGGTCAACCAACTGACGACTCTTGATGGCGAGAATCGCGCCACCACCCGCTGGATCGTCACCCTGCTGCCGCGCCAAAGTGGCACCGTGGTCATTCCGCCCCTGCAATTGGGCGAAGTGACCAGCCAACCGATCACCCTGCAAGTGATCGAAAGCGAAACGCGCAATGAGCCGGGCAAACTGGCCCCGGTGTTCATCGAGGCCAGCCTCGACCAGACCGACGTCTATGTGCAGGCACAGGCGATCCTGACCTTACGCATCTACCATTCGGTGTCGCTGTACGACGACAGCAGCCTGACACCGCTGCACATTCCCGATGCCCGTACCGAGCAACTGGGCGAATCACGCACCTACGAAAAGGTCATCAACAACGTACGCCACGGCGTGATCGAACTGCGCTACGGCATCTACCCCCAACGCAGCGGCGAACTGATGATCCCGGCCCAGACCTTCAGCGCCACCCTGGTCGAGCCGGTGGCCCAGGGAACCGCGCCGTCGGGGCCCAAGCCCGGCCAGTTGATGCGGGTCAGCTCCGAGCAACTGCGCCTGACCGTCAACCCCAAGCCCGCCAGCTACCCGGCAGATGTGCCCTGGCTGCCGGCGCGCAGCCTTTCCTTGAGCGAGAGCTGGAGCCCGGAACCAACCCACAGCCAGGTGGGTGACTCCCTGACCCGCAGCCTGACCCTGGAAGCCGAGGGTCTGGCCAGCGCCCAGCTACCGCCCCTGCCAGCCACTGAAATCAGCGGCCTGCGGCGCTACCCCGACCAACCGGTACTCAGCAGTCGCAGCAGCGAGCGCGGTTTGGTGGGCAGCCGTGAAGACCGCGAGGCCCTGGTGCCCAACCGCAGCGGCACCATTGAATTGCCGCCGGTGGAAGTGGTTTGGTGGAACACCCGGGAAGACCACCTGGACCGCACCAGCCTTCCAGCGCGGACCCTGCAAGTGGCGAACAATCCGAGCCTGATGGTGGACACGCCAACAAGCACACCTCAGATTGTGACGATCGTCGACAGCGACACCTTGCGGTATTGGCAATTGAGCACTTTCATCCTGGCCTGCACCACGCTGCTGGGCTTGGGCCTGTGGTGGCGCGCCCGTTCGCAGCCGGCCATCCTGCGCGCGACCCAGGCCGGGCCGAGCCCGCGGACCTTGCTGGACGACCTCAAGCGTGCCTGCCTGGCCAACGACTCCCACGCTACACGCCAGGCGCTGGACGCCTGGGCTCGCCAGCAACCGGAAACCCTGGCCGACATGGCCGCGCGCTTCGTGCCACTGTCCGACGCCCTGGACGGCCTCAACGGCGCGCTCTACAGCGAAACGGGTCAATATTGGCAGGGCGAAGATCTGTGGCGAGCCATTCGTACCATTCCCGCTGCGGAAGGCTTCCAGGACCCGGCCGGCGACAGTGGCTTGCCACCGCTCTACCCCAAGTGATCCCTTTGCGGGACATAGCGCTTCTGTGGCTAGCCACAGGAGTGGTGCCAACTCATTTGGAGAAGTTGCCCGGTTTCTCTCCTCTGTTTCCCAGTAAACTCTCCATCTTTTAGCCGCCTCTCTTCCTGCGGCCATCATCTGTTTTCTGGAGTTCATCTTGCGTCTGTTCCACACCTCCGACTGGCACCTTGGGCAAAACCTGCACGGTCAGGAACGCGACTTCGAACACGCCTGTTTCCTTGACTGGCTGCTGCGTCAGTTGACCAGTGAAAAGCCCGACGTGCTGCTGATTGCCGGGGATATCTTCGACACGGTGAACCCGCCGGTCAAAGCCCAGGAGCGGCTGTACGACTTCATCGTCAGTGCCCATGAACAAAACGCCAATCTGACCATTGTGATGATCGCCGGCAACCACGACTCCGGTTCGCGTATCGAACTACCGGCGCCGCTGATGCGTCGGTTGCGCACCCATGCCCTGGGCCGGGTGTTGTGGCTGGACGACGGGCAATTGGACGTCGAGCGCTTGCTGCTGCCGTTGCCCGACGCCAAGGGCAAGGTCAAGGCCTGGTGCCTGGCCCTGCCATTCCTGCGGCCTGCCGAGGTGACAGGCGCACAACTGGGTGACGATTACCTGCGGGGCATCGGTCAGGTCCATGAATGGCTGATCGCCGCCGCCAACGACAAACGCAAGAAGGGCCAGGCACTGATCGCCATCAGCCACGCCCACATGGCCGGCGGCTCGGTGTCCGAGGATTCCGAGCGCAGCCTGATCATTGGCAACGCCGAGGCCCTGCCCGCCAGCCTGTTCGGCCCGAGCATCAGCTACGTCGCCCTCGGCCATTTGCACAAACCACAAAAGGTCAACGGCGAAGAGCGCATCCGCTACAGCGGCTCGCCGATTCCATTGTCATTTTCGGAAATCGGTTATCAGCATCAGATTCTCGATATCACCCTGGAAGGCGAAACCCTGGTCAAAGTCGAGCCACGGCTGATTCCCCGGGCCGTCAATCTGCAGCGCCTGGGCCCGGCACCCCTGGCCGATATTCTGGTGCAACTCAAGGACCTGCCGGACATCGACCTGTTGGCCGATGTCCAGCGCCAGCCCTGGCTGGAGGTGCGGGTGCGCCTCGATGAGCCGCAGCCTGACCTGCGCCATCAAGTGGAAACCGCCCTGCAAGGCAAAGCCGTGCGCCTGGTGCGGATCGCCGCCGAATACGCCGGCAACGGCGGCAGCACAAACGTCGATGACGGCGCCGCGTTGGTGGAACTGGATCAGTTGAGCCCGCAGGAATTGTTCAGCCGCGCCTGGCAGGACACCTACGGCAACGAAGTGGACGAACAGACCCTCAAGGATTTTGCCGTGCTGTTGCAAGACGTGCAGATGGAGGGCGAGCAGCCATGAAAATTCTCGCGATCCGTCTCAAGAACCTCGCGTCCCTGGCCGGGCCCTTCGAAATAGACTTCACCGCCGAACCGCTTGCCAGTGCAGGCCTGTTCGCCATCACCGGCCCCACAGGCGCCGGTAAAAGCACCCTGCTCGACGCGTTGTGCCTGGCGCTGTTCGGCGCCGTGCCGCGCCTCAACAACACCGGGCGCGACGCCAAGGTGCCGGACGCCGACGGCGAAATCGCTACGGGCGATCCGCGTACGCTGCTGCGCCGTGGTACTGGCGATGGTTACGCCGAAGTGGATTTTCGCGGCATCGACGGCCGTCGCTACCGGGCGCGCTGGGAAGCCAATCGCGCCCGGGAAAAGGCCGGTGGCAAGCTGCAAGCCAGCCGCCAGAGCCTGCGGGATCTGGACAACGATCAGTTGCTGGCGAGTCAGAAAGGCGAATACAAGGCCCAGCTCGAAGCCGCCCTGGGCTTGAACTTTGAACAGTTCACTCGTGCCGTGTTGCTGGCCCAAAGCGAGTTCAGCGCATTTCTCAAGGCCGACGACAACGACCGCAGCGAGCTGCTGGAAAAGCTCACTGATACGGCCCTGTATACCCGATTGGGCCGGCGCGCCTTCGACAAGGCCAAGCAAGCCAAAGAGTCCCACAAGCAATTGCAGGACCAGGCCACGGGCGTCACACCCCTGGCCCCAGAGGCCCGCGCCGAACTGGACCAGCGCTTCAACGAAGCCCAGCAACAGCTCAAGACCCAACAGGCGCAACTCAAGCAACTGGAGCAGCAACACACCTGGCTCAAGGAACTGCGCCAGTTGCAAGAGCAACGGGCCAGCGCCGCCGAGCAACTGCAACAGGCCCAAGCTGACTGGGACGCCCTGGCCGACGAACGCCTGAAGCTGACCCGCCTGGAACAACTCGCGCCGCAACGGCATCAGTTCATCCGCCAGACGGAACTGACCCGGCAGCTCGAACCCCTGGCGGTACAGGTTCAGCAGCTCAACCAGCAACAGATCGATCTGCATGAACGCCAGGCCGAGCTGGAGAAAGGCCTGGGCGTTGCGCAACTGGCGCTGACCGCAGCCCGACAACAAAGCACCGACAGCGCCCCCTTGCTGCGCCAGGCCTTTGAAGAACAAGGCACCCTCGCCCGCCTCGACAAGGAGGCTCGCCAAAGCGCCGAACGCCAGGAGCAGGCACAACACGCCTGTAGCGAAGGCCAGCGCACCATCGACACGCTGCTTGAGCAGCAAAAACAGGTGGCCGAGCGCTTGCAGCGAATCGCCGGGGAGCTTGAACAAAGCACTCACCTGGCGCCGTTGAGCGACGCCTGGCAGGCCTATCGTGATCGCCTCCAACAGCTGATGCTGATTGGCAATCGCCTGAACCAGGGTCAGGTTGAACTCGCCACCCTGGAGCAAAATGCCGCCCACGCCGCCGAGCACCTGGCAACCCACCGGCAAAACCTCGAAGTGCTCTACAAGGAAGCCGACGCCGAACCGCAAGCGGTGGCCGAGCAGATCCAGTTGCTCGCTAATCTGCTGCAAGACAATCGCAAGCAACTGCGTGCATTCGAGGATCTGACGCGGCTCTGGGCCAGCCAGCAAGAGCTGGACAAGCGAGGTGCCGAGCTTGAACAGCGCCAGCAACAGGCGTTGCAGGAACGCGACCGATTGGTACGCGAAGGCAGCGAAGCCAAGGCCGAACTGGCGATTGCCGAACAGACCCTGAGCGTCACCCGCCAACTGCTGGAGCGTCAGCGCCTGGCCCGCAGCGAAAGCGTCGAACAATTGCGTGAACAGCTCAAGGATGACCAGCCATGCCCGGTGTGTGGCAGCGTCGAGCATCCTTACCATCAGCCCGAAGCCTTGCTGCAAAACCTGGGGCGTTTTGATGAAACCGAAGAGGCCAATGCACGCAAAGCCGTCGAGTCGCTCCATGAAAAAGTCATCGACCTGCGCGCGCAATACAGCGGCGTCATCGCCCAGCTCAAAGAACTCAAGCAGCAACAGGAACAGCTCGCCAGCCAGCATCAAAGTCTGGCGCCCAGCCTTGAAGGCCATCCGCTCTCGGCGCAACTGCTGGCCCAGGATGCAGCCAAACGCGACGCCTGGCTGGACCAGCAAAGCAGTCAGCTCAACCTGCGTATCAGTCAGGACGAACAACGCCAGGCCGCCCTGCTGACGCTGCAACAGGACGCCGCGCGCCTGGCGCAGCAATTGCGCGAGGCTGAAATTGCGCATCAGCAGGCATCACTGCACCTGAACAACCAACAGCAGGAGCTGGCCCGGGATCGCCAGCGCCTGGACGAGGAACTGAGCCACTTCAGTACGTTGTTGCCGGCAGACACACTACAGGCCCTGCGCACCGAGCCGGCCGCGACCTTCATGCAGCTTGACCAGCAGATCGCTCAACGCCTGGCGCACCTGGAACAGCAACGCGACGAACTCAGCGAGCAGCTTCAGCGTCAGCAGGCCCTGGAGAAAGAGCAGGATCGCCAGCAAACCCGCCTCCAGCAGTTGGAGTTGGCGCAACGGCAACTGAGCGCCCTGACGGAACAACAGCAGGCCTGCCAGCAGCGGCTCAAGCAATTGCTGGGCGAACACACCAGCGCCGAACAGTGGCAGCAGCAACTCGACCAAGCCCTGGAACAGGCCCACAGCGCCGAAACGGCGGCCAATCAACAACTGCAAGCGCTACGCCACAACCGGGTGGAACTGGCCGCCGAACTCAAGGCCCGCCAGGAACAGGCCCAAGCGCTGGACACTGAACACACAGCCCTGGCCGCCGGCATCGCACAATGGCGCGCCAGCCACCCGGAACTGGATGATGCCTCTCTGGCCGCCTTGCTTGACCTGGACGAGCAAAGTGTCGGCCAACTGCGTCAGCAACTGCTCAACAGCGAAAAAGCCATTGAGCAAGCCCGCGTGTTGCTCACTGAGCGCGAGCAGCGCCTGCAACAGCATCAGGCCCAGCACAACGGCAACCTGGAATCTGAACAACTGGCCCAGGCCCTTACCGAACTTCAAAGCCAATTTACCGCCAGCGAGCAGCGTTGCGCCGAACTACGCGCCGAACAGGCCGAGGACCAGCGCAGGCAGAACGCTAACCAGGCCCTGGCCCAGCAGATCGAACAGGCTTATACCGAGTACCAACGCTGGGCACGGCTCGATGCGCTGATCGGTTCGGCCACCGGCGACCGCTTCCGCAAGCTGGCGCAGGCATACAACCTCGATTTGCTGGTGCATCACGCCAACGTGCAGCTACGACAACTGGTGCGCCGCTACCGGCTCAAACGCGGTGGCAGCATGTTGGGGCTTCTGGTGATGGACACAGAGATGGGCGATGAGCTGCGCTCGGTGCATTCGTTGTCCGGCGGTGAAACCTTCCTGGTTTCCCTGGCCTTGGCGCTGGGTCTGGCCTCGATGGCGTCCAGCACGCTGAAAATCGAATCGCTGTTCATTGACGAAGGCTTTGGCAGCCTGGACCCCGAATCGCTGCAACTGGCCATGGATGCTCTCGACGGTTTGCAAGCCCAGGGACGCAAGGTTGCGGTGATTTCCCACGTGCAGGAAATGCATGAGCGGATCCCGGTGCAGATCCAGGTTCGTCGTCAAGGGAATGGCTTGAGTACCGTGGAGGTGAAATGAGCCGCGCCACGCTCTACTCGTTCCGGCGTTGTCCCTACGCGATGCGAGCGCGCATGGCGTTGCGCTACAGCGCGGTCGATTTGAACATTGTCGAAGTCAGCCTCAAGGCCAAGCCGCCCGAAATGCTGGCGCTTTCCAGCAAGGGTACGGTGCCGGTGCTGCAGGTCGATGGCAAGGTGATTGATGAAAGCCTGGAGATCATGCACTGGGCTCTGGCGCAGCATGATCCGGATAATTGGAGATTGCTTGGCGACCTCGAAGGCCAGGCGTTGACGGCCGCGTTGATCGAGGAAAACGACCAGGTCTTCAAGCTTCATCTGAACCGCTACAAATACCCCGAGCGCCATCCCGAGTATCCATTGGAACATTATCGGGCCGAGGGCGAGGTCTTCTTGCGCAGGCTGGAAGCGTTGCTTGAAACCCGAGCATTTCTGGCAGCGGCTCACCAGAGCCAGGCCGACGTGGCGGTGATGCCGTTCGTACGGCAGTTTGCTCATGTCGACCGGGAATGGTTTGCCGCAGCGCCCTACCCTCGCCTACAGCGTTGGCTGCAAGGCTTGCTGGATTCCGAGTTGTTCGTGGCGATCATGGCCAAGCAATCACCCACCCGGTGAACAGCTTTTGTGGTTTGCTTCAGGCAGCCACGCTGCACATGCGCACCACTGCACAATCGACCTGAAAAGGCCCGAAGACGGCAACCCTGGGCTTGACCGGCGGATTCCCCACCAACGCCCCCAAAGCCTTGGCGGTCAGAATGTTGTGCGCGATGTTGTGGTTGCACTCGATGGTCCGCGCCAGAGATCCCGCCGAGGCTTGCCCCAGACCCAGCAATGAAAAACCATTGGTGATGAACGCCAGGAATGCGATCACCCAAAACTTGCTTCTGTTCATGCGCCGACCGCCCCTTTTGCGGCGCCATGCTCGAGCGCCGCGCGGGCAACCGGGGGACCATAATGAACAGAAGGCCGGGCAGCCTGGAGAGAGGTTTCGGCAGAGCCTTGGTATTGGGCACCGAGGCTGACCACCAACACCATCGCCACGTAAAGGCCGATGGCGATGTACGCGCCGTGTCTGGCAGAAGATAGGATTGTGCTGGCCATTGGGTTCTCCGTGGGCATGTTTCAGTGCCCACAGAATCAATCAACTAAACCGATTTTAATAGCGACCAGTACGCATAGTGTCTATCAGTTTTATTGATTACTAATCCAAACAGATCAGTCCCTAAGCAGGCTCAATAATCGCTCACGAGCAGCGTCCGGCTCGCCGGGGGTCGGCTGGGCGGCCGAAACAATGGGGGTGGAATAGAGAAACAGCAGCATCATTGCCAGACGCATCGCCATAGTGTCGATCTCTTGTTGGAGAAGGAGTCAATTTACTAGCGTCAAATTTAAACACATGGCCATGTGATATTACAGCGGGTTTTTCGTAGGAGCAGGCAAAGCCTGCGATTTTTTCTCTTTTTCAAAGATGAAAAGATCGCAGGCTTCAGTCTTCAGCGCGGTTCAGTGTTGGGTCTTGTGGTCCAGGGCGGCGTAGAAGTTGGCGCTCTGTTGCAGGTATTTTTCGGTATAGCTCTGGGTGCGATTTTTCTTGTCGCTGATTTCAATGTTGGCACTGGCTGGCAGCGCTACGGTGGCGGAGATAGCGGAAGCAGCGATCACGGAGAAGAGATTCAGATTCATGTCGATAGTCCTCGGATGAGTTGGCTTGCCTGCCCGGTTGGGCCGTGAAGCAAACTTACGCGCCGAGGCGTCTCGCTTTGAAATGCTTTGCAACACTAGCGAATATCAGTCTTGTTGATACAGCGACGCAGGCCCCGAAAATCGGGGCCTGCGCTTTACTGAGGGAGCATGAACTTCAAGTCGCTCGGCGCATCCATCGCCAGCTTTTGCACGGTTTTACCCAGCAGGCCGGTCTTGGGGTCACGCTCGAGAACCACGATCTGGTTGCTCTTCTGATTGGCGATCAGCAGGAATTTCCCGCTCGGATCGAGGCTGAATTCCCGCGGATGATCCCCCTCCACGGAGCGGCGCTGAAGCTCTGTCAGCGTGCCGGCAGTCGGGTCGATGGCGAACACCAGCACTTCGTTGGTGGTGCCACGATTGCTGACGTACAGGAACTTGCCATCCTTGGAGGCATGCAGCGCTGCCGCCGCCCTACCGGGCTGTGGTTTGCCCGCTGCCAGGTCGACCAGTTGCCGCTGGGTCAAACGCCCATCCTGATAATCGAACACCGCCACCTGGGCGCTCATTTCCATGGTCAGCCACGCATGCTTGCCGTCGGCGCTGAACAGCAAATGACGCGGGCCGCTGCCGGGCGGCAACTGCACGAAGGCCGGATCGGCGGCGGTCAGTGGCAGTTCGGGGTTGGCCTTGGGGTCGTGGCGGTAGATGAACACCTTGTCCGCCCCCAGGTCGCTGGCGAACACGTACTTGCCATCGGGCGAAGACACGGCCGAGTGCACATGGGCGGACATCTGCCGCTCGGGATTGATCCGACTCGGTTGATGGCTGCTCAGTTGCACCACCGGCGACAGCTTACCGTCGGTTCCCACCGGCAACACCGCCAGGGTGCCTCCCGGGTCTTCCACCACCGAATAGTTGCTGACCAGCAAATGTCGACCATCGCCACTGAGGCTCGAATGAGTCGGTTCGTTGCCCAATGACTGCACCTGACTGATCAGGCTCAGCTCATGGGTCTTCGGGTCAATGGCGTAGCTGCTGACCTTGCCCACCGGGTCTTTTTGCCCCGGCCCGTTTTCATTCACCACGAACAGCCGGCTCATGTCCCTGGAAAGGGTCAGCCACGATGGGTTGTCGGTCTTGATCACTTGCAACGGCTGGGCATCGAGCTGGCCGTTGCGGCTGTCGAATTGCAGGCGGTAGATGCCCTGGCTCTGGCCGGCGGTATAGGAACCCACCAACAGTTGATGGCGCTCATCGGTCTCTGCCTGGACGCCCATGGCACCCACGCTACCGGCCATCAACAAGGGCCAGAAACTACGCATCCTCATGTGTGTCTTCCTCATCGTCGTGGCCGCTGGTCGCTTCCACGCACTCCAAGTGGTGGTCGCCCGAATCGCTGGTGATGATCCAGTGTTTCTTGACCACGTCGAACGTCGCGGCCTCCATCTGCGCAGGCGTGAAGCGCCAATGCTCGAGAGTGCGACCGTTCATGCACTCGACGTGCAACTGGTCTTGTTCGTCGAGGGAAAAATCGAATGCGTGCAGCCCGTCGATGATCAGCATGTCGCAGGTTTCGAGGGCGTGCAGCAGGGTGTCGGTCAAGGCAGTCATGGCGATCAGTCGGTCGTTGGGAAAGTGCTCATGATAACCCAATGTGGGAGTGGGCCTTGGGCCAAAAGGTTCGAAAGCACGGTCAACTGCCAGATCGCCATCGCGAGCAGGCTCGCTCCCACAATTGGATTTGCAGCGAACACACATCTTGTATTCACCACCCATCCACTGTGGGAGCGAGCCCGCTCGCGATAGCGGCAACCCATTGAACTTCAATGCAACTGCCTGACTGCGATCAGAGCGCCTCGCGCCCCGGCACCCCATCGACCAATCGCTGGATGCCCAGCGGATTGGCGTTTTTCAAAGGCTCGGGCAACAGGCTGTCGGGGTAGTTCTGGAAGCACACCGGGCGCAGGAAACGATCGATCGCCAGCGTACCCACCGAAGTCCCACGGGCATCGGACGTCGCCGGGTAAGGCCCGCCATGGACCATCGAGTCGCAAACCTCGACGCCGGTTGGATAACCGTTGAGCAGGATGCGACCGACTTTTTGCTCCAGCAACGGAGTCAATTCGCTGAACTGCTCGAAATCCGCTGGCTCCCCGATCATGGTTGCAGTCAACTGACCGTGCAGGCCGTTCAGCGCGGCAGTGAGCTCGGCTGGGTCCGCCACTTCGACAAACACCGTGGTCGGGCCGAACACTTCTTCTTGCAGCGCCTCGTCACCGTTGATCAACAAGCTGGCGTCAGCCTTGAACAACTGCGGCTGGGCCTGGTTGCCCTGTTGCGCACGTCCGGCCAGATGTTCGATGCCCGGGTGAGCCAGCAACTTCTGCAGGCCCTTGCCGTAGCTTTGCAGCGTGCCGGCGTTGAGCATGGTTTGCGGGGCCTGATCGCCGATCAGCGCGGCCACTTGTTGGGTGAAGGCGCTGAATTGCGGCGAGCGGATGCCGATCACCAGGCCGGGATTGGTGCAGAACTGACCACAGCCCTGTACCACCGAGGCGGTCAAATCGCGGGCGACGCTGTCGGCACGCTTTTCCAACGCTTGCGGCAACACGATCACCGGGTTGATGCTCGACATCTCGGCGAATACCGGGATCGGCTGGGGCCGCGCGGCGGCCATGTCGCACAGGGCGCGGCCGCCCTTGAGGGAACCGGTGAAGCCTACCGCCTGGATCGCCGGATGCTTGACCAGCCATTCGCCAACACCACCGCCGTAGATCATGTTGAATACGCCGGCGGGCATCGAGGTTTTTTCAGCCGCGCGGATAATCGCATCAGCCACCCATTCGGCCGTTGCCATGTGGCCGCTGTGGGCCTTGAACACCACCGGGCAACCCGCGGCCAGGGCCGACGCGGTGTCGCCACCCGCTGTAGAAAATGCCAGAGGAAAGTTACTGGCGCCAAACACCGCAACCGGCCCCAGGCCGATGCGGTACTGACGCAAGTCCGGACGCGGCAACGGCGTGCGTTCCGGTAAGGCCCGGTCGATGCGCGCGCCGTAGAAATCGCCGCGACGCAGGACCTTGGCGAACAGACGCATCTGGCCGCTGGTGCGACCGCGCTCACCCTGGATCCGCGCCGCCGGCAAGGCGGTTTCCCGGCAGACCACGGCCACGAACTCATCGCCCAAGCCATCCAGCTCATCGGCAATGGCTTCGAGGAACTCGGCCCGGCGCACTGCGCTCAAGCTGCGGTAGGCCGGATAAGCGGCAGCCGCAGCCTTGGCGGCAGCGTCAACTTCTTCGGCCGTCGCCTGGACGAACTCATGGGGCAAGGCTTCGCCGCTGCTGGCGTCAAGGCTCTGCAAGCGTGTCTGGCCGGCCGCGCTGCGCGCGCCACCAATGTAGTTGTGGCCAAGGATCTGGTTCATCGAAAGTCTCCTTTAAAGTGTGCCGATAGTACCCGGGTTGAACACCGCGTCCACCGGGGCAATGCCGTTGACCAGCGGTGCGCCGAATTCGGTCTGGCTGATTTCGAACACATCCCCCGGTTGCGTGCGGATGCCGTCGGCGAACGACAGGGTCGCGGTGCCGAAAAAATGCACGTGCACGTCACCCGGACGCAGGAACTGACTGTACTTGAAATGGTGGAACTCAAGGTTTTCGAGGCTGTGACACATGTTCGCCTCGCCACTGAGAAACTCGTTCTGCCACAGCACCTGGCCATTGCGCAGGATACGACTGGTCCCGGAAAGATGTTGAGGCAGTTCACCCAGGCGAAGTTCCGGGCCAAAGCTGCAGCTGCGCAATTTCGAATGGGCCAGGTACAGGTAATTCTTGCGCTCCATCACATGATCGGAAAACTCGTTACCCACCGCAAAGCCCAGTCTGTATGGCTTAGCGTCGTGGCCGATGACATACAGTCCGCTGATTTCCGGCTCTTCGCCGGCATCTTCGGCAAACGGCGGCAGCGGGAACGGATGGCCCGGACGGACCACGATGCTGCCGTCGCCCTTGTAGAACCACTCCGGTTGCACACCGGCCTGTCCGCTCTGAGGCTTACCGCCCTCCACGCCCCACTTGAAGATGCGCATGGTGTCGGTCATGGCTGTTTCGTCGCCGGCCTGCTGATGCATCTTGTCCCGGGCCGAAGCACTGCCCAGATGGGTCAGGCCGGTGCCGCTGACCAGCAGGTGCGCCGGGTCCGGGTGGTCCAGCGGAGGCAGAATGCGCAGTTCACTGAGTAACTGCGGGTAATCATGGGCGGTTCCCAGGCCCAGGCTGTTGACCTGCTGCTCAAGCTTCACACCCGCCTCGATGGCCGCCAGAGCCAGGTCGCGCACGGTCCGGGCGCCCTGGACTTCGCGCACTTGCTCGCCATCGACCACGCCGACGCGGCGTTCGCCGTTATTCAATTCGAACTGAACTAAACGCATATTTTTCTCCCTGCAAACAAAGCTTGAATAACACGCTGATCCCTGTGGGAGCGAGCCTGCTCACGATTGCGATCTGTCAGTCGCATCAATGTTGCTGACCCAACGCTATCGCGAGCAGGCTCGCTCCCACAGGGGATTTCAATCACCTCAGGTCCGCGTCGCCCCCCGGGCGCTGGCCGCGAACTGCTCCGCCGGCAGCACATGCTTGCGCTCCAGCAGGCGATACACCACGCCGGTCAACACCAGGCCGAACACCATCACGCAGGACAGGAAGTACAGCCCCGACGCCAGGTTGCCGGTGTATTCCTTCAGCGCACCGATCACGAACGGCCCGATGTAGCCACCCAGGTTGCCCACCGAGTTGATCAGCGCGATACCCGCCGCCGCACTGGCGCCGGCAAAGAAACGCCCCGGCAAGGTCCAGAACACCGCGGTGCAGGAAAACAGCGCGAACGCCACCAGGCACAGCGCCGCCAGCTGCAACACCGGTACCGTCAGCCAGGCACTGAGGAACAGACCGATGGCGCCCAGCACATAAAGCACGGCCAGATGACCGTAGCGATCGTTCAAGCGGTCGGAACTGCGAGGAATGATCAGCAAACCGATGATGCCGAAGATGTAGGGCACCGAAGACACGAAACCGGTCACCAGGTCAGTGCCGCCAAATTGCTTGATCAACGTGGGCAGCCACAGGCCCAGCCCGTAGATGCTCAGGGTCACCGGCAGATAGAACAGCGCCAGCAGCAGGACACGCTTGTCCTTCAAGGCGTGCAGCGGATTGCCGTGCCGGGTCTGGCCGTATTCCTCAAGGTCTTTTTTCAGTTCACCGGTCAGCCAGTCCTTTTCGGCCTGGTCCATCCACTTCACCTGTTGCGGACCATCCGGCAGATAACGCAGCACCGGCCAGGTCAGCAAGACCGCCGGCAGGCCGATGACGATGAACAACCACTGCCAGCCGTGCAAGCCCAGGATGCCGTCCATGCCCAGCAAGCCGCCGGAGACGGGGCCGGTGATCATCATGGCGATGGGCTGAGACAGAATGAACAGGCCCAGGATCTTGCCGCGATGGCGGACCGGGAACCATTGGGTGATGTAGTACAGCACGCCGGGGAAGAATCCGGCTTCCGCCGCGCCGAGCAGAAAGCGCATCACATAGAAGCTGTAAGGCCCTTGCACAAACGCCATGCCGATGGTGATGGCGCCCCAGGTGATCATGATCCGCGCGAACCAGCGCCGGGCACCGAAGCGTTCCAGCATCAGGTTGCTGGGGATCTCCAGCAGGAAGTAGCCAATGAAAAACAACCCGGCGCCCAGGCCGTAGGCGGCGTCGCCGATGCCGATGTCGGCGCCCATGTGCAGCTTGGCGAAACCCACGGCGGAACGGTCCACGTAGGCGATCAGGTATAGCAGGATCAGGAAAGGAATTAGTTTCAGCGTGATGCGGCGAATAAGCCGCAATTCCTGGCTCATGGGACCGGTCTCCGATTGTTGTTGTTATAGAACCCTGGGGGATTTCTCTGACCAATGAGCGCCAGGACAATCCCTCCGTTGAATCGGACTATATAGTAATACTATTTACCCAACAACACTTCCAAACAGAGCAAATTGCGCTTATGCTAGGCGCAAGCTAAAACCATATAGTCATACAATAAGAGAATCGATCATGTCTGATAAGAAACCCTCCCTGCGCTCGGCCCAATGGTTTGGCACCGCCGACAAAAACGGCTTCATGTACCGCAGTTGGATGAAAAATCAGGGCATCGCCGACCATCAGTTTCATGGCAAGCCAATCATCGGCATCTGCAACACCTGGTCGGAGCTGACGCCATGCAACGCGCACTTCCGGCAGATCGCCGAACACGTCAAGCGCGGCGTGATCGAGGCCGGGGGCTTCCCGGTGGAGTTTCCGGTGTTCTCCAACGGCGAATCGAACCTGCGCCCCACCGCCATGCTGACGCGCAACCTGGCGAGCATGGACGTGGAGGAAGCCATTCGCGGCAATCCGATTGACGGCGTGGTGCTGCTCACCGGTTGCGACAAGACCACCCCAGCCTTGCTGATGGGGGCAGCCAGTTGCGACGTGCCGGCCATTGTCGTTACCGGCGGACCGATGCTCAACGGCAAGCACAAGGGCCAGGACATCGGGTCGGGCACAGTGGTCTGGCAGTTGAGCGAACAGGTCAAGGCCGGCACCATCACGATCGATGATTTCCTTGCGGCCGAGGGCGGCATGTCCCGCTCGGCCGGGACCTGCAACACCATGGGCACCGCCTCGACCATGGCCTGCATGGCCGAAGCCCTCGGCACGTCCCTGCCGCACAACGCCGCGATTCCGGCGGTGGACGCGCGCCGTTATGTGCTGGCCCACATGTCCGGCATGCGTGCGGTGGAAATGGTCCGTGAAGACTTGAAGCTGTCGAAGATCCTGACCAAGGAGGCTTTCGAGAACGCCATCCGGGTCAACGCAGCCATCGGCGGCTCGACCAACGCGGTGATCCACCTCAAGGCCATTGCCGGACGCATCGGCGTGCAACTGGACCTGGACGACTGGACCCGCATCGGTCGAGGCATGCCGACCATCGTCGACCTGCAGCCGTCCGGGCGCTTCCTGATGGAGGAGTTCTATTACGCTGGTGGTTTACCCGCCGTGCTGCGCCGTCTCGGCGAAGCCAACCTGATCCCTAACCCCGACGCGTTGACCGTCAACGGCAAGAGCCTTGGCGAGAACACCAAGGACGCACCGATCTATGGCCAGGACGAAGTCATTCGCACCCTGGACAACCCGATCCGGGCCGACGGCGGTATCTGCGTGCTGCGCGGTAACCTGGCGCCCCTCGGCGCGGTACTCAAACCCTCCGCCGCCACGCCCGAGCTGATGCAACATCGTGGTCGCGCGGTGGTGTTCGAGAACTTCGACGAGTACAAGGCGCGGATCAATGATCCGGAGCTGGATGTCGATGCCAGCTCGATTCTGGTGATGAAGAACTGCGGGCCCAAGGGTTATCCAGGCATGGCCGAAGTGGGCAACATGGGCTTGCCGGCCAAGTTGCTGGCCCAGGGAGTGACCGACATGGTGCGTATCTCCGATGCGCGCATGAGCGGCACCGCCTACGGCACCGTGGTGCTGCATGTGGCCCCGGAAGCCGCAGCCGGCGGACCACTGGCGGCCGTGAAGGAAGGTGACTGGATCGAACTGGACTGCGCCAGCGGGCGTCTGCACCTGGACATTTGCGACGCCGAACTGGCCGCCCGCCTGGCCGACCTGCCGCCAGCGCAGAACCTGTTGGTGGGCGGCTACCGCCAGCTGTACATCGACCATGTGCTGCAAGCGGACCAGGGTTGTGACTTCGACTTCCTGGTCGGTTGCCGCGGCGCCGAGGTGCCGCGTCACTCCCACTGACCCCACTCATCCCCTTGCGCGAGCAAGCTTTTTGTGGGAGCTGAGCTTGCTCGCGATAGCGGTGTAACAGACAACAGAGATATTGACTGGCAGGGCCTCATCGCGAGCAAGCTCAGCTCCCACAAAGGCTCGCTCCCACAATGGGCTCGGGTGTACATCAAAATCGCATTAGCGACCCGCCCTCGCCGCGCCTGCTATCATGCGCAGCATCCCCTTCGCACAGGATCGCGCCACCCCCCATGGACTACCGTAAACCCTCCGACCGCAAAAGCATGCACGCGCGCATCGTCCAGGAACTGGGCATGCAGATCGTTTCCGGGCGGTTCAAACCCGACGATAAACTGCCCGCCGAAGCTTTGTTGTGCGAGGAGTATGCCGTCAGCCGTCCGGTGTTGCGCGAGGCCACGCGCGTGCTGGTAGCCAAGGGTCTGGTGTATTCGCGGCCACGGGTTGGCACGGTGGTCAAGGCGCGTCGGGAATGGCACATGCTCGACCCCGATGTTCTGCACTGGTTGATGCAAAGCAGCCCGCAGAATGAGTTCTTCAATCTGCTGACCAGCGTGCGCAGCATCATCGAGCCGGCCGCCGCGGCCCTCGCCGCACAGTTCGCCAACGATACCGACATCGCTGCCATCCGCGAGGCCTACCAGCGCATGGAGGCGGCACCGACCCCCGAAGCGGTGCTGCAACCGGACCTAGACTTCCACAGCCGCATCGCCGATGCCACCCACAACGACCTGCTCGCCAACCTGTGCAACATGTTGTCGGTGGCCATCGCCGAAGCCCTCAAGCACTCCAACCAGCGGCCCAACCTGCATGAACTGGCGATGCCGCGCCACAAGGCGATCCTCACCGCCATCGAGAACCGCGACGCCCTCGGCGCCCGCCATGCCACGCTGGTGCAGCTTGACGATGCCCGCAGCGCACTGAATGTGGTGCTGGGCGCCGATCCTTCCTGATCTTCCCTCCCGACGAGGCCAGGCATAACCCGCATTCGCCAGGGTGGTATTTATTTACCGCCCTCGCAGGAGCGGGATGTCGATACTTCCCTCGTCGTCACTCCCGGCGGCCATGAATTTATGAAAAGGATTTCATATGACCGCACCCGCTCCGGCCAATACGCTCCCCGCGTTGGCGCAAAGGGTCAGCCTGCTATTTGCCAGCCGTCCGACCTTCGAAGAAATCGCGCAACGCATGCTCGAGCAAGCCATCAAGGAAAAATACCCCTCGCTGACCTTCGACCTGTCCAAGACCCGATTGGCCACACCGGACCCAGCCTCTCGCGGCTTTACGCTCCAACCGTTCATGCCCCGCGTCCTCGAATACCTGGCCCTCGGCACGCCCGTGGATTTCACGGAGCGCGGTGGGCGTCGATGTTTTCTTACCGACACCCCGCCCCGCGAGCTCTCACCAGACGACGGGAAGCTGGACATCAGGGTCATCGAAAAACTGCTGCTTGAACTGCCCTGGAGCGTACCGATCGGGCTGGAGGATGCGCTGACCCGTTATTGGAACGCCGGAATCGACACAAGCAATAACCTCAGCCGCTGGCGCTGGCTCAGCGATGCACTGAAGAACACGCTGTCTATCCGCAGGCTGCGACAACCCGGCCTCACTGACCAGGCGCGCGAAGCCCTTGACCAGATCGTCCGCTGGCCGGAGCGCGAGCAGCGCTTTCGCCGCAACAACCCGTCCCCCGTCTACGCCTACAGCCTGGAAACCAAGCTCATCCGAGACGGCTCCAACACCGTGCTGACCGGCAGCGAAATTCTCCTGGACCACTCCAAAAAGGGCGTCACCCTCCTCCTGCTATGCAGCCCTGGCGGCGCCGTGCAGTCGTTTGCATCCCTGGAAGCCTTCAATCACCATTGGGGCGCACTGATCGCCAGCCGGTACGTGGTCGACACGCTCACCTGTCAACGCAACGAGATCAGTGGCAATGTCTTCGACACCCAGGCGGCTATGGTGCTGGAGCAGCAACTGGCCGACCTGAACGCAGTGCAGTTGCCCTCGCGGATTGGCCTGCAAGACCTGTCGACGCTCTACCAGGAGCTGAGCGACCCTGCCCGTTATCTGCTTGACGCGCCGCGCCTGACGCCGGAAACGTCGGCACGGATCGAGCCGCTGTTGCCCGACTGGTTGAAAAAAGCTTCCATCGTCGATCAAACCAAATTCCAGCACTACAGCCTGACATTGGCCAGCGCGAAAAAACGCCACCAGGGCCGCACCTTTCTCAGCGACATCAAGAACATCAAGGCCTTTACCGCCGACGCCTTGCTCAAACAGATGCGGCAAACCAACGACAGCCACCCGGACAAGGCTCAACCCATCCAATACCAGCCTGATGATATAGAACTGACCTTCACCGTCGCCGCAGGTTATCCCGGAACTAGCGGGATCATCGAAAAAAGAACGATGAGCCTGACCGAGCTGGCCATCAACAACCTCATCGCCCGACCGAGTGCAAACCTGATCCTCAGCCATCGCTTGGGCCTGACGCTGCCCCGGTGGTTGACGCCGGACTTCATTACCCGCAAGAACGGGCTGATCGAACAGGTCGACATTGGTTCGGCCTATCCCCGCTACCTGCAACAACGGCTGTTGGACGATGTACCTCAAGCCCAGGAACGCCAGCGAATATTTGCCGAACAGATCGCGGCACAGTTGCCGCTTGAAGCCTTCCAGCAAATGCTCAACCACGAAAACGGTGTGACCCGCCAAGGACTGGGCCTGGTTGAAGCCTTGCTCAATCCTGGGGCCGATAGCCAACAGGTAGGCGGTCGACCGGTAGTCATCCGCCACCTGGCCTTCCTGCGCAAACCCGAGGCCCACCCCGACATCGTGAACAATATGTTCATTATCGAGCCGGAGGATGTCCAAACCGGACCGCACCTGCTGTATCGCCCACTTTACGCGCCCTCGTTGCAAGAGTTCCCGACGCGCGAGGCACTGCTGAAGGCCGTCGTCACCCCAGGGGACCTGCAAAAAAGCATCCTGACCTGGATGACTGATGCCGCACGGCCGATCTATGCCAATGGCGGCTTCCAGGAGCCGCACATCGTGCGGTTTTTCCAGGGCGATGAATTCAACCTCCCCGCCAAGCCCGCCCCTGCGACGCTGGCCATCGACGGTGCAAACGATGAACTGCGGCAGTTCCTGCGCAACGGCGAGCTGATGCTGTATCTTTACGGCAGCAATGCCCGCGCCCTGATCTCCCAGGCCGACCGTGATTCAGTCTCCAACAGCGAGAGCCGCTGGGCCATGCTCCTCAAGGGCGGCAGCCTGCTGTTCAATACGTTGCTGATGCCCTTGCTGCGTGGCCCGGTCATGGCCACCTTCTGGCTGTGGAGCCTGATGGCCAGCGCCAGCCAGGATATCCCGGCACTGAGCAGCGAAGACCCGGTGACCCGGGAGCTCGCCGCTGTCGATCTGCTGCTCAACCTCGGCATGCTGGTGCACCAGTTTCCCGCCATCAGCGCCTTGTCCCATGCACCGTTGCCCGATGCGCTGAAGGAACAGGCGATGCGTCCCCCCGCACCGCGCGTCATCCCTGAGCAATGGCCTGCGCCTGCGTCGCCTCGCATTCTCGAAGGGCCGGTGGGCTTGCCCGGCGAACACTTGCAGGGCGCCAGCAGGCACCTGGACCTCAGTTTCGCCAGTGCCCGCCAGCGCCTGACAGCGGAACAACGTAACCGGCTGCAACAGCTACAGGTGCCACGCCCTACTTCAATGCCTGAACCGATCAAATATGGCCCCTATACAGGCTTGTACGTCATCCTGAACAAATGGCACGCACTGGTGGAAGACCAACTGTATCGGATCAGTCCGGAGCCGGACGGCAATACGGTGATCGTCGACCCGCAGGCTCCGCGAAACCCGGCAAAAAATGGTCCGGTGTTGAAATCGGATACCCAAGGCAACTGGTCCATGGATCTACGCCTGCGTCTGCGCGGGGGCATGCCCCCAAAGCGGGTGGCCGAACTGCGCAAGCTCAGGGCCCAGCGGGGGATGGAACTGAGCCGGGAGCTGGCGAATTATCATGCACAGGAAGCCGATAAGCTAAAGGCCGTGCAAGTTGCCCAGGAAGTCATGAGCAGAACTCAGGAAGGCGCCTTTACCGAGGAGCAACGTGCGGCAAAACGTACGCAGTTTTATGAATTGCTCCAGGACCAGACTGACGATTATCTGCGGCTGCTGAACAAAGCAACCGAATATGCCGGCCTTGACATGACATTGCCCCCGGAAATGCTTCGCGCCCTGATGGAAAACGTGGTCAACAATGCCCGTAAAGCCTTTCTTGTCGTCGAGTTGGATTTATTGGCCCTGGATGCCGCCAATATCCAATTCATAAAAAACGGACCGGCGTTGAAGGAGGCTGTCGCCGACAACCCCGCAGGCTACTTTGCGTACCTCGACGCAATGAGCGTCATCAACGATCGTTCCATCTATTGGCTGGAACTCAAAGATCGACACCTGGACGCGCTATTGAACCTGGATGCCGAAGGCGCGCAGATATTCGAGCGGCTGACCAAGGACCGTCCCGAGGAAGAAAGAACGGCGCTGGCCACCAAGGCCGTGCAGTTACCCATACTCGGGGCCCTGCTGGTCAAAAACCCCGACTCCGACCTTCCCGCCAGTCTGCATAACCTCATCAAGTTCTTGCTGGAACAGGTGCGCTCCCACTCCGACCTGGGAACATATGACCTGCCCCCTTCGGAGCGGCTTGAAGTGCTGGAAAGTCTGACCGAAAACTATGGCGCTTCCCTTGATGCCATGCAGGGCATCAAGGCACTCAATGCCAGCGACATTGACCCATCCTATTTCGACAGGCTGTTCAAGCTGATCGAACAGCTCTATGACGACGCCTCCAAGACATTGTCCGCCGAGCTAAAACCGGCGCCGCAACCGCGCAAGCGTCCGCAAAAACGCACCAAAACGGCGAGCGGGCGTCCGCAAAAAAAGGTGATCAAAACCCGTAAGGGCGGCGTGTTGATTGGTGATCTGAAACCCGCCGGCACCTCCCTGCCGATTGAAGTCGTCGAGTTACGCTCCGAAGTCGATGACGAGTTACTCGCCACGTATTCACAGCACGATGACGTCTGGGACATCGTCGAAGTACAACGACCGGTTCCGCCACCACCGCGCACCAGAGCGATCAAAACGATCAAGAGCGAAGCGCGCAAGCTGCTGGATCAATTGGAAAACAGTTTACTGAGCGCAGAGCGGTATAAAACCCAGTGCCGCTTTCCTCAGGAAATCGAGGAGATCATGAACAATGAGGCGAGTCGCTACCGCAAACGCTGCGAAGAACTGGAAAGGGCCTTCACCGCCTCGACAAAACCGCGCACACCAGCAGATCAAACATTGATCGATGAACTGTCAAACGCAGCTTCCCGCCTGGCTACCCGGGGCAGCGCCCTGCGTACCGAACTGAGTTTCAAATTGCCGCCCACCGACAGCAACCTGCGCTACCTGTTCGAAAAGAACCTGATACAGGTTGCCCGGCTCGGCGAACGCAAAGCCTTGAAAAGCGAGCGCAAGGATTTCCTTCAGGAGTACGCCATCAATGACCGCGACGGTTGGCCGCTGTGGTATGCGCATTTTCACTACGAGGCGGCCGATACGCCGAAAGCGGATTTCAGCGTCGCGCATCTGAAAACCAAGGAGCAACGCCGGGAGCACTATCACTCGATGCTGGCCAAGGCGAAAAGCCCTTATGCGGTGGTGAATGTGCATCGAGGACAGATCGGCAGGCCGTTGGCGCAGAGCAAGTTCTTGCCGTTGGCGCCTTGATCTCTGTTCAAAGGCTGGCGTAATACATGTGGCGAGGGAGCAAGCTCCCTCGCCACATGTATTAATGGGCAAACAACGACTTACTCTTCTGCCCTGCCATTTTCTCAGGTTTGATCAGGAACCGCGCCAGCGCCGGCAGCAGCCACAGTGCCCCGAACATGTTCCACAACAACATGAACGTCAGCATCAGCCCCATGTCGGCCTGGAACTTGATGGCCGAGAAGATCCAGGTGCACACACCGATAGCCAGGCACAGGCCTGTGAACAACACGGCCTTACCGGTGGACTTCAGCGTCTGGTAGTACGCCTCTTGCAACGGCAAGCCGGCCCGCAGGAAGCTTTCCAGGCGACTGTAGATATAGATGCCGTAGTCCACGCCTATCCCCACGCCAAGCGCCACCACTGGCAGCGTCGCGACCTTCACACCGATACCCATGAAGGCCATCAGGGCGTTCCCCAACACCGAGGTCAGCACCAGCGGCAGCACGATGCACAGCGTCGCCGCCCAGGAACGGAAAGTGATCATGCACATGGTTGCCACACAGATGTACACCAGGACCAGGATGGTCAGTTCCGATTCCTTGATCACTTCGTTGGTTGCAGCCTCAATGCCAGCGTTGCCGGCGGCGAGGATGAACTCCAGGCCGTCGCGATTATTTTCCTTGGCAAACTCCTGCACCACCTTCACGGCGCGGTCCAGGGTCTCGGCCTTGTGGTCGTTGAGGAAAACCAACACCGGGGCCACGGAACAGTTGTTGTTGTACAGGCCATCGGCCCGGGCAATGGAGTTGTTCAACACGTCTGGGTTACGCGACAGGGTTTCCCATTTCAGGTTGCCCTCGTTCATGCCCTTGATCATTTGCTTGGACACGGTGACCAGGGAGATCGCCGACTGCACCCCCTCGGTGTTCTGCATTTTCCACATCAGCTCGTCGATGGGAGCCATGGCTTCATAGCGTGAGCAGCCTTCAGCCTTGGTCTTGACCATCACCACCAGGACATCGGAGCTGGTGGAATAGTTGCTGATGATGAAGTTGTTGTCCTGGTTGTAGCGCGAGTCCGGACGCAACTCCGGCGCGCCCTGGTCCAGGTCACCGATCTTCAGGTTCTGGCTGTACCAGAGGCCGCCACCAAAGGCGATCAAGGCCAGGATGATCGACACCGGCGCGACTTTGGCGCTGGCGAACTTCGACAGCAGGCGCCAGAACGGATGCTCCCGCGTCGCATCCTTTTTGCTGCGCTCGATGGCACGCTTGCTGATGCCAACATAGGAAATCGCCACCGGCAACAGGATCAGGTTGGTGAACACAATCACCGCCACGCCGATGGACGCACCGAAGGCCAGTTCCCGGATCACGCCGATGTCGATGATCAGCAAGGTGATGAAGCCGACGGCATCCGCCAGGATTGCGATCATCCCCGGCAGGAACAACTGGCGGAATGTGCGCCGCGCCGCCGTCAGGGCGTTGTCCGCTTCACTGGACTGCAAAGCGATACCGTTGATTTTCTGCACGCCGTGGGAGATACCAATGGCGAAGATCAGAAACGGCACCAGCATCGAATAAGGATCGAGCCCGAAACCGACGGCGTGCATCAGCCCCAACTGCCAGACCACGGCCACCAGGGTCGTGCTCAGCACTGCAATGGTGCTGCGCATGCAGTTCGTGAACCAGTACAGCAGCACCAGGGTAATGATGAAGGCCACGCCGAAGAACATCACCACCATGGTCAGGCCGTCGATCAAGTCACCGACCTTCTTGGCGAAGCCCACGATATGGATCTTTACGTTGGGGTTCTGGGCTTCAAACTTGTTGCGGATCTTGTCTTCGAGTTCGTGGGAGAACTTCTGATAATCCAGGGCCAGCAGCTTGCCCTGGTCCTGCGGGTCCGGATAGGACTCCAACAGCGGGATATCGATGATGCTCGATTTGAAATCGTTGGCTACCAGACGTCCGACCTGGCCGGACTTGAGCACGTTGTTGCGTAACAGGTCGAGGCTGTCTGCCGAGCCGTCATAGCTCTGGGGAATCACCTCACCACCGGCAAAACCCTCCTCCGTCACCTCGGTCCAGCGCACGCTCGGGCTCCACAACGACTTGAGGCCGGAGCGGTCGACGCCGGAAATGTAGAACACCTCGTCGTGAATCTGGCGCAAGGTCTCCATGTAATCCTTGGAGAAAATGTCACCGTTGGTGGCCTCCACGGAAATCCGCACCGTGTTGCCCAGGTTCGCCAGGTCATTGCGGTGTTCGAGCATCTTCTCGATGAAGGGGTGCTCGAGGGGGATCATCTTTTCGAAACTGGTGGACGGCCGGATCAGCGTGGCCTGCCAGAACAGGAAAATACTGACCAACAGGCAAATGACGATCACTGCCGGGCGGTTGTTGAAAATCAGGCGCTCGAGGAACGTCGCCTTGTCTTGGTGATGACTGCTCATGGGGTCCGCCTTCTTGTTATTGTGCCCGCCGGATGTTTGCGGCTCATTTGCTCAATTCAGCGCCGGTGGGGGTGGTGGCATGAACGCCACCCTGTCCTGCCAGGATCAGATTGCCGTTGCCCGCCGCCGTGACAGCCGCCACGGAAATCCGATCCGGGCGGTTGAACACGCTGAAGGTCACGCCGTCATCACTGCTGCGCACCACACTGCCGCCATTGCCGACAATTACGATGGAGCCATCTGGCAAGAGCGTGGCCCCGGACAGGCCGAATTCCAGGGCACCGCGGGTGGCCTTGAGCTCGACCTGCTCCCAGGTGCTACCAAAATCGGTGGAGCGATAGAGGTTGCCGCGCAGGCCGTAGGCCAACAGCGTTGAAGGCTGAGCGGTGCCGATGACGCCGAACAGCGAACCTTCGTATGGGCCTTCGATCTTTTCCCAGGTCTGGCCCCAATCGCTGGAGCGGAACATGCTGCCAGCCTCACCGACGATGAACAGCCCGGCGTCTTTCACCGCAGCTATCGCGTTGAGGTGGAACTGGTCTTCGTTGTCGAGACGATCCCCGACCTCTTCCCAGTGCTTGCCGCCGTCGGTGGTTTCGAACAGCGCCCCGTAGGCGCCCACGGCAAAACCGTTGCTCGCGTCCTTGAACCAGACGTCCAGCAGCGGCGATTCACGGGGCAGGTCTTCGAATTGCTTGGTCCAGGTGCTGCCACCGTCTTCGCTGGCCAGTATCTGCGCGTCGTGCCCCACGGCCCAGCCGTGTTTGTCATCGACGAAAAATACTGCGGTGAGCAACTGGCGGGTCGGCACCTTGGCCTGAGTCCAGGAACCGCCCTGATCGTCCGAATAGACAATGTGCCCGCGATCACCGACCGCCACCAGGCGTTTGCCGGCATGGACCACATCGAGCATCAGGGTTTTGCTGGCCTTGGCCGACTCGACGGAATAGATGACATCGGATGTCGAAGCCGCTACGGCCATCACCGGTGCAGACAACACGGCAGAGCCCAGCAGCGAGAGCGCCGAGACCAGCAACGCGACTCTGCGCAGTACCGGCGGCCGGCAGCGGCCCACAGCCATGACAGGCTCATTCATAGACCTTTCCCCCATTATTATTGTTAGGTCATTCAACCCTTCAGGGCGCCGTAAGCGGGCTCATCGTGATTGACTGTTCTGGAGCATAGTCCTGAAACCTGCAATCTAGAGCCACTTCGGAAGCTGACCTATCCTATCGGGCTTTGGAAAGGTCTGACAATCGACGCCGCGTTATCTTTTGTTAACCGTGGCGCAGTGCGGTCGGGGGTGAATGAAGGGGTATTCGGGGAGGTTATGGCAGGCTATCGAGGCGGTTGTTGTGTAGACAGGTCTGACGCCATCGCGAGCAGGCTCGCTCCCACAAGGGATCAATGTTGAACACAAGATATATGCTCACTGAAGATCACCTGTGGGAGCGAGCCTGCTCGCGATGGGAACACCGCGGCCTGCCAGGCAGACCGCGGTGCCAAGGTCACGCCAGGCTCTTGCTTACCACTTCGAACACATCGGCCGACAGCCCGCCGGACGCCAGGATGCGCTCCAGCTCGGCTTTCATCAGCGCCTGGCGGGCACTGTCGTATTTGCGCCAGCGGGTCAGTGGCGCCAGTTGCCGTGCGGCGATCTGCGGGTTGAAGCCATTGAGCTGGATCACCAGATCCGCCAGGAAGCGATAACCTGAACCGTCAGCCGCGTGGAAGTTGATCAGGTTCTGCCCGGCAAACGCCCCCACCAAAGCGCGTACCTTGTTCGGGTTCTTGATATTGAACGCCGGATGTTCCATCAAGGCCTTGACCCGCGCCAGGCCGCCCGGCAACGGGCTGCCGGCCTGGACGCTGAACCATTGGTCCATGACCAGCGGGTTGCCTTTGAAGTTCTCCGCGAACACTTCCAGCGCCTTGGCCTTCTCGGCTTCGAACGGGGAATTGACCAGCACCGCCAGGGCCGTGAGACGCTCGGTCATATTGTCGGCGGTGTCGAACTGCTCCAGGGTGGCACTGAGCACTTCCGGCTTGTCGGTCAGCATCAGGTACGACAGCGCGATGTTCTGCAAGGCACGGCGGGCGAAATGCTCGGCCTCGGCCACGTACGGCGTGCGCTTGGACAGGTCACGGTTGGCCTCATAGCGCAGCCACAGGGCTTCGAACAGATTGTCCGCCAGTTGCTGACGGGCGAATTCCCGCGCGGCATGGATCGCCTCCACGTCGGCCACTTCGCTGATTTCCGTCAGATAAGCCTCGCTTGGCAGCGAGAGCATTTCCGCGACCATGGCCTGATCCAGGGATTCGTCCGACAGCACGCTACGCAAAGCGCTGACCAGACGCGGATCCAGCACCAGATTTTCGCCTTTCTGATGCTGGGCGATCAGTTCCTGCAGCACCTGCACCGACAACTGCTGGCCGGCATCCCAGCGGTTGAAGCCGTCGCTGTCGTGCTGCATCAGGAACATCAAGTGGTCCCGATCGTACGGGAAGCTAAGCTTCACCGGGGCCGAGAAGCCGCGCAACAACGAAGGCAACGGCTTTTCGGCGATGTCGACAAAGGTGAAGGTCTGCTCGGCTTCGGTCACCGAGATCACCCGGGACGTGCCAGTTGCCGCCGCTTCGCCGGCCAGGCGCAGAGGGATTTCATTGCCCTTGCTGTCCAGCAAACCCAGCTCCACGGGAATCACAAATGGCAGTTTTTCCATTTTGTCCGGGGTCGGTGGGCAGCTCTGGCTGAAGGTCAGGCTGTAGGTTCGGGCAGCAGCGTCGTAGGACTCGCTGACCGCCAGCCGTGGCGTACCCGCCTGGCTGTACCAGCGCTTGAACTGACTCAGGTCGACGCCGTTGGCATCCTCCATGGCCTTGATGAAGTCATCGCAGGTCACGGCCTGGCCGTCGTGGCGCTCGAAGTACAGGTCGCTGCCCTTGCGAAAGCCCTCGGCCCCCAGCAGGGTGTGGATCATGCCGACCACTTCCGACCCCTTTTCGTACACGGTCAGGGTGTAGAAGTTGGAAATTTCGATGAAGCTGTCCGGGCGCACCGGATGGGCCATGGGACCTGCGTCTTCGGCAAACTGGTGAGTGCGCAGGTACGCCACGTCCTGGATACGCTTGACCGTGGCTGAGTTCATGTCGGCCGAAAAACCGGCGTCGCGGAACACAGTGAAGCCTTCCTTGAGGGACAACTGGAACCAGTCACGGCACGTCACGCGGTTGCCCGACCAGTTATGGAAATACTCGTGGGCAACGATCGCTTCGACCCGCTGGTGCGCGGCATCGGTGGCGGTTTCGGCGCGGGCCAGCACTGCGCTGGAGTTGAAGATGTTCAGGCCCTTGTTTTCCATGGCGCCCATGTTGAAGTCGTTGACCGCGACGATCATGAAGATGTCCAGGTCATACTCACGGCCATAGACCTCTTCATCCCAGCGCATCGACTTCTTGAGGCTGGTCATGGCGTGCTGGCACTTGTCGATGTTTTCCGGCTCGACATAGATGCGCAGCGCCACGGTGCGCTCGGTCATGGTGGTGAAGGTGTCTTCGACGCACCACAGGTCGCCGGCCACCAGGGCAAACAGGTAGGCGGGTTTCTTGAACGGGTCTTCCCAGGTCGCCCAGTGCCGGCCATCTTCGCCGGGACCGCTGGCGATCGGGTTGCCGTTGGACAGCAACACCGGATAGCTGTGCTGCTCGGCCACCACCGTGGTGGTGAACGTACTCATCACATCCGGGCGGTCGAGGTAATAGGTGATCTTGCGGAAACCTTCGGCCTCGCACTGGGTGCAGAACATGCTGCCGGACTTGTACAAGCCTTCCAGGGCGGTGTTGGTTTCCGGGTGGATCCTGACAGTGGTGTCCACCGTGAAGGCCGGGGCCTTGGGTTGCAGGGTCAGGTGGCTGGCGTCCAGCTGATAGTCCAGCGGATTGAGGTCGGTGTCATCGAGCTTGATCGAGAGCAGTTCCAGCTGCTGGCCATCGAGCACCAGGGGCGGCAGGCCGGCACCGCGCTCGGGGTTACGGCGCATCACCAGTTGCGCATGGACCAGGCTGTGGTCCTCGAACAACTCGAAGGTCAGGTGCGTCTCGTCGATCAGGTACTCGGGCGCCTGATAGTCCTTCAGGTAAATCATCTTCGGTTGTTCGGTGCGCATGGGGCAAATCCTTCTACTGATGCACGGCGAGCTGATAAGCCGTGTATTTACGAATATTGATCACGCCAGTGTCGAAAATCAGGTATTGGCCCTTGATCCCCAGCAGCGTGCCTTCGGCAATCGGGTTCTTGTCCAGGTTGAAACTGACGATCTTGGCCGGGTATTGCTCCACCGGATAACGGATCTCGATCGGCTCGACGTCCGCTATGGTCTGGATCGCTTGCAGGCCGAATCGTTCCTGCAAGCCTTGCAGACCTTCGGCGCAGCTCTCGAACAGCGAATCGCGGATCTGCGGCAGGTCCACCGCCACGGCGTCGCCCTTGAGCAATGCGCGCCAGTTGGTCTTGTCCGCCACCTGGCTGCGGAACAGGTCTTCGACAAAGCCCGATTGCTGGCGAGTGGCGACCCGCAGGATCGGCAGCGCCTGGCTGGCGCCCTGGTCCAGCCAGCGGGTCGGCAGCTGCGTGGCGCGGGTGATGCCGACTTTCACGCCCGAGGAATTGGCCAGGTACACCACATGATCGGTCATGCAGAACTGTTCGCCCCAGGCCGGCTCGCGGCAGGTGCCCGCATCGAAGTGGCAGCGCTCAGGGCTCATGATGCACAGGTCGCACTGGGCCAGTTTAGTCATGCAGGGGTAGCAATAACCCTGGCTGAAGCTGGTCTTGGTCCTGCGTCCGCAATGGCTGCAGTGGATCGCACCGAGAAACTCCAGGCGCACCGTGCTGCCAATCAACGGGTTGACTGGCACCTCGGTATCGCCCAGGCGAAAGGCGTATTGAACGGTCGGCCCGTCAAGGCGTGCCGACATCTTGCTGATTGCACCGCGGCCAATCTCGATCAATGGATGGCATCCGACTTGAACAGGATGTTCGGCACTTCTGTGGCCTTCGACTGGCACTCCTGCGGGCCCATGTAGCCGGTGCGTTCCTCTTCGGGCAGATTCTGCATCTCCCAGGCGATCATCGCCTGCAGCGACAATTCGCGCTGTTCGGCGGTGAGCTTGTTGCCATCGGCCCATTTACCGATTTCCACCGCCAGCTTCAGGCTCTGATAGATCTCGGGGGTGATGTTTTTGATCATTTCGTTGAACGAGGACATGGGTTCTCCGCGCAATCGCGCATATTCAAATATTACAGGCGCCGTCAGAGGGCCATTTTACGACGAGCGAACAGCCCGCCCAACAAACCCGTGAAGCAACCGATGAGCAGCCCGCCGACGTGGGCCGCGTTGGCGATTTCGCCGAAACCGATCAGCGAGATCAGCCCGGACAGGCACAGCACCAGCCACACCAGCATCATCACCAGCACCCCACGGGGCAAGTGATAGGCCGGGTTCGGCGCCAGCAGTTGAAAGATCCAGCAGTGCCCCAACAGACCATAGAGCACGCCGGACAAGCCGCCGAACAAGGTCGGGCCGCTGAAGAAATATTGGGCGAAGTTGGACACGAGGCTGAACAGCAGTGTCAGCCCCAGCAGGTTGATGCCGCCCTGGCGCGCTTCAATCCGCCGTCCCAGTTCCCAGTACCACATGCCATTCATGGCGATGTGCAGGAAACCGAAATGGATCAGCATCGGCGTCACCAGGCGCCACCACTGCCCTGCCGCCAGGCTGTCGGCCAGGGGCGTGAAATGGATATAGTCGCCGACGACGCGAAACTCCAGGAATGTCAGCCAGCGCAAGGTCTCGAGATTTTCCCCCAGCAACGTCACGGCGCCGACGATCAGGCTCAGCAGCAACACCAATGCTGTAACCGGGCTGCGGGTCAGTTGCTGGACGAAACCAGGCCGTCGCGACGTGCTGCCGGTGCCCGGCAACTCCAACTGGTGCTCGGGATCGCCGCTCGGGAAGCGTGCATACAACGAGCGCACGTCTTCGCTGATTTCATCGGGCACCCAGAGCACCTGCTCGCCCGCCTCCTCGCTGACCCGATGGGGCACCTGCATGCGTTGCAGCAATTTGACGAAGCCGCTCAGATCCTCGGCCAAGGGCAAGCGCAAGACCGCCACAACGCTCATCGCAGTTCCTCCGGCCGTTCGACATCGACCCAGACAAATTTATGCGGGTCCAGTCGGGTTTCTGCGTCGAGACGATAGGCCACCAGTTTTCCGTAAAGCACCGCGCTGTAATCCAGGCAGGCCAGGTTCGAGCGGATCGGCGCGGGTTTGCCGCTGCGCCAGTAATGACCGACGAACAGCATGGGTTCATGCACGCCATAGCGCAGCAGATTATTCTTTTCGTCGGGTGACAGCGGCGTGCGAGCCACCGGTTCGGGCAAGGCGTCGGGTTGGAACACGATGTCTCCATAGGTCTGAGGATCGTCTTCCCAGAACTTGGTGCGAAAGAACGAACGGGTCAGGCCGTCGCCGCCGGTGAGGGTCAGGCCATGGGGCAAGCGCATGTCGGTACCGCGCAGCAGGCGATCAAACACCGTGCAGGCGAAACTGCCCGGCTCCGCCGAGGCCTGGAGGAAATGCTCGTCGATACAGCCGTCCGGGAACAAGCCTCGCAGCGGCTCGATCAGACCGTTGTCCCAGCAGGCGTGGACCACCCGAAAGCGCTGGGCATCGACAAACAGCGGCAACTCGTAAAACCACTTGAGAAAGTCATGCCAGTCGCCCGGATGCTGCTCGAACTGGGTCAGGGTTTCGTTGAGCAGACGGGCATGGCGCGGGGTGTGTTCGCGCACGTAGCGCTGGCCGCTGCCCGGCAACGCCGGCGTGCTCCAGCCTAGGGCGTTGAACTCGTGGTTGCCCATGATGCACAGCGCCTGACCGGCCACCACCATGTCGTGGACGATGTGCAGGGCTTCGCGGATCCGCGGACCACGGTCGATGATGTCCCCCAGGAACACGGCCATGCGCGACGGGTGCCGCCAGACGCCGCCCTGCTTGTGATAACCGAGGCGGTCCAGCAGGCGTTCCAGGGTCAGGGCGCATCCGTGCACGTCGCCGATCAGGTCGTAACTGCGCGCAGGATCGAGCATCAGTCGCCTCCACCCCCCAATCGACTGCCCCAGCCGAGCTTGGTCCGGCAGACTTCGTAGTAATTGTGATCCAGCGGGTGGATCAGGCGCAGCTTCTGCGCTTTTTTGCTGACGGTGATGGTGTCACCCGGCGCGCAGGTGAAATGGTTCTGGCCGTCACAGGACACTTGCGGGTAGATCTGCATATCCTTGGACACGACGATTTTCAGCTCACTGTTGCCATCGACCACAATGGGTCGCCCAGACAAGGTATGGGGGTACATGGGCACAATCACAATAGCGTCGAGCTTGGGATGCATGATCGGGCCACCGGCGGAAAGCGCATAGGCCGTGGAGCCGGTGGGCGTGGCGACGATCAGGCCGTCGGCCTTCTGGCTGCAGACGAACTGACCGTCGATATACAGCTCGAATTCGATCATCCGCGTGGATTTGCCGGGGTGCAGCACTACATCGTTGAGGGCATCGCCCTGGCCGATGGCTTCGGCGTGACGGCGCACCTCGGCTTGCAGCAGGAAGCGATTCTCCACCAGATAGTGACCGTCCAATACCTCGGCCACTTTGGTTTCCAGCTCGTCGGGGCGGATATCGGTCAGAAACCCCAGGCTGCCCCGGTTGATGCCCAGTACCGGAATGTTGTGCCGCGCCAGGGCTCGGGCGGCCCCCAGCAGACTGCCATCGCCGCCGACCACGATCACCATGTCACAGACTTCGCCGAGCATCTTGCGCGACGAAGTCTGCAGGCCGTGACCAGGCAAGACTTCGGCGATGGTATCTTCGAGGATCACATGCAGGTGCCGCTCCAGGAGGAAACGTTTGAGTCGGCGAACAGTGTCCAGCACCTGCGAACTGCCCAGGCGACCGATGATGCCGATATTGCGAAATTGCTCCATGGGGCTCCTGCGAGGGTCTGCGTCGGGCGAAAAACACGATTATGGGCGAAAGCCGCCCATAGACAAAATTCTTTAAGCCTTCGACGCAGGCTATGCTCGCAAAATGATCCTGTTCCCCGAACTGCTCGACTTGCCCCGCCGCCTGCGCCATCCCGAAGTGCGCGACCTGGCGTGGGCGATCCTTGCCCCGCCGATGCTGATCGACACGCCCTGGCCCCAACGCCATCCCCTGACCGGCAGCGACTGGGTGCAACAGCCTCATCAACTGGAACAGTGGCTGCGACAACTGGACCGCGACAGCTATCCGTTACTGCATTGCCTGTCCCAGGGCAGAACCCGGCGCCTGGGTCTGTATTACGAACGGTTGTGGCAGTTTGCGGTGCAGCACGCGCCGGGCATTGAGCTGATCGCCGCCAACCTGCCGATCCGCCACCAGGGCCAGACCCTGGGTGAACTGGACCTGCTGCTGCGCGATGGCGACGGCATCCACCACCTGGAACTGGCGATCAAGTTGTACCTCGGGCCGCAAAACGGCCACGGGCAGGACACCGCACAATGGCTCGGCCCGGGCTGCCATGACCGGCTCGACCTTAAACTGGCGCATTTGCGCGAACACCAGCTACCAATCTCCGCTCGCCCGGAAAGCCGAGAGGCCCTGGCAACGCTGGGCATCGAACCCTCGGGCATCGAGCTGTTTCGCTCGGAACTCTGGCTAGGCGGCTATCTGCTTTACCCGTGGCCCGGCCAAGCCGAACCCCCAACCGGCGCCCATCCCAGGCATTTGCGCGGAAGGTGGCTGCATCAGCGGGACTGGCCGGCGTTCGTTGCCCAGCGTCCGCCGGGGCGCTGGCAACCCCTGCCCCGGGCTGGCTGGCTCGCCCCGGCCCATTATCCGGCGGACCAGACCTGGAGCGCCGGGCAACTGGATGCCTGGCGAATGGCCCTCGACCCCATGGCCCCCGCACAATTGATGGTGCGCCTGAGTGAAAATGCCGAGGGTGAGTGGGAAGAAACCGAGCGAGCGTTCCTGGTGGCGGATCGTTGGCCGGATGTGCCGGGGAATGGGTGAGATGGGCGGCGTCTGTCCGGGCCTCATCGCGAGCAGACTCGCTCCCACAGTGACCGCGGCGTTTGCAACTTCAATGGCAACACTGCATCCATGTAGGAGCGAGCCTGCTCGCGATAAAGTCAACGCGGTCTAAATAGACAACCGCAACGCCAACGCCGCCAACGTCACCAACAACACCGGCACGGTCAGCACAATCCCGACCTTGAAGTAGTACCCCCAGCCAATCCGGATGTCCTTGCGCGCCAGCACGTGCAGCCAAAGCAAAGTCGCCAGGCTGCCGATCGGAGTGATTTTCGGGCCCAGGTCGCTGCCGATGACGTTGGCGTAGATCATCGCCTCCTTCACCACCCCGGTGGCCTGGCTGGCATCGATGGACAAGGCACCGATCAGCACCGTCGGCAGGTTGTTCATGATCGACGAGAGCAAAGCCGTCAACAGCCCGGTGCCCATCGCCGCCCCCCACACACCATAGGCGGCGAAACCATCGAGCCATTGCGCCAGGTAGCCAGTCAGCCCCGCATTGCGCAGGCCATAGACCACCAGATACATGCCCAGGGAGAAGATCACGATCTGCCACGGCGCCTCCTTCATGACCCTGCGAGTGGAGATTTTGTGACCGCGGGCCGCGACGGCCAGCAATAACGCGGCGCAGACCGCCGAAATCGCGCTGATGGGAATGCCCAACGGCTCGAGGGCGAAGCAACCAAGCAGCAGAATCGCCAACACCGCCCAGCCCGCGAAGAAGGTGGCCCTGTCGTGGATGGCACTCGCCGGGGCATCCAGTTGATGCGGGTCATAGTCGCGCGGGATGTCGCGGCGAAAGAACCACAGCAATATCGCCAGGCTGGCCGCGACGCTGACCAGGTTCACCGGCACCATGACCGCCGCGTAACGGTTGAAGCCAATGCCGAAGAAGTCGGCTGAGACGATGTTCACCAGGTTCGACACCACCAGCGGCAGGCTCGCGCTATCGGCAATGAAGCCGGCGCCCATCACGAATGCCAGGGTTGCCGCCGGAGAAAAACGCAAGGCCAGCAGCATCGAAATTACGATGGGCGTCAGGATCAACGCCGCGCCGTCATTGGCGAACAAAGCCGACACCAGCGCGCCCAGCAGCACCATGAACGCAAACAGCTTGCGCCCGCTGCCTCGGCCCCAGCGGGCCACATGCAAGGCGGCCCAGGCGAAGAACCCAGCCTCGTCCAGCAACAGGCTGATGATGATCAGCGCGATAAACGTACCGGTGGCGTTCCAGATGATCTGCCACACCAGGGCAATGTCACCGACCTGCACCACCCCGCTCAACAACGCCAGCAGCGCACCGAGCGTTGCACTCCAGCCAACACCGAGGCCCTTGGGTTGCCAGATCACCAGTGTAATGGTCAGCAGAAAAATCAACGACGCGAGGAGCATGCGCAACAGCCTTGAAAGAAGGGATTTAGTAGGGGAAAAGAAGGGTCGCCTTGTGGCGAGGGGATAAACCCCTCACCCGCTATGCATGCCTGAAAATGCCGGGCATCAGGCCTTTTTGTGCTGTTCAACCCACTTGCCATAGGCATCAATGAATTTCTGCAGAAACGGCCTCACCGACTCAGACAGCTCGCCCTGCTCATCGAACGCGCTCCCCGCACCGGCCAGATAAGCCTCCGGCTGTTGCATGCAAGGCACATCGAGGAAAACCAGGGACTGGCGCAAATGATGATTGGCACCGAAACCACCCATGGCTCCCGGCGAGGCACTGATCACCGCCCCCGGTTTACCGCTCAGGCAGCTCTTGCCGTAAGGCCGCGAGCCGACGTCAATGGCATTTTTCATCGGGGCCGGAACCGAGCGGTTGTATTCAGGCGTGACAAACAGCAATGCGTCGGCCGCGCCAACCTGCTCACGGAAAGTGCTGTAGGCTTGTGGGGGTGTGACGTCAATATCTTCGTTGTAGAGCGGCAGGTCGCCTATCTCGATGATTTCCAGCTTCAGGTTGCTCGGCGCCAGATCCGCCAGGGCCAGAGCCAGCTTGCGATTGATCGAAGCCTTGCGCAGGCTCCCCACTAAAACGGCCACGGTGTAGACATTACTCATTGGACACTTCTCGACGATGGGTTCAAGGGAGCCCCATTTATAGATGATCGGGCGAACAATTGGACCAGCGGAGAACCGAAAACCTTCCGACTGGACTATTTTTTTCATGTAGGAAAACTTACCGCGCTTGACCAAGGTCTACAGAACCGCAAATCGAGTGATTTATTTCCAGAGGTTCTAAGCAATGGCAGCAGTACTTGTCGGACAATTTCATGCGCGGGACGCCGAAGGTCGCGTCTATTCAGTGCATGAATACCAAGAATCGACCCCGTCGCCCGACGGTAACGGCAAGGAGCCTGTGACGACTTTCAAGCTGGCGATCGGAGATCGCGTCAACCAACTCGAAGACGGCAAATTCATGCTGGTGCAGTCCCAGATTGAATTAACCCGCGAACCGGAAACGCTACCGCCCGCTCAAACGCCCGCTGAAACGCTAATTGCCTCATAACCTGTTGTTATGAGCAGAAGTCATGCCCGGACTTGGGTTAGGATTCAGCCACTCAATGGCTCTCCCGCCCAACATGGACTGCTTGCATGCGTTTACGCCACATCGAAGTGATCCAGGCGCTGTTGCAGACCGGCCACCTCGGCACGGCGGCTGAATGGCTGCAATTACCGGTGGCAGAGGTGGAGGCGACGCTGCGCGATGCCGAGCTGCAGTTGGGTTTCATGCTGTTTGCCAGTGTGCGCGGGCGATTGCAGGCGACTCGCGAAGCCCTTGAGTTGCGCGACGGCATCACCCGCGTGTATGACACCCTCGAACCGGTGCAACGCCTGGCCAGCAGCCTGAAACACTATCAGGCGCCGCCCCTGCGCATCATTTGCACCCCACCGCTGGCCCAGCAGTTACTGCCTCAAAGTATCGCTGCCCTGCGTCGACGCCATCCGGACGCCCCTTGCACCCTACTCAGCCAACCGACCCGAGACATTGTTCAGAGCCTTCTGCTGCGCGACAGTGACTTGGGCCTTAGTCTGCACGACCCCGAACACTCCGACATCCAGTGCCAGATGATCGCCCAGGGCAAACTGCAATTGCTGGCGCCCCACGGCTGGCTGCAACCGCGGCAAAAATACATTTCGGTTCAGGATCTGGCCGGCCAGTCGCTGGTGGGCCTGGATGGCCACGACCCGCTGAGCCCTGCGTTCGACCATAAGCTGGCGGCGCTACGCCCCGCGCCGGTCATCCAGATCCGCGTACAGACCCATCAGATGATGCGCGCCATGGTCGAGGCTGGTGAAGGGCTTGCCATCGTCGACCCCTTCACCGCTTCAGGTGCCAAGGACGGCGGGCTGGACGTATGCCCGGTATCGCCCGCCATTCCCATCTGCCTGTATGCGCTGAGTCTGAATGGCACGGCGACCTCTCCCACCCTCCAGTCGCTGCTGGAACTGATTACGGAACAAGCCGAGGCGCTGTTGGGCCACTGATCGCCATGCCCAGTGGATCGTCGAACAACCGGTACCAGAACAACGCCACCTCGGCGGTATGACGGTCAATGCCGCGATAGCGCAGGTGATCGATCCCGCCCAGCACGTAACCGCAACGCTCATAGAGCCGGCACGCGCCCAGATTGTTGTTCTGGGTTTCGAGCATGATGCCCGGCAGTTTTTTCTTGCGGCTCCAGAAATGAGCGACGTCCAGCAATGCCCTGGCCACACCGTGGCGACGGGCCGGGGCATGCACGGCAAGCTCATCGATGTGGGCAAAACCGTTCCAGTTGGTACTTACCACCAGATGCCCTACCGGTTGGTCATCGAGGTAAGCCATGAAGATCTCGCTGTCCGGAGCGTCCCGGAAACTGCTGAATTCCTCAGGATCGATGCCATAGCATTTACGATAAGGGGCAATGGGCGTCACTGGCCATTGGCTCACCGGCCGACCCACCTGCGCCGTCCCATAGGCGCTGACCTCGAAACTGAAGTCGCTGCCCCAGATGTAGGCGGCAAAGCCGTCATCGACGACACGCACCGACAGGCCGGGGTGCTTGGGATTCATGACCGGCTGCATACTGGGAAAAGTCCTCATTCCTTGAGACAACCAACGGCGCTCTGCCATCCATTGCCCTTGCCTCTCGAAACTTCATACATCAAGCGGGTATCCGTAGCCTGCCCGTTACCTCAGGTTAGAAGGTACTGGCGATTGTGGCGAGAAATGAATGAAGACTGCCCTTGTGGGAACGAGCCTGCTCGCGATGGGATCTCCATGGTCCAACAGACAGACCGAGCCGCCTGCATCGCGAGCAGGCTCGCTCCCACAAAGAGTACGACCGTGGCGCAAGATCAGTTCGCCGCGGCCTGGGATTCGACCAGTTGCGTCCACAGTGCCGGAGCACCGGCAGATTTGGCGATAGCTTCCAGACGCGCGGCATGTTCGGCCAGGTCGTTTTCGCTGGCGCGAAGGATCCGGCCTGGCGTGCGGTCAGCGGGCAAACGACGGATTTCCGTTGCCTGGTTACCTGAACCCTCACCCGTGCCATTGCCATCGGAGGCGTTGCCGGCCAGGGACAGGCTGGTCTGGCCCCCCGTCATGGTCAGGTAGACGTCGGCGAGAATCTCCGAGTCGAGCAAGGCGCCGTGCAGTTCACGACCGGAGTTGTCGACGCCGTAGCGCTTGCACAAGGCATCGAGGCTGTTGCGCTGCCCCGGGTGCCGTTCCCGAGCCATCATCAGGGTATCGAGGATGGTGCAGTGCCGGGTGATATCGGCCCGGTCGTGCTGCCCCATCAGGGCAAATTCGTTGTTGATGAAGCCAACGTCGAACGCCGCGTTATGGATGATCAGCTGCGCACCCTGGATGAACTCGAAGAACTCATCGGCCACTTCAGCGAAGCGCGGCTTGCCCACCAGGAACTCGTTGGTGATGCCGTGGACGCCGATGGCGCCTTCATCACTTTCGCGGTCCGGTTGCAGGTAAACATGGAAATGGCGACCGGTCAGGCGTCGGCCGATCAGCTCGACACAGCCGATTTCGATAATCCGGTGACCATCGGTCACCGGCATGCCGGTGGTTTCGGTATCCAGTACAACAGATCTGTTGGCCATCAGTGTTCAGCTCTCAACGGGCATGCTTGCAAAAGCGGCGATGTTAACACGCTCCGGTAACGAGGGGACTTACCTGAAACCTGGCTTATGGGAGCGAAGCTGTGGGAGCAAAGTCCACTCGCCACAGATCATCCTGTTCAGGCCCCGACACCACTCGTATCAGGCCTGCTTGAAACCCCGCACCTCATCCACCCCACGGTTGGCCAACTGGTCGGCCCGTTCGTTTCCGTGATGGCCGATATGACCGCGCACCCATTTCCAGGTGACGTTGTGACGGTTGACCTGCTCGTCGAGCAGCTTCCACAGATCGGCGTTCTTCACCGGCTCTTTCGCAGCGGTTTTCCAGCCACGCTTCTTCCAGTTGGCCATCCACTCATTGATGCCTTTCATCACATATTGCGAGTCGGTCACCAGCAATACGTCGCAAGGCCGCTTAAGCTCTTCCAGACCCCGAATAGCGCCCATCAGCTCCATGCGGTTGTTGGTGGTATTGGTTTCACCGCCCCAGAGTTCCTTCTCGACACCCTTGCATACCAGCAGCGCCCCCCAGCCACCCGGGCCGGGATTGCCCTTGCAGGCGCCGTCAGTGAAGAGTTCTACACTATCGCTCATGCCAATCCATCCAGAAAAAAATGCAAAGGCCTGCCGGACGGGAACGACAACGCCCGCAACCGAAATGCCGCCAGACCATCAGAAAAGGGTTAAGGCTCGATGTGGCGACGATTGACCTTGGCCATCGGCAAGGGAATCAGCTTACCCATCGGCTCGCGTCGCGCCTGACGAACCGGGCGCAGCCCGACCGCAATCTTGCGCGCCACCAATAAATAGAAGCCGCCGCCGGACAGTTGCCACTCACCGGCCTTGCGCTCCCAGCCGGCCAGACGGGCCTGCCACTTGGGCGACGCAAGCGGCGGACGATAGCATCCGAAGCGGCGTTTCTCCAGCGCGAAGCCCAGCAGGTTGAGCCAGTCACCGACCCTTGACGCCGAGATGCAGCGAGCCTGACGCAAAGCATCGTGAGCGAACACGTGACGCAACCCCCAACTGCTCCAGGGATTGATGCCAATGATCAGCAGATGCCCGCCAGGACGGACGCTGCTGGCGGCTTCGCGCAGCAGCCCGTGCGGGGAGAGACAGAAATCCAGCCCGTGCTGCATCACCACCACATCGGCGGCATGCTCGCTCAACGGCCAGGCCTGCTCTTCGCAAACGATCTCCACGCCAGGCAATGGTGCCCCCAGGCGTACATTACGCTGAACCTGCGGCGCCGACGGCGGGGTCTGCGCCGAAGGCCCGTAGTGCACCAGATAGCCACCAAAGAACCGGCCCAGCTCGTCTTCGAGCATGCGCCGCTCCTCTTCCAGCAAAAATTGCCCGACAGGGCCGGACAGCCACTCACGAGCGGCGCTGATCAACGCAAGCCAGTCGGGATCAGCCTGAGCGAACGCTTCATCGGTCATTGCATTCTCCAACGCGTCAGGAAGTTCTAAGATGCGCCTTTGTTTTCTGCTTGGCGAATTCCGCGATGATACAGATCAGTGCCCTGCCCGCGTTCACCGATAACTACATCTGGTTGTTACAGGACCACGCCACTCAACGCTGCGCCGTCGTCGACCCCGGCGACGCCACGCCGGTGCAGGCCTGGCTCGACGCCCATCCAGGCTGGGTCCTGAGCGACATCCTGATCACCCACCATCATCACGACCATGTCGGCGGCGTCCAGGCACTGAAAAACGCGACACACGCCACCGTCTACGGCCCGGCCAGTGAAAACATCCCGGCGCGGGACGTGGCGCTGCAGGACAACGACCAGCTCAGCGTCCTCGGCTGGGACTTCGATGTCTACGCCGTACCCGGCCACACCCTGGGGCATATCGCGTATTACCATCATGGCTTGCTGTTCTGTGGCGACACCCTGTTTGCCGCCGGTTGTGGGCGACTCTTCGAAGGCACGCCTGCACAAATGCATCAGTCCCTCAGCCGCCTGGCCTCTCTGCCTGAGGATACGCTGGTCTACTGTACCCATGAATACACCCTCAGCAATCTTAGATTCGCCGCTGCGGTAGAGCCGGGCAACCCGGACGTTGCCGCGCGCCTGGAAAAAGTCAGCCAGCAACGCAACGCCGGCGTCATGACCCTGCCCTCGACCCTGGCACTTGAAAAGCTCACCAATCCGTTCCTGCGTACCGCTGAAACATCCGTTAAACAAAAAGCAGACGAACGGAATGGCCAGCGTAACCAGACGCCGAGTGAGGTTTTTGCGGCCTTGAGGGCGTGGAAAGATAAGTTCTAAGGCCGCTGGCGTTTGATACAAAAATTCTGAAAGGTTGACCTGTTGGGGTGCGCTTCCTAGAATCGGCCGACATTTTTGCCCGGAACTTACTTCCAGCCAATGTCGTCATCTATACGTAAGTCCGTCAAGTCAGACACATTGACCCGCTTGGCTCAAGCTGTCGCAGTGGCTGTGTCCGCCACCCTGGCGGGCTGCCAGAGCACGAGCCAGGTGCCGCAGAGCGATGTGGCGCACACGCCGAACATCGCCGCTCGCGCCAAACAGAAGCCCATCTGGCTCACTGAAAAACCCGTCCCTCAAGTGCCTCAGGACGTCTGGGAGCGTATGCGCCAGGGCTTCCAGCTGCAGGAAACCGCCGGCGTCAACCCGCGTATCGAGCAGCAACGCCTGTGGTTCGCCAGCAATCCATCCTTTCTGGAAAACGCCGGCGAACGCGGCAGCCTGTACATTCATTACATCGTCGAACGCCTTGAAGAACGCAACATGCCCCTGGAGCTGGCGCTGCTGCCGGTGATCGAAAGCGCCTACAACCCCATGGCTTATTCCCGGGCCCATGCGGTGGGCCTGTGGCAGTTCATCCCGTCCACGGGGCGCTACTTCAACCTGCGCCAGACCCGCTTCTATGATGGGCGTCGCGACATCACGGCCTCTACCACGGCCGCGATGGATTACCTGACGCGCCTGCACGACATGTTCAACGGCGACTGGCTGTTGGCGCTGGCTGCCTACAACGCAGGCGAGGGAACGGTCAGCCGCGCCATCGAGCGCAACGAAAAACTTGGCCTGCCCACCGATTACTGGAACCTGCCGCTGCCCAGCGAAACCCAGGCCTATGTGCCGAAGTTGCTGGCATTGTCCCAGGTCGTGCTTTCTCCCGAGGCCTACGGCGTCAACCTCAACCCGATCGCCAACGAACCGTACTTCCAGGTCGTCGAGATCAACCAGCGCATGGACCTGTCCAAAGTCGCGGCGGTGGCTGACATCGACGAAGACGAGCTGTTCCAGCTCAACCCGGCTTTCAAGCAGCGCACCACCATCGATGGCCCGCAGCACCTGCTGGTGCCCACGTCCAAGGCCCAGTTGTTGACCGCCAGCCTGTCCACCATGCGTCCGGAAGAACTGATCAGCAAACGATCGCTCCAACCGGTTTTTGACTCAGCCGAAGAAAGCACGGTGGCGGGCGCCAAGCGCACCTATCGCGTCAAGCGTGGCGATAACCTGGGGCTGATCGCCAAGGCCAACAACGTTCAGATCAAAGACTTGCAACGCTGGAACAGATTGAGCGGCAACAAACTCAAGATCGGCCAGACCCTGGTCATGCAAGACACCCGCAAACGCGTCAACACGGTAGTCGCTGCCAGCAGCAAGAATAAAAAGAAACAAACCCAGTACAAGGTCAAGCAAGGCGACTCGCTGTACGTGGTCGCCAAACGCTTCAACGTGGAAATGCAGCACCTCAAGCGCTGGAATCCACGGGTAGGCAAGGCACTGAAGCCTGGGCAAATGCTGACGGTTTACTCTCCGCACTAAGCCTGACTGAAGAGAGGGCTGCTTCGCAGCCCAGCGGGAGCAAGCTCCCTCGCCACGGTTTCGGGTAATCCCTGAAGCTTTCGGCTCCCGCCTTTTTCCTGCCGATACAAGCTGTTACTGTACGGGCCATAAAGCCCAAGCCGCCTGGATCGGATCTCAGACTTGATACGTCCCCTCCTCCTGCTCCTGATCAGCCTGGCCTTGAGCTCTCCCGCCGGCGCAACCATTAGCGAAAGCCATGGTTATGCGCAGTTCGGCACGCTCAAGTACCCGGCCAGATTCACCCACTTCGACTGGGTCAACCCGCAAGCGCCCAAGGGCGGTATCTTGCGGGTCATGGCATTTGGCACCTTCGATACGCTCAATCCCTATACTTTCAAGGGCAGCAGCCCAGTTTCGACGCCCAACTTCTTGCAATACGGCATCAACGAGCTGAACGAACCGCTGATGGTTGGCACCGGTCAGTATGCGCCGTCCGGCGACGAGCCGACGTCGAGCTATGGCCTGATCGCCCGTTCGGTGGAATACAGCGAAGACCGCAGTTGGGTGGTGTTCAACCTCAGACCCGAAGCCCGTTTTCACGACGGCGTGCCGATTACCGCCTATGACGTGGCGTTCTCCTACAGAAAGCTGCTCAAGGAAGGTCATCCGCAGTACCGCACCAACCTTCAGGAAGTGCTACGGGTCGACATCCTCAACCCGCTGAAAATCCGCTTTGTGTTCAAGCGTACGGGCAACCCGCTGCTGATCCTGCGCCTGGGTGAGTTGCCGGTGCTGCCCCAGCATTACTGGAAAGACCGCGACTTCAAGGCCACCACCTTCGAACCGCCCTTGGGCAGCGGCCCTTACCGGATTACCAAAGTGCAGCCTGGTCGCCAGTTGGTGTTTGAGCGGGTCAAGAATTACTGGGGCAAGGACCTGCCGGTCAATCGCGGCAAATACAACTATGACCGGATGGACGTGGAGTTCTACCGCGACAGTGAGGTGGCTTTCGAAGCCTTCAAGGCCGGGGAGTTCGACATCTACATTGAACACCAGGCCAAAAACTGGGCCAACGGCTACCGGTTCCCGGCGGTCAATCGCGGCGAGGTGATCAAGGCGCAGATTGCCCACCAGATCCCGACCCAGACCCAGGGTCTGTTCATGAATACCCGGCGCAGCACGTTCGCCCAAGTCAAGGTTCGTGAAGCCCTGGGGCTGATGTTCGACTTCGAGTGGACCAACCGCACGCTGTTCAGCGGTGCCTACAAGCGCACCCTCAGCTATTACCCCAACAGTGAATTCTCCGCCAGCGGTCTTCCGGTGGGCCACGAATGGCTGCTGCTCAAGCCGTATCGGGAACAACTACCGCCCCCATTGTTCACCCAACCCTTCAGCCTGCCCCAGACCGACGGGCGGGGCATCCCCCGGGAAACCCTGCGCAAAGCCCTGGGATTGTTGAAGGAAGCCGGGTGGACCATCCACGGCCAGCGCCTGCTCAACGCCGACAGCCAGCCCCTGCGCTTCGAGATCCTGCTGGTGAACCCGAACCTGGAGCGCATCCTGCAGCCCTACGTGGAAAACCTCGCCAGCATCGGCATCCAGGCCCGCCTGCGTACGGTGGATCGCGCTCAATACAAGCAGCGTCTGGACCAGTTCGACTTCGACATGATCCTGCTGACCCTGGGGCAAACCCTCAGCCCGGGTCTTGAGCAATGGCAGTACTTCCATTCCAGCCAGGCGGGGGTCAAGGGCAGCAAGAACTACGCCGGCATCAACAACCCGGTGGTCGATCACCTGCTGGAAAAGCTCCTGTCTGCCCGCACCCGTGACGAACAGGTCGCCGCCGGCAAAGCCCTGGACCGTGTGCTGCTGTGGCAGCACTACTGCATCCCTAACTGGTATCTCAATTATCATCGCCTGGCCTACCGTAACCGGTTTGCCTTTGTCACTACGCCGCCCTACACCCTGGGTTTGAGCGCATGGTGGCTGAAATCTTCGGAGAAAGATCAATGAAGCCTTTACGCGCCCTGCTCCTGCAGGCCAGCGGCCTGTTGTTCGCCGGACTGGCCTGTGCCGCACCGCAGCACGCCTTGACCTTGTACAACGAGCCGCCGAAATACCCGGCCGACTTCAAGCATTTCGATTATGTGAACCCTGACGCCCCCAAGGGCGGGATTTTTCGTCAGGGCGGGTTTGGTGGCTTCGACAGCCTCAACCCTTTTATCAGCAAGGGCGTCCCCGCCGATGACATCGGCCTGATCTACGACACCCTGGCCAAACAAGGCCTGGACGAACCCTTCACCGAATATGGCCTGATCGCCGAAAAAATCGAGAAGGCCCCGGACAATGCCTGGGTGCGCTTCTACCTGCGGCCCGAAGCCCGCTTCAACGACGGCCATCCCGTACGCGCCGAGGACGTGGTGTTCAGCTTCCAGACCTTGACCAAGGACGGCGCCCCGATGTTCCGCGGTTATTACAACGACGTGGCCGAAGTCATCGCCGAAGAACCGCTCAAGGTGCTGTTCAAGTTCAAGCACACCAATAACCGCGAATTGCCGCTGATCCTCGGCCAACTGCCGGTATTGCCCAAGCATTGGTGGGCCGGGCGCGAATTCAACAAGGGCAACCTGGAGATCCCCCTCGGCAGCGGCCCGTATAAGGTCGCCGAAGTGAAGGCTGGCCGCTCGATTCGCTATGAACGCGTGAAGGACTATTGGGGCAAGGACCTGCCGGTCAACCGCGGCTTCTACAACTTCGACGTGCTGACCACCGACTACTATCGCGACAACACCGTGGCGGTCGAGGCACTGAAGGCCGGGCAGTTCGATTTCTGGCTGGAAATGGCTGCCAAGAACTGGGCCAACGCCTACAACATCCCGGCCGTGACCGAAGGCCGGCTGATCAAGGAACAGATCCCCAACGGCAACCCCACCGGCATGCAGGGCTTTGTCTACAACCTGCGCCGCCCGGTCTTCCAGGACGTGCGGGTGCGCAAGGCCTTGAGCCTGCTGCTGGACTTCGAATGGACCAACAAACAACTGTTCCACGGTGCCTACGCCCGCACCCGCAGTTATTTCGAAAACTCGGAGATGGCCGCCACCGGCCTGCCCGGCGAAGACGAGCTGAAGATCCTCGAGCCGTTGCGTGGCAAGATCCCCGAGCAGGTGTTCACCCAGGCCTTCCAGCCTTCGGTATGCGACGGCAGCGGCATGATTCGTGACCAGCAGCGCAAGGCCTATCAATTGCTGCAAGAGGCCGGCTGGCGCATCGTCGACGACAAGATGGTCGATGCCCAGGGCAAACCCGTGGTGCTGGAGTTCCTGCTGGCCCAGACCGAATTCGAGCGGGTGCTGCTGCCGTTCAAGCGTAACCTCAGTGACCTGGGCATCGAACTGGTGATCCGCCGGGTCGACGTGTCCCAATACATCAATCGCGTGCGCTCGCGGGATTTCGACCTGATCGTGGGCAGCTTCCCGCAGTCCAGCTCGCCGGGTAACGAACAACGCGAGTTCTGGATGTCGGCCGCCGCCGATAATCCCGGCAGTCGCAACACCATGGGCCTGAAGGACCCCGCCGTCGACCAACTGGTGGAGCAACTGATCAACGCCGACTCACGCAAGAGCCTGGTGGCCCACGCCCGGGCGCTGGACCGGGTGTTGCAATGGGGCTACTACGTGATCCCTAACTGGCACATCAAGACCTGGCGCGTAGCCTACTGGAACCACATCGGCCATCCAAAAATCACCCCGACCTACGACATCGGCACCACCACATGGTGGGTCAAGCCAGAGGTCAAGCCTTCCATCGAGGTGGAAAAACAGGTCATCGAGCAAAAAATCGTCGCCCCGGCGAGTGTGGAGTAACCGATGCTGGCTTATATCTTTCGGCGTCTATTGCTCATCATCCCGACCCTGTTTGGCATCCTGCTGATCAACTTCGTGATCATCCAGGCCGCGCCCGGCGGGCCGGTGGAGCAGATGATCGCCAAACTCGAAGGTTTCGAAGGCGCCACCAGCCGCATTGCCGGTGGCGGTGCCGAAGTGTCGGTGGCCGGCTCCGCCTATCGCGGCGCCCAGGGGCTGGACCCGGCGCTGGTCAAGGAAATCGAGCGCATGTACGGCTTCGACAAGTCGGCGCCGGAACGCCTGTGGATCATGATCAAGAATTACGCTCGCCTGGATTTCGGTGACAGTTTTTTCCGAGACGCCAAGGTCATCGACCTGATCAAGGAAAAAATGCCGGTCTCCATCTCGCTAGGGCTGTGGAGTACGCTGATCATGTACCTGGTGTCGATCCCGCTGGGGATCGCCAAGGCGACGCGGCATGGCAGTCATTTCGACGTCTGGACGAGTTCGGCGATCATCGTCGGCTATGCCATCCCGGCGTTCCTGTTCGCCATCCTGCTGATCGTGGTGTTTGCCGGCGGCAGCTATTTCAACTGGTTCCCGCTACGGGGGCTGACGTCCAACGATTTCGACGAACTGAGCATGGGCGGCAAGATCCTCGACTATTTCTGGCACCTGGCCTTGCCCGTTACGGCCCTGGTGATCGGCAACTTTGCCACCATGACCCTGCTGACCAAGAACAGCTTCCTCGATGAAATCAACAAGCAGTACGTGGTCACCGCCAAGGCCAAGGGCCTGACCCGCAATCGGGTGCTCTATGGTCATGTGTTCCGCAACGCCATGCTGCTGGTGATTGCCGGCTTCCCTTCGGCGTTCATCGGAATCTTCTTCACCGGCTCGTTGCTGGTAGAGGTTATTTTTTCCCTTGATGGCCTCGGTTTGATGAGTTTCGAGGCGGCAATCAACCGTGACTACCCGGTGGTCTTCGGCACCCTGTTCATCTTCACCCTGCTGGGGCTGGTGGTGAAATTGATCGGTGACCTGACCTACACCTTTGTCGATCCACGCATCGACTTCGAAAGCCGGGAGCATTGAGATGAACCTGTCCCCCCTCAATCGCCGTCGTTTCGAACTGTTCAAGGCCAACAAGCGTGGCTGGTGGTCGCTGTGGCTGTTCCTGATCCTGTTCGGGCTCAGCCTGGGCGCCGAGTTGATCGCCAATGACAAGCCGCTGGTGGTGCACTACGACGACGGCTGGTACTTCCCGGCACTCAAGCGCTACCCGGAAACCACGTTCGGCGGCGAATTTCCGCTGGAAGCCAACTACAAGAGCCCGTACATCCGCGAACTGCTGGCCGCCAAGGACGCGTGGGTACTGTGGGCACCGATCCCGTTCAGCTACCAGAGCATCAATTACGACCTGAAGGTCCCCGCCCCGGCACCGCCCTCCTCGGTCAACTGGCTGGGCACTGACGACCAGGGCCGCGATGTGCTGGCCCGGGTGATCTATGGTTTCCGTGTTTCGGTGCTGTTCGCTCTGACACTGACCCTCCTCAGCTCGATCATTGGCGTGATCGCCGGTGCCTTGCAGGGCTTTTACGGCGGATGGGTCGACCTGGCCGGCCAGCGTTTCCTGGAGATCTGGTCGGGGCTGCCGGTGCTTTACCTGTTGATCATCCTGGCCAGCTTCGTGCAGCCGAACTTCTGGTGGTTGCTGGGCATCATGCTGCTGTTCTCCTGGATGAGCCTGGTGGACGTGGTCCGCGCCGAGTTCCTGCGCGGGCGCAACCTGGAATACGTGCGTGCCGCGCGGGCATTAGGCATGCAGAACGGCGCGATCATGTTCCGCCACATCCTGCCCAACGCCATGGTCTCGACCATGACGTTCATGCCGTTCATTCTCACCGGGGCCATCGGCACCCTCACGGCCCTGGATTTCCTCGGGTTTGGCTTGCCTCCGGGCGCTCCGTCCCTGGGTGAACTGGTGGCCCAAGGCAAATCCAACCTGCAGGCGCCTTGGCTGGGCATCAGCGCGTTCGCCGTGCTGGCGATCATGCTGAGCCTGCTGGTGTTCATCGGCGAGTCCGCTCGCGATGCCTTCGATCCGAGGAAGTGAAATGAATCAGGACAATCTGATCGAAGTGCGCGACTTGGCCGTGGAGTTCATCGTCGGCGAACGTCGGCAACGGGTGGTCGAAGGCGTCAGTTTTGACATCAAGCGTGGCGAAACCATGGCCCTGGTCGGCGAAAGCGGCTCAGGCAAGTCGGTGACCGCCCACTCAATCCTGCGGTTGCTGCCCTACCCGTTGGCCCACCATCCAAGCGGGACCATCCAGTACGCCGGCCAGGATTTGCTCGGGTTGAAAGAAAAGACTATCCGCCACATCCGGGGTAACCGGATCGCGATGATCTTTCAGGAGCCGATGACGTCCCTCAATCCGCTGCATTGCATCGAGAAGCAGATCAATGAAGTGCTGGGCATTCACAAGGGGCTGTCCGGTAAGGTCGCTACCCGTCGCACCTTGGAGTTGCTGGAACTGGTGGGCATCCCCGAGCCGCACAAGCGCCTCAAGGCCCTGCCCCACGAACTGTCCGGTGGCCAGCGCCAGCGAGTGATGATCGCCATGGCCCTGGCCAACGAACCAGAGCTGCTGATTGCCGACGAACCGACCACGGCACTGGACGTCACCGTCCAGCTGAAAATCCTCGAATTGCTCAAGGATTTGCAGGCGCGGCTGGGTATGTCGCTGCTGTTGATCAGCCACGATTTGAACCTGGTGCGAAGAATTGCTCATCGCGTATGTGTCATGCAGCGCGGTTGCATCGTCGAACAGGCATCGTGCGAAGAGCTGTTCCGCGCGCCGCAGCATCCGTACACTCGGGAACTGCTGGCCGCCGAGCCCAGCGGCAACCCGGCGACCAACGTGGTCGGCCCGCCGCTGTTGCAGGTCGAGGACCTGAAAGTCTGGTTCCCGATCAAGAAAGGCCTGTTCAAACGCACGGTGGACTACATCAAGGCCGTGGACGGTATCCGCTTCAGCCTGCCCCAGGGCCAGACCCTGGGTATCGTTGGCGAAAGCGGCTCCGGCAAGTCCACCCTGGGGCTGGCGATCTTGCGGTTGATCGGCAGCCAGGGGGGGATCCGCTTTGAAGGCAAGCAGCTGGACTGCCTGTCGCAGCAACAGGTCCGGCCACTGCGCCGGGAGATGCAAGTGGTGTTTCAGGACCCGTTCGGCAGCCTGAGCCCACGGATGTGTGTAAGCCAGATCGTCGGCGAAGGCCTGCGGATCCACAAGATCGGCACCGCAGCCGAGCAGGAACAAGCGATAATCGCGGCATTGAAGGAGGTAGGCCTGGATCCGGAGACTCGGAACCGCTACCCCCATGAATTTTCCGGAGGGCAGCGGCAGCGTATCGCCATTGCCCGGGCCCTGGTGCTCAAGCCGGCGTTGATTCTGCTGGATGAACCGACGTCGGCCCTGGACCGTACCGTGCAACGCCAGGTGGTGGAGCTGTTGCGGTCGCTGCAAACCAAGTACAACCTGACGTACCTGTTTATCAGCCATGACCTGGCTGTCGTCAAAGCGCTGAGCCACCAGTTGATGGTGGTCAAGCATGGCCAAGTGGTCGAACAAGGTGATGCCCGCAGCATATTCGCCGCGCCGCAACACCCCTATACACAGCAGTTGCTGGAGGCCGCTTTCCTGGCCCCAACAACTGCCGAATAACCTGAAAGAGGAGCAACACATGGGTTTTCTCGCCGGTAAGCGCGTACTGATCGTCGGTGTCGCCAGCAAGCTGTCCATCGCATCCGGCATCGCCGCCGCCATGCATCGCGAGGGCGCTGAGCTTGCCTTCACTTATCAGAACGACAAACTCAAGGGTCGCGTCGAAGAGTTCGCACAAGGCTGGGGCTCGAGCCCTGAGCTGTGCTTCCCGTGCGACGTGGCCAGCGATGAAGAAATCGCCAAGGTTTTCGAAGAACTGAGCAAGAAGTGGGACGGCCTGGACTGCATCGTGCACTCCGTGGGCTTCGCCCCGGGCGATCAACTGGACGGCGACTTCACCGAAGCCACCACCCGCGAAGGCTTCCGCATTGCCCACGACATCAGCGCCTACAGCTTTGTGGCCCTGGCCAAAGCCGGTCGTGAAATGATGAAAGGCCGCAACGGCAGCTTGCTGACCCTGTCGTACCTGGGCGCCGAGCGCACCATGCCGAACTACAACGTGATGGGTATGGCCAAGGCTTCCCTGGAAGCAGGCGTGCGTTACCTGGCCGGCTCCCTGGGCCCGGATGGCACCCGCGTCAACTGCGTATCGGCCGGTCCAATCCGTACCCTCGCCGCTTCCGGCATCAAGAACTTCCGCAAAATGCTGGCCGCCAACGAAGCGCAGACCCCGCTGCGTCGCAACGTCACCATCGAGGAAGTCGGCAACGCCGGCGCCTTCCTGTGCTCGGACCTGGCCTCGGGCATCAGCGGTGAAATCATGTACGTGGACGGCGGCTTCAACACCACCGCCATGGGTAACATCGAAGAGTAATCTTCACGTCACATCCGCTGCGTAAAAACGCCGCTTGTCCTGAAAAGGGACAAGCGGCGTTTTTTATTCCGCTCTGGTCATGGCGGCGGGTCAGCTTGAATTCGTTGAGGTCGAAGAACAGCAGTGTTGCCGGACGCGACAGGCGCTCGCAAACGCTCAGCGCATGCTGGGCCAACGTCTTGAAACCACGTCGATTGGACAGCAAGGTCAGTTCGTCCATGCTCGCCATCTGCACAGCAATCATTTCCTGCTCGGCCATGCTGGCCAAGTCGCGCAGCAGTTCGCGTTCTTCGTCATTGAGCTTGCGCGGCTTGGTGTCCAGCAAGCACAGGGTTCCAAGCTTGCTGCCGTCATCCAGTGCCAACGGCTGCCCGGCGTAGAAACGAATGCCGGGTTTATCGGTGACAAACGGGTTGTCGCGAAACCGCTCGTCCTGCTCCGCGTCGCAAACCTCCAGAATCTGATCCTGCAAAATGGCGTGTGCACAAAATGAAACGTCGCGTCCGGACTCACTGGCGTCCAGGCCCGCGTTGGACTTGAACCACTGACGGTTGGCATCCACCAGCGACACCAGCGCAATGGGCACATCGAACAAACGCCGGGCAAGGCGAGTCAGGCGGTCGAAGCGCTCCTCGGGCGCGGTGTCGAGCAGCTTGAGCGAGTGCAGATTCTTGAGGCGAACGGCTTCGTTATCCGGTTTACCTGGCGCAGGCATCGGGAACTCCATCGAGAGGGCTTGTTGAAGTCTAGCCCAGGCCCACTCCCCTTCAAACCAATGCGTCAAATCAAACAGGCATTTATCGACAGGGCCTAATACACTGCGACACAGGTTCAAGACGAGGACGCCGACCGATGAAGCCCGCCCCCCATGATGCCGCCCCACGTTTCTGGCGTGATGCAGCGCTGCCCTTCATCGAAGCCCGGGGCATCACCGATGGACGCAAGGTCTGCTATTCGCGTCATTCCCATGACCACTTTTCCATCGGGGCTATCACGGCCGGGCGCAGCACCTACCTTCATGAGCAATCGAATTTCCAGGTAGAGAGCGGTACGGTCGTATTGATGAACCCCGGCGATGTCCATGCGTGCAACCCGATCAATGATCAGCCATGGTCGTATGTAATGCTGTACGTCGACACCCAGTGGCTGACGGACTTGCAGCGCCGAATCGGCTTTGACGAGACCCTGGGTTTTCAGGGCTTCGCCACCACCCACAGCCGCGACATCGAGCTGTTTGCCGCCTTACAGGGTTTGTACGGCCAACTGGTGGATGAGCGGATCGACATCGCCCGCAAACACGCCGCCGCCGAAGCGTTTTTCATCGACCTGCAACACCGGCTCAACCCAGCCGGGCGCCCGGACCGTGGCAGCCACCCGGGATTGATGCGAGCGGCGCAGTTTATCCATGACCATTGCAGCGAGGCCTTGAAACTTGAAGACATCTGCGCCGCCGCACAACTTTCGCCGTCGTACCTGAGCCGGGCCTTCAAGCGCCATTACGGCATGACGCCCCATGCTTTCCTGGTCAATCGTCGGATCCAGTTCGCCCGTCGGCAGTTACGCGAAGGCAAGCTGATTGCCGATGTCGCACTGGACAGCGGGTTTGCCGACCAGGCGCATTTCCAGCGCGCCTTCAAACAACACCTGGCCGCCACCCCGGGCCAATATCGCGGTTGATACCCGATCCTGCTTTCGCGGGGATGGCTCAAGGCAACAACAAATACACCGCACTGACCACCAGCAACGCCGCCATCGTCCGATTGAACAGGCGCATGGTCGCCGGGTTGCCCAGCCAGACCCGCAGAAAACTGCCGGCATAGGCCCAGCAGCCTACCGAGAGATAACAGATCACCAGGTAGATAGCCGCAAACTGCCACACCAACCGCGCCTCACCATCGGCCACGAATGCTCCCATCCCGGCCACACAGGCCAGCCACGCCTTGGGGTTGAGCCACTGCATCAACGCGCCGTAAAACATCGACGGCGCCCGCTCCTCGTCTCCGGCGCCCAGCTGCCCGTTGTCCATCGCCAGTTTCCAGGCCATGAACAACAGAAAACCCACGCCCCCCAGTTGCACCACTCGCGTGAGGCCGGGCCAGCGCTGCAGCACTTCGTGCAACCCCAGCCCCATCAACACCAGCAGCAAGACAAACCCCAGGGTGGCCCCGGCCACGTGACGCAAGGTGGCACGAAAGCCGAATCGCGCCCCGGAACTGAGGGCTACAATATTCACCGGCCCGGGAGTGATGGACGCGACCAGTGCAAACGCAGCCATGGAAATAATCAGACTCATTGCATACCTTCTTCATGTCCGTGAGGTGGCGTTCAAGGTAAATTGCACGCCACTGGCGGTATTGAACAAAACTGCCCAATGACGACGACTCACCGCGCGCCGTGCGAACAGGTGCTGTTTCGGGCTTTTTTTTTACGCAAACTTTACGCAGCGTCCGGTCAACGAAATCGATACTGGGCGGCTCATTCTTTCAGGCGTGTTTTATGTCCCTTGCGGCTGTGCGGTTTATCGGATTCATCCTCGGCATTTTCCTGATCACCCTGGCCGCGAGCATGGCAATCCCGCTTCTCACGCTGATGGTGTACGAGCGAAACGATGACCTCTCGGCGTTCTTGTGGTCGAGCCTGATCACCTCTGTCTGCGGCATCTTGCTGGTAGCACGTGGTCGGCCAGAGCACATACAACTGCGTCCGCGGGACATGTACCTGCTGACCACTGCCAGTTGGGTGGTTGTCTGCACCTTCGCCGCCTTGCCGATGGTATTTATCCAGCACATCAGCTACACCGACGCATTCTTCGAGACGATGTCCGGCATCACCACCACCGGCTCGACCATCCTCACCGGCTTGGACAATGCCTCCCCGGGCCTGCTGATCTGGCGCTCGATGTTGCAGTGGCTCGGAGGGATCGGCTTCATCGGCATGGCGGTGGCCATCCTGCCGCTGTTGCGGGTCGGCGGCATGCGACTGTTCCAGACCGAATCATCGGACTGGTCGGAGAAAGTCACACCGCGCTCCCATGTGGCGGCGACCTACATCCTGTGGCTCTACTTAGGCTTGAGTGCCCTGGCCGCCCTGGCCTTGTGGCTGGCGGGCATGACACCTTTCGAAGCGATCAACCATGCGATGACCATGATTTCCACCGGAGGGTTCTCCACTTCGGATTCGTCCTTGGCCAACTGGTCTCAACCGGCCATCCACTGGATCTCGGTGATTATCATGATCGCCGGCGCACTGCCCTTCACCTTGTATGTCGCCACGTTGCGCGGGAACAAACGAGCGTTGCTGAGGGATCATCAGGTCCGTGGATTCCTCGGATTCCTGGTCATTACCTGGCTCGTGGTGGGCACCTGGCTGAGCCTGAACAGCGACTACGCCTGGCTGGACGCGGTGCGCATCGTAGCCGTCAACGTGACTTCGGTGGTCACCACCACCGGTGTGGCGCTGGGTGACTACTCGCTATGGGGCAGCTTTGCCCTGCTGCTATTTTTTTACCTGACGTTTGTCGGCGGTTGTTCGGGATCCACCTCCGGCGGGCTGAAGATTTTTCGTTTTCAGGTGGCCGGCGCCTTACTGATGGGCAGTTTGAAACAACTGATCCATCCGCGGGCGGTGATTCAGAAAAAATACAACAAGCACCCCATTGACGAAGAGATCGTCCGTTCGCTGCTGACGTTTTCTTTTTTCTTCACCATTACCATCGGCGCTATCGCCCTTGGGCTTGCGCTGATCGGCCTGGACTGGACGACGGCCCTCACCGGTGCCGCCACGGCCGTGTGCAACGTCGGGCCAGGGCTGGGCTCGATCATCGGACCGGCCGGCAACTTCTCCACCTTGCCGGATGCGGCCAAATGGCTGCTGACCATTGGCATGCTGCTGGGTCGTCTGGAGATTCTGACCGTGCTGGTGTTGTTCACGCCGGTGTTCTGGAAGTATTGAGGCGGATGAAAATTCACTGTCGATTTTCCGGTGGAGCCATCCCGGGCCTGGCTCTATGCTCCTCCCATGAACCTACACGACTCGCTGCTCCCACCCCATGCCGAGATGGTCCGCGCCATGCTCGAACGAGACACCGCCTACGAGGGGGTGTTCTTCACGGCGGTCAAGACCACCGGCATCTTCTGTCGCCCCAGCTGCACGGCGCGCAAGCCGAAGCCGGAAAACGTCGAATTCTTCGCCCACGCTGACGAAGCCATGTCGGCCGGATATCGAGCCTGTCTGCGTTGCAAGCCGCTGGATGCCGCCGCCATCGCGCCGGCCTGGATCCAGGCGCTGCTCAAGGCGGTGGACGCCGAACCCGACCTGCGCTGGACCGATGCCTTGTTGCTGGAACAAGGCATTGAACCGCTGAAGCTGCGGCGCTGGTTCAAGCAGCATTTCGGCATGACCTTCCATGCGTACCTGCGCACTCGACGGCTGGGCATCGCCCTGGGGGGCATCAAAGAAGGGATTTCCATCGACAATGCGGCCTTTGACTCAGGCTACGAGTCCCTGAGCGGATTTCGTGACGCCTTCGTGAAGTCTTTCCACATCACACCGGGCCGCGCCGCCCACAGCGAACCCCTGCTGTTCACCCGCCTGACAACGCCACTGGGGCCGATGCTGGCCATGGCCGAACGGCGCGGCCTGGTGTTGCTGGAGTTCCTCGACCGCCCGGCCCTGACCCGGGAAATCGAAGAGTTGCAACAACGCTACGGCTATACCGTCGCCCCGGGGCACAATCCCCACTTGCAACAGATCGAAACCGAACTGGCCGACTATTTCGCTGGGAAGCTCACCTCGTTCAGCGTGCCGCTGCATATGCCCGGCAGCGCCTTCGCCGTCCGGGTCTGGGCTGAACTGGAAAAAATCCCCTACGGCGAAACCCGTAGCTACGGCAACATCGCCACTGCCCTCGGCAGTCCTGGTGCCAGCCGTGCGGTGGGACTGGCCAACGGCCAGAATCGCCTGGCCATCGTCATCCCCTGCCACCGGGTGATCGGTGCGGATGGCTCGTTGACCGGCTATGGTGGCGGGCAGCCACGCAAGGCTTTTCTGTTGCGGCTGGAAAAAGCTGCGGTGCAGGTGTCCCTGCCACTGGCATTCTGATCTGCCTGCCGAGTGAACACCTGATGCCTGTCCCGTACCACGATGCGAGCACCTTTCTGGCAAGCCTCGACGAAGACTGGCGCCGTCATGTCGAGATGATCGGCCCTTGTCTGCTGCAACCCAAACCGGCCCGCGACCCGTATGAAGCACTCGTCCGGGCGATTGCCTATCAACAATTGCATGCTAAAGCCGGCGATGCGATTCTCGGTCGCTTTCTGCGGCTGTTTCCGGGAGCGATATTCCCCAGGCCTGAGCAGATCCTGGCGACTGACTTCCAACAGATGCGCGACTGCGGATTTTCCGCCAGCAAGATCGCGACCATACAGGGCATCGCTCAAGCGACGCTGGACGAGGTGGTGCCGGACTACCCCGCGGCGCTGGCCATGGATGATGAGGCCTTGATCGAACGCTTGATCACCCTGCGCGGCGTCGGACGCTGGACCGTGGAGATGCTGCTGATCTACAGCCTGGAGCGACCCGACATCCTGCCGGCGGATGACTTTGGAGTGCGTGAGGGGTATCGGCGGCTCAAGGGTTTGGACGTCCAACCGACGCGCAAACAGATGGTTGGGATTGGACAGGCGTGGAGCCCACATCGGACGGTGGCGGCGTGGTATTTGTGGCGGGTGCCCGGTCGCTAGAGCGCGTCATCGTTCATCGCGAGCAGGCTCGCTCCCACAGGGATTTCGGTGTTTGTGTTCACTGAAGATCAAATGTGGGAGCGAGCCTGCTCGCGATGGCTGCCGCATGGCCGGCCTGAATTCAGCTGTCAAAAAATGCCGACCGTCTAGGCTGTCCTGAGCCACTTCCCAATTGCCAACCGGAGGTTCTCATGCAGCTCGAAGGATCCTGCCATTGCGGCGCGGTGTCGTTCAGCCTCGACAGCGCCCACCCCTACCCTTATCAGCGCTGCTACTGCTCGATCTGTCGCAAGACCCAGGGTGGAGGCGGCTTTGCGATAAACCTGGGGGGCGATGCCCGGAGCTTGAAGGTACGCGGTCGCAAGCACATCTCGATCTATCATGCGCGGCTCAGGAATGACGGGGATAAACGCGCCCACCGCAGCAGCGCCGAACGGCATTTCTGTTCCCTTTGCGGTTCAGGCTTGTGGCTGTTCAGCCCCGAATGGCCTGAGCTGATCCACCCGTTCGCCTCTGCCATCGACACGCCGTTGCCGGTACCGCCTGAGCACACCCATCTGATGCTGGGCTCCAAGGCGCCGTGGGTGGAAGTCGAGGCGCACGCCGGCGATCAGCAGTTCGAGATCTATCCCCAGGAGTCCATTGCCCAATGGCATGAGCGCCTGGGTTTGAGCGATTAAGGATGTAGAGCTGCGTGAGGCCTCATCGCGAGCAGGCTCGCTCCCACAGGGATTTTCGGTGTACTCATTACTTGTGTTCACTGAAGATCAAATGTGGGAGCGAGCCTGCTCGCGATGGCGTCAGGGCAAACAGCCCTATACCGCAGGCACACCACTGTGGAAGCGAAACTCCACATCCGGCGATTCAATCAGCGCCTGCTCGGCGTCACGAACCTTGTCGATCACCTGGGCGATGTCCTTGGCGTCGCCATACTGGTAGGCCAGTTTCAGGTAGCCCTGGAAATGCCGGGCTTCGCTTTTGAGCAAACCGAAATAGAACTTGCCCAATTCTTCGTCCAGGTGCGGCACCAGGGCCTCGAAACGCTCGCAACTGCGGGCCTCGATGAAAGCGCCGACCACCAAAGTGTCCACCAGTTTGACCGGTTCGTGGCTGCGGACCACTTTGCGCAGCCCCGAGGCGTAACGCCCGGCAGAGAGCTGGCGCAAGCCGACCTTGCGTTTTTTCATCAGGCGCATCACCTGTTCGTGATGCACCAGTTCTTCCCGGGCCAGACGTGACATCAGGTTGATCAGGTCAACGTGGGAGTGGTACTTGGCGATCAGGCTCAGGGCGGTGCTGGCGGCCTTGAATTCGCAGTTCTTGTGGTCGATCAGCAGCGTCTCCTGGTCGGCCAGCGCCGCCTGGACCCAGGCATCGGGAGTGCGGCAACCAAGGAATTCATGAATTTCGGGAAGGATCATGGGGCTCACGGAAAAAGAGAGTCGAGCGAAGGGCGCCGATTATACCGGCCTGCCTCCAGACCACCAGCCACCGCCGTTGATATGCATCAAGTCGACGACTGCCATACAACAACTATAGTTGAGCAACGCCATGCCTTTTTATTGCTGGAGACGCCGATCATGCAAGCCATTCGCAGCATTCTGGTGGTCATCGACCCCGAACATTCGGAAAGCCTCGCGCTCAAGCGCGCCAAGCTGATTGCCGGTGTCACCCAGGCCCACCTGCATCTGCTGGTGTGTGACAAGAAGCATGACCATGCCGGCATGCTCAGCGTGCTGAAGGCCGCGTTGCTGGCCGACGGCTACAGTGTCACCACCGAACAGGCCTGGAACGAAAGCCTGTACGAAACCATCATCGACGTACAGCAGGCCGAAGGTTGCGGCCTGGTGATCAAGCAACACTTTCCCGACAGCCCGCTGAAAAAAGCCCTGCTCACCCCGGCGGACTGGAAATTGCTGCGCCATTGCCCGACTCCAGTGCTGCTGGTGAAAACCGCCGGTTCCTGGAAAGACAAAGTGATCTTGGCCGCCGTCGACGTGGGCAATGCCGACGGCGAGCACCGCCACCTGCACTCCACCATCATCGATCACGGCTACGACATTGCCATCCTGGCCAAGGCGCACCTGCACGTGATCAGCGCCCATCCCACACCGATGCTGTCCTCCGCCGATCCGACGTTCCAGCTCAAGGAAACCATCGAGGCCAAATACCGCGAACAATGCCGGGCGTTCCAGGCTGAGTTCGACATCGACGACCAACACCTGCACATCGAAGAAGGTCCGGCGGACGTCCTGATTCCATACATGGCACGCAAGCTGCAGGCAGCGGTGACAGTGATCGGCACCGTGGCGCGTTCCGGGTTGTCAGGGGTCTTGATCGGCAATACCGCCGAAGCGGTGCTCGACACGCTGGAAAGCGACGTGCTGGTGCTCAAACCGCAGGAGGTCGAGGATCATCTGGTGGAGCTGGCGGTCAAGGACTGACACCCCCCGCCACAAAAGCCATCTCCTTCAGCCGCCAATGGCATCCTTCAGGAAGCCCGGCGCGATGTAGCGCTGGTAATGGGCTTCGGACAGCAGGAAGAATTCCCGATCAATGGCGTCGCGCAGGTCCGGCAGGTCCCAGTCGCGAAATTCGGGCATCAGCACCATGCCGTAGGCTTCCAGGTTGTTGATCACCCGCGCGCCACGGGCGATCAATTGATAAGCCCAGCAATATTCCGACTGGTGCGGCACAAAACGAATCTTGCGTGTTTCCAGTTGCTGGCGCAGCAGCGCAGGATCAAAAACCTCCAGTTTGGCCACCATCACCTGGACCAGCAACTGCTCAAGCCGCATCCACACCGCGCGTTTTTCGTCCTCGTTATAGCCGTTCCAATGAATCACTTCATGGTGGAACCGCTTGCAGCCACGGCACACCAGGTCACCGTAGACAGTGGAGCAAAGGCCGACGCAGGGGGTCTTGATGAGCTGGTTGGGCATAAGGAAAAACACACGCAAAAGCAGGACAGGCCGGCATGTTAGCCCTTTGTCTAAGATTGATCACCCCTCAAACTTCAGGGGCCAACTTACGTTTATTTTTTTTTTGCCGTAGAATCAGCCAGCCTTTTAAGGCGCCAATGTCCGTTAGAAGCTGTTTTCAAAGCGTCACGAGCACAGTCGTTCCTTCAGAGCGGTGTTGGCCGAGGGTCTTTCCAGCGGGGAAAGCCCAACGCCAACCCTCATCAGCTCCCCGTTCTGCAGGCGTAAAACTTTGAAAGCAGCTTCTGTGAGGAACTCGCGGAAACTCTGGCGTGGTGGCTCAAAAAGCCTCCGACGCGCATGAGTACCGTGGGTTTCTGGATGAGCGTCCCGGACACCCATTTGGGACCACTGATGAGGGTAATAACTGTGCTTGAAGCCTACCGCAAACATATCGAAGAGCGTGCAGCACTGGGTATCGTTCCCCAGCCGCTTAACGCCGAACAAACCGCAGGCCTGATCGAGCTGCTGAAGAATCCTCCGGCTGGCGAAGAAGCTTTCCTCGTTGACCTGATCACCAATCGCGTTCCGCCTGGAGTCGACGAAGCCGCCTACGTGAAGGCCGGTTTCCTGTCCGCCCTGGCCAAAGGCGAAGCCCAATCCCCTCTGCTGGACAAGAAGCGCGCCGTTGAACTGCTCGGCACCATGCAGGGCGGCTACAACATCGTGACCCTGGTGGACCTGCTGGACGACGCCGAACTGGCGCCCGTAGCCGCCGAAGAACTCAAGCACACACTGCTGATGTTCGATGCCTTCCACGACGTGGCTGAAAAAGCCCGCAATGGCAACGTTCACGCCAAGGGCGTGCTGCAATCCTGGGCCGACGGCGAGTGGTTCAAGAACCGCCCCGTGCTGGCCGACAAGATCAGCCTTCGGGTGTTCAAGGTTACCGGCGAAACCAACACCGACGACCTCTCCCCGGCTCCTGACGCCTGGTCCCGCCCGGACATCCCACTGCACGCCCTGGCCATGCTGAAAATGGCCCGTGACGGTATCGTGCCGGATGAACAAGGCAAGACCGGCCCGATGAAGCAGATCGAAGAGATGCGCGGCCAGGGCTTCCCGATCGCCTACGTCGGTGACGTGGTCGGTACCGGTTCGTCACGTAAATCAGCCACCAACTCGGTGCTGTGGTTCTTCGGTGACGACGTGCCTTACGTGCCGAACAAGCGCGCCGGTGGTTTCTGCTTCGGCAGCAAGATCGCCCCGATTTTCTACAACACCATGGAAGACGCCGGCGCCCTGCCGATCGAATTCGATGTGTCCAACATGCACATGGGCGACGTGATCGACCTGTACCCGCATGCTGGCAAAGTCTGCAAGCACGGCACTGATGAAGTCCTGGCCACCTTCGAAATGAAGACCCCGGTCCTGTTGGACGAAGTGCGTGCCGGCGGCCGTATCCCGCTGATCATCGGTCGCGGCCTGACCGAGAAGGCACGTGCCGAGCTGGGCCTGCCCGCTTCGGACCTGTTCAAGAAGCCGGAAGCCCCGGCCGAAAGCACCAAGGGTTTCACCCTGGCGCAGAAAATGGTCGGCAAGGCCTGCGGCGTGACCGGCGTTCGTCCGGGCACCTACTGCGAGCCGAAGATGACCACCGTGGGTTCCCAGGACACCACTGGCCCGATGACCCGCGACGAATTGAAAGACCTGGCGTGCCTGGGCTTCTCGACCGATCTGGTGATGCAGTCCTTCTGCCACACCGCGGCCTATCCAAAGCCGATCGACGTGACCACCCACCACACCCTGCCTGACTTCATCATGACCCGTGGCGGCGTGTCCCTGCGTCCGGGCGACGGCATCATCCACAGCTGGCTGAACCGCATGCTGCTGCCGGACACCGTCGGCACCGGTGGCGACTCCCACACCCGTTTCCCGATCGGTATCTCGTTCCCGGCCGGTTCTGGCCTGGTGGCGTTCGCCGCCGCCACTGGCGTCATGCCGCTGGACATGCCGGAATCGATCCTGGTTCGCTTCAAGGGCAAGCTGCAACCAGGCGTCACCCTGCGTGACCTGGTTCACGCCATCCCTTACTACGCGATCCAGAAAGGTCTGTTGACCGTCGAGAAGAAAGGCAAGAAGAACGCCTTCTCCGGCCGCATCCTGGAAATCGAAGGCCTGGAAACCCTGACCGTCGAGCAAGCGTTCGAACTGTCCGACGCCTCGGCCGAACGTTCGGCTGCCGGTTGCACCATCAAGCTGTCCAAGGAATCGATTGCCGAATACCTGCAATCGAACATCACCCTGCTGCGCTGGATGATCGGCGAAGGCTACGGCGATGCCCGCACCCTGGAGCGTCGTGCCCAGGCGATGGAAGCCTGGCTGGCCAACCCGGAACTGCTGGAAGCCGACAAGGACGCCGAATACGCCGAAGTCATCGAGATCGACCTGGCCGACGTCAAGGAGCCTGTGCTCTGCGCGCCGAACGACCCGGACGATGCCCGCCTGCTCTCCAGCGTCGCTGGGCAGAAGATCGACGAAGTGTTCATCGGTTCGTGCATGACCAACATCGGCCACTTCCGCGCTGCCGGTAAGTTGCTGGAACAGGTCAAGGGTCAGTTGCCAACCCGTCTGTGGCTCTCGCCGCCGACCAAGATGGACGCTCACCAGCTCACCGAAGAAGGCTACTACGGCATCTACGGCAAGGCCGGTGCACGGATGGAAATGCCAGGCTGCTCGCTGTGCATGGGTAACCAGGCACGCGTGGAACCGAACTCCACTGTGGTATCGACTTCGACCCGTAACTTCCCGAACCGTCTGGGCGACGGCGCGAATGTCTACCTGGCTTCGGCCGAACTGGCATCCGTGGCGTCTATCCTGGGTCGCCTGCCGACCGTCGAGGAGTACATGGAATACGCCGGCAAGATCGACAGCATGGCAGCGGACGTGTACCGCTACCTGAGCTTCGACCAGATCGCCGAGTTCCGTGAAGCGGCTGCCAATGCCAACATCCCGGTCGTTCAAGCCTAAGGCTTCAACGCTCGACTAAAAACGCCGCCCTTCTTGCGAGGGGCGGCGTTTTTTTATGCCTGTTTTCGATGCAACCTGAACTGACGCCATCGCGAGCAGGCTCGCTCCCACAGAGACTTGTGGTGAATGACGAATCTATGAACACCCAAGACTCCATGTGGGAGCGAGCCTGCTCGCGAAGACGGCAGCACATCCAACATCAATGCAAGCTGACCCACCGCTTTCGCGAGCGCGCTCGCTCCCACAGGGAATCCGGTCAGGATGTCAGGGAATAGACCAGCGCGGTAATTGCCACCACCCCTACCAGCGTCACGAACACATTGGACGCCTGGCCGCGGTAACGGGCCATGGCCGGGACCTTTTGGATGGCGTACATCGGCATCAGGAACAGGATCGCCGCGATTACCGGGCCGCCCAGGGTTTCGATCATGCCCAGGATGCTCGGGTTAAGGGTGGCGACGATCCAGCACACTACCAGCATGAACGCTGCGGTCAGACGGTTCAGGGTCTTTGCCGCCGGACGTCGACCGCTCTTGACGATCAGGCCCTTGAGGCCTTCGCTGGCGCCAATGTAATGCCCCAGGAAGGACTTGGAGATCGCCACGAACGCAATCAATGGCGCGGCAAAAGCGATGGTCGGATTGCTGAAGTGGTTGGCCAGGTACGACAGGATCGACAGATTCTGCGCCTTGGCCTCGGCCAGTTGCGACGGGGAAAGCGTCAAAACACAACTGAACACAAAGAACAGCACCATCACCACCATCAGCACATGGGCGCGCGAGAGGATCTGCGAGCTGCGCACTTCGGCGTTATCGCCATGGCGACGCTTCTGATCCACCGCAAACGCCGAGATGATCGGCGAGTGGTTGAACGAGAACACCATCACCGGAATCGCCAGCCACAAGGTATGCAGCAGCGCCGAAGGTTCAGGCAGCGTGGACGCTGTGGTCAGGATGCCACCGTTCCAGTGCGGGATCAGAAACACCGCCAGGAACAGCAACGCTACGATAAACGGATAGACCATCAGGCTCATGGCCTTGACGATCGCCTGCTCCCCGCATCGCACCACTGCCAGCAAACCCAGAATCAACACCAGCGACAGCACCACCCGAGGTGGCGGCTGGATATGCAGTTGATGCTCCAGGAAGCTGCCCACCGTATTGGTCAGCGCCACGCTGTAGATCAGCAGGATCGGGAAAATTGCAAAGAAGTACAGCAACGTGATCAGTGCACCGGCCTTGATACCGAAATGCTCCTCCACCACGTCAGTGATGTCCGCGCCTTCACGGCCGGACAACACGAAACGGGTCAGCCCCCGGTGGGCGTAGAACGTCATGGGAAAGGCTAGCAACGCCAGGATCAACAACGGCCAGAAACCGCCGAGGCCGGCGTTGATGGGCAAAAACAAAGTACCTGCACCGATAGCGGTGCCAAACAGGCCCAACATCCAAGTAGTGTCATGCCGCCCCCACTGGCTGAGCGTAGCTGGGGCTGTCGTTTCAAAGCGTTCTTCGACGCTAGTGGCCTGATCATTCATCCGGTCGGATCTCCGCATTCCGGTCACATGCACCCGACCAGGACGAGTCGGAAAACCCCGACAGGCAGCGCCCTGGCCGAAACAGGGGCGCGATTGTCCGGGATTAACGAGCAGAAGCAAAGACTTAGCTGAGGAGCGGTTGTGAGGACGGTGCATCTGCGGCAAATAACGCCGGGGAATGAAGCCGCCGACCTATCGCCTTTTTGCGCCAACTCCTACACTCAGAACAGATGAAACAGTTACCAGCGCAGGATAAGCCATAATGCACAAAACCCTGTGGGAGCGAGCCTGCTCGCGATAGCGATGGAACAGCCAGCCATGGTATTTCCTGAGACACCGCTATCGCGAGCAGGCTCGCTCCCACAGGTTTTTCGTCAGTCCTATTGCCCACAGGAGCACAGCATGACCGCAACCGTTCTTGTACTGGTTGAAACCGTCAACGAATACCTGCCGATTCTTGAGCGTCAGGGCTATCACTTGGAGTTGGCGCCAACGCCTGCCGAGCGCAAGACGGCGATTTACGAACATGGAGAACGGTTCAGCGCGGTTCTGACCCGCGGTCCCCTGGGTTTGACGGCCGAGGAAATTGCCGCCCTGCCCAACCTGAAAATCATCTGCGTGATCGGCGCCGGCTACGAGCAGGTGGACCTGCAGGCCGCCCATCAGCGCGGCATCGTGGTGACCAATGGCGCCGGGGTCAATGCGTCGTCGGTAGCCGACCATGCCATGGCGCTGTTGCTGGCGTTGGTGCGCGATATCCCCCATTGCGATGCCGCCCTGCGACGGGGCGAATGGCCGAGGAGCGCGCGCCCTTCCCTGGCCGGTAAGCGGCTGGGCGTGTTGGGCCTTGGCGCGGTGGGCATGGCGATCGCCAAACGGGCCGCCCTGGGCTTTGACATGAGTGTCAGCTATCACAATCGCCGGGTACGCAACGACGTGCCCTACACCTTCTGCGCCACGCCCACGGAACTGGCGCGGGTCTCGGACTTCCTGATCGTCGCCACGCCAGGCGGCCTGGATACCCGGCAGTTGATAAACAAGCAGAGCCTGGATGCGCTCGGTCCAAAAGGATTTCTGGTGAACGTCGCCAGGGCCAGCGTGGTTTCCACCGCCGATCTGATCAGCGCCCTGGAACAACGGCGAATTGCCGGAGCGGCCCTGGATGTGTTCGATCACGAGCCCGAAGTGCCGCAGGCGCTGAAGAACCTGCCCAACGTCGTCCTCACACCCCACGTGGCAGGCCTGTCGCCGGAAGCCACCCGCGCTATGGTGGAGTTGGTGGGCCAGAACCTGACCGCGTTCTTTTCCGGCAAACCGGTACTGACGCCGGTGCGCTTGCCCGACGAGGAGCGTTAGAGAACGCCCAATAGCGTCCACACGCGCCGGGATTCGGCATCGGCACTGATCAGTTCGCCCAGCAGCTCGTTCAACGGTTTGTTGCCCCACTCCACGCCGCGCCGGATCAAATAGGGCACCGGACTGTGGGGTTCGGTGCGAGCCAGGTAGCCGGCGATGACCAGCAACTGGCGATAGGCTTCCTCGCGGCTGGCCGGCTCCTGAAAAGCCAGGGTTGCCGCGGCGCCCACCTGCGCTGGGGCGGTTTGCGGCGTCACCGGCGGTGGTGCTTGCGCCGGCACGACGGTGGGTTGCTGTGGGTTCATCGCAATGAACTCCTCTATCAATGTCAGCAAGGCCTGTATCACGTCCTGCAGGGAGGAATAGCCTGGGGCCTGATCGCCCAGGTAGGCATCACTCCAGGCTTCGAGCCGTTGCAGGTGCTGCAGGCTCAGCATCAGGCTGCCCTGGCGATGCAGCCAGAACGACAATGGCGTGGTGCGAATCAGTTCGCTGAGTTTTTTCTGGTCGTTGCGCGCCGCTTCCGCCGAGGCCTTGGCGTTTTTACTGTCGTTGACCAACACCTGCTGGCGCTGCAAGCGTTGCCAGTCGGCCAGGCAGAAACCGTCGAAATCAGGGTCCCGGCCATCGAACAAGGGCACCCGTGTCAGTAACACTTCGCTGTAGCGACGGGCCAGCCACTCCAGCGGAATGACCCGCCACGACGGGTCACCGTCATCGGCCCGGGGATACAGTTGCTCGGGGTAACGCTCACACAGACCCGCCACCAACGCCAGGCTGCCCGGCAGTCCTTCCAGCCCGGTCAGGTGTAACCAGGCCTCCCCCAGCCACGCGCTGATCATCAAATCCTTGCTGCGCTCGAGCAGCAACGCAGTGGCGAGTCTTTCCAGTTCCGGCCATTGGGCACGCTTGATCGACGATTGCCACACACCTGTGGGCAGGCTGGTGTCGTCCTCCCGGCGCAACTCGCGCAACTGGTCGAACTCCGGCTCGTAGCGCAGATCCTGGCCACAGGGCGATTCGGCGCTGATCGGCTCAAGCAACCGGGGGATGAGTTCGGGCAAAGGGGATATCGGCAAACTCACAAGCCCTCCTCGCGGGTTGCGATGGCGGTGCTCGATGAGGTCGCCATGAAAGGTGAACGGGGGGCCTGGGTCGGCAGCGGCGCAATCGACAGCGGCAGCTTCGAACCCTGGCTCATCAGCGACAAACGCAGGAACATCTGGGTCTGTTGCGCCGTGGTCGCCTGGGTCTGGGCCGTCACGGGCAGTTGCAGGGTCAGCGGGAAGTCGGTGTAGTCGGCGTTCGGCTGGCGCTGGCTCGACACCAGTGAGCGCATCAGGCGCAGCAACGCCCACGGCCCCTGATACTCCCAGCCGGCTTCCAGATCGCGCACCACCAGGTCGGGTTGCAAGGGGTCGTTGGCCGGACGCTGGTAACCGTTACGGGCCCAGCGCAGGGTCAAACTCACCGGTTGCCCGACCATCCAGCGCAGGTTCTGCCCGGTTTCACCTGGGTAACTGATCTGTTGGTTGCCGGCGTTCAGCCCCCAGGCGATCACCTGATCCGCGCCGCGTTCCTGCTCGCGATCGGTTCGCCAGCGCACGTCCATTTCCACGCCGAGCAAGCCACTCTTGTCCCGCACGAACAGCGGCCCGAGCCAGGCACCGGCCTGTTTCAAACGGTTGAGAAAATCCTCCGCCGCCAATCGCTCCGGCGTCCGGCTCAACGCCAGTCCGGCCTGTGCCTGAGGCAGCCGCGTGTCGATCAGCTCCAGCAGGCGCTGGACCCGCGCCGGGTCGGCATCGCTGGCCCGCACGTCCTGGGAAAACGGAAAGCGCCCGGCCAGGTACTGATTGAAATAATTGGCCAGGTCATTCCAGGCGGTCGCCGCCTGGTTCTGTTGTAGATACAGGCAGCGCTGCAAGGCACTTTGTTGCAGCGTAACGGTGCGCACGGCCAGGTCGCCACGTCCGCCGGGCAGGCTGGACGTTTGCAGTATTTGCGCGCAGGACGTGGTGTCCATTTCGATGAAATCGCGGCTTACCAATTGCTCCAGTTGGGCAGCCGCACTGGCCGGGTTCTGGTTCTTGTATTTGAGCAGTTCGTCGTTGAGCGCCATGAACCGGGCGACCTGATCATGCTCCAGGGCCGACAGGTTGTCCTGCTGGACAATCAGCCATTCCAGCGCAGGCATACGATGCTCGGCGATCTGTAGCATGGCGCCGAACTGCTGGTTGAGGTTCAGCTTCAAGTCCTGAGGATCAGTGGCGCCGTACAACTGCAAGCCGAAGTTCTTCGAGCCGTCCCAACGCTGGACATCGGCACGTTGGGTGAACAGTGGCTGGGCGTCGATTTCGTTCAGGCCGCTCTGGATCTGCGCCAACGCGCGGCGGTTGAGCAGGCGCTGAAAACGAATCGCCAGATCGCTGCGCTTCACATCCATGAAAGCTTTTTGCAGGGCAACGGCCTGGGAGGTCTGCACATTGAAACTCATGCCCGGTAGCGGTTGCTCGCTGTCATCCAGACTCAGCCACATGGCCCGCGCCGCCGCGCTTTCAGCAGCCTCCATCAGCGCCCCACGATAATCCGGCGGGATGCGCGGCAGTTCTTCATTGGCGTAGCTCTGGTAGCTGGCGAAGTAGTTCAAGGCAACGCTGAAATCGTCGCTGTCACCCCGGCCCATCGAGTCGGCGTTACTGTCCGACGGCGCCTTCTGCATGGCCAATGCCACGAAGTCACGCTTGAACAGCGCTTGTACCGCGCCGTCCAGCGCCGTGACATGCTCCTGCAACACCAGCAAACCGCTGCCCTGCTGGACCAACAGATTGTCCCTGGAACCGGTCTGGACGATCCACTGGTCGCGAAAGCTCTGCTGCAATTTTGCCGCCTGGCTCTGCAGATCCTGCTCAAGATCCGGCCCCAGCAGCGTGCTGTGGCCCACCTTGTCCATCAACTGGGTGTAACCGGGCACCAGGTCCTGCCCCTTACCGCGGCCCCAGGCCGAGTTGGTCAGGCTGACGAGCCTTTGCAGGTCATCGACCAACGCCATCAGCTCTTCGAGTTCGCTCAAGGAGTTGCCGCCGCCGGCCTCAAGCCGTTGTAGATGCAGCTTCAGGTAACCGGCCTGACGCACGAAGTTGTCCGCCAGAAAGTAATGATCCAGCCAGCGCTGCATCAGGCCCATGAAGTTATCGGCAATCACCGGGCGCGCGGCGTTCAGGTCCAGGCCTTTCAAATCGCTATTCTGGGCATCGAACAGCACCCGATTGTAAAAACGCGCCCGGCTCAAGGTCCCGGTGTTGAGGTTCAACGACAGGGCGTTGTTGCTCAGTTGCACCAGCTCGTCCAACGGTGCCTTGGGGTTGTTCACCGCCTGGCTGAACATCTGGTTGTGCTGTTCCAGGCGCACCGCACGCTCAACCAGGTCCTTGGCTTTCACGTAACTTTGCCATTGCGCCGGATCTTCGCTTTCCACGTTGCCGCGCCGCTCGGTATTGCGGATGCCCTTGAGTTGTTCGAGGTCCGAGACCAGCAGGTCACGCAGCGGCAATATCCAATGATGGCGGGCGGTCATGCGCAAGCCGTTGTCCAGTTGTACGTCCACGGCGGAGAACCAGGAAGTCGGAAACACCACCGAGACGAAACGCCAGCGCGGGGCTTTTTCCAGCACGTTCCAGTAGTTCTGCACGTTGTGCCGAGTCGGCTCCAATTGCGGCTTGTCGGGGTCGACCACGACATGGTTTTTGTGCGCGCTGAGGACCAACCGCGACAAGCCCTCGGCTTGCTCGACCGAATCGTGCCAGACCCAGACCATGCTCCCCAGCCAGACCACGCCGACCACCAGCGCCACCCCACCGCCCAGCCGATGCCAGCGCTGGCGCAAGCGCAGCAGGCGTGGCACCGGCTGGGCCAGGCCCCGCTCGGCCACCAGCCGGCGCGACCACAATTGCCGAGCGAACACCGTCTGGCGCAAAACGCTGTCGCTGGCGGTCAACCCATCGCCGGTGACGGCCGGCGCCTGGCTGGCGGTGAAATACACGCCACGAAAGCGCGGTGCCTCGCCTTGCGCGTTGCCCTGGAAAACCGGTTCCAGCAGCAGCTGCATGGCGCGCCGCAACCCTTCGAAACGCTCCGGCAACCCATACAGATCGCTGCTCAACTGCCCCGACAGCGCGCCGATTTCGATGATCGACTGGGACAATGCGGCGTTGACCTGATCCAGCGCCTGATCGCTCCATTGCGATTGCCACGCCGCCTCGGGCGAATATGGCGACGACCAGCCCAGCGTCGATTCCCGCGCCTGGGCGGGCAAGGCGCTGACCAGTTCCTGGAACCCCGGCAGTTCTTCCATCCCGGTGATCACCACGTACACCGGCAAGCTCAGACCGAACCGTTGCAAGAGGTCGATGAAACAGCGCCGGACCTTGAGACTCAGCTCGGTCGTCTGCTCGATGTCATCGAGCTTGCCGAACGGCACAGTCCAGATCACCGCATCCAGCGGCCGTCTGCTGCGCAGGCGCAGAATCAATCCCAACAGGCGCCACCAGTTGCCCCGCTGCATGTTCATGCCCTCATCGGGCAAAAACAGCGCCTGGGGCACCACCAGCACCGCGCCTTCGGCATCCGACCACCAGCGGCCGAACCACGCCGCCTTGTCTGTCGGCTGCAAACGCCACTGGGCGCACAACTGCGCGCCATCGGCCTCGTTGCCCAGCATCAACAACCAGGGCATCTGATAGCGGTCCCGAGTGCCTTGCTCCTGCTCCATGTGGCGCACCGCGCCATAGAAGCTGCGGATAGCCGCGCCGCCCTGGGTGCGCAGCCACCAGATCGCCGCCGCAATCAGCAGCACCGCGACAATGGCGAGCAACACCAGGGCGACGATGCTCAAGAGGCTCATGAGTCCTGCTCCTGAACCACCGACTCGTTCAGTTGCAGCACCGGTTCAAGCTCTGATTGGATGTCACGCCAGAACACCTGCCCCAACCCGGTCAGCAGCAACACCATCGCCAGGATCACCAGGCCCAGGCGCAAACCGTCCGGCAACGACTGTTGAGCCGGGACACGTATCGGTGTGGCCGCCGCAGACATCGCCAGGCGCTGGCTGACATCGACATAATCGGGCTCGTGCTGCCAGGCGAACGTGAACAGCGCCACCCGCCATTTTTCGTGCTGGACCTGACCGGGCTCGCCCCGCAATCGGCCCTGAAAACCGAGAATCAGACACTGCAGGTACACGTTGGCCAGGTCCCGGGTGCCGGGCATCTGCTCATCGAGCAGTTTCTTGATGGCAGCCGGCAACCGTTCGCCGGCCTGACGGCTGGAGTACATGCGCGACTCGAGGGGATGCTGCTGCCAGGCCAGTTGTCCCGGCCATGGGGTGAACAGCAAGGTCTCGTCCACCAGCGCCACGAAGGCGTAGACCAATGCCTTGACCTGCTCGGTGGCCGCATCGCCCACGGTGGCAAAGGCCACCCGCCACAACCGCTGGGCGCTTCGACCGGAAAACTCCACCACCCGGCTGACCAATACCGCGGGGTCGCTGTCCTTGGGCAGGTCCTGCCAGTCCTGGGACCACTTCAGCCAAGCCTGACGAAACGCACTGCTCAGCGGTGCCTCATGCAGACTCCGAACCGCCCCGCCACTTCCGTCAGGCATACGACTCCCCTTTTACGATCAGGCGCTTTCACCGGCTTGCGCCACAAACAACACCACTTGCCACGGACTGCTGGCCTGATGCGAGGCCGGCGCTACGATGTGCAACGGCAATTGCCCATCGAACCATTGCCCGCTGGCGGCCACCACGAACAACCGGGTGTCGTCACCCACGCTGTAGGCCACCTGTTCGTTGCGGCTCATGGCCTGATGGGGCAGACCGCTCATGCGTTGGCGACTCAACAACGGGATGTGCGGCGCCGACGCGATGATCGCCCCGCGCAACCACTCGGCCGCGGCTTGCTCACTGGCGCCGTTGGGCATACGCAGGCCGATCACCAGGCGCTGGTTCGGCTGGTCGTCGGGCAACTGGATCGAGAACACCTGGTCATCGCGCTCGAAGGCCAGGCTGCGATAACCGGCGCGGACCAGCTCCAGGGTGTTTTCCAGCCAGTCCAGCAGCGGCTCATAGCCGCGTTGCAACTCAAGAAAATCCAATGGCGCAAAGGCCGGGACACCGGCCAGCGGATCGAGCGCCGCCCAGCTGCCGGCCAGCCCCAACAGCAGACCATGCAAGGCCTGGGGTGTCGCCACCCGAGTGTTCAGCGCGCCTTCGACTTCCGGCAAACGCGCCCACAACGCAGTCAATTGACGGCGAATCTCCATGGCATCGTCCTGGTTACCGGCCGCTTGGGCCTGACGCAGGCGCCCGGCCAGGAACAGGCATTTCTCCCGAGCCCTGGCACACAGCCCGGCCACTCGCCGACCAAGAATTGATTCCGGCAACAGGATCGGCGTCGGCGGTGTGTAGGCCACCCGCAGGAAACCGCCGCCCTCCTTGCGGATGCGCAACAGCGGCAGGCAGATCGAGTCGGCCTTGCTCAGTTGTGTGCACAGCCGAGGGTTCGGCCGCCACACCGTGATGGACTCGGGGAACTCGCCGCTGGTGAGGTCCGGCAAGGCGTCACCCACTACCGATTGCAGCCGGCCCTTGAGCGGCAGTAATTGCCCGGCGCGCCAGAGCGGACTGATGGCCAGGTACACGGTCACCGTCGCGTCGTCGGTCTTGTTCACCGCTTCGGTGATGTCCAGCTCCAGGGTCGGCCCGACCCCGGCCTGCACGTTGACCGGCAACCCGTCCGGCAAGGTGCCCTGCAGCTGCAACAGCCGGACCTGGCCGGCACTGAGAGCCGAAGGGTCGACCTCAAGCTGGCTGACACCCCAGAACCAGGGGTTGCAGGCGCCGGCAAAATGCGCGGCCAGGGCTTCGGCGCGCAGGCCTTGCAATTGGAAGTGCTGGGGCAGCAACTGCATGCCCTCGTGCCAGCAAACCGCGTCAGGTAACAGACTCATACGACTCCCTTCGACATCCCAATGACGCCGCCCCTGGGCGGCCCGCGGTCACTCAAGGCTGACTGGCAAGTTGGCCATCGTTCACCAGGGTCATCTCACGACTTTCGAACTTCAGCCAGGCCTTACGCTGATCGTCCAGCCGAAGCCGGTGGGCTCCGGGAGTGTTATAGCTGGCGAAGACCAAAAGTCCAGCGGCGCGCCTGCCCTCCAGAGGGAAGGGTTGGCGGTCGATGAATTGCCCCGGCACCAGCTCCAGCCCCCACACCGACATGAGTTGACGATAGTCGCGCTGGAACTGTTCGCGCTCGGCAAACCACTGGCGTGCGCTGATTCCCGAAAGCTGCTTGAGCAGATCCGGGTCGTTCACGGCGACAAAATCCACTGCGATGGGTGTGTCGTCATTGGCTCGGGGCGCGACGTCCAGGGTCAAACTGTCGAGGTCGACACTGGGAGCAAACAGCGAACAACCGGTGAGCGCGACGCTCAAAAAAAATCCGGAAAAAAGAACACGCAAAATGAATCTTCCTTTTCTCAGCGGTCAAAAATTGTTTTTGCTTGCATTTTTATAGACCTGTTCTAGCGTCTTGGGTAGTTCGACCCACACAGTCGAATGCACCAGGTTCGTCAAGGGAATGACAGGTCTACTGCCCTCCATTTGCAACCTGCGGATCAGCAAGGGAATGCGATGAGCGGGCCCCCCGATGCATTGCTCCCTACATGCATCGGAGTCGGCCGCCATGGCAGAAAGTACCCAGCACAAGCTCGACAGAGTCCGTCCTCCCCGCGTCCAGATCACCTATGACGTGGAAATCGGCAATGCCATCGAAAAGAAAGAATTGCCACTGGTGGTCGGCATTCTGGCCGACCTCTCGGGCAAACCACTGGACCCGCTGCCCAAGCTCAACGAGCGGCGCTTCACCGAAATCGATCGCGACAATTTCAACGAGGTACTGGCCTCCATCTCCCCTCGCGCCACGCTCCAGGTGAATAACACCCTCAGCGGTGACGACAGCAAGCTCAACATCGAACTCAACTTCCGTCACATCGACGACTTCGACCCGGTCAAGGTTGTGGAGCAGGTCACGCCCCTGCGCCGACTGTTCGAAGCCCGCCAGCGGCTGCGGGACCTGCTGACCAAGCTTGATGGCAACGACGACCTGGACAAGCTGCTGCGCGACGTGATCGCCAACACCGAAGGCCTGCAAGAGATCAAGTCAGCCCGCCCTCAGGATGCGCAAGACCTGCCGACCGAAGCCGCCAACGATGACCCAGCCCCGGCCGAACCACAGGCCTGATCGCGCTCATCACTCAAGGGAGATAAAGCCATGCCTGCTTCATCCAGCGCTCAAACCAGCGAGAGCACGACCCAGACCCTGTCCCTGCTGGACAAGATCATCGCCGAAGGCCGCATGGCCCACGACGACAGCCAGCAGGACTACGCCCGCGACATGCTGGCCGAATTCGCCACCCAGGTCCTCGACGAAGGCATGGCCATCGACAAGGACACCGTGGCCATGATCAACGACCGCATCAGCCAGATCGATCAGTTGATCAGCGCCCAGCTCAATGAAGTGCTGCACCACCCGGAACTGCAAAAACTCGAAGCCTCCTGGCGCGGCCTGCATCTGCTGGTGCAAAACACTGAAACCAGCACGCGGCTTAAACTGCGCTTGCTCAACGTGACCCAGAAAGAACTGCAGAACGATCTGGAAAAAGCCGTCGAGTTTGACCAGAGCGCGCTGTTCAAGAAGATCTACGAGGAAGAATACGGCACCTTCGGCGGGCATCCGTTCAGCCTGCTGGTGGGCGACTACACGTTTGGTCGCCACCCCCAGGACATCGGCCTGCTGGAAAAGCTGTCGAACGTCGCCGCCGCCGCGCACGCGCCGTTCATTGCCGCCGCCAGCCCCCGATTGTTCGACATGACCAGCTTCACCGAGCTGGCCGTACCCCGAGACCTGTCGAAGATTTTCGAAAGCCAGGAGTTGATCAAGTGGCGCTCGTTCCGCGAAAGCGAAGACTCGCGCTACGTGTCCCTGGTGCTGCCGCACTTTCTGCTGCGCCTGCCCTACGGCCCGGACACACTGCCGGTGGAAGGCATCAACTACGTCGAGGACGTCAACGGCACCGACCACAGCAAATACCTGTGGGGCAACGCCGCCTGGGCACTGTCGCAACGCATCACCGAAGCCTTCGCCAAATATGGCTGGTGCGCAGCGATTCGCGGGGCCGAAGGCGGTGGCGCGGTAGCAGGCCTGCCGGCCCATACCTTCCGCACCAGCTCCGGGGACCTGTCACTCAAATGCCCGACCGAAGTGGCGATCACCGACCGGCGCGAAAAAGAACTCAACGACCTGGGCTTCATTTCCCTGTGCCACAAGAAAAACAGTGACGTGGCAGTGTTCTTCGGCGGCCAGACCACCAACAAGGCCAAGCTCTACAACACCAACGAGGCCAACGCCAACGCGCGAATCTCGGCGATGTTGCCGTATGTGCTCGCCGCCTCGCGTTTCGCCCATTACCTGAAGGTCATCATGCGCGACAAAGTCGGCAGCTTCATGACCCGCGACAACGTGCAGACCTACCTCAATAACTGGATCGCCGATTACGTGCTGATCAACGACAACGCGCCGCAAGAGATCAAGGCGCAGTACCCGTTGCGCGAAGCGCGGGTGGACGTCACGGAGGTGGCGGGCAAGCCAGGGGCCTACAAGGCCACGGTGTTCCTGCGGCCGCACTTCCAGTTGGAGGAGCTGACTGCTTCGATCCGCCTGGTGGCGACCCTGCCGCCGCCGGTAGCGGCCTGACGGCCGAAACCTCTGGCGAGGAGCTTGTGCGAGGGGATTTATCCCCGCTGGGCTGCGCAGCAGCCCCCTAAGCGGTCCACTTAGGGTGGTCAGATTTAGGGCCGCTTCGCGCCCCAGCGGGGATAAATCCCCTCGCCACAGGTTCGGCGTTCGTTTTTAACGGTATTGGCCCCCCCATCTCGTCTTATTCAGGAGTTCCACACAATGGATGCGATCATTCTCGACCTCGGCGGCGACATCAAGGGCGACAGCCTGCTTGAGGGTTTCACGGACAAAATCGAAGTCATGTCCTACAGCCACAACGTGGCGATGCAAGTCACCAATGACGTCAGCAACTCGGAACGTACGTCCGGCAGGCCCCACATCGGCGAATTCACCCTGACCAAATTCGTCGACAGTTCTACCCCCACCCTCAACGAATATTGCTGCGCCGGTAAACCGATCCCCGAAGCCATCATCACCATCGGTCGCAACGCTGCCGAAGGCAGCGGTCAGATCATGCCGTTCATCGTCTACACCCTGACCAACGTCGTGCTGTCCAACGTCAGCGTCAGTGGCGGTACAGGCGGCAAACCGGTGGAAACCCTGTCGCTGAACTTCACCAAGATCAAATGGGAACTCACCGCGCAGAAAGACGATGGCACCAAGGAAGGCACGGCGGGCACGACGTGGGACCTGGCGGCCAACAAGATGACCAAGTAAGGAAGCCGCGCCCATGGCTGGCTTCGGGCTTCGCCCTCCCCTGTTCGAACGCCTGGCCAGCCCGGCGCAAGACCCTGAGCGGGCGTTCGACCGGCAGGCGCTGCAGGACTCGGTTCATGCCGAACTGCTGCGCCTGTTCAACACCCGACGCGGCCCGAAGGCGCTGACCGAGCCGCCGAGCATTCTGGATTACGGCATCGCTGACTGGACGGCGCTACAACAGCAGCGCAGCGATGACCGTCGCCAACTGACCCGCGAGATCCGTCAGGCCATCAACCACTTCGAGCCGCGCCTGCGATTGGGCGAGGTCCAGGTCAACCCTGTGCCGGGTCATCCCCAGCAACTGAACATACGGCTATTGGGCGAGTTGCGCGGCGACCAGCACTCATGGCCCGTGGCATTTGTCATCGAGCCCGCCGGCGACGGCCTTGAGGTACGACATGAGCGACTCGATTGACCCGCAACTGCTCGATTATTACCAGCGTGAACTGACCTGGCTGCGGCATGCCGGAAGCCTGTTCGCCGAACGTTACCCCAAGGTCGCCAGGCGTCTGGAGCTGTCTCCCGGCGAATGCCCGGACCCGCATGTCGAGCGACTGCTGGAGGGCTTCGCACTGCTGGCCGCCCGCTTGCAGCGAAGACTGGACGACGACTACGCCGAGTTCAGCGATGCCTTGCTCGAACAGCTTTACCCTCTGGCCCTGCGTCCTCTGCCGTCCTGCGCCATCGTGCAGTTCGAGCCCGACCCGAGCAAAGGCAACCTCAATGAAGGCTACCCCCTGCCCCGGGACACGCCCTTGTTCGTCACCACCGACAAGGGGCAGAGCATTCATTTTCGCACCACGGCCGCCGTGCGCCTGTGGCCGGTCGAAGTCAGTGAAGCGTTGCTGCTGGGCAGCGATGAGGCTCAGGCGCTGACGGGGGTGGTGCAGGCGCGTTCCGCCTTGCGCCTGAACCTGCGTTGCCTGGGGGAAAGCCAATGGTCGACGCTGGGGATCGATTCTCTGCGGGTGCACCTGGCAGCCTCACCAATGATCAACGCCTGGCTGTATGACCTGCTCGGCGCCCATGCCGTGAAGGTCCTGGCCGGCCCACCGGGCAGCGTGCCGGAACCCCTGACCGGCCTGCCTGAGATCGTCGGTTTCGCCAGTGATCAAGCCTTGCTGCCGGACGAGGACGGGGTGCATCCCGGCATGCGCCTGCTGGCGGAGTACTTTGCCTTCCCCGACAAATTCGGCTTTTTCGACCTGCCACTGGCCGGAGCGTCCAGCGACAGCCAAGCGTTGTACCTGTACATCGTGTTCGACCGTGCCCCCGTCAGCCGCCTTCCGCTCCAGGCCAGCGACATCGCCCTGGGCTGCGCGCCAGTGATCAACCTGTTCCCCAGGACGTCCGAGCCGCTACGCCCGGACGGCACCCGCAGCGAATACCGCCTGGTGGCCGACAGTCATCGAGAGAACAGCGTCGAGATCCACAGCATCCGCGGCATGCGCGCGACGTCGAGCCAGGGGGTGCGCAAAGTGCCGGCCTATTACGGCAGCCAGCACGGCAACGACCAGGCCTATTACTGGCATGCGCGGCGAGTCAGCGGCATGAGCCCCAATCGCCTGGGCACCGATTTGATGGTCAGCCTGGTGGACACTCAGTTCGACCCGCTGGCTGACACGCGGGACTACAGCCTCACCGCCGAGTTGCTGTGCACCAACCGCCATCTGGCCCAGAGCCTGCCGTCCGGCACCGCGCTGGGTTTTGAGCGTCCCGGGCCGGTGGCCTGGGCTCGCCTGCGCAACCCGCCCAGCCCGCAGAGCCTGCCACGCCTGGATGGCGAATCGCGCTGGAGACTGGTGTCGCAATTGACCCTCAACCACCTGTCGCTGGTGGAAGGTCCCCAGGCTCTCGACGCGCTGCGGGAAATTCTCGAATTGCACAATCTGCGGGACGAGGCCAGCGCCCGGCGACAGATCGCCGGGGTGCTGGAACTGGCCTGTGACCGGGTCATCGCCCATGTCGGCGAAGACGCCTGGCGCGGGTGGCGCAACGGGTTGCAAGTAAGCCTGCAACTGGACCCGCAACACTTCGTCGGCAGCAGTGCCGTGCTGTTCTCCGGGGTGCTGGCGCAGTTCTTTTCCCTCTATGCCACCGCCAATCGTTTCGTGCGCACCGTGCTGGTTCAATCGGACAGGGAGGTGAAAACATGGCAACCCCAAGCCGGCAAACCCATGACGCTCTGAACCTGAGCGAACGTTTGCGGCGCGACCCGCATCGTTTCGAATGGCTTCAGGCATTGCTGGTGCTGGAGCGCGAACAGCCCCAGGCCGAAACCCTGGGCAGCGGCACCGCGCCCCACGCCGAAGCCCTGCGCCTGCGGGGACCGCTGACACCGCTGTTCGCCGCCAGTGAAGTCGAAAGCCTGAAGCAAGAGCCCGGCACGGCACCCATCCTGACCACGCCGATCTTTGGCCTCGGCGGCCCCGACGGCCCCTTGCCCTACGCCTATCAGGAATGGCTGCAACAACGGGCACGGGCGCGCGATCATGCGCCGGCGGAGTTTCTCGACCTGTTCCAGCATCGTCTGCTCAGCCTGCTCTACAAAGTGATGCGCAAACACCGCATCGCCCTGGGTTTTACCGCACCGGCGGCGTCTGCCGTGCAGGCGCAATTGCGTGCATTGACCGGCCTGCTGCCCAAGGCGTTGCAAGAACGCCAGGCCGCACCCGATGCGGGCGTGCTGGCGTGTACCGCACTGTACGCCGATGGCCGGCGCTCCTTGGCCGGGTTTGCAGCCATCGTGCGCGAACAGTTCGGGCTGCCGGTGGAACTGACCGCCTACAAAGGTGGCTGGCGCGAAATTCCTCCCGCCAGCCGCAGCCGCTTGCAGCCCGGCGGGCGCAACTTGCGCTTGGGCCACAGCGCGGTCGCCGGCACTCGGGTCTGGGACGAACATGCCGGCGTGCGCCTGACCCTCGGCCCGCTGACCGCGGTTCAGGCCAATGCATTGCTGCCCACCGGCGAGACCCATCCGTTACTCGCCAGCCTTTACGCCTTGTACTTCGGTCCCGATCTGGATTGCACCCTGGTGCTGCTGATCCGTGGCGCCGGGCCACTGCAACTGGTTCGCCAGGCGCCGCCACGATTGAGCTGGAACGGTGGCCTGCAACGCCAGCCGAACCTTGCCGTACAACGGATCGAAACTCGCCTTCGTCAGCCGGAGATCGCCTGAAATGGAACTGGCCAGCCTGATCGGACGCCTCAACCCGGACAACCGTCGCGCCCTGGAACGCGCCGCGCAACGCTGCCTGCAACGCAGCCATCACTATGTGGAAATCGAGCACCTGCTGCTGGAACTGCTGGACATCGAAGGCGGTGACTTCGCCTGTCTGTTGCCGCGCTTTGGCCTGGAGCGCGACGCGGTGGCGGCAGAAATCAACAAGGCCCTGGAGCTGTTCAAATCCGGCAGTACCCGCACGCCGGCCCTGTCGACGCAAACCATCGGCCTGCTGGAGGACGCCGTGGTGCAAGCCAGCGTGCTGGGCCTGGACAGCATTCGTTCCGGCTTGTTGTTGCTGGCACTGCTGGACCGTGATGAGCGTCGCAGCCTGTTGCTCAACAGTGCCTCGTCGCTGCTGCGCATTCCCCGGGAGGCCTTGCGCGCCCATCTGTTGGAATGGACCGAAAGCTCGCGGGAACATGTCGGCGGCGTGCGCCCGGTAAAACCCGGTGAGGCACCACCGAAACAGGACCCGGTGCTCGACCAATACACCCAGGACCTGACCGCCGACGCTCGGGACGGACGCATCGATCCCATCGTCGGACGCGACGGTGAGATTCGTCAGTGCATCGATATCCTGCTCAGACGTCGGCAGAACAACCCGATCCTGGTGGGCGCGCCGGGCGTCGGCAAGACCGCGGTGGTGGAGGGACTGGCCCTGCGCATCGCCGCAGGCGACGTGCCACCGTCGTTGCAGGAGGTCACATTGCGCGTGCTGGATCTGGGCCTGTTGCAGGCCGGCGCGGGCGTCAAGGGCGAGTTCGAACAGCGTCTCAAAGGCGTGATTGACGCTGTACGCAGCGCTGAAAAACCGATCATCCTGTTTATCGACGAAGCCCATACCCTGATCGGTGCCGGCGGCGCTGAAGGTGGCAGCGACGCGGCCAACCTGCTCAAACCGGCCCTGGCCCGGGGTGAACTGCGCACCCTGGCCGCCACCACCTGGCTGGAATACAAAAAATACTTCGAGAAAGACCCGGCCCTGGCCCGCCGCTTCCAACTGGTGCAGGTCGAAGAACCGGACGAACTCACCGCCGTGGAAATGCTCCGTGGCGTAGCGACCAAACTGGAACAACATCACGGCGTACACGTGCTGGATGCGGCCATTCAGGAGGCGGTGAAACTGTCCCACCGCTACATTTCCGGGCGACAGTTGCCGGACAAAGCCATCAGCGTGCTCGACACCGCCTGCGCGCGGGTCGCCCTCGGCCAACACGATGTGCCACCGCCTCTGGAAAGCCTGCGCCATCGCCAGAACAGCCTCAAGGACGAAGTCGAACGCTTGCGCCGTGAACAGGCCACCGGACTGGATCACCGCGAGCGCATCACCCTGCTGGAAACCGAGTCGAGCGGCAACGTGCAGGCCATCCGCGAGCTGGAGACCCGCTGGGGTGAAGAGCGCGAAGCGGTGCGCGAACTGCTCGACACCCGCCGCGAGCTGCTGGCCTTGAGCGAGCGCGCCGACGGTGAAAAGCCCGACACCGAGATCGATAACCGCATCGACCACCTGGCTGCCGAACTGCTGCGTCTGGAGGCCGGCCTGGATGCCATTCGCCAGGACGATCCGCTGGTACCCGAACAGGTGGACAGCAAGACCGTCGCCGCCGTGATCGCCGGCTGGACCGGCATCCCGGTAGGCAAGATGCTCGCCGACGAAGCCCACGCCGTGCGCACCCTCGGTCAGCGCATGGGCCTGCGGGTGATGGGCCAGGACACCGCGTTGAACACCATCGCCCAGCGCCTGCAAGCCTACCGCGCCGGCCTGACCGATCCACAGAAACCGGTCGGCGTATTCCTGCTGGTGGGCCCCACCGGCGTGGGCAAGACCGAAACCGCCTACGCCCTGGCCGATGCCCTTTATGGCGGCGAACGTAACCTGATCAGCATCAACCTTTCGGAATACCAGGAAGCCCACACCGTCAGCCAGCTCAAGGGCGCCCCGCCCGGCTATGTCGGCTACGGCAGCGGCGGTGTGCTCACCGAAGCGGTGCGGCGCAAACCCTACTCGGTGGTGTTGCTGGATGAAATCGAAAAGGCCCACCCGGATGTGCTCGAGGCCTTCTACAACGTCTTCGACAAAGGCCTGATGGAAGACGGCACCGGCCTGGTGGTGGACTTCAAGAACACGGTGATGCTCGCCACCAGCAACGTCGGCGCCGAACTGCTCCTGGACACGCCAGCCGCGCAACTGGGCGGCGACGCCTTCAACGAAGCCTTGCATAAAGTCTTGCTGCAAGCATTTCGCCCCGCATTCCTGGCGCGCATGACGGTGGTGGCGTATCGGCCGCTGGATGAGGCGACGCTGGAAGCCATTGTCCTGGCCAAGCTGGAGAAACTGCGTGGGCGGTATAAGGCCGCGACCGGCAAGCAGTTCGAGTTCGACGCAGGGATCGTCAAGGCCGTGTTGGCCAAGTGCAGCGCGGCAGGAGCAAGGGATGTGGAGAATGTGTTGATGACCCAGGTGACGGGGAAGTTGGCGGAGTGGGTGTTGGAGTGACAAACCGTCGTGGTTCATCGCCTGTTAAGACTTTCTGAGTTGGACCGGAGCCCTTATGAAGTTCTATCACTACACCACCCAGTCAGCGGCCAAATCCATCACTGATAATCAAATCGGCACCCCTGCCGTCCGGGAGTGGAAATGCACGATGAATCAACCTCAAAAGTGGGCCTGGTTCAAAAAGCAGCATGAAGAAGGTTTCTATTTAACGACCATACCGCCGTCTGAAATACGAGAGAAAAAAGAGAAACTCGGCATTAGCAAACTGTCAGAAGTCTATGTTTTGTATTTCAACCTCGCATGGATAAAACCAAAACAGATGAAGAAAGTGGATGATTACGTAAATAGCGGATTCATCAAGATTAAAAAAGTTGGCGAGCCTGACAAAATTTGCGCTCAACGCATTGGGGTCAATACCAATCAACTGGACAATGTTCCTTTCCCGGTTGAGTCGTGTTTATGGGCAGGCCCGGTCGAAGGATTTCCTGACGATATTTAAAGGCGCTGAGGACAATCAATGCCCCGCTCCACCGACAGCAACACCACCCTCTCCCTCACCGCGGCCACGCTGTCGGCGCTGTATCCGGAATCGCTGTCCGGCGAAGAGAGCCTCAATGCGTTGGGCTCGCACATCCTCAACGGCATCAACGACGGCCCTTCGCTGACCCTCACCAGCGCTGTCGCCAGCCATGTCACCATGACGCTGCACAAGGACGCCTTGTTGCGCCCGCTGGATTTTCTGGTCGCGGAGATCCGCCAGCTCCCCGCCGACGCCACCGCCGAACGCTATCAACTTTTATTGCGCCCGTGGCTTTGGTGGCTGACCCTGGCGAGCAACAATCGGGTGTTTCAGAACCTCGCCACCTCGGACATCGTCACCACGATTTTCAAGGCCCATGGTTTCACCGATTTCCAGCTCAAACTCACCGGCAGCTACACACCACGCGAATACTGCGTGCAATACGGCGAAACCGATCTGGCCTTTGTTTCGCGCTTGATGGAAGAAGATGGGATTTTCTGGTTTTTCAGCCACGAGCAAGGCACGCACACGCTGGTGCTGGCTGACAACAATGATGCGTTCTTGCCGATCCCCAATGGCCCGACGGTGAATTATCTCGGGCAGAAAATAGGTGATCGGGAACTGCATGGCATCCGCTCAGGCCAGGTGTGCCTGCAAGCGGTGGCCGGGGTCTACCAGGCAACCGACTACCAATTCACCACGCCAAAGACTTCGCTCTACAGCCAGGCCGAAGCCGTCGCCGGGCCGAGTTCGATATACGAGCATCCGGGCGGCTATGACGCCAAGGGCCAGGGCGATGCGTTGACCAAACAACGGGTGGATGGCCTGCGCAGTCAGGAGAAGCGGTTTGTCGGCGAAAGCGACTGCCGTTGGCTGGTGCCGGGGTATTGGTTCACCCTCGCCGGCCATGAAGACCCGACGCTGAATATCGATTGGGTGGTGACCTCGGTCAGCCACGAAGCCAGCCACGATAGCTACCGAAACCGCTTCGAGGCGATTCCCAAGGCCACGACTTATCGACCGCCCCGCACCACGCAAAAACCACGCATGCACACCCAGACGGCACTGGTGGTGGGCAAGGCCGGTGAAGAAATCTGGACCGACGAATACGGGCGGATCAAGTTGCAGTTCCCCTGGGACCGCACCGGCAAGAACGACGAGAGTTCATCCTGCTGGGTTCGGGTGGTTTTGCCCTGGAGCGGCAAGGGGTTTGGCATGCAGTTCGTGCCGCGCATCGGCCAGGAGGTCATCGTCACCTTCATCGACGGCGACCCCGACCGGCCGCTGGTGACCGGTTGTGTCTACAACGGCGACAACGCCCTGCCCTACGCGCTGCCGGCCAACCAGACCCAGTCCGGGATCAAGACCAACTCGTCCAAGGGCGGCGGCGGTTTCAACGAATTGCGCTTCGAGGACAAGAAGGACGCCGAGGAGGTGTTTCTCCAGGCCCAGAAAGACTTCAACATCAACGTGCTCAACGACACCACCGCCACGGTCGGTCACGATGAAACCCTCACGGTGCAGAACGCGCGCACCCGCACGGTCAAGGAAGGCGACGAAACCGTCACCCTGGAAAAGGGCAAACGCAGCGTGACCATCCAGACCGGCAGCGACAGCCTCGATGTGAAGGACACTCGCACCGTGACCGTGGGTTCGGACCAGAACCACAGCACCGGGGGCAACTACGCGCACAAGGTCACCGGTAACTATGAACTGACGGTGGACGGCAACCTGACCATCAAGGTCAGTGGCACCCTGACCCTGCAAAGCGGCGGCAGTTTCGCGATCAAGAGCGGTGCCGACCTGGCGGCGCAGGCCAGCACGTCCATCAGCCAAAAGGCTGGAACCGCCCTGAGCAACCAGGCCGGTACGTCATTGGAAAACAAGGCCGGCACCACCCTGACCAACGACGCCGGCATCAGCCTGGTGAACAAGGCCGCCGCCGAACAGACCGTGGACGGCGGCGGCATGCTGACCATCAAGGGCGGCTTGGTGAAGGTCAACTGACGGGAGCGTGCCAATGACCTCGAAAAAACTCGACGTGGAGCGTGGCGACAGTCACCTGAGCGGGCAACTGGTCGACGGCCACCTCGACGGCCCGCTGCAGATTGAGGAGGCCCAGCGCCGGCAAGCGAAACTCAACTATCAGCAAGGTGAGCTGCAAGGCACCAGCACGCTGTATCACCCCAACGGTAAAGTCTCGGCGGTGTTGCCCTTCGTCAAAGGCAAACTGCAGGGCGTGGCAAGCTTCTACGCCGCCGAAGGCGGGCTGCAGCGCCAGGCCACTTATCGGCGGGGGTTGCTGCACGGTGAAGCGAACAACTATTTCCCCGATGGGCAACTGGCCGAGTCCGAGTTCTATCGTGACGGTGTGCGTGACGGTCGTTATCGACGCATGCACCCCAATGGCAACCCCGCCGTCGAGGCCCGCTACCTCAACGGCCAACTGCTGGAACCGGCACACGCTTATGCCGAAGACGGCCGACCACTGGACGCCGAGGGCAAGCCGATTTCCAGGGTGCGCTGGTGGTTCAGGCGCTGGAGTGATCCGGCGCAAGCATAATTATTATCTTTCCCCTTACCCATGTGGGAGCGAGCCTGCTCGCGATGACGGTGGTACAGCCAACATCTCCACCAACTGACCCACCGCTATCGCGAGCAGGCTCGCTCCCACAGGAAATCATCCCTACCTGTAGGTCCGAACCAATCAAGGAATGAGCATCTGCACCTGCCCCGGCACGACGATCTTGATCACCCCGGCCCAGGTACACATCAGGGTGCTGTTGGCATCGATGGCCGGCATGTTGCCCAGCAGCAAGGTCGGCGGGCCGCCGGGGATCCAGGGCGTAGCGGTGGCAGGAATGCACGGCATGGGTGTCAGCACGCCCAATGCCGCGGCAGTCGCAGCGGCGACGGTCGGGTTAGCCAGGCTTTGACACATGCCGAAGGTGGTGATGTTCACCAGGGGGATGTGATCCATGATATTCGCCGCTGGCATCCCGCCGGTCAGCAGCCGATTGACCGGCAGCACATTGAGCACCGCCGGGGCGGCGCCGAAACTGCACTGCAAGGTTGCAGTGCCACAGACTTGCGGGCATCCCATCGCGATGGCTCCCTGAAAAGCGACAGACGCTGAAACCATAGCTCATCCACCCGGCATCAGGCCCGCTGATTATCCTGCAACACGCTAACCTATAAGACCTTGGCGAGCTTGTGACGCCTCTCACCTGCCATTAGATTAGCCAATGATCGATGGCCTCCAAAATAAGCAGAAGGGATAAGCATGGCGTTTACTGATCAGTCCACCCGTGTCCGCGACGGTGAAGAACTCGATGCCAGTCTGATCGACCCGTACCTCAAGGCCCACATTCCAGGCCTGTCCGGTACGCCGCAGATCAGCCAGTTTCCCGGTGGTGCTTCGAACCTGACTTACCTGCTGGAATACCCTGAACAGGAATTCGTCCTGCGACGTCCGCCGTTCGGCCATAAAGCCAAGTCCGCCCACGACATGGGCCGTGAGTTCCGCATCCTCAATCAGTTGCGCGAAGGTTTCCCCTATTGCCCGAAGGCTTACGTGCACTGCACCGACGAGTCGGTGATGGGCGCCGAGTTCTACGTGATGGAGCGGGTCAAGGGCATCATCCTGCGCTCCGACCTGCCGCCGGAACTGGGTTTTGACGCTGCCCGTACCGAAGTCCTGTGCAAGAGCTTCATCGACCGCCTCGTCGAACTGCATCAGGTTGACTACAAGGCCTGCGGCCTGGCCGACCTGGGCAAGCCCGAAGGCTACGTGGCCCGGCAGATCCGTGGCTGGAGCGACCGTTACGAAAAAGCCCTGACCCCGGACGCGCCGAAATGGGAGGTGGTCAAGGCTTGGCTCAACGAGAAGATGCCTGCCGACCACCCCACCTCCAGCATCGTGCACAACGACTACCGCTTCGACAACGTGATCCTCGACCCAGAAAACCCGATGCAGATCATCGGCGTGCTGGACTGGGAACTGACCACCATTGGCGACCCGCTGATGGACCTGGGCAACAGCCTCGCCTACTGGATCGAAGCCGGCGATCCGGCCCCGGTACAACTGATGCGCCGCCAGCCCAGCCATGCACCGGGCATGCTGACCCGTCGCGAGTTCGTCGATTACTACGCCGAACGCTCCGGGATCCGCATCGACAATTTCGACTTCTATTACACCTACGGCCTGTTCCGTCTGGCCGGCATCGTCCAACAGATCTACTACCGCTTCTTCCATGGCCAGACCCAGGACAAACGCTTCGCGCAGTTCGTTCAGATGAACAAACTGCTGGAGCAGATGAGCCTGCAGGTCATCAGCAAATCCACGCTCTGAGCGCATCTATAACAAGGAAACAGCATGTCCAAGACTCAGTTGTTCGACCTCGACGGTAAAATCGCTTTCGTTTCCGGCGCCAGCCGCGGCATCGGTGAGGCCATCGCCAAACTGCTGGCCCAGCAAGGCGCCCATGTGATTGTCTCGAGCCGCAAACTCGAGGGTTGCCAGCACGTGGCCGATGCCATCATCGCCGCTGGCGGCAAAGCGACCGCCATCGCCTGCCACATCGGTGAAATGGAACAGATCAGCCAGGTATTTGCCGGTATCCGCGAGCAGTTCGGGCGCCTGGACATCCTGGTGAACAACGCCGCCACCAACCCGCAGTTCTGCAACGTGCTGGACACTGACCTGGGGGCATTCCAGAAAACCGTCGACGTGAACATTCGCGGCTATTTCTTCATGTCGGTCGAAGCCGGCAAGCTGATGCGCGAAAACGGTGGCGGCAGCATCATCAACGTGGCGTCGATCAATGGCATCTCGCCGGGGATCTTCCAGGGCATCTACTCGGTGACCAAGGCCGCGGTCATCAACATGACCAAGGTGTTCGCCAAGGAATGCGCGCAATTCGGCATCCGCTGCAATGCCTTGCTGCCGGGCCTGACCGACACCAAGTTCGCCTCGGCGCTGGTCAAGAACGACGCGATCCTGAAAACCGCCCTGGCGCAGATCCCGCTCAAGCGCGTGGCCGATCCAAGCGAAATGGCCGGCGCGGTGCTGTACCTGGCCAGTGATGCGTCCAGCTATACCACGGGTGTGGCGCTGAATGTGGATGGGGGGTTCCTCTCCTGATGATGTTTCCCCTGTGGGAGCGAGCCTGCTCGCGATGACGTTGGATCAGCCAGCATTGATGTCACTGTTCCACCGCTATCGCGAGCAGGCTCGCTCCCACAGGGGGTTGGTGCAGTGAGCGCCAACAAAAGAATATTTATTCCAACATTTGCAATGTGCGAATATTTATTCCATAAAGAGCCCTTCTGAAAATAAAAACTCAAAGGGCTCTTTCTCATGCGCGAACTCGGCATCGGTCTGATTGGCACTGGCTTCATGGGCCGTGCCCATGCCTTGGCGTTTCACAATGCCAAAGCGGTGTTCGACCTCCCCCTGAACCTGACACTGGCGGCGCTGGCCGATGCCGATCCCCAGCGTGCCCGGCAGTGCGCCCAGAGCTGGGGGTTCGAGACGGCCCACAGCGACTGGCAACAACTGATCGACGACCCGAAGGTCGGCCTGATCGCCATCACCACGCCCAACCATTTGCACTTCCCGATGGCCATGGCTGCGCTGGCAGCGGGCAAGCCGGTTTATTGTGAAAAGCCCCTGGCCGTGTCGCTGGAACAGGCCGACCAGATGCAACGGGCAGCCAAGGCGGCCGGCGTGGTCACGCGGGTCGGCTACAACTACCAGCACAATCCAGTCATTCAACGGGCGCGTGACATGATCCGGCGCGGGGAACTGGGGCAGATCATCAGTTTCCAGGGGGAGTTCAGCGAAGACTTCATGGCCGATCCGACCTCACCGTGGTCATGGCGCTGCGAAGCCGCCCACGCTGGCGGCGCATTGGCGGACCTGGGCAGTCACTTGCTGGCCATGGCCCGTCATTTATTGGGCGATGTCGAGGCCGTGTGTGCCGACAGCCAGACCGTACACAGCCAACGCCCCGCCAGTGCCGGCAACACTGAGCAGCGCACCATCGCCGTGGATGACCAGGTCCACGCCCTGCTGCGCTTCACCAGCGGCGCCCGAGGCACGGTCAGCAGCAGTTGGCTCAAGCACGGCTACAAGAATCACCTGAGTTTTGAGATCAGCGGCACGCTCGGCACCTTGGCGTTCGATCAGGAACGGCTGAATGAACTGCGCCTGTGCCGCGTCGGCCAAGGGGGCTTCCAATGTCTGCTGGCCGGCCCGGATCTGCCGGGCTATGCCGCGTTCAGCCCAGCGGCCGGGCATCAGTTGGGGTACAACGAATTGAAGACCCTGGAAGTCCAGGAACTGATCATGGCCCTCGCCGGCCAAGGCGGCGACGGGACCGATTTTGCAGAAGCCTGGGAAGTGGAGCGGCTGGCGGCGGCGATTCGCCTGGCGGCGAGGGAACAGCGCTGGGTGACCGTGACTGGCTGACACACTGCCGATTTGTGCCGCCCTTTGTGGCGAGGGGATTTATCCCCGCTGGGTCGCGCAGCGGCCCCAAAAAATCTGCCTGATACACCGAGGCGTCAGCTTTAGGGGCGCTTCGCACCCCAGCGGGGATAAATCCCCTCGCCACGGGGGACAATGTTCAGGTTGATTGCAACTGAACCAACCGTGCCGCCAGCGCCTTGGCCTGGCTCGCCACATCGGTCACGGCGGTGCTTTCCCACCACATCCCGCGCAACGGTGGCCCCATGGCGAACAGACGACTGGCAGGCTCGCCCTGGGCATCCAGCACCGCGCCATCGGGACGGGCGGCGATGCCCAGGGCCAGCGGGCCGGGCTGGACCAATCCGCGAGCCAGCAGTTGTTGGGGCAACGGTCGTGCAACCCGGCGCCAATCGTATTCAATGCCACTGGAGTTGATCAGCGCAGCGCCCTGCACCACCGTCAGGTTTGCCTCGCCCCTTCGGCGAATGCGGATGTTCACCGCTCCCTCGGCAGACGGCGCCAGCCCCTTGAACGACGCTGCCTGGATCCGCAACCGCCCTTCCTCGTGCAACCGCGCCACCAGCTCAGCGCTCAAAGGCGGCGAACGATGATGATGGCTCTCCCACCAGGGTCGTACATGCCGCACGAATTGCCGGCGCTGCACATCGCTGGCCTGGCTCCACAAGCGCCCGATGTGCGCACGCACCGTGTCCAGAGGGGCCTGCCAGTCGATGCCTTCGGCCTGGGCCTGACGGCATTGCTCACGCAGAGCGCGCATTAATTGGCGTGGCGAGCGGAGGCTGTGATCGGCGGCGAGAAAGTCCACCCACTCAGGCGGTTGTCGACGCACATGGGGCAGCAGGCCATGGCGGGAAAACACTTCGATAGGTCCGCGATGCCCGGCCTGCTCGAGGGACACCACGGCATCCACCATCGTCAGCCCTGAGCCAATGATCAACACCATGGATTGCGGATCGAGCCGACGCATCGCCGCTACATCCCAAGGGTCCAGCGCGGCGGCATTCAAGCCGCTGGATTCGGTCTGCGGGGTCCGCGCCGCCGGGAACATGCCGGTGGCGAGCACCGCGAAACGTCCGCGCAACGTCTGGCCATCGTCAAGCGTAAGCAGCACGGCATCACCGGCGACCTGCAGATCCACGGCCTCCCCGCGCACATGCTCCGCCACAGAGCCATTACGGGCCCCCAGCGCCCGGGCTTCCGCCAGGCGCTGCTGCACATATAAACCAAAGATTCCCCGGGGCGGGAACAGCTCGCTGACCGGCACATGCTGTTGATCCGACTCGGGCCAACCACCGGCTTCGATGAATTCGGCGAGCCATTGAGTCAAGTCATCGGCGTTGTCTGGATCGACGCTCATCCGCGCGGCGTTGCCGTTCAAGGTGTGGCCCAGCTCCACGGCGCTGTAGGCCTCGCCCCGGCCCAACTCGCTGCGCGGCTCGACGATCAGCACGTTGCGCCGGCCAGGCAGGCGCAGTAGCTGCGCCGCCAGCATGGCTCCGCTCAGACCACCGCCGATGATCAGGACATCGGCCTCGCGGGTGATGCTGCTGCCAGGTCGATCCAGCGCTGTATGCATGTCGCTCTCCAGGAATCAAATCACCACGTTGCGTACGAATCTTGTCGCCACCGGACCCTCATTGCGATAGGCATGGGGCTGGTTGCTGGCAAACATGAAAAACTCACCGGCGCCTATCTGGTGCTCTGCGCTGCCCAGCGTCAGGGTCAGGCAGCCTTCGAACACATAGAGCTGCTCGCTCCAGCCATCGGCATCAGGTTCGGATGGGTAATGCTCACCGGGCTCCAGGCGCCATTCCCAAAGTTCGACTTCGCGACTGGCGGTGGCCTTGGCCAGCAGCACGGCTTTGCTGCCGGGGATGGTACCGGCCCAGGCCAGTTCGTTGATGCGACTCGGGTCGCGGGCATCGGGGGCCTGAATCAAGTCGCTAAAGGCCACGTCGAGGGCTTCGGCGACACGGTCAAGGGTGGTCAGGCTGACGTTCTTTTCGCCGGCCTCGATGGCCACCAACATGCGCCGGCTGACCCCTGACAGTTCGGCCAGGGTTGTCTGACTGAGCTGCGCGGCGTGCCGCAGGCGGCGGACGTTCTGGCTGACGTGTTGCAGGACGGATGCCCGCTGGCCGTTTTCTTTGTGCACTATATTGCTCATCTGCTGGGGTTGCGCATTATACTGCCCACCTTCTTCGGGCGCATTGTGCGTCCGCCTCAAGTGGCGCGCAAGGTCATGGCATCGGTGAACTCCCCTCAAGCTTCCTCCCGTTTCTCAAGGTTCAGCAAGGCCGAATGCGTGCTGGTGCTGATCACCATGATCTGGGGCGGGACTTTCTTGCTGGTGCAACACGCCATGACGGTCAGCGGGCCGATGTTTTTCGTGGGCCTGCGGTTTGCCGCCGCTGCTGCCTTTGTCGCGCTGTTTTCGTGGCGGCATCTGCGGGACCTGACCCTGTTCGAACTCAAGGCTGGGAGCTTCATCGGCGTGGCGATCATGCTCGGCTATGGCTTGCAGACCGTCGGCCTGCAGACCATTCCCAGCAGCCAATCGGCGTTCATCACCGCACTTTACGTGCCGTTCGTGCCGCTGTTGCAGTGGCTGGTGCTGGGCCGTCGGCCAGGCTTGATGCCGAGCCTGGGCATCATGCTGGCCTTCACCGGGTTGATGCTGGTGTCGGGCCCGGCCGGGGCATCGTTGAATTTCAGCCCCGGTGAAATCGCCACGCTGATCAGCGCCATCGCCATTGCCGCCGAAATCATCCTGATCAGTGCCTACGCCGGCCAGGTCGATGTGCGCCGGGTAACCGTGGTGCAACTGGCAAGCACGGCGGTGCTGGCATTTTTGATGGTCGTGCCCACCCAGGAAAGAATTCCGGACTTTTCCTGGCTATTGCTGATCAGCGCCGTGGGCCTGGGGGCGGCCAGCGCGGCGATCCAGGTGGCGATGAACTGGGCGCAGAAAAGCGTCTCGCCCACCCGCGCCACGCTGATCTATGCCGGCGAGCCGGTGTGGGCCGGTATTGCCGGGCGCCTGGCCGGCGAGCGGTTGCCGGCGATTGCGCTGGTAGGTGCGGTGTTGATCGTGGCGGCGGTGATCGTCAGTGAACTGAAAACCCGCGGCAAAATTGTCAACGAGGCGGATGAGGTGCTCGAGCGCGAACGCTGAGGCAATCGAAAAACCTTTCGAGAAGTTTTGCCTCTAGGAAGATCGCCGTCTTCGGCGGCTCCTACCCCACGCAAAATAGGAAAACTCCACCGGCCTTGTAGGATTCTGCGACAGGCTGGCGGTTGGTGATCGGACGCTCACCACGTATGATCCCTGACAAACTCCCGCCGAATAGAAGCCTATGTCACTGATAGTTCTATTGCTTTTGCCCTTCATCGGCAGCTGTGTCGCGGCGCTGCTGCCGCATAACGCCCGTAACGCCGAATCCTTGCTGGCAGGCCTCGTGGCCTTGGTCGGCACCGTTCAGGTGGCTTTGCTGTACCCGCAGATCGCCGACGGCGGTGTGATTCGTGAGGAGTATTTCTGGCTACCGAGCCTGGGCCTGAATGTCGTGCTGCGCCTGGACGGTTTCGCCTGGCTGTTCGCGATGCTGGTGCTGGGCATCGGCACACTGGTGTCGCTGTATGCCCGCTACTACATGTCGCCGGACGATCCGGTACCGCGTTTCTTTGCGTTTTTCCTCGCCTTCATGGGCGCCATGCTTGGCCTGGTGATTTCCGGCAACCTGATCCAGATGGTGTTTTTCTGGGAACTGACCAGCCTGTTCTCATTCCTGCTGATCGGCTATTGGCATCACCGCGCCGATGCCCGACGCGGTGCCTACATGGCCTTGATGGTGACCGGGGCCGGCGGGCTGTGCCTGTTGGCCGGCGTGATGATCCTCGGCCATGTGGTGGGCAGCTATGACCTGGACAAGGTCCTGGCTGCCGGCAACCTGATCCGTGACCACGCTCTCTACCCCATCCTGCTGCCGTTGATCCTGATCGGCGCGTTGAGCAAAAGCGCGCAGTTCCCTTTCCACTTCTGGCTTCCCCATGCCATGGCCGCGCCCACTCCGGTATCGGCGTATCTGCATTCGGCCACCATGGTCAAGGCCGGCGTATTCCTGCTGGCGCGGTTGTGGCCGTCGCTGTCGGGCAGTGAACAATGGTTCTACATCGTCGGCGGCGCCGGGGCCTGTACGTTGTTGCTGGGCGCCTACTGCGCGATGTTTCAGAACGATCTCAAGGGCCTGCTGGCCTACTCCACCATCAGCCATCTGGGGTTGATCACCCTGCTGCTGGGCCTCAACAGTCCGCTGGCGGCGGTGGCGGCGGTGTTTCATATTCTTAACCACGCCACCTTCAAAGCCTCGCTGTTCATGGCCGCCGGGATCATCGACCACGAAAGCGGCACCCGCGATATTCGAAGGCTCAGCGGCCTGGTGCGGCTGATACCGTTCACCGCCACCCTGGCCATGGTCGCCAGCGCGGCGATGGCCGGAGTGCCGCTGCTCAACGGGTTCCTGTCCAAGGAAATGTTTTTCGCCGAAACCGTATTCATCTCCGCCACGGCCTGGGTAGAGCTGGCGCTACCCATCATTGCCACCATTGCCGGGACCTTCAGCGTCGCCTACTCCCTGCGCTTTACCGTGGACGTGTTCTTCGGCCCCCCGGCCACCGACCTGCCC
>NZ_WUUD01000016.1:209964-240972 GCF_009831705.1 Pseudomonas sp. PICF6 | reverse complement strand
GTTGCTGGTGTTCGCCTGTCTGCTGGTGGGCATTTTCCCGGCCCAGGTGGTCGGCTCGTTGCTGGCCGCCGCCGCATTGCCGGTGGTGGGCGGCCCGTTGCCCGAGTACAGCCTGGCGATCTGGCATGGCCTGAACGCGCCGATGATCATGAGCCTGGTGGCGATGTCCGGCGGCATCGTGCTTTATCTGCTGCTGCGCAATCAGTTCAAACTGGGCCACATCAAGCATCCACCGTTCATCGGCCGATTCAGCGGCAAGCGGCTGTTCGAGCGCTGCCTGGTGCTGATGATGCGCCAGGGCCGACGGCTGGAGCGCAAGATCAGCACCCGGCGCCTGCAAGCGCAGCTGTTCTGGCTGGTGCTGGCCGCCGTACTGGCCGGGCTGATCCCGATGCTCAACAGCCCGCTGGTGTGGGGTGACCGGCCGAAGATCCCTGGCTCCATCGTATTCGTGACCCTGTGGCTGCTGGCAATTGCCTGCGCCCTGGGCGCGGCTTGGCAAGCCAAATATCACCGGCTCGCGGCCCTGACCATGGTCAGCGTCTGCGGCCTGATGACCTGCGTGACCTTCGTCTGGTTCTCGGCCCCCGATCTGGCCCTGACGCAACTGGCCGTGGAAGTGGTCACCACCGTGCTGATCCTGCTGGGCCTGCGCTGGTTGCCCCGGCGGATCGAGAATGCAGCGCCGCGACCCAACAGCGAACGACGCGCACGCATCCGTCGTCTGCGGGACTTGCTGCTGTCCATCGCCGTGGGTGGCGGCATGGCGCTGCTGTCCTACGCAATGCTGACCCGCCAGACACCCAACGATATTTCATCGTTTTACCTGAGCCGGGCCTTGCCCGAGGGCGGCGGCAGCAACGTGGTGAACGTGATGCTGGTGGATTTCCGTGGCTTCGACACCCTTGGCGAGGTCACGGTGCTGGTGGCGGTGGCCCTGGCGGTCTTCGCCCTGCTGCGACGTTTCCGGCCACCCAAGGAAAGCATGCAGCTACCGGCCCAACAGCGTCTGCTGGCACCCGACGTGGTCACCGACCTGGTCAACCCGCGCCACGCCAGTGATACCGCGCTGGGGTTCATGATGGTGCCGTCGGTGCTGGTGCGTTTGCTGCTGCCGATCTCCCTGGTGGTGTCGTTCTACCTGTTCATGCGCGGTCACAATCAACCCGGCGGCGGTTTTGTGGCCGGGCTGGTGATGTCGGTGGCGTTCATCCTGCAATACATGGTCGCCGGCACCCAATGGGTCGAAGCGCAGATGAGCCTGCGTCCGCTGCGCTGGATGGGCACGGGGCTGTTGTTCGCCACGGTCACGGGGCTTGGAGCGATGGCCGTGGGTTATCCATTCCTGACCACCCACACCTGGCATTTCGAGTTGCCGGTGCTGGGTGATATTCATTTGGCCAGCGCGCTGTTCTTCGACATCGGCGTCTACGCCGTGGTGGTCGGTTCGACCCTGTTGATTCTCACCGCCCTGGCTCACCAGTCGGTGCGGGCCCACAAGCCTGGCCTGCATCCAAAACCCATTGCACAACCGGTAGCGGGAGGCGCGGCCTGATGGAAGAAGTCATCGCAATAGCAATCGGCGTGCTGGCCGCCTCCGGGGTCTGGCTGGTGCTGCGACCACGGACGTTCCAAGTGGTCATGGGCCTGTGCCTGCTGTCCTATGGCGTCAATCTGTTCATCTTCAGCATGGGCAGCCTGTTCATCGGCAAGGAACCGATCATCAAGGACGGCATACCCCAGGACCTGCTGCATTACACCGACCCGCTGCCCCAGGCGCTGGTCCTCACTGCGATTGTGATCAGCTTCGCCATGACCGCGCTGTTCCTGGTGGTCCTGCTGGCCTCGCGGGGCTTGACCGGCACGGACCATGTGGACGGTCGGGAGCCCAAGGAATGATGTTGACGCCTCATTTGATCGCCGCGCCGATCCTGCTGCCGCTTTTGACCGCTGCGCTGATGCTCATGCTGGGCGAGAAGCATCGCCCGCTCAAAGCGCGGATCAATCTGTTTTCCAGCCTGCTGGGCCTGGGCATCGCCATGCTGTTGTTGCATTGGACCCAGGACCAGGCCCTGCCCGCCTCCATCGGCGTGTACCTGCCGGGCAACTGGCAGGCGCCGTTCGGCATCGTATTGGTGGTCGATCGTCTGTCGGCGTTGATGCTGGTGTTGACCGGCATCATCGGCGTCAGTGCCTTGCTGTTCGCCACAGCCCGCTGGGATCGCGCCGGCGCGAGTTTCCATGCGCTGTTCCAGATCCAGTTGATGGGCCTCTACGGGGCCTTCCTGACCGCGGATCTGTTCAATCTGTTTGTGTTCTTCGAGGTGCTGCTGGCAGCGTCGTACGGTTTGATGCTGCACGGCTCGGGCCGGGCGCGGGTGTCGTCGGGGTTGCACTACATTTCCATCAACCTGCTGGCCTCCTCGCTGTTCCTGATCGGCGCGGCGCTGATCTATGGCGTCACCGGCACGTTGAACATGGCAGACCTGGCGTTGAAGGTGCCCCTGGTGCCGGAAGCCGACCGGGGCTTGCTGCACGCTGGGGCAGGCATCCTGGCGGTGGCGTTCCTGGCCAAGGCCGGCATGTGGCCGCTGAACTTCTGGCTGGTGCCAGCCTACAGCGCGGCCAGTGCGCCGGTGGCGGCCCTGTTCGCGATCATGACCAAGGTGGGCGTCTACACGATCCTGCGCCTGTGGACGTTGCTGTTCTCCGGCCAGGCTGGTGCCTCGGCATATTTCGGCGGCGACTGGCTGATCTACGGCGGCATGGCGACGATCATCTGTGCCGCCATCGCCATTCTTGCGGCCCAGCGCCTGGAGCGCATGGCCAGCCTGAGTATCCTGGTGTCCGCCGGAATCCTGTTGTCGGCCATCGGCTTTGCCCAGCCAAACCTGGTGGGTGCGGCGCTGTTTTATCTGGTGAGCTCGACCCTGGCACTCTGTGCGTTGTTCTTGCTGGCCGAGCTGATCGAACGCTCGCGCTCGGCCAATGAACCGTCGCTGGAGGACGATCTCGATGTCCTGCCTCGGCCGCTGGAATCCTTGCAACCGCCCAAGGGCATCAACCTCGATGACGAACAGAAAGCCGTCATCGGGCAAGTCATTCCCTGGACCATGGCCTTCCTCGGCTTGAGCTTCATCGCCTGCACGCTGTTGGTGGTGGGCATGCCGCCACTTTCGGGGTTCATCGGCAAGCTGGGGCTCATGAGCGCATTGCTCAACCCTCAGGGGCTTGGGGACAGTGTGGAACCGGTGTCGAACCAGGCGTGGGGCTTGTTGGCGCTGTTGATCCTGTCGGGGCTGGCGTCGTTGATCGCTTTCTCGCGCCTGGGTATCCAGCGCTTCTGGACGCCGCAAGAACGACCGTCACCCTTGTTGCGACCTTCCGAGTGCCTGCCGATCATCGTGCTCCTGGGGTTGGGCATCGCGCTGACCTTCAAGGCCGAGCCACTGCTGCGCTACACCCAGGAGGCGGCCGCCGGGCTGAACACCCCCGAACATTATGTGATGTCGGTGCTCGCTACCCGCCCCGTCCCCGGCCCGAAAGCGGACAGCGCACTGACAGAGGTGCAACCATGAAACGTCTGTTTCCTGCTCCGTGGTTGTCCCTGGCACTCTGGTTGCTCTGGCTGCTGTTGAACCTGTCCCTCAGTGCAGGGCATCTGCTGCTGGGAGCGGCACTGGGCGTGCTGGCACCTTTAATGATGCGCCCGTTGCGCCCCAGGCCCATCCATATTCGGCGGCCCTGGGCAGTGCTGCGGTTGTTCCTGCTGGTGGGTCGCGAAGTGCTGGTGTCCAATCTGGCCGTGGCCTGGAGTGTGATCAACGCTGGACACCGCCCACCTCGCTCGCGGTTCATCAAGGTGCCGCTGGACCTGCACGATGCCAATGGCCTGGCGGCGCTGTCGATGATCACCACAGTGATTCCCGGTACGGTCTGGTCGGAACTGGCCCTGGATCGCAGCGTCCTGCTACTGCACGTGTTCGATCTGGAAGACGAAGCGGCATTCATTACGCACTTCAAGACCACCTTCGAGCGGCCGCTGATGGAGATTTTCGAATGAGCCCATTGCTGTCCAACGCGATCCTGTTGAGCCTGTTCCTGTTCTCCCTGACGATGGTGCTGACCTTGCTGCGTCTGTTCAAGGGACCGTCGGCGCAAGACCGGGTACTGGCCCTGGACTATCTGTACATCGTGGCGATGCTGATGATGCTGGTGCTGGGCATTCGTTACGCCAGTGACACCTATTTCGAGGCGGCGCTGATGATCGCCCTGTTCGGCTTTGTCGGCTCGTTCGCCCTGGCCAAGTTCCTGTTGCGCGGCGAGGTGATTGAATGAGCGGTGAACTGTCGATGTGGGTCGAAATTCCCGTGGCGATCCTGCTGGTGCTCAGCAGCCTGTTCGCCCTGGCCGGAGCGATCGGCCTGGTGCGTTTGAAGGATTATTTCCAGCGCATGCACCCGCCGGCCCTGGCTTCAACATTGGGCGCCTGGTGCGTGGCGCTGGCCTCGATCATCTATTTTTCAGCGCTCAAGTCCGCGCCGGTTCTGCATGCCTGGCTGATACCGATCCTGCTGTCCATCACGGTACCGGTGACCACCCTGTTGCTGGCCCGCGCCGCGTTGTTTCGCAAACGCATGGCCGGGGATGACGTACCGGCGGAAGTCAGCAGCCGCAGGACCGAGCACGGCGGCTGACCAATTCCTGCGGCGTGTCCGTGGCGGCATTGAAGGCAAAGACAGACATGCGCTGTGCGCCTTCACCTACGCATGCCGCCAGAATTTCACCCGATGCATCTTACGAAAATGTCCGGTTCGGAACCGAATCAAGGACATGCCGCCGTCGCGCTTCGCTGCGCTTTTTCAGCGTCAAGAAATCGAAATTTGACTCCATAAAGCCGTCTTCTATCGTTCCCCCCGAGACCGCACCCAGGGACCGGGTGGCCCGGACGCCCTTTGAGGGCGCGGTCGTCGATGTCACTACGATCAAGGAGCAACAAAATGTCTGGAGCGACCCAAACAATTGATGTGCTTGTCACGATTGATGCCGATTACCTGATCGCCCATCCTGGCGATGTCGGCGGCGCAGTGGCCATGCTGGTGAGCCGCGATGCGGTCGACAAGCAAGCCAGCGGCAACACCGGCGAAGGTGGCGACGAGTTGTGGATCGACGTGAACCCCGGCGACAACATCCGCTGGCGCGCAACGACCCTGTCGCGCAACTTCGACCGCGTCGCACTGATCACCAACGTCCAGCAAGGCAATCCTCACCAGGGCGGTGATTACCCAGGTTCCATGTCGACCCCGATCTCCTACAACATCCCGAATATCCCGGTGCCGTACCTGGACAAGGGCGCCCCCCACGGCATCGCCAAAACTGACGTGACCTACACCTTCTGGCAGTCCACGGCCCTGAACGCAGGAAAACTCTGGTACACCGTTACCTTCGTTCTGCTGGACCGGAACCTGAACCAGATTGGTCCGAACTACAGCTGGGACCCCTACATCACTGTCAACTGACAGATCCCTGAGTTGACCACAGCCCTGATCGGTTTTGTCATACGTCTTCGACGATGAACCGGCCAGGGCTGTGCCCGTTCCCGCCATCGCAGGCCCCGCTAGACCGCCCCCTCTGTCGTTTCCGTCAGTGCCGCCAGCACCAAAGGATGCAGTACTGCGCCTGGATGCTCGGTTTGCCAAGCACTCAACTGGCGACGCATGGCCGGCGTCCAGAAGTTCTTCATGTGTTGGCGCACGCCGTTCACCGCCTGTGCGTGATCCGGTTCACTGGCGAAGTACTGCGCGATCTGGTTGGCCATCTTGATCAGGCTTTCGGAACTCATCGCCGCACCTCGGCTTTCTCGGCATGGCGACGCTCTCTGAGCAGACGTCCCTGTTCATCACTGAAGGCCTGGTAGCGCTTCTGCCATTCGGAAGGCTGGCTGACCCGCACGATCTCGACCGCCGTCACTTTGTATTCCGGGCAGTTGGTGGCCCAGTCGGAGTTGTCGGTGGTGATGACGTTGGCGCCCGATTCGGGGAAGTGGAAGGTGGTGTAGACCACCCCTGGCGCCACCCGCTCGGTGACTTTCGCACGCAGCACGGTCTGCCCGGCGCGACTGCCGATACCGACCCAGTCGCCCTCGACGATACCGCGGTTTTCGGCGTCAGTCGGATGAATTTCCAGCCGGTCTTCCTCGTGCCAGGCCACGTTGTCGGTGCGTCGGGTCTGGGCGCCGACGTTGTACTGGCTAAGGATCCGCCCGGTGGTCAGTAGCAACGGATAACGGCTGTTGACCTTCTCCTCGGTGGGTACATAGCCGGTGAGCATGAAGCGTCCCTTGCCACGCACGAACTGCTCGATGTGCATGGTCGGCGTGCCGTCGGGCGCGGCGTCGTTACACGGCCATTGCAGGCTGCCGTGACGATCCAGTTCGGCGTAGCTGACGCGGCTGAAGGTGGGGGTCAGGCGAGCGATCTCGTCCATGATCTGCGAAGGATGGTTGTAGTGCATCTTGTAGCCCAAGGCATCGGCCAGGGCCACGGTGGCTTCCCAGTCGGCCTTACCGGCCAGCGGTTCCATCACCTTGCGCACGCGGGAAATGCGGCGCTCGGCGTTGGTGAAGGTGCCGTCCTTCTCAAGGAACGAGCTGCCCGGCAGGAACACATGGGCGAACTTGGCCGTCTCGTTGAGGAAGATATCCTGCACCACCACGCATTCCATGGCCGACAGGGCCGCGGTCACGTGCTGGGTGTTCGGGTCGCTCTGGGCGATATCCTCGCCCTGGCAGTAAAGCGCCTTGAAGGTCCCGTCCAGGGCCGCTTCGAACATATTGGGAATGCGCAGCCCCGGATCGGGTTGCAGGGTCACGTTCCAGGCCTGTTCGAACTGGGCGCGTACCGTTTCGTTGGAAATGTGCCGATAGCCGGGCAGCTCGTGGGGGAAAGAACCCATGTCGCAGGAACCCTGGACGTTGTTCTGCCCGCGCAGCGGATTCACCCCAACCCCTTCACGGCCAATATTGCCGGTGACCATGGCCAGGTTGGCGATACCCATCACCGAGGTGCTGCCCTGACTGTGTTCGGTGACACCGAGGCCGTAGTAGATAGCGGCATTGTCAACGCTGGCGTACAGCCGCGCGGCGGCGCGGATCTGCTCGGCGGGCACGCCACACACCGGTCCGAGGACTTCGGGCGAGTTTTCCGGCTGGCTGACGAAGTCGCGCCACCGGGCGAAGTCCGCCGCCTCGCAGCGCTCCTCGACAAAAGGCTGGTTGACCAGCCCCTCAGTGACAATCACATGGGCCAGCGCATTGAGCATGGCCACGTTGGTCCCCGGACGCAGTTGCAAGTGCAGTTCGGCACGGGCATGGGGGGAGTCCACCAGATCGATACGACGCGGGTCGATGACGATCAGCCGTGCGCCCTGGCGCAAGCGACGCTTGAGCTGGGAGCCGAACACCGGGTGAGCGTCGGTGGGGTTGGCACCCATCACCAGGATCACGTCGGCCTTCATCACCGAGTCGAAATTCTGGGTGCCGGCGGATTCGCCCAAGGTCTGCTTGAGGCCATAACCGGTGGGCGAATGGCAGACCCGGGCGCACGTGTCGACGTTGTTGTTGCCGAAAGCGGTGCGCACCAGTTTCTGCACCAGGTAGGTTTCTTCGTTGGTGCAGCGGCTGGAGGTGATGCCACCGATGGAGTCGCGCCCGTATTTGAGCTGGATACGCCGTAATTCGCTGGCCGCGTAGTTGACCGCCTCTTCCCAGCTGACTTCCTGCCACGGGTCGCTGATGTGCTTGCGGATCATCGGTTTGGTGATGCGGTCTGGGTGGGTGGCGTAACCCCAGGCGAAACGGCCCTTGACGCAGGAGTGCCCATGGTTGGCCTGGCCGTTCTTGTCCGGGACCATGCGCACCAGTTGCTCGCCTTTCATTTCGGCGCGGAAGGAGCAGCCTACACCGCAATAGGCACAGGTGGTGATGACGCTGCGCTCCGGCTGGCCGATCTCCACAACGCTCTTGTCGATCAGGGTCGCCGTCGGGCAGGCCTGGACACAGGCGCCGCAGGAGACGCATTCGGAGTCGAGGAAGTTGTCACCGCCGGCCGCCGCCACGCGGGAATCGAAGCCGCGTCCGGTGATGGTCAGGGCAAACGTGCCCTGGATTTCCTCACAGGCGCGCACACAACGGTTACAGACGATGCATTTGCTCGGGTCATACTCGAAATAAGGGTTGGAGACGTCCTTGGCTTCGGCCAGGTGATTGGCACCCTCGTAGCCGTAGCGCACCTCGCGCAGGCCCACCTGCCCCGCCACCGTCTGCAATTCACAGTTGCCGTTGGCGGCGCACGTCAGGCAGTCCAGCGGGTGATCGGAAATGTACATTTCCATCACGTTGCGCCGCAGATCGGCCAGTCTGGACGTTTGGGTGCGCACCACCATGCCTTGTGTCACCGGCGTGGTGCAGGAGGCCGGGTAGCCACGCATACCGTCGATCTCCACCAGGCACATGCGGCAGGAGCCGAAGGCTTCCAGGCTGTCGGTGGCGCAGAGTTTTGGAATGGTGGTGCCGAGCATGGCCGCCGCGCGCATCACCGAGGTGCCAGAGGCGACGCTGATTTCGCGGCCATCAATGGTCAGGCTGACCTGCACGTCGCTTTCACGTGCCGGGGTGCCAAGGTCGATATCGCTGCTTGGGTCGAAGATATTGATCATTGGTCGGCCTCCGTGGTCGCCAGACCGAAGTCGGCGGGAAAATGCTTGAGGGCGCTGCCGACGGGAAAGGAAGTCATCCCACCCAGGGCGCAGAGCGAGCCGTACTGCATGGTGTCGCAAAGGTCTTGCAGCAGCAGTGCCTGCTCCTGGCGCGCAGCGGCATCGGTGCTGGCGATCAAGCGGTCCACCACTTCCACGCCACGGGTGGAACCGATCCGGCACGGCGTGCACTTGCCGCAGGATTCCTCGGCGCAGAACTGCAAGGCAAAACGGGCCATCCGGGCCATGTCCAGGCTGTCGTCGGCAACCACCACACCACCGTGGCCGAGCATGGCGCCCATGGCGGCGAATGCCTCGTAGTCCAGCGGCGTGTCGAACTGCGAAGGCGGCACCCAGGCACCCAACGGCCCGCCCACTTGCGCGGCCTTGAGCGGCCGACCACTGGCGGTACCGCCCCCATAACCTTCCACCAGCTCACGCAGGCTCAAACCGAAGGCGCGCTCTACCAGGCCGCCGTGACGGATGTTGCCCGCCAGTTGAAAAGGCATCGTGCCCAAGGAACGGCCCATGCCGAAATCACGGTAAAACTGTGCGCCCTTCTCCAGGATCACGGGCACCGAGGCCAGGGTCAGCACGTTGTGGACCAGTGTCGGCAGCCCGAACAAACCTTGCAGCGCCGGCAATGGCGGTTTGGCGCGAACGGTGCCGCGCTTGCCCTCCAGCGATTCCAGCAAGGCGGTTTCCTCACCACAGATGTAGGCCCCCGCGCCCACCCGGACTTCCAGCTCGAACGCGCGCCCGCTGCCGCCCACGTTCGTCCCCAGATAACCCGCCTGGCGAGCGATGCCCAGGGCGGCATTGAGGGTAGCTACCGCGTCCGGGTACTCCGAACGCACGTAGATGTAGCCCATGGTCGCGCCGACCGCGATACCCGCGATAATCATGCCTTCGATCAAAAGGAACGGATCGCCTTCCATCAGCATACGGTCGGCAAACGTGCCGGAGTCGCCCTCATCGGCGTTACACACCACATACTTCTGTGCGCCTACCGCGTCGCGAACGGTGCGCCACTTGATGCCCGCCGGGAACGCCGCGCCACCGCGGCCACGCAGGCCGGAATCGAGCACGCTGGCGACCACGTCGGCGCCGTCCATCTGGATCGCCCGCGCAAGCCCAAGAAAGCCACCTTGGGCACGGTAATCGTCCAGGGACAGCGGTTGAGTGATGCCGGCACGCGCAAACAGCAGACGCTGCTGGCTTTTGAGGTACGGAATTTCCTCGACCAGCCCCAAGGCCAACGGATGACTGGCGGGATCTCCCGCCAGGGCATCGAGCAGGCTCGGCACGTCTTGCGGCGTGATCGGGCCAAAGCCCAGCCGGCCCTCGGCGGTTTCAAGCTCCAGCATTGGCTCCAACCAATAGAGCCCACGGGAGCTGGTGCGGCGCAGTTCAAGCGGCAGTTGTCGACGCTCGGCCTCACTCACCAGCGCCACGGCAACCTTGTCCGCCCCCACGGCGCGGGCCACTGAATCACGGGGGATACAGAGCTTCAGCATGCGCCCTCCTCCAGACAGCCCTTCACCAGCTCGCGCAAGCGTTCGGGGGTTAACCGTGCATGCAGCTCGCCGTCCAGTTCCAGAGCAGGTGAACAGACGCAGGCACCCAGGCAATAGACGGGACGCAGGCTGATGCTGCCATCGGCACTGGTGCCATGGTCATCCAGCGCCAATTGCTCACGCAACTGCGCAGCCAGGCCCTCGGCCCCCATGCTCTGGCAGGACTCGGCCCGGCACAGACGCAGCGTGTGGCGCGCCGGCGGCGAGGTACGGAAGTCGTGGTAGAAGCTGATTACGCCGCGCACTTCAGCCTGGCTGAGGTTCAAGGCATGGGCAATCTCCGGGACGGCGGCGTCGGGAACGTACCCGCAGCCTTCCTGGATGGCGTGGAGAATCGGCAGCAAGGCACCGGGAGTGTCCTTTTCGCGCTGCAACACGCTATGAATCAGAGGCAGGTGAAGCGTCTCATCAGGCATAAACGTACCTCGGCATCTCGAACGATACCGCCGCAACGCGACGACCGTCCGGAGTCTTGGCTGCGGTGCCGGGCCACGTCACGGACGCGTGGCTGATCCAGTCACCATTCTCGCTCTCCGGCCAAGTGTCTAGGCGCACCAGGTCCGGGGCATCGTTACAGCTTGCCACTCCCGGGGGGCGGCGATTGCACACAGACGACTTAACGTGTCCTGAAAGCGACTTGAGCCGGGAGGCGGTCAGCCCTCATAGCTTAATTCACTATTGGGTATTGGCCAGTCGATGCTACCGGTGGTGGTTTTTGGGGGGCTACATATCCTTGCGCTTAGGCGAGTTGCTCGAAAGTTGTCTTGTCGAGGTGAAAATACTTATGACTCGCGGTATTTCAATGGATGAGCTCCTGAGCGGTGGCTGCCAATTGACGACCAACCCGATCCTTTAACGTGTCGATGAAGCGGGTGATTTTTGCATCGACAAACTGTCGTGAGTTGTAGATGGCATAGACGTTGCGCTCATACGTATGGAAGTCAGGCAGAACCCGCACCAGCTTCCCGGAGCGCAAATCCTCGACGGCCGTAAACCCGGCCAGCAACCCAATTCCAGCCCCCTCCCGAATAGCCACCGCCATCGCATCCATATCGTTCACGCTGAAACTTGGCCCGGCAGGGACAAATGTCGCGTCGCCCGCCTTGCTCTTCAGTTGCCACTCATCCCTGACATAGTCCACGGTGCCCAGCAGCAGACACTGGTGATCATCGAGATCCTTCGGCGTCACGGGCGGCGCATGTCGAGCCAGATAGTCTGGTGACGCCACCAGAACGCAATGGCTGACACCGATCTTTTGGCTGACATACGCCGAATCAGGCAGCGTTCGGGCAATCAGAATCGAGACATCGAGCTGGTCTTCAAGCAGGTTAGGCATGCGCTGGGAAAGCAATAGATCCACAGTGACATCCGGAAAATGTTTGCGGTATTCCAGCACGGCTCCCGTGACCAGATGCCGAGCCAGTCCGGGTACACAATGCACACGGAGTGTTCCCCTGGGCTGCAAGGCCGCGTTGCTTGCTTCGGCTTCCGCACTCTCAAGATCAGCCAGAATTTTCGTGCACCGCTCATAGAACCGCCGCCCCGCATCAGTGACCGACAGGCGCCGGGTCGAGCGTTGCAACAGACGCGCATCGAGCACGTTTTCGAGCGCAGAAACAGCACGCGATACGTTACCTACTGTGGAGTCCAGATGATTTGCCACGGCAGTGAAACTGCCCATCTCGACAACCTTTATGTAGACCGACATGTTCGAAAGCTTATCCATTGCGACCTTCCTTCAGATCTGACGCATACCCGTGAAAACACGCATTTTTCCATGATGCTACACGCTCGGCCCGATGCTCGATATTACCTCTGCTGACAACAATGATTCCCTCTGGGCCGACTAAATCAACGGTGTCGCCTTCCATAGACTTGGTTGCACAGGCCGCCTCAACAGGCCTGCGGCACAGCCACTCAGGCGCCGAGCGTCATACCAAACCCTGACAACCAAATGAAGGCCACATCATGAACACTCCCTACGACCCGCTTTATCTTTTCATCGGTGGTGAATGGATCAGTGACCAAGGGCGCGACACTGCTGCTGTCGTTAACCCGGCAACCGGACGGATGATCGGGCGCGTCCCCCTCGCCACCGCAGGTGACCTTGATAACGCCCTTGAGGTGGCTCGACTGAGCTTCGAACAATGGCGCCAGACCGTACCTGACAAACGCGCAAAAATCCTCAAGCGGGCCGCCGACCTGATCATTGAACGAGCACCGCACATCGCCGCGCAAATGACACTGGAAGAAGGCAAGCCGCTGGGTGAAAGCATGGATGAAGTGATACGTGCGGCGGAATACTTCGAGTGGTTCGCCGAGAGTGCCCGGCGTATTGATGGCCGCGTGGTACCGGCCAACCGTCCTGGCGTACTGCAACTGGTCAAACGCCAGGCCATCGGCCCAGTGGCAGCGTTCACACCCTGGAACTTCCCGGCCATTACTCCAGCCCGCAAGCTCTCGGCAGCCTTGGCCGCCGGGTGCAGCGTTATCCTCAAGCCAGGTGAAGAAAGTCCTTCCACAGCGCTGGCCCTGGCTCGTGCGCTCGACGACGCAGGCTTGCCCAAAGGGGTGCTGCAGGTGGTCTTCGGCGTACCGGATCAAGTGTCCAGCCATCTGATCGCCTCACCGATCATTCGCAAAGTCACCTTTACCGGCTCAGTGCCCATCGGTCGCCTGCTATCTGCCCGAGCTGCCGAAGGCGTTAAGCCCATCACCCTTGAGTTGGGTGGGCACGGCCCCGTGCTCGTATTCGCAGATGCAGATATTGAAAAGGCTGCAACCGAAGGTGTCGCGAATCGGTTTCGCGGGACCGGACAGGTGTGCATTTCATCCACTCGTTTTCTGATCCAGCGCGGTGCCTATCAAGCTTTTGTCGATCATTTTGTCGCTGCAACCAAAGCCCTGAGAATCGGTGATGGCCTGCATCCAGACACTCAAGTGGGCCCTTTGGCCAACCCAAGGCAATTGGCAAAGATGGAAGAACTGGTGGCCGATGCCGTCGAGAAAGGTGCTCGGGTATTGATCGGGGGCGAAGCGTTGTCACGTGAAGGCTTCTTCTTCCAGCCCACCGTTCTGGCGGATGTGCCGCTGAACGCCCGAGTCATGCACGAAGAACCCTTTGGCCCGATCGCAGTACTGATGCCGTTCGATGAATTGGCGGATGGACTGAAAGAAGCGAACCGCCTGCCCTACGGGCTCTCAGCGTACGCATTCACATCCAGTGCGCGAACCGCCATTGACGTCGCTGACGGATTGGAGGCCGGAATGATTGGGATCAACCAATACCGCATCGTCGCCACCGAGCTTCCGTTCGGCGGCATGAAAGAAAGCGGTCATGGCTCGGAAGGCGGCATTGAAGGCATCGAGCACTATCTGACCCACAAATTCATCAGCCAGGTTTAAGGGTAATTCCCATGTCCAAGATCAATTTCAGCAGTCCCCGCGAAGCGGCGCGCGCATTCACGCCCAAGTTGTCGCAGTTCGTCGACTCAACGCTTTATCCGCAGATCTGGAGCGATCCGGCATTGTCTCCCCGCGACCGCAGCCTGATCACCGTGGCCGCATTGATCGCCGGGGGCCACTCGGAAGAATTGCCCGCTCATTTACGCCGGGCGGTGGGCAATGGCGTTAACCATGACGAAATTGCAGCGGCGATCACGCACCTGGCTTTCTACGTGGGATTCCCTGGCGCCATTACCGCGTCTGCTATCGCCAACGCCACGTTTACCGAATCGGAGAACAACCAAGCATGAAAGCCATCAACATCAGAGAATTTGGTGCCGCAGACGTTCTGGAACTCGCAGAGGTTGCCACTCCTGAAGTGCGTCCTACCGACCTGCTAGTGCGTGTCTATGCCGCGGGGGTAAACCGTGCGGATCTGACTCATCGAACGGGTGGCTATGGCCATCCTAATTTCGGCGACTCCCTGATCATCGGGCTGGAGATCGCCGGAGAGGTGATCGATGCAGGCAGTGAGGTGATCGGATTTGAGGTGGGTGATCGAGTGATGGGCGTTGTTGGAGGCGGCGCCTATGCCGAACTGGCTCGAATCGACTACCGCATGGCCATGCACATCCCTGCCCAACTGGACTATGTGCACGCGGCAGCAATTCCGGAGGTCTTCGTCACCGCCCATGAAGCGATGATGCATCTGGCTCGGCTCAAGGCCAGCGACTCGGTGCTGATTCACGCTGCTGCTGGAGGCGTTGGGTCTGCAGCCGTGCAGCTGGCTTACGCCACAGGCGCCACGGTGTATGCGACAACTGAAGGCAGCAAGTTGTCTCGCGTCGAACACTTGGGGGCAGATGTCGCGATTGACTACAAGACACAGGACTTCGCCGAAGTCATTGCCGATAAAACCAACGGTCGAGGCGTCGATATCGTCATCGACTTCGTCGGCGAGCCCTACTTCGCACGCAACGTCGCGTCCCTTGCGCATGGCGGCCGCCTGATTCAGGTTGGCATCCTCGGCGGTGGCGGCAAAGTAACTATAGAGCTGGAGCATATCCTCTACCGTCACTTGCAAATCATTGGCACGGTCATGAAGTCCCGCACGCAGCCGGAGAAGCACGACATGATCAGGCGCTTCCGTGAGCATTGGCTTGATCGCTTCGATGGCGCTGCAAGCCTCGAGCCTGTCGTTGACAGCACGTTCCCGTTATCACGTGCCGCCGATGCACATCGCCGGATGGAATCTTGCAAGAACGTCGGGAAAATCATTTTGACCATGCAGCCTGAAGACTTGGTTTGAGTCTGGCGTCTTGCGATAGAACTGAAACGGTGCCCCTGGTGGGCACCCTTCAGGATGAAAAAACCATTTTCACAGGACTAGGCCCGTTGTTCCATGGCTTCTCAGGTACTACGGTCGTATTCGCCTTCTCAGTAACTCGGATAACAGCATCGGCATCCCGGACTCCTGATTACCCGGCTCATTTCCTGGCCCATAGGTTTCCCCTGTTGTCGCTGCCGCCCACTGTTTCATGCCCTCTGGCAGCGGCGCCCCTTTTGTTCGTCGTTGCTTTAACGGTATGTTTAAGTCCTCAACTCGAGGACGACCTATGGCCATCCACGCACCCACCGTCACGCAAAAACACTTGGCAGTGTTAATCGACGCCGACAACGCCGCGGCGGCAATTGTTGAAGGTTTATTCGAAGAAATCGCCAAGTATGGTGTCGCCAACGTCAAGCGGATCTATGGCGACTGGACTGGCCCTCAGTTGGGCGGATGGAAAAAGGTGCTGCTCGACCATTCGATTCAGCCTATTCAACAGTTCGCGTATACCAAAGGTAAGAACGCAACAGACAGTGCGTTGATCATCGACGCAATGGACCTGCTATACACCCGCCGCTTCGACGGTTTCTGCCTGGTCTCGAGCGACAGTGACTTCACCCGGCTCGCATCGCGGTTACGAGAAGAAGGTTTGACGGTCTACGGGTTTGGTGAAGAAAAAACCCCGAGACCGTTCGTGTCGGCCTGCGACAAGTTTATCTATACCGAATTGTTGCGCGGTGAAGCGCTTGTTGCTGCAAGCAATGGACATGATCGCCCCGAACCCGAGCCACTCGCCGAAATTGAGACCGTCAATGTCGCCAGTACGCCCGAGGCGAAAAAACTACCCAAGGCACCCGTAAGTTTTATTGCAAAGATATTGGATGACATTGCCGACGAGGATGGCTGGGTTCACCTGGGTGCGCTAGGCACCAACATCAGCAAATTGAGACCTGAATTCGACCCTCGCACCCATGGTTACAAAAAGCTCAGTGAACTGATCAAGGGGTATCCGGATACGTTTGAACTGCAAGCTAGAGGAACGTCCGGAGTGGGTGGTTCAATTCTCTATGCCCGGCATCGACAGCCCGGTTTGTAGCCCCCAAAACCAATGACCGCTCTTGGCCCAGAGTGTGTGGAAACGCCGTCATTGGAGAAATTTTACCAAGCGATGATCTATTGCCGGTCGCCAGGACTAGATCGATTCCAAAGGGACGAAAATGACATTGACTGTCGAAAGGTTGGTCAGGATAGCAATGGCCAATCCAATAAATGCGGAAATCACCTCACGCCTACCTTCACTCGGTTTGAATCAATGCATGCTCACTGCAGGCTGCCTGTTCCAAGCCGTCTGGAATCATCAGTCACAGCTGCCACCAGCCTGGGGAGTGAAGGATTACGACGTTTTTTACTTCGACAGTGATCTGTCCTGGGACGCTGAGAATGAGGTCATCAACTCAGCTCAGCGTCTCTTCCAAGACCTTGAAGTGAACGTTGAGATCAAGAATCAGGCTCGCGTTCACCTGTGGTACCGCCAGCGGTTTGGAGCGGACTATCCCCAGCTTCAGTCGGCTAAAGACGGAGTTGATCGCTACCTGGTTTCGGGTACCTGCATTGGTTTGGATATAGAAACTGGCGAAGTTTATGCCCCCAACGGCCTGACCGACACCGAGCAAGGGTTCCTTCGCATCAACCCAAAGAATCCCAAGCCGGATCTGTTCGATCAGAAGGCGAAAAGTTATCAGGCTCGCTGGCCTTGGCTCAGGATCGTGGAAACACAAAGTTGAATCGGAGCGCTTGGCGTATCCCGGCCAAGCAAAAGGCGCATACCCTCTCACCTTCCCAGCGTGAGACATATCGATATTGATGACTTTACTGGCTGCCCAAGCAGTCATTCAAGGCGTCTACAAATAGCGGGGTCGATTCAGCTGGATGCGTTTTTGATTTCAACCCTTTGCGCTGGGCCATAGATGACTTATTGAACATTTCGTAAAAAAGCGTAACATTGCCGCCCATGATACTCGAACAGCTCAAAGCCCTGGGCAATGACACTCGCATGCAAATGATGGAGTGGCTCAAAGACCCACTCAGTAATTTCCCCCCTCAGGATCATGGCGATCCTGCGATAGGCGTGTGCGTCACCCATTTGCAGCACAAGGCGGGGCTTTCACCTTCTACTGCGTCTGCACATTTAGCTATCTTGCAACGTGCAGGCTTCGTGCTGACCACCCGCATCGGAAAATGGACTTACTACCGGCGCAATGAGCAGGCGATTAATGACTTTGCGGCTAGGCTGATCATCGAATTGTAATTTTTAAACATTCATTTCGTTATTTCGCGTAATGAGAAAACATGAGGGAACCCCTATGAGCAGCAAAACTATCTTCGTTGAACCCGGTGGCGGCTATGAAAAGGTTGTGGTTGGCAGCAGCGAAGTCCGAGCCGCAGCGCGTGGCGAAATCACCGTACGTCTTCATGCAAACTCGCTCAACTACCACGACTTCGCGGTGGTCAGCGGTATGTGGGGCCCTAGCGAAAAACGCATCCCCATGGCCGATGGTGCAGGTGAAGTCATTGCTGTCGGCCCAGATGTCACTGAATTCAAGGTAGGTGACTCGGTCGTCAGCACCTTCTTCCCGGAATGGATCAACGGTACGCCACTGGTTGAAGGCTTTGTCAGCGTGCCAGGTGATGGCATTGACGGCTACGCTCGTGAGCAAGTAACGGCCAACGCCACATCGTTCACCCTCGCGCCTATTGGCTACAGCCATGCTGAAGCGTCGACGCTTACCACCGCTGGCCTGACTGCATGGCGCGCCCTGATGGCCGATGACTCACTCAAGCCGGGCGACACCGTGCTCGTCCAAGGCACTGGTGGCGTTTCAATTTTCGCCCTGCAGTTCGCTAAAATGGCCGGCGCTACCGTTATTGCGACCTCTTCAAGCGACGAAAAACTTGAACGTCTGAAAGCGCTAGGCGCTGATCATGTGATCAATTACCGCAAAGACCTCAACTGGGGCGAAACTGCACGCGCGCTAACGGGTGGCCGTGGTGTTGACCACATCATCGAAGTCGGCGGCCCTGCGACGCTTGAGCAATCGATGAGTGCAATTCGGGTTGCTGGTCACATCTCCGTCATCGGCATATTGAGTGGCGTAAGCGGTGCAATGAATTTTGTACCGGCACTGATCAAGCAAGTGCGTCTGCAGGGTGTATTGGTGGGTAGCCGCAGCCAGCAGCAGGACATGATCCGAGCCATCAATGCTAATGGCATGCGCCCGATTATTGATCGTCATTTCCCTATGAGCGAGATTGTCGAAGCGTTCAAGTATCAGGAAACCAACCAGCATTTCGGCAAAATTTGCCTGGATATCTAAGCACGCATGCATCGGCATGATCCGTATGCCTATCTCAAAGATCTGCTGCCACGGCTGCCGACGCAGCGGACGAGAGAGATTGGCCCCTTGCTGCCTGTCACAACCGGCAGCAAGGGGTCCAGGGTGTGTGAAAACACCGCCGAGCAGTTCAAGACCTGCGGTTTAAAACAGTATGAGTCGATAGTGGACTTTCACGACCGGCAGTCTGCATCGCCCCAAAGTGAGTAAACGCTTTTGCCACCCCTTGCCATGATTTCTGAGGATTTCATCGCAAGGATTGCCCATGAAGCGGTCTATCCATCAGATTAATTCTTGAGCTCGTCTTGGTTGTCGCTGATCCAGAATATGAACCATCAGACAGGCATACAGCGTCACGAGAATGAACAGTCCCATGCGTACGGCAAACGCCGTGTAGACGTCCTTGCCCGCAATACTGTCTTGAACCGACTGGCCCAACAGAATAATCAGGGTGATCAGGCTGTTGAGCCAGAACCCTGGGCTTAACCGTGTAGGGCTTATCCCATATAGCTTGCGCGCCAGCACGAGGCCGAACAGCAGCATCCAAAGGAAGAACATCCATAGGTGTACAAAGAGACTCAGTGCACACCAGAACAACACCGCCAGCAGGCCTCCCAACAAGGTCGAGCCAATCAATTCTCGAGCGGCATTACGCGACGTCGTTGTGGAGCTCTGCTGACCCAGGCTGACCGCTTTCAAGACAATGGGCAGGTAAGTGGCCGGATCAATCAGGGCCACCAGAAACGCTGGTAATACAATCAGCGCTGCCCGTAGCGCAACCCTGTCGACGTCTTCCGCCCGCAAGGCCGGGGCCGCAGGTGGTGACGGAGTATTGGCTGACTCGGGAAACAGCCAATGACTTATCGCCAGCACGATGACAGCGAGGATCAAGCCTTTAACCAATGCACCGATGATCATCATCGCCAAGTCAAAATCGACGAAGCCAGCTGAGGAGATCATGGTCAGGCCGATCACCAGAAACGTGACGATCAGGTTATTGCCGCCACGCAGACCCAATCGAAAAACCAGGAACAGGCTCACGCCGACCAGGAGAACGCCGCTGAACGGGTAGTAGCGCAGGATTGGGATAAGCAATAGGCCGACACCGGTGGTCAACATCGCGACCAGGGCCAGTGTCAGTCCGGCCTTGAGTTGCAACGGACGATTGAGGGTGGAAATCAAAAGTACCGCAAGCACGGGCGCGATAAAGGGAATCGGCAAGGCTACGCCGAAGCTGACCGCAAGGCACAGCGCGGTGCCTGTAGCCAGGCGCAACGCCCGCTGAGTCCTCGGCGTCCGCTTAGTAGACATAAGACAGCCAACTCATCAGCCTCAGAAATATGCGGCCCAGTGGATTCAGCGGGTTGCCTTGAGAGGGGAAAGCCATGACCTCGGCTTGGCCACCGGCACGTATCGCGCGAGTGTCACGCAGCCTGGCCATTGAATCCTCGGAAAATTCGATGATCACCGGAAAACGCTGTGCCGGACGAAGCCAGTCCCGGCTGTTCTGCACAGCTGGCAATGTACCGGGCGCTGTCGTCGGACCCACGCTGACGCCGTAGCCGACACTGCGTACACGCCCGTCGAACACTTCGCCTGGCAATGCATCCAGGACGATCGCCACCGGTGTCTGGGGCTTGACCAGACCGAGGTTGTTTTCGGTCATGTCTGCGCTGATCCACACATCATGGATGGCGATCAGGGTCATGACTGGGCTGCCGATGGCTGCGAACTGCCCCGCGTCGGTGCGTAGATCGGTGATCAAACCTGCCGAACGTGCGCGAATCTGTGTATTAGCCAGGTCGAGTTCAGCTTTCGACAACGCGGTGGCGGCGCTGCGCAGCAAAGCGTTGTTTTCCGCACTGCCACCTTCTTGCTCGCGCGCGCGCTGGACCTCGGCACGGGCGGCGGCGACCTGGCTGAGCGCTTGTTGGTAGTTGGCGCGCGATACTTCGAGCAAGCGTACGGAAATGGTGCCTGGGTCTTCGCGGTACAAACCCTCGAGCCGCTGGTTGTCCTGCCGCGCCTTGAGTTCATTCGCCTGGGCCGCTCGCAAATTGGCTTGTGCCGCGGCTATGCCAGCGGTGCTGGCACCGATCTGTCGACGGGTGGACTCAAGATCTGCATGCGCACGGTCGACGGCAATCTGATATGGCTGAGGATCCACTTCGAACAGCACGTCTCCCGCCTTGACGTCCTGATTGTTACGCACGTTGACGCGGATGACTCGACCAGCCACTTCCGCAGCCACCGGTATCACAAAGGCACCGACTCGAGCCTGTTGCGTATAAGGCGTAAAGCGGTCAGCCAACAAGTACCAGACCAGACTCAGTGTGATCAAGATCAGTACCCACTTGATGCCTTTTGAGCCGGATTCAACTGGCGGTTCTGGCGCCTCGGGGGAAGAGGCATCGGTGGAAGACTGCGCGGCTTCACTCATGTTTGTTGACCTTTTTCGGTTCCGCTGCTGAAGGCTCATCCAGCAAGTTGCCCCAGTCCGTGCGCCCTTCCATTTGCTGGCGGGTGGCCGGGGCGACTTTCGGTTGGACGCTGTACCAACCGCCGCCCAACGCTTTGTATAGGGCAATCACATTGCTGACGGCATTGCTTCGGCTGACCAGGTAATTGTCCTGTTGCTCCAGCAGTGCGCGTTGCGAGTCGAGCACCCGCTGGAAGTCCGAATACCCTTCCCGATACAGGGCGTTGGCCAGCACCAGTGATCGCTTGGCGGCGACTTCGGCCTCACGCAGGATTGCTTCGCGCTCCAGGGACTTGATCAGTCCATTGGCTGCGTCATCTGCCTCGCGTGCCGCTTGGCGCACTTTTTCGCGGTACCCTTCGATCAGTTGCTGCAACCGCGCATCCTGGACGCGCACGTTGTTACTGATCTGGCCGTGGTCGAACAGATTCCAGCGCAGACTCGGGCCACCGATCAGGTCCAGACTCCTGGGGGTGCCATTGAGCGTATCAGTCGTCCAAACGATGCTGCCCAGCAAGGTCAGCGACGGATAGAAATCGGTTTCGGCCACGCCGATCAGGGCCGACTGGGCCGCGACATTGAGTTCAGCGGCACGCACGTCGGGCCTGCGCAGCAGCAGGTTGGCCGGTACATCCTGCAGCACGGTACGGTCCACCAGCGGAATCCATCCTTCATTTTCGACCAGTTGCGGCAGAGCGCCGGGCGGCCGTCCAATCAGTACCGCCAACGAATTACGGGTACGCAGAACCTGATCCTCGAAGTTGGGGATGGTACTCAGGGTGCCCAGGTATTGGGTTCTGGCTTGTTGCAGGTCGAGCTCTGCATTCTGGCCGCTCTTGAACAGCTTCTCGGTTATCTCGAAGTTACGCTTTTGCTGTTTGGCGTTTTCCTTGGCCACGCGCAAACGTGCTTCGGTGGTACGCAGCGAAAAGTAAGTACTGGCTAGTTGGGCGCGCAGCAGAACCAGCCCGTCTTCGAAATTGGCCTGGGCGGCGAAGTAACTGGCATCGGATGATTCAATGGCGCGACTGAAGCGCCCCCAGAAGTCCAGTTCCCAACCAATGTCGAACCCCGCACTGTATTGCCAGAAATGACTGTTTTGCGGACTACTTCCGCCGGATTGCTGACGGTTGAAGTACAGACTGTCGGCGCTGGCCTGCTGCAGTTGTGGGTAACGCCCGCTTTGGGCAATACCCAACTGGGCCCGTGCCTCAATCACCCGCAGACCGGCAACTTTAAGGTCTGAATTGTTGGCATCCGCCTCGGCAATCAGACGATTGAGGATCGGGTCGCCGAAAACTTGCCACCATTGACGAAAGTCCGGGGCCCGGCTGCGTTGGCTGACTTGCTCAAGGGCAGGAGTTGTCCAGTGTCCTGGCCACGCCTCCCTCGGTGACTGAAAGTCTGGCCCCAGGCGCACGCAGCCGCTCAAGCCGAGCACTCCAAACACTAGCAGTTGGCCCGATCGCGTCAGATGCATGCGTTTTTTCCAGTCAAGGAAGATTACAGGAGCATAGACGCCTGATCGCCCGCAGACTGCTAAGCTCTTCAAGCATCGTTACATTTGATAAGACCAGTCAAAAAGGTACGGCAGCCATGAACTCCCCCCATACCGCTAAATGGCGCTTCAAACTGGGTATAGCCATCATTTGTCTGATGCTAGGCTCCTGGCTGATGGTGCCGGTCGCGGCGGCGCTCGATGTGCCTGGATCAAAGATCGCAGCGCTGACTGGGGTCCTGTTTATCAGCAACAAAGTCCTGCTGATTCTCGTCATCGCCGTCATGGGCAAGGCCGGCTTCCAGCAGTTGAAGGGCAGCTTGGTCGGTTACGTGTCCGGGCTTGTGCCTTCCATGAAGGACGAAGTTGGCCCGGTTCGTCATCGAATCGGCATCGTGATGTTCTGCTTGCCGTTGATCTCCTCATTCCTCGAGCCTTACGTCGATGCCTTCTGGCCAGGTCTCAGACCGAACCTCTGGCAGGCCCAATTGCTGGGTGACGTCATGCTGATTGGCAGCTTTTTTGTACTCGGGGGGAATTTCTGGGAGAAGGTGCACGCGTTATTTGTGCGAACGGCACGTGTCTCGGACTCAAGTGCGACCTGAGTCGACGATAGAAACGACAAATGAACATGAATGGGCGCAGGGCTTTCAAGTCAATTACGAATCCGGATTCACCGAAGGGCCGCTGGGGTTGAGTATCGATGCGATAGGCCTGCTGAAGGTAAAGCTTGTCTCTAGCCGGCCCGCCACCGTTGTACCCCTATAAATCAGTGATTGTCGTCCCTGCAATCGTCTCGGCGAAACCGACACCGAACATCCGGCCCGGGGTTTCAAAGCCTGCCCGCCGCTCACCGTCCAGTACCCGCCGCGCCGCCTCCACAGCCGCCAGGGGGGTGTAGGTGTAGCCGTTGACGGTCTCGATCATTGAACGCGCCACCGTGCCGTCAGCTCCTGTGACTTCTGCCACGGCGCGGGCGCGGTTGGCCTCACGTTGTTCAACGCTTGGGCCGTCGGAAAGTTGTGACAGGTCGCCTTCGGGAAAGGCATCACCGGTGATATTCACGAACATGGCGATATTGGGGACTGCGGTGGAATGCCACCCGGTGATCAGATCACCGAAGGACAGCGGTGCGCACAGTGCCGGGCCATCGCCAAAGTCGAAGTGCTGAGGCTGCGCGTCGGGTGTTGCCACCAGTAATCCGTCCACCCGCGCCAAGAGCCCCGCGCCGATGATCTCGCTGACGCTCAAAGCCGATCCCCGTGACATGGAGCCTGCGACCTGCAGCGCCATCTTCAGCGACTGCGGATCCTGTACACGACGGGCGACATGCATGGCCAGGCAGTCTGTCGGCACCACGTCCCAGCCGACGCCGGGCAGCAACATGACACCCGCTTGGACGGCCTGTGCGCCAAGCTGTTCGGCCTGCCGATAGACGTTGATCTCGGCAGTGATATCCAGGTAGTCGACCCCAGCCTTGATGCAGGTCTGCATCAGGGCGGGCGCTGTCTGTGCAAAAGGCCCGGCGAAGTTCAGCAGCACGCTGATGCCTTCCAGGGATTGTGCTGCGTGTATATCCGGGCTGAACACTCGGTACGTGACGTTCAGTTGAGCAGCCAGAGCCTGCAACCTTTCGCCATTGCGTCCGGCGATGACAAATTCCAGCCCCAACGCTTTGGCATGCTCGGCAGCCATGCGCCCGGTGTAGCCCGTCGCGCCGTAGATCATTAATTTTTTCATTGATTGTGCTGCCAGTTCTTGTAGACGAATTCGAGGCTGTAGCCATCCGGGTCAAGGACATTGGCTGCGTAGTAATCGGGGTCGTAATGCAGACGTGCGCCGGGGGCGCCGTTGTCGCGGCCGCCACTGGCCATGGCCTCCGCATACGCCGCGTTGACCTCGGCCTTGCTGCTCGCCACGAAACCGACATGCACGGCTCGCCCCTCGACCACGCCCTCGCGCAACCAGAAGAACATCCGCCCATTGGCGCCGAAGCCCTTGAGATCCGGGTGGCCTGGCGGTCCGTCCTTGCCGTCGTAATCAAGTCGCGCGGTAATGCCCAGCGGGGTCAGTGTCGCGGTGTAGAAACGGATGGAACGCTCAATGTCGCTGACTGAGATAAAAATATGATCAAGCATGCGCTAGCCTCGCTATTCAGATGTTGTAGCCGCCCGCGACTTCGATCGTCTGAGCATTGATCCAGCGTCCTTCTTCGGACAGCAGCATGGCGACCACGCTCATTCGCTGCGCCACTGTCACTGAGTTGAGTCACCACAGTAACCATCGCCTTGGTAGCGAGCGCAGCCGTTCCTGCTCGAATCCTGCCTGTTTCTGCTTTTTGCTTGCGTGGACGCATCCGCCTGGGTTCAGATGGCCCCCATGACCAACCCACTCAATGAACTGCGCGCCCTGGCCGCTCGGGCCGAGAACCGCCGCACGGAAACGGGCATACCGCGCCTGGCCATGGTCCAGGGTGAAATCCCGGCGCATTTGCTGGCCGCCGTTTACGAACCGATGATCAATCTGATTCTGCAAGGCAGTAAGTCAATGACCATCGGCGACCGTACGCTGGACTATGACCCTGCGACCTATTTCGTCATGTCCATCGAATTGCCAGCGGTCGGCCAAGTCCATCCTGCTGCGTCCGGCGAGCCTTACCTGGCGGTCAGCCTGACACTCGACCCGGCGGTCCTGGCAACTTTGCTCGCCGACCTGCCAAAGCCTGTCGGCCAATACGAAAAGGATGCGGGCTTTTCGGTAGCCTCAGTCACGCCCGAGTTGATGGATGCCTGGGTCCGTATGCTGCGGTTGATGAACCGGCCTGAAGACATTGCGGCCCTTGCCCCCGTTTACGAACGAGAGATCCTCTACCGGGTGTTACAAGGCCCTCACGGCTGGATGCTGCGTGATATCGCAGCACCCGATAGCGCCATGGCTCGGGTCAGCCTCGCGATCCAGTACATTCGCCGGGAATTTGCCGAGTCCATTCGCGTGGAAGCGCTGGCACAACGGGCTGCGATGAGCGTTTCGGCCTTTCACCGTCACTTCAAAGCCGTGACCGCGCTGAGCCCTCTGCAGTACCAAAAAAGAGTGCGTTTGCTTCAGGCTCGGACACTCCTGGTTGCCCATGCCAAAAGCGTTACCAGCGCGGCATTGGAGGTCGGTTACGAAAGCGCTACGCAGTTCAGTCGCGATTACGCACGAGTATTCGGACTGCCCCCAGCACGCGATGCGGCAAGAATTCAGGGTGAAATTCTCGGCGAGCAGATCAGATGAAACGGTTTTTCCCCCGGATGCTGTGAGTCAGTCACCGTTGCTGTTCGCGCTGAACGAAACAGGCCACGGGGCAGTCGGAACACCAGGCCCCTCGGCAAAGAAACCTGACTCATGTCCTTACGATCTGCTGTCCTCGCTACGTTGCTCACGTTGGCCGCCAGCACGGCGGCCGCCGCACAAGAACCGCTGCGTCTGGAACGCCTGGACCGCTGCGGTGACCTGCTGCAGAGCCAGCATCAGGACTGGTGCCTGACGGTGCATGGCTTGGATACTCAAACGCCACAACTGAAACTCGGTGAAAAAACGCTACCCGCGCTCATTGTCCAACGCGAAGGGCAAAACCTGCGCGTGCGCCTGGACAGCGCCGCCTATCAGAGCGGCCCTATTTGGCTGGAAGACGGGCAGCGCGTCAGCAATGCAGCCTGGCTGAGCCTGCGCAACAGTCACGTATTGGCCGCCGGGCCGGACGAAGTCGCCAAGAACATGGACGGCTTGAGCACCTACGTCGATCTGGTGAGCCTGTTGATCGAGGAAAATCACGATGGGCGCCAGGAAGCTGAGCGTCTCGCCCAAAAATACGGCGCCAAGGTCGTCGGCAGTATTGCTCCCCTGAACCTGTATCAGCTTCGGCTACCTGCCAAGGATCTGGTGCAGCGCGACGCGCTGGTGCTACGGATGGGCAGCGAGACCAGTGTCGATGCCGTGGTGATCGAGGAGTCGGCGGCAGAAGAGGCCGAGCAAGCCAGCGCTCACCCCGAAGAGCCGAAGAAGCCGGCCCTGGACTCCGATGAATGGGCCGCCAACCGTTTTCTCGACGCGGTGAACTACTACCAGCGGCGCATTCCTGCGCGGCAACCGCCCCCCCCGCCGCAACCGGTGCGCATTGGCCTGATCGAACGTAACGTGGATTTCGACACCGCCGATTTCGCCGACTACCTCGGCGGCTGCTCGATGCCGCGCACCTGCGTCTATGCGCGCGATGCGAGTACGCCAGACAACCACGGCACCACCGTCGCCGGCATTCTCGCCGCGGGCTGGGATGACGGTGGAAACACCGGTTTTCTCCGGGGTCTGGACAGAGCCAGCGGTGGTTTCGAAGTCATTGTCGAGCGCAACTCCGATGCCGGGATCACCGCCAACATCGCCGCCTCGGTCAATCTTGTGGAGGACGGCGTGCGGGTGCTCAACTGGAGCTGGGGCATTCACCGCGTTGGCGCGAAAAACGTCAAAGGCGATGAAGTCGACTCGCTGTTGCGCTCAGGCATCGCCATGAGCGGTTACGAGGAACTGCTGGAAGAGTTTTTCCTGTGGCTGCGCAAGGAGCATCCCGACGTGGTGGTGGTGAACTCCGCCGGCAATGGGTCTTCGTTCTCGGGCACCGATGAATACCGCCTGCCCTCGTCGTTCATCACCGAACAACTGCTGGTGGTCGGCGGGCACCAGCGCAACGAGCGCGCCGGGGTTGCCGTCGATGACCCGGGCTATGCGGTCAAGCGCAGCTCCTCGAATATCGACATGCGCGTGGACATCACCGCCGCCGCTTGCGCCCACGCCTCGACCACCAGCGCCGGCGAAAACGGCGCAGTGCATTGCGGCACATCCTATGCCACGCCCATGGTCGCGGGCTTGCTGGCGGCGATGCTGTCCATCAACCCGCAACTTCAGCCCGAGCAGCTACGCATGCTGCTCCGGCGCAGCGCCATGACCATTGGTGAAAACCACGACTTCGAACGGATGGATGGCGAGGACCTCACCGCGCCCATCCTGCCGTCGGAGCGCAGCTATCAGCTAAACGACAAGGACGTGGGGCGTTCGGCTCGATTGGACATGCAAAAAGCGCTGGACCTGGCGGAGCAGAGCCGCACGCGCGTGCGCTGAACCTGGCACTGGGTGTGGGATTAAAAAGTATTGGCAGCAGCGACATCCATAGTTTGACCCTCCTCGAAGTGAGCGATGCCTCAGGTGCATAACCTGTGAGCCCACATGGAGGAGATGGCGATGAAACCCACCCGTTTTTTTGGAAAGACCGTACTGGCCTGCACATTCATCCTGGCAATGATCGGATGGGGGGTCGGTTTCTATGGGCCGCCGATCTATATGCAGGCCGTGATGGATCGCACCGGCTGGCCGGTGGCCCAGGTGTCGGCGGCCGTTACGCTGCACTTTCTCAGCGGCACCCTGGTCATCGCCAACCTGCCAAGGCTCTACGCGCGCTTCGGTGTACCGGCCATTACCCTGCTGGGCTGCGTGGTGCTGGGGGTCGGGGTGAATATCTGGGCTCAGGCCAGCCAATTATGGGTGCTGTATGCCGGGGCCATCTGCTCGGGCATCGGTTGGGTGACATTAGGCGCCGCCGCCGTTAACACCCTGATCGCGCCCTGGTATATCAAGGAGCGGCCCAAAGCCTTGGGCAAGGCTTACAACGGCGCCAGCATGGGTGGGGTGATTTTCTCGCCGTTGTGGGTGTTGCTGATCGAGCGTTTTGGCTTTGCCACAGCGGCGCTGGTGATCAGCCTCGCAGCCGTGGTGCTGCTCGGCTGCTTCGCCTTTCTGGTGTTCAATAAAAGCCCTCAAAGCCTCGGCCAGCATCCGGACAATGCCGACCAGCCAGAACCGGTCGCGACGGGTACGAGCGCCGCACCCTGGACCGCGGCGCAAACCCTCAAGTCGGCCAGTTTCCGTTCCCTGGCAGCGGGCATGTCCCTGGGGTTGTTCGCCCAGATAGGCTTGATCGCCCACCTGTATTCGATTCTGGCGGGACGCATGGGCGCCCATGACGCCTCATTCGCCATGGGCCTGGCCACCGCCAGCGCCATGGGCGGGCGTTACGTGGCCGCACGCCTGATGACCCAAGGCGTCAACCGCCGTCAACTGGCCTGCCTGGGTTATGGGATTCAGATGCTTGGAACACTGATGCTCCTGGGCCTGGATATCCACCCGGCGGTTGCCTGGGTGGCGGTGGTGTTGATCGGTTCGGGAATCGGCAACGCCACTTCATTGCCGCCGTTGATCGCCCAGACTGAGTTCAGCCGCGAACAGACCGCCAGGGTGATTGCGCTGATGGTCGCAATCAGTCAAGCCACCTATGCCTTCGCTCCGGCGTTCTTCGGCCTGGTCCGTTCAGTCTTTGCCGAACCGAGCCAGGCCATCGTCGCTATCGTGATTGCCGCTGTCGTGGTGCAAGGCCTCGCGATCCTGGCGTTTTACACGGGCGTGGTCACCCGCCCTTTCAAGAAAACCGTGTACTGACTCGCTACCTACGTCAGGATCGGGCCAGCGCTAGCCCCCTGCACGGATGCGCTCGACCAGACGTGCCTGCAGCACTTTGAGCTCCTCGGGGTCGGCCTTGCCCCGCCCATGTATGCCCGCCTCCTCGCCCTCCCAGCGAGGGACGATGTGTACATGAATGTGGTAGACCGTCTGCCCGGCCGGAGCCCCGTTGAACTGCGCGATTTGCACACCATCGGGCTTCAGCTCGTCCACGATGACCCGTGTGAGCCGCTGCACGGCAGACATCATCGCGCCGAGGGCCGCAGGCTCGACATCAAGAATATTCCGGGCCTGGGACGCTTTGGGAATCACCAGGACGTGGCCGCGCGATTGAGGAAAGATATCCAGAAAAGCCAGTACATCGGCGTCTTCGTAAATCTTGTAGCACGGCGCGTCGCCACGAAGGATTAGCGCGAAGATGTTCTGCGGATCGTAATCGCCGTGCAGGCTCATGATCATTCCCTTAAGCGGTTGTCAGGACAGTTGACTGCCAGCAAGCCGGCATCGAACGATCAGAAGGTTTAGCACAATCAACTGGCTGTTTTCCATAAAACGGGCAAAAGCCCCGGTACTTTGCAGTGCCGGGGCCTGACGTTGCGTGGCGTCACGCGCGGTTTTTCAACGTGTCATAGGCTTCAAGCGAACGCAGCGAGTAGATGTACGCGGCGCCTGCATTCAGCGAGATCGCGGTTGCCAGGGCGGCGGCCACTTCCTCGCGGCTCGCCCCAGCCTTGATCGCCGAGTCCGTGTGCGCGGCGATACAGCCATCGCAGCGGGTGGTCACCGCGACGGCAATCGAAATCAGCTCGCGGGTCTTGGCATCGAGTACGTCGTTTTCGCTGGCGGCCTCCCCAAGGGCCATGTAGGCCTTGACCATTTTCGGGTTGCTCTTGCCCAGCGCGCCAAAGGCTTTTTGAATGGTGGGCAACATTTCAGACCAGTTATTGAACATGGCATTAACTCCTGAGTGGGTTGGGTGTACTGTTTCGACGCCCTCAGTTTTTCACTCCGGCGCGGGTCGATTTTGTTCAATCCGCTCAGTTTTTTTGGCGATGCTCTCAAATGAATGCGATCGATCGACTCATCAGCCTGGCCAATGTGCGCGGCAGTCTGGATCTACGCTGTCAGTTCCAGGGTGACTGGGCTCTGGATCATGAACAGCAAGCCCTGGGCAGAGCGCCCTATCACATCGTGTTGGCGGGAGAGTGCCGGGTGGAGTTTCCCGATGGGCAGCGTTTGCCCATGCGCGCAGGTGACATCCTGCTTCTGCCCCGTGGTGCGCGACACCTGATGCACAGCCCTGGGAAAACAGTGGCGCCAACTTCACCGAAACTCGTCACAGGTGGCGCGCTGCCGGTCCATCGTATTGGCAACGCCAGTGCAGAACTGGACATGCTGTGTGGCGACTTTCACTTCAATCGGGCCTCACTGCTGTTTGCCTCCCTGCCCGAATACCTGGTCATCCCCAGCGGCGCGTTGTCGGCCAACGGTCCGCTACCCGCGCTGGTGGAAGTCATTCGTGCGGAAGCCGATGAGGCCAAGGTCGGTGCCCGTTTTCTGCTCGATGCGCTTTCCCAGGCATTGTTCACGCTTATTCTGCGTGCGCATCTGGCAAATCACGGCCAGGACAGCGGCTCGCTGGCGCTGTTGGGCGATAAACGTCTGGGCCGAGCCTGGCAGGCGATGCTCGCAGATCCGGCCTACGAGTGGACGATCCAGGGCCTGGCGGACCTCGCGAACATGTCCCGCGCGAACTTCATGCGAACCTTCGTTCGCGTGGCCGGGGTATCGCCTTGGGTGTTGTTGACGCAAATACGCATGGAGTTGGCGTTCAGTCTGCTCAGCCATTCACATTTGGGCTTGAGCGATATTGCCGTGCAGGTCGGTTACCAATCCCAGGCGGCGTTCAGCAAGAAGTTCAAGGAGATTTATGGGCAAGCACCAGGAAAAGTGCGACGTACGATCTAGCCTGTGGCAAGGGCGCTGGG
>NZ_WUUD01000016.1:159517-209954 GCF_009831705.1 Pseudomonas sp. PICF6 | reverse complement strand
AGGTGACGCAGAGCGTCACGGGATGCATTCCCACGCAGAGCGTGGGAACGATCAAAAAGCTGCTCTTTTGGCGAGGGTGTAGCACCTGCTCAAACGTCCAGAACCACGGTCTCACTCCCCTGTGCCGGTACTGCGCAACAGATCAGTACCTCATCTTCGGCAACCGGCTCGGCCGGACTGTTCAGATAATGCACCTGCCCCTGGCTTAGCCGGGTTTTACAGGTGCCGCACGAACCGCCGCGGCAGCTGAACTCAGGGCTCAGGCCCCGGGCTTCGGCAAGCTCCAGCAGGGTCCCGCTGCCCGGTTCCCAGCGGGCCTCCTTGCCGGAGCTGGCGAACAGGATCTTCACCGACTCGCTCGATGCAGGCACTTGCGGGGCCGCTGGCACGCTGACTTCGGCGTCGCGTACCAGTGTGGATGGGCCGAAGGTTTCGGCATGAATGCGATCGTCTGGAATGCGCAATTTGCGCAACCCGTCATACAGCGACTGGGTGAAGCTGCCGGGCCCGCACAGGTAGTAGTCGTAGTCATCGAGCGCCAGCAGTTGCTTGAGCAGTTCCACATCGATCCTGCCCGTCGCGTCGTAGCCTTGCCCCACACCTTCCGTAGGCGGCTGGCTGACCAGGCGCAGTACCTTTACCTTGCCTGCGGCACGCTTGACCAGCTCATCGATTTCCTCGCGAAATGCCAGGTCGGCAACCGTGCGCGCGCTTTGCACCAACCAGACCGGACGCATCCGACTCATGCGCAGGCCCTGATAAACCACCTCGCGCAACATCGACAACAGCGGCGTCACACCCACGCCCGCCGCCAGCAGCACCAAGGGCCGCCGCTCAGCGGCCTGAACGGTGAAATGCCCTTGGGGCGCTCGCGCCTCGATCTGCTGCGCCACCTCAATCCGGTCATGCAGATGCGAGGAGACCAAGCCCTCGCGCTTGACGCTAATGCGCAGGAAATCATCCGACGGTGCGCTGGACACGCTGTAGGTACGAATCGAGGGTGTTTTCTGCCCCTCCAGCGAAATCCGCACGGGCAAGTGCTGGCCAGCGTCAAACCGGGGCACGCCCGCTCCGTCGGCTGCTTGCAGGTAGAAGGAGCGAATGTTGTGGCTCTCATCCACCACACGAACCACGCGCAATGGGCGCCATTGGGTCCGCAGGGCTTCGGCCTGCAAGCGCTCGGCGGCCTGCTCCCAACTGCCAGTCATCAATGAATTGGGCGAGTCACCCGCGCTCTGGTCCTTCCAGCGCAACGGGATCGCGGCCTGGCGGTAAACCACGCGCTGCGGCTTGAAGCGCAGCAGCCGCTCGGCGCCCTGGAACGCGGCAATTTCGGGATCGTCCAGCAATACTTGGGCGGAACCGGTCATTTGCAGAAGATCGCCGGTCTTGAAATCGACGAAGATCAGGCCTGCGCGGGGATTGAGCAGGATGTTGCCCAGGGTGTTGAAGAACAGATTTCCGGAGAAGTCCGGGATGGTCAGCGTGCCGTCCTCGTCCATGCGCACAAAACCTGGCTTGCCGCCGCGGTGGGACGCATCGACCTGCCGTTCGCCGTCGCGCTCCACATAGGTGGCGATGTAGAACGAATCAGCCGCCGTGATCAGGCGACGAGCCAATGGGTCCGTTGCCACCAGGTGCCGAACGTCACCGGCCTGTTCGCGGACAAAGGAATATTGGCGCAGGTTGATATAGCGAGGGCAATTGCCATAGGCCTGGCTGACGGAAATCTCCAGCCCGTGATCGAGCAAACGGCGAATGTTGCCGTTCATGCGATTGCGCCGACGGGTGTGCAACTCGATACCCAGCATGCCGATGGCAGCCCCCTCGCCCATGCCCTCCTGGGCCGGATCGCTGGGTTGTGGCTTGAGATTGATCTGCAAGGTTTGCGGATCAGGTGAGCTCATGAAACCGGGTTTGCCGGTGCGCAAGGTCGCCCACACGTCACCTTGCCGATCCACGGCGCCCAATACCACGAAAGGCAACTGTGCGTAGAACTCCCGGTGCTGGTCCGGCATCCAGTTGCGCGCCAATTGTCGCTGGCCGACGCTGGTCATCATGTCGACCGCACCGACCGAGCGTTGCAAGGTCAGTTCGCCTTCATGCCAGGGTGAGGATTGTGGTTTCGCGGCTTCGTCCATCAGCTACTCCTCGCGCCCGCAGCCTTGCAGGCTGCGTTAAGACGCTACGGTCAGGGGGACTGCGCTACGCCTCTTGCCGAGGGTGCATTGCAGGTGGGGTTATCTTCTTCCCAAAGGGATTGGGGAGGAATACGCACGAACTGCAATCCACTGTTTCATAAACTGGAATGAACACGTCCAGGGCGCCTGCGGGGAATCACCAGGGCCGGACAGCGTGCCCGCTCATCGCTGAAGGTCAGCGCCCCAGCGCAAGAGCGATTTTCAGTTGCAACTCGTTTTCGGAGAATGGCTTGTGCAACACAGGACGATGGGCGAACTCATTCGGCAGCCCGCTGGCACCGTATCCGGTGCTGAACAAAAACGGAATCTGGCGCGCCTGGAGAATTTCGGCAACCGGAAAAACCCGCTCACCGGCCAGGTTGACATCGAGAATGGCCAGGTCAATTGCCACCCGATTCGCCACTTCGCAGGCCGTAGCGAGCCGTGCCACTGACGCCACCACCACGCATTCGAGCTCTTCCAGCATTTGCTCGACCAGCATGGCGATGGTGCCTTCGTCCTCAACCAGCAGCACCCTGACTCCGGGGAACGAACTCATGGGCTGGACGCCTGGATCAGAAACGAGATTCGGCAGCAAACGCCCTTCGGGTCGAAGGTCAGGTCAAATGTCCCGCCCAAATCGCGCTCGATGCAGCGCTTCATCAAACGCGAACCCAACCCTTCCCGCTTGGGTTGGGCCACCCGTGGCCCGCCCTGCTCGCGCCAGTCCAGGGTCAGTAGCATTCCATCGGATTGTGGTTGCACAACCCACTTCACTGAAAGCGTGCCCGTCTCTACTGACATCGCGCCGTATTTCAGTGCATTGATCGCCAGTTCATTGAGGGTCATGGTGAGGTTGAGCGCAACGCGGGTGCCGACATCGACAGGGTCGCCCTCAACCACGATTCGACTGGGTTCCTGGCCAAATATCGGCATCAGCACTTCATGGGCAAGGGACCCCAGCGGGGTATGGCCCCAATGGCGCCGGGTCAACAGATCGTGAGCCCGGGACAACGCAAGCAGCCTGGCTTCGAAACGCCTGTAACCGTCGTTCGCATCCTCGGCATTGCGCGCCGTTTGTGCCGCCAGGGATTGCACGGTGGCCAGGGTGTTCTTGACCCGATGATTGAGTTCGTCGATCAGGGTCTTCTGCCGGTTCTGCGCCTGATTTCGCTCGGTGATGTCCACCAGCATGTTGATAGCGCCCACCAGGTTGCCATCGGCGTCATGCAGCGGTGTGGGATACGGCGCAAACGGCACACGAGTGCCATCCGGCCGTTCGGCAATGGCCTCGACACCACGTATCGGGCGGTTTTCCTTCAAGGCCACCGCCATCGGGCACTGGTCGTGGGGAAGCGCGCTTCCATCGGTATTGAATATTTTCCAGGTCACGCACCACATGTCCCCCAACTGTGGGGTTCGGCCAGACAATTCGACAGCCGCCCGATTGAAGAAGGTGATGCGCCCTTGTGCATCGGTTGTATAAACCGCAGCGGGCAGAGCCTCGAGAAGATTGCGCATATGCCGTTCGCTTTCGCGAATCTGGCTTTCCATTTGCTGGGCGAGCGTGACGTCGATGGTGAAACAGCGTGTGTGAAAGAGCTTACCGTCCTCGAAACGCCCATTGGAGGTAATCGCTACATGCCGGATCGTGCCGTCTTTGGCCCTCAACCGCGCCGGGTAGCTGTCCAGGCTTTCGCCGCTGCCCAGTTTATTGAGGATGTCACCAATAACGGGCTCATCCACATGAAACTCCGTAATGTGGCGGCCGATATATTCGTCAGCCGTATAGCCCAGCATGTTCAGCTCGGCCTTGTTCGCACGCTGGATGATGCCCGCGTTGCTGACAATGTGAAGCCCCACCGCGCTGTTTTCAAAAAAATCCTCGAGGTCGGCACTCTTGCGACGAAGCTCTTCGGCCATCGCATGACGCGCCGAGACATCCTGAAAACAGTTGATCGCCCCTTGAATGGCCCCGCGCCGATCCCTGAGGGCCCGGATGTTCACCAGCGCCATAAGCCGCGTTCCATCCGAACGCTCAATGATCACTTCCTGATTGCGTGTCGCAGCGCCGGTAATAAGCACCGAAGCCATGGGGCAGTCTTCGAAAGCCAGCGGCGTGCCATCCGGTAAAAAAAGCCGGTGCGAGCCGCAGAAGCGGTCACCGTTTTTCCCGATAATGGGCGTCCTGCCCCATAGCTCGGCCGCTTCACTGTTGTACCTGACGAGCCAACCCTCGTGATCACAGAGGTATACCGCCCCCGGTATGGCGTCTAGCGCGCTCGCGCCCAGGGTGAGCAGGCTCTGGTACTCGCTCGGAGCGCAAACCTCCACGGCAAGCTCTTCAATGTTCGACATCTGGTAATCCTCAATCCGCCTGGCTGAAACGCCCACGCTCTCCATCGCCCCCGGTTTACGGCCGGAGTCGGTGATTCCAGCTCGGATAATCCTTCTGAATGCGGGTTCGGATATGTTTCATAGAGCCGTTATGTTGGAGGTCTAGATCCCTATTCACCGCGCTAGTTCATGAAAGTTCAACAGGTTCGGTGTTTGAACCTGAACAGGGATCTTTTCTAGCGCGCTAAAGAGCAGCAATTGAGTGTAGTCGGCCTCGTGTTTGTCGAACCATTCGCTTCAGGACCTGTGCTTGCAGATTGAAACATGACAGCCGGTCTATCTATATACGACAAAGAACAGGCGCAACGGATTTGATCTTCTATGATTGCTCCAGCAAAGGAGTTTATTCCGATGAGCGAATCAGAAGCACGACTTCTGCGCGTGCATTCCCTTAAAACCGCTTGCTCCAACTGCAGCGTGCTTGAGCTGTGCCTGCCTATCGGGCTGACGGGCGGCGAAGTCGAGCGTCTGGACACCTTGATCTCCCAGCGAGTCAAGGTCAAAAAAGGCACGGCGCTGTACCGCACCGGCGATCCGCTGCGCTCGTTGTATGCAGTGCGGCTGGGTTTCTTCAAGACCAGCGTATTGTCGATAGACGGTCGCGAGCAAATCACCGGTTTCCAGATGCAAGGCGAAATGCTCGGTCTGGACGCCATCAGCACCGATCATTACGCCTGCAATGCAATAGCGCTGGAAGACAGCGAAGTTTGCCCGATTCCTTTCAGCAACCTGGAAAAACTTGCCCACGATTTGCCCTCTTTACAGCACAACCTCAACAAGCTCCTGAGCCAGGAGATCGTGCGCGACCACAGCATGCTGCTGTTGCTTGGCAACATGAATGCCGATGAACGTCTTGCGGCGTTTCTGCTGAACCTGTCTCAGCGACTTAACATGCGCGGTTACTCCTCCAGGGAATTCGTCTTGCGCATGAGCCGCGAGGCTATCGGCTCTTATCTGGGCCTGCGGCTGGAAACGATCTGCCGGGGTATCGCGCACCTGCGAGAAGAGGAACTGGTAGAAATGCATGGACGCAACGTCACCATCCTGGACCTGCCCGGCCTCAAGCAAAAAGTGGCTGGTTGCCATCGTCATTCAGAGCGGTGAAACCCTCTCGAGGCGCTTGCATCACTGATCACCTGCCCGTCGCCTGATCGCCCGCCCCGCTGACACGGTCGACCGCCCTGCTGACTTTCATCAAATCACAGGCTGTTGCCCCGACAGCGCGTTGACCCACTTACACCCTTGTTGATTTAGCTCAATGTGTCGGCATCACCCAGGCGTAGAAAAAGCAGACCGGGCCCTGATAGCCCCGCCCGCTTCGCATTACCTGGAGGACGCCACGATGAGCGACTTGACCCTGCGCAAGACCATTCTGGAAGAACTGGAATTCCAACCCGACCTCAATGCAGCCCATATTGGCGTGGCCGTGGACAATGGCGTCGTCACCCTTTCCGGTCATGTCGGCAGTTATGCAGAAAAGATCAGCGCCGAACGCGCCGTCAAAAGCCTCGAGGGCGTGCGCGCCGTAGCTGAGGAAATCCAGGTCCGATTGAATAAAAACGCCGGCACCGCAGACGACACCATTGCCAATCGCGCCTTGAAGATCATCAACTGGAGCTGCGACGTTCCTGAAGGCGACATAAAAGTCATCGTGCAGAACGGCTGGGTCAGCCTGGAAGGCGAAGTGGAATGGCAATACCAGAAAGAAAGCGTGGAGCGGTCCGTGTTCAAGCTGTCCGGCGTGGTGGGCGTGAACAATCGGCTAACCCTGCGCCCTCGAGTGGACGCGGGCAACATCCAGCGTCGTATCGAAGAGGCCCTTAAACGCAATGCCGAAGTGGATGCCAAGGCAATTCACGTCAAGGTCGATGGGGATGTGGTGAGGCTCGAAGGCAAAGTCCATTTATGGCGACAGCGTAAAATCGCGGAACGGGCGGCCTGGTCGGTGCCGGGGGTCAGAGAGGTGGACGATCACCTGTTGCTTGTCTGGGTCGCAGGCCCGTTCGCAGTCCCGCCGCTCTACCCCTGAGACGCGGCGATCGACTCCCGTTGCCAGGCCCGCTGCAGCAAATCGATGACGATTTCATCGGATGTCTGAGGAAAGTCCTTGTACCAATAGCCTATGGAAACCAGCCAGTCAGGGATAAGCGGACAAATTACCTCATCCACTTCGCTGCGTAGCGCCTCCACTGTTTCAAGCGGCCCAACCGGCACGGCGACCACAACGCGCGAAGGCCCTTGCGTGCGGACCGCGAGGATCGCTGCCATCATCGAGGCCCCCGTCGCCAGACCGTCATCAATCAGGATGACCACCTGGTCCTTGAGTTGTACAGGCCCACGAGTGCCTCGATACGCCTGCTCACGACGCAACAGCTCCCGGGTTTCCCGGGCAACCACGGCGTCGAAACTGGGCTGATCAATCAGATGGGCACGAAGAGCGTCGTCATTGAGGATCTGTATGCCACCACTGGCAATGGCGCCCATCGCGAACTCAGGGTTGGACGGCACACCCAGTTTGCGAACCAGCATCAGATCAAGGCGCACGTGCAGAGCGGTGACCACTTCATAAGCCACTGGAACTCCGCCGCGGGGCAAGGCCAGGACGATGACATCGGGTCGATGGGCGTATTTGAACAAATGTTCCACCAGCCCTTGCCCCGCTGCGCTGCGGTCCTTCCACACTGTTTGCATTGAGGGACTCTGACTCATTGGAAAACCTCCACAGGCTGTTGCGCCCCGTCGTTCAGCGTCAATCCAGCGTCCTCTGATAGAGCGGCCTCGGCGTTGATTTATGTCAATTTCCCTGCAAGGCAGCTCGGCCCTTTTCCTATGAAATTCACGCATGCACGCCCTGCATAACCTCTGATCTAAATCAATGCTCCCCAGCCTCTTCACGCAGAGATTAATAACCAGCGCTAGAACCTTCGCTTCGGCGAAGGTCGTCGACCCCTTCGTCTCGTGGAGGCTTCAATCATGGCAACGCACCTGCAAGGCACTGAGCCGGTCATCCCGGCCGTCAAACCTCATCCTTTGGCCGGCAGTTTGCGAAAGGTCGAACCCAAACGCCTGTCATTGAGCCTGCTGGTTGCGCTGGTGGTGGGTTCGATGATCGGCAGCGGCATTTTCAGCCTGCCCCAGAACATGGCCTCCAGCGCGGGTGCCGGGGCTATCCTGATCGGCTGGCTGATCACTGGCGTGGGTATGCTGTCACTGGCCCTGGTCTATCAGACCCTCTCCAACCGTCAACCGGAACTCGATAATGGCGTGTTCGCCTACGCTCGTGCGCTTGGGGGTGAGTTCCTGGGTTTCAATTCGGCGTGGGGCTACTGGATCAGTGCGTGGATTGGCAACGTCAGTTATCTGGTGATTCTGTTCGCGGCACTCAGTTACTTTTTTCCCTTGTTCGGCGAAGGCAATAACAAGGCCGCGATTGCCGGTGCGTCGGTGGTGCTGTGGTCGTTGCATTGGATGATCCTGCGCGGGATGCGCACAGCGGCCAAGGCCAACGCCCTGACCACTGTGGCCAAAGTCGTGCCCTTGCTGCTGTTCATCGGCCTGGTGATCGCCGGATTTTCCAAAGACACCTTCATGGTCGACTTTTGGGGCACGCCGGCATTGGGTAGTACCCTGGATCAGGTCAAGAGCACCATGCTGGTGACGGTCTGGGTCTTTATCGGCATTGAAGGTGCCAACGTGTTTTCCGCCCGTGCCGCCGACCGGGCGGATGTGGGCAGGGCCACGGTGATCGGTTTCGTCCTGACGTTGCTGCTGCTGATTGCCGTGTCGCTCCTGTCTCTGGGGATCCTCAGACAACCTGAACTGGCTGCCCTGAAGAACCCATCCATGGCGGGTGTTCTGGAGGCGGTGGCCGGTCCTTGGGGTGCGGTGTTGATCAGTATCGGCCTGATTGTGTCGGTCGGTGGTGCGCTGCTGGCCTGGACCCTGCTGGCAGCGGAATCGGTGTTCACGCCGGCCAGGGAAAAGGTCATGCCCCGCGCGCTGGCCTCGGAAAACCAGCACGGCGCGCCGGCCAACGCGCTGTGGATCACCAACGGCTGCATTCAGCTGTTCCTGTTGTTGACGCTGTATTCGAGCGCCAGCTACCTGGCCCTGATCTCGCTCGCCACCTCGATGATCCTGCTGCCTTATCTGTTCAGCGGCCTATACGCGCTGAAGATGACCTGGCAAGGCCAGACCTACGCCGGGCACCGCGCCCTGCAATTGCGCGACATGGCCATCGCCTTGGTCGCCACCACCTATTGCATTTGGCTGCTCTACGCCGCTGGCCCTCGCTACATGCTGCTCAGCGCCCTGCTCTATGCCCCCGGTTCGCTGATTTACCTCAGCGCCCAACGGGCCAGGACCGGGCATGCGCTCAATGGTTTCGGCTGGGGGTTGCTGCTGGTGATCTGGGTGGCGGCGATTTTCGCCGGCTGGATGCTCTGGTCCGGCCAGCTCTCGTTGTAAGGCTTGCAAGCGTGCATTGACCCGTCCGGAACCGGTCCCTGGCAATGATGCCAAGTCCCGCCCGGACATCACCAAAGAGGAAAATCAAATGTCCAATTCAGTGAAAAAAATGCCGGTCGATACCCAAGACAACACTCAACATCCGGCCAAGAATGACCTTTGGCATCCACTGGAAAAACTCCGTCAGCAGGTGGATCACCTGTTCGATGACTTCAACCGGGGTACAGGTCTTTCTCCTTTCAGTCGCGGACTGTTCGATGTCGAGCCATTCTGGCGCAGGGAGTTCTCCACGAGCCTGCCGGCCGTGGACATCAGCGAGAAGGAAAAGAGCTTTGAAATCACAGCCGAATTGCCCGGCATGGATCAGAAAGACATCGAAATCCGGCTCGCCAATGGCAACCTGATCATCAAGGGCGAGAAGAAAGAAGCCAAGGAAGAAAAGAAAAAAGGTTATCACCTGTCCGAACGCCATTACGGCTCCTTCGAACGGGTTTTCAACCTGCCAAAAGGCATCGATAGCGACAAGATCGAAGCTCAGTTCAGCAAAGGCGTGCTGACCCTGACGCTGCCTAAAAAACCGGAAGCGCTGAAAGCGGAAAAAGTCGTGCCGATCAAGGCTGACTGACGCTGTGCACCCTGCCCCTCGCCGGCCAACGACGAGGGGCTTTTTTTTGCCTGTGCATTTAGATGTGTTGTTGAAGCTGATGGGCCGCTTCGCGAGCAGGCTCGCTCCCACAGGGGCGATGATGAACACAAATACCGCGTACACCTCAGGACCTTTGTGGGAGCGAGCCTGCTCGCGAAGGAGGCCTCAAAGCTCTACGCTGTCGCGATACTCCGGCACCGATACTGACCAGCCCAACTCATCGCGAATGCGATGGCGCAGGACATCGGACGCGTTGGGTTCGCCATGCACGACATAGGTATGCCGGGGCGGTGTCTTGAAGCCGCGCAACCATTGCATGATTTCATCGGCATCGGCATGGGCGGACAATGTTTGCATCGGCACCACTTCAGCGTTGATTGGCACGTCCTTGCCATGGATGCGCACCGCAGGCTCACCCGCCACGATCCTTGCGCCACGCGTCCCGCCGGCCTGGAACCCTGGCATCAGCAAGGTATTGATCGGGTTCGGCGCCAGGCTTTTGAGGTGAAACAACACCCGCCCTCCGGTAGCCATGCCACTGGCGGCGATGATCACCGCCGGGGTGCGTTGCAGGTCCAGGTTCATGGAATCCCTGGCCGAGCGCACCGGGTGCGCGATGTGGCACATGCCCTCACACTCCTCCCTGGACAAACGATGCTCATCGCCAAAGCGTTGATACAAGCGGGTTACATCAATGGCCATGGGGCTGTTCAGGTAGATAGGGATGTCCGGGATCGCCATCCGCTGTTTCAGGCGATACAGGTGATACATCAGCAGTTGTGCCCGACCGACCGTGAACGAGGGCACCAAGGTGATGCCGCCGCGCAATGCGGTGCGGGTGATGACGTCAGCCAGTTGATCTTCGGGCGATTGACTTGGGTGCCTCCGGTCGCCGTAGGTGGACTCAACCAATAGGTAATCCGCCTGCTCGATGGTTTGCGGGGCAAACATCACCGGGTCCTCGGGGCGCCCCAGGTCGCCGGAGCACACCAACGTAACGCCAGCGGCCTGCACCTGCACCGTGGCTGCGCCCAGGATGTGTCCCGCACGGCGCAGCACAATCCCCACCCCACGGGCGATATCCACCGGATGATCGAACGCTATCGGGCGTAACAGTTTCAGTGCCCGCTCGGCATGCTCCCGGGTGTACAACGGCATGGCAGGATCATGCTTGGAAAACCCCTTGCGGTTGGCGTATTCGGCCTCTTCCTCCTGCAAGCGGGCGCTGTCGAGCAAGAGGATCTTGACCAGCTCACAGGTGGCCGACGTGGCATAGACCGGACCGCGATAACCGTTTCGCACCAGCACTGGCAGGTAACCGCTGTGGTCCAGGTGTGCGTGAGTCAGCACGATCGCGTCCAGGTCACGCATTGGCAGTTCGAAGGGGTCCCAGTTGTGCAAGCGCAATTGTTTGTAGCCCTGAAACAGCCCGCAGTCGATCAGGATGCGTTGAGCGTCATGCTCCAGCAGGTACTTGCTGCCGGTGACTGTGCCGGCCGCCCCTAGAAACGTCATGCGCATGAGCGTGCTCCTGAACAATCGATTGGCGTTCCATTGGTCGCACTATTCGCCCAGCGGGCCATTGATTTTCATCAAGGACACAGCCATGAGCACCGGTTTCTTCACACAGCCAGTACGCTGCACGACACCTGATACAAAATATGCTCCGTGGTGCTACCCAACAGCCCGTGCGAACCACCCTTCTGCGAGCGCCCCATGACCACGACATCGACCTCATGCTCCAGGGCAAACTCACTCAAGGCTGAAACCGGATGGCCCAGCACGAAGTGCCTGCGCTCGGCCGGCACGCCGAACAGGTTGGCCAGCTCCAGGAATGTTTTTTCCAGGCTCCTGCGCAGTTCATTGCTGAGCTGTTTAAGCGTCAGGCCACCTCCGCCGACATCGCCGAGATAGACCGACGAAACCTCATAGGCGTGAACCAGATGCAACTCGGCGTCGCACTGCAAGGCCAAGCCGATTGCCTCGCGAATGATCCGGTCGTTGAGCCCACTGTTTTGCGCAAAGTCGCTGGAAGGGTCCACCGCAGCAACCACTTTGCGCGGCAAGGCGTGGCCGGTGGCGCCCACCAGGTACATGGGAACCGGGCACTGGCGCAACAGACGCCAGTCCAGCGGAGTAAGGAAGGCCCGTTTGAGCAGGGGCTCGTGTTGCACCTGCTTGATCAGCAGATCAGGCTGGATTTGCGTAACGTGCTGCAGAATCTGCTCGTCCATGCCGTCGACCCAATCCACCTGCGTGGTGACCCTCAGGCCTCGGCGCCGCATCTTGTCGGCCTCCTCCTCCAGCCAGTGACGGTGGTCCTGCAGGTAATTCTGACGCGCTTCATCACGGGGCTCCTGCTCCAACAGTTTGAGAATGTCCAGTGACGGCACCAACGCAGAAACATGCAAGTGCGCCCCGCTGGCCGCCGTCAGGGCCGCTGCGTGATGAAGGGCCGGAGAGTGTCGCTGTGCCGGGTTGAGGATCAGCAGTAAGCGCTGGTACTGGCTCATGATGGATCTCCAAAAAGTCAGGGCGAACGGCGCGATGTCGAAGTCGTGACAAGGCGGACAGTCAACCCGGCGCCGGCGTCCAGCGCCAGTTCAAGACCTCGGGCATGTCCTGCCCATGTTCGATCAGGTAAAGCTGGTGCTTCTCCATGGTGGCCCAGTAGCGGTCCCGGGCGCCCTCCACCAACGGTTGCAAGCGCGGTACTCGCTGGATGACATCGAATGCCAGTTGGTAGCGATCCAAGTGATTGATGACCGCCATGTCGAACGGGGTGGTTGTGGCCCCCTCCTCCATGAAACCGCGCACATGGAAATTGTCATGGTTATGGCGCTTGTAGACCAGACGATGGATCAATGAAGGATAGCCGTGGAACGCCAAAATCACCGGTTTGTCCACGGTGAACAACTCATCGAACCCGGCATCCGGCAGACCATGGCAATGCTGTTGCGGCGGTTGCAGGGCCATCAAGTCCACCACGTTCACCACCCGCACGCGCAGATCCGGCACGTATTGGCGCAACAGTGTCACGGCGGCCAGGGTTTCCAGGGTTGGCACGTCACCGGCGCAGGCCATCACCACATCCGGGTCGTCATCGTTCTGGCAGGCGAAGGCCCACCGACCGATGCCAATGGAGCAGTGCCTGATGGCCGAATCGATATCCAGCCATTGCCACTCCGGTTGCTTGCCGGCCACGATCACGTTGATGTAATCGCGGCTCTTGAGACAGTGATCGGCCACCGACAACAGGCAATTGGCATCCGGCGGCAGGTAGATACGCACCACATCGGCACTTTTGTTCGCCACATGATCGATAAAGCCCGGATCCTGATGGGAGAAACCATTGTGGTCCTGGCGCCAGACGTGGGATGTGAGCAGGTAGTTGAGCGAAGCGATCGACGCGCGCCAGGGAATCTGCGCAGCGGTCTTGAGCCACTTGGCGTGCTGATTGAACATCGAATCGACGATATGGATGAACGCCTCATAGCAGGAGAACAGGCCATGACGGCCCGTCAGTAAATAGCCCTCAAGCCAGCCTTCACACACCTGCTCGCTGAGGATTTCCATCACCCGGCCTTCGCAGGCCAGGTTGGTGTCCCCCGTTTCAAGTGCCGCCATCCAGGTCTTGCCACTGACCTCGTACACCGCATCAAGGCGATTGGAGGCGGTTTCGTCGGGGCCGAACAGGCGAAAATTGCCAGCCTTGAGGTTGTACTTCATCACGTCCCGGACAAAACCACCCAACACCCGGGTGGACTCCGCCTGCACACTGCCGGGCGCGGAGAACGGCACGGCGTAATCGGTAAACCGAGGCAGCTCAAGTGACTGGAGGAGCAAGCCGCCATTGGCGTGGGGATTGGCGCCCAGACGCCGATGCCCTGTGGGCGCCAGCGCCGCAATCTCCGGCAGCAACGCACCACTGGCGTCGAACAGTTCCTGTGGCCGGTAACTCTCGAGCCATTGTTGCAGTTGCGTCAGATGCATGGGCTGCTCGAAATGACTCAGTGGCACCTGATGGGCGCGCCAGGTGCCCTCGACCTGCTGACCGTCGACGAATCTCGGACCGGTCCAGCCCTTGGGCGTGCGCAGCACCAACATCGGCCACAGTGGCCGCTCCAGTTCATGTGCCGACGAGTCTGCACGGGCCGTACGCTGGATTTCGCGGATCTTGAGCAGCATGGCGTCCAGGACCATCGCCAGTTGCTGGTGAACGCTGTGGGGGTCGTCGCCTTCGACAAAATAAGGATCGTAGCCATACCCGTACATCAGGGCTGACAGCTCGTCTTCACTGATACGCGAAAGCAGCGTGGGGTTGGCGATCTTGAAGCCGTTGAGGTGAAGGATGGGCAGAACCGCACCGTCACGCCGGGGGTTGAGGAACTTGTTGGAATGCCAGCTCGCCGCCAGCGTACCGGTTTCGGCTTCACCATCGCCGATAACGCAGGTCACGATCAGGTCAGGGTTGTCGAACGCCGCACCGTAGGCGTGGGCCAGGCAATACCCCAGTTCCCCGCCTTCATGAATGGACCCTGGGATCTGCGCCGAGACATGACTGGACAACCCGTAGGGCCAGGAAAACTGCCGGAACAGGCGCAGCATCCCGTTCTCGTTCTGTTCCACCGAGGGATAACACTGGGTGAAGCTGCCCTCCAGATAGCTCTGGGCGACGATGGCCGGGCCGCCGTGTCCGGGGCCGGTGACCAGGATCATGTTCAGGTCGTGGGTCTTGATCAGGTGATTGAGGTGAACGTAAATCAGGTTCAATCCCGGCGTGGTGCCCCAGTGACCCAACAGGCGCGGCTTGACGTGGCCCAGTAGCAGCGGTTTGCGCAACAATGGGTTGTCTTTGAGGTAAATCTGCCCCACAGCCAGATAATTGGAAGCACGCCAATAGGCGTCAATGCCTTCCAGTTGGTCGGGGCTAAGAAAATCACTCATCACATTCTCCCAAAGAGGCTGGATTACCCGCGAACTGCCCTGGTCGCTTGAACCGATATCGAACGGTCTGCCACGACTGATTCTGGAGCGCTTGAACAAACCCGACTTGATTTACATCAGAGTCAACGCGCCCTGCTCATACCCTGACTGCCAACAAGCTGCCCGACACCGAATACAGGGCCCGTTCCGTCGTGCTACCGATCAGACGGTCCAGCCCAGCGCGTTGCTCGGTGCCCATCACCACCACATCAGCCTCGAACTCATCGAGGAACTCATGGATCACCGGCACCGGCAGGCCAATGACGAAATGACGGCGCTCGGGTGGAATGCTCCACCGCTCGGCCAAATTGATGAACGCCGCATGCAGCGACTCTCGCAAGGCCTCGGCAAAATCTTCATCCCAGGCCCCAGCCACCAACGAAGCCTCCCCGTTGAAGGCCGGAGACAGATCGCAGGCGTGCAGCAGATGCAGCGGGGCATTGCATTGCAGGGCCATTGCCCCGGCGGCCTCGATAATGCGCTGGTTCAAGGCGTTGGCCTGCGGATTGGCGGGGTCCACCGCCGCCACGACCCGGCGCGGCAAGCTGTGGGTGGCGCGATTGACCAGATGCACCGGCACCGGGCAATCGCGCAGCAGATGGCAGTCCAGGGGCGTCACGAAAACACGCTTGAGCAGCGGCTCAAGGGTCACATCCTTGATCAGCAAATCGGGCTGAAACTGCTCGACGTAGCGCAGGATGTCCAGTAATGGATGAGTGGTCCAGACCACATGGGTCGTCACATCCAGTCCTTGCTCCTTGAGCAGCGCCGCCTCCTCCACCATCCAGCGACGGTAGTGGTGCATATAGCGCTGAGCTGTCGCTTCATCGTTCTTTTCGCCCCACAAATGCGTGTGAGGCGGTGGTTGAACGAATGCGCACAGGTGCAAGGCCGCGCCACTGACCCTGGCCAGGGCACAGGCGCGACGCAGCGCGGCAGACGGATGCAGGTCGGCTTCAACGATCAATAGCAAACGTTGGTACTGTCCCATTACACACCTCCACTGGTCTGTTGGCCATCAGGTCCCCAGCGGTCCCTCTCTGGCATGTGCAACAGCCTGCGCTTGTCACCCCGGGGCGGCTTGATCTTTATCAACTGCATGCACATACCTGTGGGAGCAAAGCTTGCCCCCCACAGGTTTGGCTCCCACTGAAATTGCTCCCCGGCATTGATCATCGACGAGCGGATTCGCGAGCACTGATCCAGATCAGAATCGATCTGCCACGCCGGCGTAGAACAGTAGCGAATGCACGGCCTTTGCCGCGCCGAAGGTTCACACCCGATGGAGGAACGCATCATGCTCAACGTCAAAGACCACAATGAACGCGCCGCTGCCCTGTATGCCAGCATCAGCGGCAAGCACTGGATCCAGGCCCTCAGAGATGGCCGGCACGTTTTGATCAGGCCACTGAAGGAAGAAGATCGCCAGCGTGAGTATGACTTCATCAAGCGTCTGTCACCGGAGTCCCGGCACATGCGTTTCCTGGCGCAAATCAATGAGCCCGGCGCGGCCATGCTCGACCAGTTGATGGATGTCGACTGCAAGACGCGCATGGCTTACATCGCCCTGGTCCACGACAACGGCCAACTGATCGAAATCGGTGTCAGTCGCTATTGCGCTACCAGTGAACACGAATGCGAGTGCGCCGTGACCGTAGCCGATCAATGGCAGCATCTGGGGCTGGGGACGTTGTTGATGGAGCATTTGATAGAGGCGGCCCGCAAGAACGGCTATCGCCAGCTGTATTCCATCGACGCCGCCGATAACGCCCCTATGCGGGATCTGGCCCATAGCCTTGGGTTTGATACCCGCACCGACCCCGATGATGCCCGGCAGGTCATCCACCGGCTCTATCTTTAACCACAGTGCATTGCGCGGGACCCGGGGCCAGGCCCCGCGCAAGGTCACCCTGCCGTCACTCGCCCGGCTTGATTGCCCATATACTGCAAGGTGCCCGTTGCAGCACCTGCTCGGCAGTACTGCCCAAGTGCTTGTCCAGACCTCGATGCTGTGTCGTGCCCATGACAATGACGTCGCACTGATGATCGGTGGCGAATGTGCAGATGCTGCTCAGCGGCGCACCTTCGATGAAGTGACGCTGCTGCGGCGGCACGCCGTGACGCTCGGCCAGGGATTCAAACACTTCGTGCTGCGCCTGCCCCAATGCTTCATAGAGCCCAGTGGCGAGCGGGAGCGCACCCACGCCCATGTCGGCGGCGTACACCGCCGTCCAGTCGAAGGCGTGCAACAACTCAACCTGGGCGTTGCATTGATCGGCCAGTTTCACGGCGGCATCGACGATCCGGTCGTTGAACACCAGGTCCTGCTCCTCGCTGCGCAGCACATCGACGATCGCCAGGACCTGCCGGGGCCGCGGATGACGCGCGTCGGTGACCAGGTGCACCGGCACCGGACAGTCGCGCAGCAGGCGCCAGTCCATGGGTGTGAAGAAAATCCGCTTCATTGCCGGTTCAGGCTCGGCGTCCTTGATGATCAGCGCCAGTGGCATCTCTTTGACGTACTGCTGCAAGGCCTGATAAGCGTCTTTGCCCCAGACCACCTCGCTCGTCGCCTCCACTCCATGGCGGCGCGCCAGCTCAGCCTGTTGCCACAACCAGTGCCGGTGCGTTTCCAGATACCCGTCACGGGCCTTCTTGACTTGTTCTGGCGCAAAAAGACCGGCCACCGAGAGCACCTCCAGATAATCGATGGCGACGATGTGCAGGGGCAGATCCAGCGCCAGGGCCAGTTCGGTGGCGCGGTCGAACGCAGGCGAACGGGTCATGGCATCGGGTGCCAATAACAACAAACGTTGGGTCTGGGACATGGAACACCTCGGCACGTGGCGGCAGCCACTTAAAGGATTGAGGGTTCCAGAATGAACGTATGCCACGGGCAGGACTTGATCTTCATCAAACTGCCACCACACAGGCTCACAGATTCGGGAGCAGAACGCCGGCCCACATTCCCAGCGTCACCAGCACCTGGCCGGGGATGAAATACCCGGCGAAACGCCGTCCGCCACTGAGCCAGGCCACTACGCATTTACTCAGGGAATTGCTGCTCATCGCCATCAAGACCGGTATGGCGATGCCATCCAGGGGTAACAATCCGGCCTTCGCCAGGGAAGCAACGGAGGCAATCGAAGCATGAGCATCAACCAGCCCGCTGAAAACCGCCGTTACGGTTACCCCGGTCTGGCCGAACTCGGCAAGCATCGCCGACGACAGGAGCGTGATACCGGCCATCGCCAGGACTACCGTCAAGGCCAGTTTGAGGTTGAAGGCCCCGCCGCGCTTGATCGGTTCATCCGCCCGAGCCCTGGGTCGGGGAAACATCAGCATTCCGGCGTAGATCAATGTTGTCAGCAGGCCACAGAGTAGCGGGCCCCACATCCAAAGCAACAGGGCCGGTTCTACGGCACCGAGGATCAGCCCTATTTGTGCCACTGTCGCCAGATTGGACAACACGGCAGCGGCGCTCAGCACCTTGAGATTGGCCGGTTCTTTCGCGGCGATGTTACCCATGGTGGCGACGGTCAGCGTGGCCGAGGCGAACCCCGAGGCAACCGCGCTGAGGGCGTAACCGTAGTGAGTGCCGAGGGTCCGCACCGCAACATGCCCCAGCGCACCCACAGCCATCAACATGACCGTCAACATACAGATGGTGCGCAGGTTGATCGCATCGTAAGGCCCGAGGAAGCGATCCGGCACCAGAGGCAACACCACCAGCGCGGCGATCAACAGCACCAGCCCGTCACGCATTTCCGCGGCGGTCAATTGGTTACGGGCAAAATGGTGCAGCGCCTGGCGGCTGGCGAGCAGACCGGCCATCACCACGCCGATCGCGATCGCCAGGGCCGGGGCGGTCATGCAGAGCGCTCCCAACGCCAGCGCCGCGAATAACGCCACTTCGCTGGTGATACCGGGGTCCTGGTCGAGGTTTCGCCAATACGCCGCCGTGACCAGTGCCCCCAGCGCAAGCGCCACGAACCCGAGCAGCAAGACTCCGCCAGCCTGGACCGTGACATAACCCAGCAACGAGGTAATGGCAAAGGTACGCAGGCCGGCGAAGTCGCGCCGGGCGCCCTCGCCCTTGCGTCGCTCGCGTTCAAGCCCGATCAACAAGCCGATTCCGAGCGCAGCGGCGGCATTGGCAAAGCCCAGGGTTTCGCTCATGGCCTCGGTTCTATACTGAGTGTTCCGGTTGTACCTGAGTCCAGGGTAGTCCCTGGGAGGATTTCATGATCAAACATAGCGCTATTGCCAGGCGCCGTGTGCATTGATGCCACGCTTCTGGCATGAGCTTGATGCAAATCAAGTGACCGATGCCCGATACGATCATGATCAAACCCTGGCTCCACGCGGCGCGAAGGCCGTCGGGTACCCATACGTCCATGCTCGGGAGGTTTGTCATGTCCACGCAATCACGTTTGATGTTGGTCGTCTCGCCGCTGATGGAACACAGTCCGGCCTTCGACCGGGCAGCGGCGCTGGCCAAGGCCGAAGGCGCCGCGCTGCACATCGTTGCCTTCGACTACCTCGAAGGCCTGGCCACCGCCAGCCTGGTCAATGAGCAGGCCCTGGAACAGATGCGCCTGGGTTACGTTGAACGCCATCGCCACTGGCTGGAAGACCAGGCCCGGCCACTGCGCAAGCTGGGCATTGAAGTCACGACCGAAGTGGCGTGGGTCGAGCGACCGCTGCAGGAGATTCTGGTCCACCTCAAGGAGCAGCCGATGGATGCCCTGATCAAGACGGTGGAGCATGAATCCTGGTTCTCGCGCCTGATGTTCACCCCGCTGGATGTGCACCTGCTGCGCGAAAGCGAAGTACCTTTGCATTTCGTCAACAAAGTCACCCACGCCCGTCCGCGCAAGATTCTGGCGGCCATTGACCCCTTTCATCTCGACGGCCGCTACGAAGGCCTCAACGACCGGATCCTGAGCGAAGCCAACAAACTGGCCACCTCCTGCGACGCGAGCCTGGAAGTCATCTACGCCTATGACCTGTCGTCCATCACCGCCTCCGAATATGGTTTCGGCAGCGGCTCGATGTTCTTTTCTTCCACCCTGGCCCGGCAGCTCTATGAATCCCAGGGCGAGGCGTTTGACGCGTTGGCCGAGCGCAACGGCATCGCGCCGGAACAACGACGCATGGTCATGGGCGACCCGGCCAAGGTATTGGCCAGCTACGCGGCATCCCATGACATTGATGTCATTGTCATGGGGCGCGTGCGCTACAAAGGTTTGGACAAGTTGATCGGCAGCACCGTGGAAGGCCTGCTGTACAAGATGCCGTGCAGCTTGTGGGTGATTGCACCGCAGCAGTTCGATTGAACGCATGAATACCAACAGCATAATGAGCGCAGGGATAGCGACCTGATGAACCGAGCGAGCAACGCACCGACCGAGCGGGATCCGATTCCCATAGATGTCGAGGCTTGGTACACGCTGCCTGCGCAGCAGGTGCTCGAACGGCTGGAGGTCAATGAGCACACCGGGCTGAACGATGCAGAAGTTCAAGCCCGGCTTGCGCGCACAGGCTTCAATCGCCTGCCGGAGTCGGCGCGGCGACCGGCGTGGCTGCGTTTTCTGTTGCAGTTTCACAATATCCTGATTTACGTGCTGCTGGGCTCCGCGGTGATCACCGCGCTGCTGCAACACCTCTGGGATACGGTGGTCATTCTGGCGGTGGTGGTGGCCAACGCCATCATTGGCTACGTCCAGGAGGGCAAAGCGGAAAAAGCCATGGACGCGATCCGGCAGATGCTGGCGCCCCGCGCCGCCGTGATTCGTGCCGGTGAACGTTTGAGCATCGCGGGTGAAGCGCTGGTACCCGGCGATATCGTCTTGTTGGAGGCCGGCGATAAAGTCCCGGCAGACCTTCGCTTGCTGCACGCCAACAGGCTGCAGATCCAGGAAGCCATCCTGACCGGTGAATCCGCCGCCGTGGAAAAGCACACTGAACCTGTGCGCCTTGGAGCGCCCCTGGGTGATCGTGCCTGCATGGCCTTCAGTGGAACCCTGGTGACCTGCGGACAGGCCACCGGGGTCGTCGTTGCAACCGCGACCGCCGCCGAGATCGGGCGCATCAGCAATCTGTTGTCGGAAGTCGAGACACTGACCACGCCATTGGTCCAGCAAATGAACGTCTTCGCGCGCTGGCTGACGATCCTGATTCTGCTCGTCGCCGGGCTGCTACTGGTTTACGGTCATTTTGTCGGCCATTACGCATTCAACGAAATCTTCATGGTGGTGGTGGGCATGTCGGTCGCTGCCATCCCCGAAGGACTGCCCGCCGTTCTCACCATTACCCTGGCGGTCGGGGTTCGCGCGATGGCCCGTCGCAACGCCATCGTACGCCGCTTGCCCGCCATCGAAACCCTGGGATCGGTTTCGGTCATCTGCACGGACAAGACCGGCACCCTCACCCGCAACGAAATGATGGTCGCATCAGTGGTCACCAGTGATCTGACGTTCACGGTCGACGGTGCCGGTTATCAGCCGTCGGGAAACATGAACCTGGCTGACCAGTTGATCGACACCTCCAATCACCCCACGTTAGCCGAACTGGGACGCGCCGCCGCGCTTTGCAATGACGCGGTGTTGAGACTGCACGATGCCACATGGAAGGTCGAGGGCGATCCCATGGAGGGCGCACTGCTGGCGTTTTCCGTGAAAGCTGGAATCGATGGCGAAGAAGAGCGACGCACCTGGCCCCGCACCGACGCGATTCCGTTTGACGCCAAACACCGCTTCATGGCGACGTTGCACCACAACCATGAGCGACAGGCGTCAATCTATGTAAAAGGCGCGCCGGAACAGATCCTGGCCATGTGCGCGCAGCAGCGTGGCAGTACCGGCGCCACGGAGCCGCTCAATGCTGACTACTGGCACCAACAGGCAAACACCATTGCCGGCAAAGGTCAGCGCGTGCTGGCGTTTGCCAGCCGCCCCGTGCCGTCCGAGCACACCGTTCTGGAGTTTGGCGACGTGCAGGGTTCGCTGACCCTGCTTGGCATGACAGGCATGATTGACCCGCCTCGCCCCGAGACGATCCAGGCGGTCCAGCAATGCCAGGCTGCCGGTATCGCAGTCAAGATGATCACCGGCGATCACTCCGGTACCGCCGCCGCCATCGGCGCGCAAATCGGCCTGCAAAATCCCGACAAGGTGCTGACGGGCGTCGACCTGGACGCGATGAACGACGGCACGCTCAAAGAAGCGCTCAAGGACGTGAATATCTTCGCCCGCACCAGCCCTGAACATAAGCTACGGCTGGTGATGTTGCTGCAATCGAACGGCATGACCGTGGCCATGACCGGCGACGGGGTCAACGACGCACCCGCGCTCAAACGCGCCGACGCCGGCATCGCCATGGGTGACAAAGGCAGTGAGGCGGCAAAAGAGGCGGCGGACCTGGTACTGGCCGATGACAACTTCGCCTCCATCGTGGCCGCCGTACGTGAAGGGCGGACGGTCTACGACAACATCAAGAAAGTGCTGAGCTGGACGTTGCCCACCAACGCGGGCGAAACCATGACCATCATTGTCGCGCTGCTGTTTGGCCTCACCCTGCCGGTGACACCGATTCAAATCTTGTGGATCAACCTGATTACCGCGATCACGCTGGGTATCGCCCTGGCGTTCGAGCCGACCGAAGAAAACACCATGCGCAGGCCGCCGCGCTCAAGGCACGAGCCGTTGATAAGCGGCGCGTTGATCTGGCACATGGTGCTGGTTTCGATCCTGTTTCTTTGCGGTGTCTACGGCATTTTTACCTACGCACTCGACCGAGGCTACCCGGTGGAGTTGGCCCGCACCATCGCCGTTAACACGCTGGTGGTGATGGAAATATTCCACCTGTTCTTCATTCGCAATCTTTATGGCACGTCACTGACTTGGGAGGCTGTCAGAGGTACAAAGGTCGTGTGGCTGACCGTTGCAGTGGTAACCTTCGCTCAGTTCGCCATCACCTACGCGCCGCCCCTGCAAAGGGTGTTTGCCACTCAAGCGATCCCCTTTATGGATGGGCTATTGATTATCGCAGTGGGCATCGCGCTCTTTGCGATCATCGAAACTGAAAAACAGATTCGGCTACGGTTAACCGACCCCAAGGGCGCTACGCTCATAGTGGGACAGACCCCGAAGTCACCCTGACGCTGCGGCTGGCATGGTGTTCGACCAGCCGCTGGATGTTACTGAAAGAGGATTCGGAAAATGCACAAAGTATTGGTCGCTGTCGATGGTTCAGAGCACTCCGAACGTGTGGTGCATTACCTCATTGGACTGATCCGGGACGGCGGATTGCTGGGAGGCAGCGTGGAGGTGCACCTGGTCAATGTGCAGTCATTTTTACCCACTCGCATCGCGCAAACCATGAGCAAGGATGAACTTGACCGTTACTACGACGGCAAAAGTGCCGAAGATGCGAATAAGGCAATCGCTCTTCTGAAACAGCAAGGCATCGCCTTTACTTTCCATACACTGCACGGCGACGCGGCCAGCAGAATCGTGGCGTGCGCCAAATCCTTGGGGTGCGACAGCATCATCCTGGGTTCGCACGGCAGTGGTTTTCTCGAAGGCATTTTCCTGGGCTCTGTCGCGGCCAAAGTGATCCAGCTGTCCAGTATCCCGATTACCTTGGTCAAATAACCGAGGGTGAGTTGCAGTTGATGGCGCACCAGGGGGCCTGTCCCCCATAACGTCTGCGAGGCAGAACGATGGGTATGTCGCGATGGGGATCAGTCCTTGCTTTATCCGGTGCGCTGGCAACATCCGCTTATGCAGCGGACGCGCAAAAGACCTTCACCCAGGGCGGGACCAACCCCGCCGCCATTGCCTGTTCAACCTGTCATGGTGCGGACGGTACAGGGATGCCCGCGGCTGGCTTCCCAAGGCTTGCAGGGTTACCTGCTGAGTACTTCTCAAAACAAATCGCGGATTTTCGCTCAGGCTCCAGGGCCAACCCAATCATGCTTCCTATCGCCCAGGCATTGAGCGAGGACGAGGTACAAGCCCTCGCCAGCATGCTCGCCAACATGCCAGGCCCACCTGTCAAACCCATCAATCGTGCGCAGGCGGCCAAGGGCCTGGGGCAGACCCTGGCATTGAGAGGCGCATGGGATCGAAACATACCCGAGTGCGTCTCCTGTCATGGCCCTGGCGGAATCGGGGTCGGTGCCTCTTTTCCACCGCTGGCGGGCCAATCGGCTCAGTACCTGGTCTCGCAACTGAATGCCTGGCGGCAGAAGACCCGGAAAAATGATCCGGACGATCTCATGGGCCACATCGCGAGGTCCCTCACTGAAGCCGAGGTCGAGGCTGTTTCCCGGTATTTCGCTGAGCTCAGTCAATAGAGGTCTGGCCATGAAATCATTCATCGCGGCACTCATCAGTTTGAATATGGTATCGATGGCTGGCGCTGCTGATGTGGCAGATGCATCGCCCCCTTCGCCCGGCCCAGACGCCCCACAACAGCGGACGGCGACATTTACTCCGCCAGCAGAGGACACGCTGCCTGATAACGCCTTTGGCCGTTTGGTCCGGCAAGGGCATGCGATCTTTGTCGATACTAAAACCAACGCCCCCGAGTTCGTGGGAAACGGGATGAACTGCACCAATTGTCATTTGGACCAAGGCAGAAAAGCCGACTCGGCGCCCCTTTGGGCGGCTTACACGATGTACCCGGCTTATCGAAAAAAGAACGACAAGGTCAATACCTACGCCGAGCGCCTACAAGGCTGCTTTGAGTTCAGCATGAACGGAAAACCGCCTCCGGCCGACGGGCAGGTCATCGCCGCCCTGACTGCCTTTTCCTACTGGTTGGCAACCGGAGCACCGCTAGGCCAGGAACTGCCCGGGCGAGCTTATCCTGAGGTGCCGCAACCGGCGGGAGGCTTCGATCTGGCCAAGGGCAAGGTCATCTACGCCCAGCAATGCGCGGTGTGTCATGGCAACGAGGGCGAAGGCCAAAAGGCCGGGAGCGATTACGTATTCCCACCGTTATGGGGCAAAGACTCATTCAATTGGGGCGCGGGGATGCATCGCATCAATACCGCAGCCGGGTTCATAAAGTCGAATATGCCATTAGGTAAAGGCGCCACCCTGTCCGCCGATGAGGCCTGGCACGTTGCTGCCTACATGAACAGCCACGAACGGCCGAAAGACCCCAGGATGATAGCCGGTTCAATCGAGCAGACCCGGTTGAAATTCCATGCCAATGATGGGATCAATCTTTATGGCAAAGAAGTGAACGGCGTGATACTTGGCCAGGGAACTGAATGAACGGCGCAGCCAATACTACTGTCGCCGTTCTCGTGCAGCGTTATTGAACGTAAGCCCGCCTTCACCGCACGAACATCAGCCATCCGGCCAGCACCAATGCCGCAGTGCAGGTCCAACCTGAAAACAGCCAGCGCCAGAGCCACCGGCGCGGGATAAAACCCACGCCCCAGAAGAAAGCGTGAAGACGGCTGGGTATCTGAGCGTTGCTGAATCATCGCTGCTGCTCGTCATTGTCACTCAAGGCCCGGTTCGCTTCGTTCTCCCCCCACATTGCATTCAATATCGCCAGCAACAGCGCAAAGCCGACTCCCAACATCCAGGCGAAATACCACATATTCTTTGCTCCTTTGCCGGCACTAGTAGGCCGAATGCTCGTTGGCTTTGATCTGGGCAACGGTGACTTTTCCGCTCATGACGCGATACGCCCAAGAGGTATAAATCACGATCAGAGGCATGAAGATCAACGTGGCCCAGAACATGATCGCCAAGCTCAGGTGGCTGGAGACGCTGTCCCACACCGTCAGGCTTGCCGCAGGCATGGTTGAGGAAGGCATGATGAACGGAAACATTGAGACGCCCGCCGTGCTGATCACGCCAATCACCGCAAGCGATGAGGCGACAAACGCCGACAGCGTGCGGCGCACCATCAACAAGAACGCGGCAGCTACAGCCCCGCCCAATCCAAGGACGGGCAGCAGCCAAAGCAATGGATAGCGTTCGTAGTTGGCCATCCAGGCGCCAGGTTCACGTACCACAGTCTTGCTGAGGATGTCCGGCAGCGCCGCGGTATCAACGAGCGAGGTGATGCGGTAGCCGTCAATCCATTGCAGCCAGATGCCGGCCACGATGAATGAGCACACCAGCACAATCGCCGCCGCCACTGCACCTTTTACTGCCCGGGACTGGATAATCCCCTCAGTGCGATGGGCCAGATAAGTGCCGCCCTGCAGGGTGATCATTGCACTGCTCACAACACCGGACAGCAGCGCGAAAGGATTGAGCAGTTGCCAGAAACTGCCGGTGTAGGTAGACACCAGATAGTCATTGAAGTGAAACGGCACGCCCAGCAGCAAGTTGCCAAACGCAATCCCGAACACCAGCGGAGGCACCGCCCCTCCGATAAAGAGCCCCCAATCCCAGGTGCTGCGCCAAGTGGCGTTGTGGATCTTGCTACGGTAGTCAAACCCCACCGGGCGGAAGAACAACGCCCAGAGCACCAGAATCATCGCCCAGTAGAAACCACTGAAGGCAGTGGCGTAGACCACAGGCCAGGCCGCGAACAAGGCGCCGCCAGCGGTGATGAACCAGACCTGATTACCATCCCAATGCGGCCCGACGGTATTGATGACAACGCGCCGCTCCAGGTCATTGCGGCCAACGAATGGCAGCAGCGTGCCGACGCCCATGTCATGACCATCCATGATCGCAAAACCGATCAGCAGGACGCCGACCAACGCCCACCAGATTATTTTCAGGGTGAAGTAATCAAGCATGGTGAAGCTCCTTCAGATGAGCGTCGTGAACATAACGGCCTGTACCGAGGCTGCCAGGCCCTTGGCGGGCGAACTTGACCATCAGGAACATTTCCACCACCAGCAACACGGTGTAGAAAACGATGAACCCGGCCAGCGAGCCATACAGGTTGTTGACGCTGAGCGTGGACACGCTCATGTGGGTCGGTAATACGCCGTAGATCGTCCAGGGCTGACGGCCGTATTCGGCGACAAACCAGCCCAGTTCACAGGCGATCCAGGGCGCCGGCAGCATGTAGAGTGCCCAACGCAACAACCCTCGGTGGCGGGTGCGGTTCGACTTCAGCGTGCTCCAGAATGCCAGTGCAAAGAGCATCAGCATCGCAAAACCCAGGCCGACCATGATCCGGAACGCCCAAAACATAGGCGTCACGCGCGGAACCGTATCGTTCACCGCGGTTTCGATCATGGCCGGTGTGGCTTGGTTGACGTCCTCGACATAGCGCTTGAGCAGCAACCCGAAGCCCAGATCAGCTTTGTATTCTTCGAACGTCTTGAACGCCGCCGGATCGCTGCGATTGGCTCTCAGTGCTTCCAGCGCATTGACTGCGCTAATACCGCGGATGATTCGGGCGCGGTTCTTTTCCTTGATCTCATGAATGCCGGGAATCTGCTGGCTGACCGAGCGGGTCCCGATCAGGCCCATCAACCATGGCACCTCGACCTCCCAATTATTTCGGGATTGAGCTTCATCGATGCTCGCGATCAGCGTCAGGCCAGCCGGCGCGGGCTTTGTTTCCCACATGGCCTCCATGGCCGCCAGCTTGGTCTGCTGCGCCTCCCCCACCGTGTAACCGGACTCATCGCCCAGTACGATGACGCTCAGCACAGAGGCCAGGCCGAACGCTGCGGCGACCCGAAAGCTACGTTTGGCAAACTCGACATCACGATTTTTGAGTAAATACCAACTGGAGATCGACAGCACAAACATCGAACCGGTGACATACCCGGCCGAAACCGTATGGACAAACTTGGCCTGGGCCACCGGATTGAACACCACCGTCCAGAAATCGACCATTTCCATGCGCATGGTGATGTAGCTGAACTCTGAGCCCACCGGGTTCTGCATCCAGCCATTGGCGATCAGGATCCACAGCGCCGACAGGTTTGTGCCGATTGCCATCAACAGCGTGACCAGCAAGTGATGCTGTCTCTTGAGACGGTCCCAACCAAAAAAGAACAGCCCGATCATGGTCGATTCGAGGAAGAACGCCATCAAGCCTTCGATTGCCAGCGGTGCACCGAAGATGTCACCGACATAGTGCGAGTAGTAGGCCCAGTTGGTGCCGAACTGAAATTCCAGGGTGATCCCGGTGGTCACCCCCAGCGCGAAGTTGATGCCAAATAGCTTGCCCCAGAAGCGCGTCATGTCTTTCCAGATGACGTTACCGGTCATCACATAGACGCTTTCCATGATGACCAGCAGCCACACCATGCCAACGGTGAGCGGTACGAAAAGGAAGTGATAAAGCGCCGTGGCTGCGAACTGCAGCCGCGACAAATCCACCAGTTGTTCTGAGATCACTTGCTTGCCCCTTGAGCCGAGGTGGGTACACCGAAACGGTTGCCGACCGCGTTGGAATCGACGCTGACGTGGAAATCCTGGATGAATAGCCACCACAGCACTGCCAGCACGAGCAGCTTGATAAGCACTGCTGTGAGCAGATGACGGCGCAGTCGTTTGTCGGAAATAGTCATGTCGGTGCAGTTAGCACGCGCCATGCCAAGGCTCAGGGTCAGGTTTTTATCGTTAAATAACAGCAGATTAGGAACGTAACCTGGTAGAAGGGGGATTTTGCGCCAACCTCAGAGCCTGCCAATCTGCCATGACGGCAGTGATTGGCAGTCAGGTGTCATAGCGGCTGATCAGGCCAAACCCTGCTCTTTCAAGCGCCGGTACAAAGTCCGTTCGCTGATACCCAAGTGCCGGGCCAGCTCACTGCGGGTCCCTTTGAACGCAGACAGGATCTGGGCCAACGAGTGGCCATCAGCAACAGCCGGGTTAGCCAGTCGTTGGGCTGTCGCATCGGGGACCTGGGGTAAATGCACGGAATGAATGACCCCGTCATCGGCAAACAGGCTGGCTCTTTCCAGCACATTACGAAGCTCGCGGATATTGCCCGGCCAGGAGTATCGCTGCAGTTGCATCAAGGCATCGGCGTCGATGGTCAGCCGGCGCTTGCCCGTACCGGAACGTTGCAATAACGAATTGACCAGCAGCGCGATGTCCTCCATGCGATTGCGCAGAGGCGGTAAATGAATGGGAAATACGCTGATGCGGTAGTACAGGTCTTGCCTGAACTCACCCTGGGCCATCATCTGTTCCAAGGGCTTATGGGTGGCGGCAACCAATCGGAAATCTGCATGCAAGGTTTCCACGCCGCCAACACGGCGATAGGTTCCCGATTCAATCAGCCTGAGCAGTTTCACCTGCATGGCCAGGGGAACGTCGCCGATTTCATCAAGAAACAGCGTACCGCCCTGGGCTGTTTCGACCAGGCCCTGCTTGCGCAGGGTGGCCCCGGTGAACGCGCCTTTCTCGTGGCCGAACAGTTCGCTCTCAAACAGCGTTTCAGTCAACCCGGAACAGTCCACTACCACAAAGGGCCCGTTGGCCCGCTCGCTGGTTTCATGGACCGCACGGGCAAACAGTTCCTTGCCCGTACCGGACTCTCCCAACAGCAGCACCGGCAACATGGACGGCGCGACCCGCTGCAGTTCCGACAGTGCACGGTTGAACGCCGGAGAGCTGCCCACCAGGCCCTCGTTGCTGGGCCGTGCTGAGGCGCTGCGTACCAGGGTAAGGCGCTCCACATACGCGGTTATGTCGCCATGGTCATTGAGGATCGGCCGCAGTTCCACGTCGACATGTTCAGGCCCGCGGGGGGTGTGGTGAATGTGCAGGACCCGGTCCGGGCCGCGCATTTCCCTGGCCTTCTTCATCGGGCAGTTCTCCCCCGCTTGATCGCAAGGCACATCGTAATGGTGGGAAATCCGATAGCACTTATGACCAATAAACGGTTGATCGGCACTGCCGAACTGGCGCCGATAGGCGGTGTTCGCCGCCAGAATGTTGTAGTCCGGGTCCAGCACGATCATCGGCTGCGGCTCGTGCTCGAGAAACGAAACCAGAGACTGCACCTGGTCCGGCGGGGGGATCGAATTGTTCGGGGTTGGCAGGATAGTGCTCATCGGGGTTCCTGTGGATTCATCCGGACGCAAGCGACACTGCCACTATGCCAACAAACACTGCCAATGGCAGTTGTTTATTCGTGTGCGTGAAAATGCCGCATCCCACCTACAAAAATAAACACAACAAATTCAAATAGATAGCTTTGATTTTTCGCTCACTCGGTGCATGGCAGACTTATTGCTATGTCAGGTTAAACCAGTCGGCAACAAGACCAGGAGACCGATCATGACCGCTACACTGCACGTCGAAGGATTTTTCGATCCCGATACTCATACTGTCAGTTATATCGTGCTTGATCAGGCGACCCGCCACTGCGCACTCGTGGACAGCGTACTGGATTACGATCCCAAGTCCGGCCATACCACGACGACGTCTGCCGACACGTTGATCGCCAGGGTGGCCGAGCTGGACGCCAAGGTTCAATGGATTCTTGAAACCCATGTCCACGCCGACCACCTCACGGCAGCGCCTTACCTCAAAGAAAAGCTGGGAGGCAAGATCGGCATCGGCAGTCGCATCACCACCGTGCAGCAAGCCTTTGGCACGCTGTTCAATACCGGTGATGACATGGCCCAGGATGGAAGTCAGTTCGATCATCTGTTCGTCAATGACTACACGTTCTCCATCGGTTCGCTGCAATGCCGCGCACTGCATACGCCGGGCCATACACCCGCCTGCATGACGTACGTCGTCAGCGACGCCAGGCAAACGGTGGCATTCGTCGGCGACACCCTGTTCATGCCCGACTACGGTACGGCGCGCTGTGATTTTCCTGGTGGCGATGCCCGCACCTTGTTCCGGTCCATCAACAAGGTACTGAGCCTGCCGGCCGATACGGTGCTGTACATGTGCCACGACTACCAGCCCGACGGCCGCGAGGTACTGTTCGCCAGTACCGTTGCCGAGCAGCGCGCCGACAATATCCATGTGCGCAACGGCATCAGTGAAGAAGAGTTCGTGGCCATGCGCACCAAGCGTGACAGCACGTTGGAAATGCCGACGCTGATCCTGCCATCGGTTCAGGTGAACATGCGCGCCGGACACTTTCCTGAGCCGGAATCGAACGGCACACGCTATCTGAAGATCCCGCTCAACGTGCTCTGACGTCCCCTCCCCCTATAAGAAAATCCCATCACGGAGACCACCATGGACATCCGCCACCTTGCGCCAGGCTTAGCGGTATCGGAGCAGATTTTCCCCGATCAATTGACGGAACTGAAAAACACCGGCTTTCGCGCCATCGTGTGTAATCGCCCGGATGGCGAAGGCAGCGATCAACCCTTGTTTGCCGAAATCAAGCGCGCGGCTGAAGCGCTGGGCATTGAAGCTCACTATCTGCCCGCGGAATCGGGCAAGGTCACCGACGAGCAAGGCGTTGCCTTCGGCCGGCTATTTGAATCACTGCCAAAACCGGTGTTGGCGTATTGCCGCTCCGGCATGCGTTCGACAACCATGTGGGCGCTGTCACAAGCGAGCCTGCTGCCTCTGCCGCAGATCGTCGAAACAGCCAAAGATGCCGGGTTTGACATGAAAGGCGTTATCCGCCGGATTGCAAACAAGGGGCAGACCCCGATCGAAGTGGCCGAGGCCGAGCATGCGGTGGTCATTATCGGGGGCGGCGCAGCGGGCATTGCGGCGGCATCCAGTTTATTGGCCAGGGAACCGGGGCTCGACATCGCCATCATTGACCCGGCAGATGTGCATTACTACCAGCCCGGCTGGACGCTGGTCGGTTGCGGTGTCTTCGATGCCCCCCGGACCGCCCATACGATGGGCTCGACCATTCCTCGCGGCGTCCACTGGATCAAAGCCGCCGTGGCCGCTTTTGAACCCGAGAAAAATGCGCTCATTCTCGATGGGTGCAGAGTCGTCAAGTATCAACAACTGATCGTGTGCCCTGGCCTGAAACTCAACTGGAATGCCATTGAAGGTCTGCCGCAGACATTGGGTCGCAACGGCGTTACATCCAACTACCTGTATCACCTCGCCCCCTATACCTGGGAGTGCGTGCAGCAACTACGCGGTGGCCGGGCCATCTTCACGCAACCGCCGATGCCGATCAAATGTGCCGGGGCGCCGCAAAAAGCCATGTATCTCTCTGCCGACCACTGGCGGCGTGAAGGGGTACTCGGCAACATCAAGATCGATTTCTGTAGTGCCGCAGCAGTGCTGTTCGGCGTGCCCGATTACGTGCCGGCCCTGATGGAGTACATCCGCGCCTATGGCATCGACCTGAACTTCGGCAGCACGCTGACGAGCGTTGACGGTCCCGCGCGAACCGCCACCTTCAGTTGCGCCCAGCCCGATGGCACACGCCAGCTTGTCACGCGCGACTTCGACCTGCTGCATGTGGTGCCCCCACAGATTGCGCCAGACTTTATCCGCGTCAGCCCCCTCGCCGATGCCGCTGGCTGGATTGATGTCGACCCCGACACGCTGCGCCATAAAACCTGGGCGAATATTCACGCACTGGGCGACGCCACCAACTCCAGCAATGCCAAGACCGCCGCGGCCGCTCGCAAGCAGGCGCCCGTGGTCGCCCATAACGTGCTGGCAGCCATGGGCAAAGCCAAGGGCAACGCTCATTACGACGGTTACGGCTCCTGTCCGCTGACAGTCGAACGGGGCAAGATCGTCCTGGCGGAGTTCACCTATGGCGGCACCGTCGCCCCCAGCTTCCCGTCCTGGCTGATTGACGGTACCCGGCCATCGCGGCTGGCCTGGCTACTCAAGGAGCGGATTCTCCCTCCGTTGTATTGGAAGGGCATGCTCAAGGGACATGAGTGGCTGGCTAAACCGGAGTTGGCGGATCTATGAAACCAGACCTCAAGGCAAGGAGAGAGGGATGATCGTCATCTTGCTGCTCGGCCTGACCGTGGGTGTGATTCTGGCGCTGACGGGCGCTGGCGGAGGAATCCTGGCGGTTCCCCTGCTGGTCTTCGGCGCGGGCCTGAGCATGGCCGAAGCCGGGCCCATCGGCTTGATGGCGGTGGGTTTGGCCGCGTCCCTGGGTGCAGTGATGGGCCTTAGAAACGGCACCGTACGCTATAAGGCTGCGCTGCTGACCGCAGGCGCGGGCATCATCTGTTCTCCACTGGGGATCTGGCTGGCTCAGCGCACGCCTAACCGTCCTTTGGCGCTCCTGTTTGCCCTTCTATTGATGTACGTGGCCTTCCGAGCCTTTCAAAAATCATTGCCCTCGCGCGCCGATTGCAAAGCCACGTCGAAGCGCAAACCCCCGCCTTGTGTACTGGACGAAAACCGCGGCAAGCTCCATTGGACCGCACCCTGTGCCTGGGCGCTGACGGTCTCCGGCATGGTCGCCGGCGCGCTGTCCGGCCTGCTGGGTGTGGGCGGCGGTTTTGTCATGGTCCCGGCACTCCAGCGCTACACCAATCTGACCACCCAATCGGTGCTCGCCACGTCGCTGACGGTCATTGCCCTGGTTTCAATTTCCGGCGTGGTGGCGAGCTCGGCGGCGGGTCATTTGCAATGGGCGATTGCCGTACCTTTTACCCTTGGCGCATTGTTGGGAATGACCGGCGGCCGCTTGCTCGCCGCCCGACTGCCGGAGCCCTATCTGCAAAAAGGCTTCGCCATTCTGGCTGCGCTGGTGGCCCTGGCATTGGTTGTAAAAGCCCTGGGTTAATCGCCTGCTGGAGTCTCAACGTGGTTTGTATCGGAGAAATCTCATGAACATTGACTGGCTCAACTTCACGCCCTGGTCAGCCCTTGCCGGCGGTGCGTTGATTGGTTTGGCTGCCAGCCTTTTCGTTGTCGCCAATGGGCGTATCGCCGGCATCAGCGGTTTACTCGGCAGCCTGCTGCAGCGTGGTAGCGAGGGGGTTAGCGAGAAAGCGCTGTTTCTGTTGGGGCTGCTCGTTGCGCCGCTGCTATGGGGCCTATTCACCGCGTTGCCGCAGATCGAGTTTCAGAGCGGCTGGCTCGGCCTCAGCGTCGCCGGCCTGCTGGTGGGCATCGGCACCCGCTACGGGTCGGGCTGTACCAGCGGCCACGGCGTATGTGGCCTGTCGCGCCTTTCACCGCGTTCGATGATCGCCACGGCATGTTTCATGTTCAGCGGTTTCGCCACGGTCTTTGTCCTGCGTCATATGTTGGAGGGTTGAACATGCTCAAACTGACTGCATTCATGGCCGGTCTGGTGTTCGGCTTCGGTCTGCTCCTGGCGGGCATGGCCAATCCGAGCAAAGTCTTGGCGTTCCTGGATGTGACCGGCACCTGGGACCCCTCCCTGGCCCTGGTCATGCTCGCAGCGATTGGTGTCGCGATCGGCCCACTGACCTGGGCCCGCCGCCAGCCCCGTTCGATGCTGGGAAACCCGATGCAATTGCCGGTCAAGCGTGAGCTGGACCCACGCTTGATCGGCGGCAGCCTGCTGTTCGGCATCGGTTGGGGGATAGCCGGTATCTGTCCGGGGCCCGCCGTGGCGATCCTGCTCACCGGGCACTGGCAAATCATCGTATTCATGGCGGCCATGCTGGCTGGCATGTTGTTGTTCACCGCGCTGGAGAACCGGCGCACTCACTGATCGGGAGATCGTCATGAAAGCCAATATCGGAACCATCGACCGTAGCTTGCGTATTGCCGCGGGACTTGTCCTCATTGCCCTCAGCCTGAGCGGCGTGATCGGCTTGTGGGGCTGGATCGGCCTGGTGCCGCTGGCCACGGGGATCTTCCGTTTCTGCCCGGTCTATACATTACTGGGCATCAGGACCTGCAAACGCTGCTGAGGCGGGTGCTGCCGCGCCTGCAAATGACGGTACTGTCAGCCATTACACCGGCTTGTTTTCCCACCTCAATCGGAGACCACCGTCATGACTCATTCGCCTGCCACTCCCAGTCAATATGACGTGGTGATTGTCGGTGGAGGCCAATCCGCCTTGGCAGTGGCGTATTTCCTGCAGCGCACCCGACTTTCGTTCGTCATTCTCGATGCCGAGCAAGGGCCAGGAGGTGCCTGGCGCCATGGCTGGAACTCTTTGCGTCTATTCTCCCCCGCCACCTGGAGCTCGATCCCAGGCTGGATGATGCCGCCCACGCAGGATGGCTACCCATCACGCGACCATGTGATCGACTACCTCAAGCAGTACGAACAGCGCTATCAATTGCCCATCGTGCGTCCCGTGCGCGTCACTTCTGTAGAGCGTACAGAAACCGGGTTGCGGGTTAAGGCGCACGATAGACATTGGGACGCCAAGGTTGTGGTCAGCGCCACCGGCACCTGGAGTACCCCGTTCATCCCCCACTACCCCGGCGCGGGATTATTCGCCGGTCAACAGCTGCACTCGGCAAACTACCTCCAAGCGCAGCCGTTCACCGGAAAAAAAGTCCTGGTCATCGGTGGCGGCAATTCAGGGGCGCAGATTCTGGCCGAGGTTTCCAGGGTTGCCGAAACCACATGGGTAACACCTGTTGAACCCCTGTTCCTGCCTGATGAAGTGGATGGGCAGGTGTTGTTCGAGCGCGCCACGCAGCGCTGGAAAGCGCAACAGGAAGGTCGCGTCATCGAACAGCCCGTGGGTGGGCTGGGTGACATCGTCATGGTACCGCCCGTTGTCGAGGCCCGGTCGCGCAACGCGCTCAAATCAGTCCGACCTTTCGAACGCTTCACCCGCAACGGCGTAATCTGGGCCGACGGGAGCGAGTCTGCGGTGGACGTGGTGATCTGGTGTACCGGCTTCCGACCCGCCCTGCAGCATCTGGAGCCACTGGGTGTGCTCAACGCTGAAGGACGCGTGGACGTTGACGGGACTCATTCGATTCAAGAGCCCAGGCTATGGCTGGTGGGCTATGGCGAATGGACCGGTGCGGCCTCCGCTACGCTGATCGGCGTAACACGCACGGCCCGCAGCACGGTCAACGAAATTGCCGCTTTCCTCGTCGGTCCATCCGATGCCCAAACACTACCGGCACGCGACGAGCAAGGTTAAAGACGGCCCATCTGCAACGTGGCGCGCAGACCTCCCTCGGGGCGATTCTCCAACCGGACCTGCCCGCCAAGCCGATTGGCGATGGTCCGCACGATCGTCAAGCCCAACCCGGCACCCTGGTCGTTGCCGCGGCTGTAGAAGCGTTCAAAAAGCCGGTCCCGTTCGGCCTCGTCTATGCCTGGCCCCTGATCCTCGACCGCCAGCTCGTAATGATCTCCCTGTCGGGCCAGCCGCACCGTGATCAAGCCGTTGGGGGGAGAAAAGTTGGCCGCATTGGTCACCAGGTTGTTCAAGGCAATATCGATGGACACCGGATCAATCCTCACCGGGTCGATGTCATCACTGACGTCCAGAACCAGCTCCAGCCCCTTGCTGAGCAACCAGGGGGTCATCTGAACCAGACTTTCACGCACCGTGGCGGGCAGATCGATCACGGCGGGTGCAGGCACGCCGGCTTGTGGTTCAAGGCGTGCCATGGTGAGCAACTGATTGACCAGGCGCGTGGTGCGATCCACTCCGACGATCAGATGCTGCAGGGACTCACGCCGGCTCTGCTCATTCCCCGCCTCCATCAGGTTCTGCGCATGAACCCTGAGCACCGCCAGGGGGGTTCGCATCTCATGGGCTGCGTCGGCAATAAAACGCCGTTCTCGGCCCATCAACTCCTGAATCTGCGCCAGCACCCGATTGAGCGCCGCTTGCATGGGCTCCAGTTCGCTGGGCAGCGGCACCAATTGCAGAGGCTCCAGTGAGCCCGGATGCCGCGCACGCAACTTGGCTGCCATGTCGACCAGAGGCTTGAGCCCCCAGCCGATGGCCAACCAGATCACGGCGGCAAGAATCAGGCTGCCGATCAGATTAGGCACCACCGTGTGACGGACAATACGATCGACCAGATCGGACCGCACATCATCACGCTCCCCTACCCAGATTTTCAGGCCGTACTGTGTATCATCCAGTACGAACGCCCGCCACATACGGTCCTTTTGGTCTATCACGTCGCTGAAACCAGGAGCAATCGGCGGTGAGGGGAATGTCGGTGCACTGGAGGTGTGAACCAGCAACGCACCTTTTGAATCCCAGACCTGAAAGGCGATTTTGCTCTCATAGGGATGTCCATCGACTTTGGGAACCGCCGACGCCAAGGCCGAATTGAATGCCTGATACAACTGCGCATGTTCCTTGCTGGCCATGGGCATGCGCATGACACCCTGCAACAGCCGGGCGTTCTGGGCCAATTGAGCATCGTAGACTTCAGCGATCTCGTGGTTGCTGTCATGCAGATTGAATACGGTGATGATCAACAGGCCAACGAACAAAAGCCCCAGGATCAGCGTGAGGGTGCGCCGCCGGATTGAAGTCATCGGCGCTCCTCCACCAGATACCCGACGCCACGAATGGTACGGATCAGGTCGGTGGAAAATTTCTTGCGCAGGTGGTGAATATGCACTTCCAGGGTGTTGCTCTCGGCCTCCTCGTTCCAGCCGTAAAGCAATTGCATCAGATGATCGCGCGTCATGACCCGGCCCGGCGGCGACAGCAATTCATGGAGCAACTGATACTCCTTGGGCGTCAACGCCACCGGGTTGCCCTGATAGCTGACCTGCTGGGTCCCCGGATTGAGGCTGATGCCGGCATGCTCGATCAGCGCCTGGGCACGACCGGCGCTGCGGCGCAACAAGGCCCGCAACCGGGCCTTGAGTTCCGCCAGATCGAAGGGTTTGATCAAGTAGTCGTCGGCCCCGGCATCGAGCCCGGCAATGCGATCTTCGGTGGCGTCCCGGGCGGTGAGGATCAGCACCGGCAGGTTGGAACCGCTGTCACGCAAGCGACGCAACACCTGCAGGCCGTCCATCCGTGGCAGGCCCAGGTCAAGCACAGCCAGGTCAAAGGTTTCGCTGAGCAGTGCGTGCAAGGCGCTGCTCCCGTCCTTCAACCAGTCTACGGTATAGCCTTCGCGGCTCAGGGCCTGATGGATGCCTTCGCCCAGGGCCACGTCATCCTCGATCAGTAATAAGCGCACGCACACTCCTCTCAGCCAAGTTTTTTGTTCACATCCACCAGCAACGCTTCGATTTCCTTGCGGCGCCCCGCGTCAGCGGTTTCCCGGCCGGGCCGTGGCGCTGCCTGCAAGGCTTTTTGCAGGGCAACCCGGGCTTCAGCGTAGCGTTTCTGACGGTAGAGGTGATCGCCCCAGAAGTACAGACTGTCAATGCCGTTTGGGTTCAGTTGCAGCGCCTGCTGGAGCAGTTGCTCGGCCTTGTCCGAGTCGCCAAACCCCAAGGGCCAGCCGGGAACCCGATCATAGAGTGCGCCGAGGCTGGTGTAGGCCGAGCCTTGCAAGGCTTTGGGATCCAGGGCCAGGGCCTGTTCCAGATCAGCCTTGGCGTCCTTGACCTTGCCCAGCGCACCGATCCCGCCTGCGGCCCCTGCCCAACTGCTTTTGACAATGCCCGACCAGATCCAGGCCTCGGCCACTGACTGGCGTTGCTGCTTGAACGCCGAAGCCTGGGCGGCGAGTTTTTCAAAGGCATCGGCACGCTGCCCCTCAGGCAACTCATATTGGATATGCGCCCAGCTTTGCTGGATGCCTGTGAGACGCTGCTGGTCGGCGTCATCCAAGGCCCAGGCGCTTTGAGCCAGGGCGCCGAACAGTAAACAGATCAGAATTTTTTTCATGGTTTGAGGTGCTCGTTCTCAGGTTTATGGCTCAGACGGCGAACCAGTGGCAGTTGCTTGCGCAGGCCACGGTCCACCAGGTTGGGCAGCAGGCTGTTGAGGCCGACGAAAAAACGCTCGGGCCAGCCCAGATACAGCTCGCGACGGTCGCCGGTAATGGCATGTATGACCGCCGAGGCCACCGCGTGCGGATCATCGACGTTGGCCTTGAGCGCCTGGTTGAGGGCTTGGGCCGCCGGGCTGTTCATCGACGTACGTGTAGCCCGGGGCGCCACGTAGAGCACGCCGACCCGGGTGTCCGCCAACTCTCGGCGCAGCGCTTCGGAGAACCCGCGCAGGGCGAACTTGCTGGCGCAGTAACTGGCGTAGCCTGGGTAGCCGATCGAGCCGTAGGTCGAGCCGACATTGACCACCATGGCGCTGGCGGCCTGTTTAAGCAGTGGCAGCAACAGTTTGCTCAAACAGATCGGCGCGCTGATGTTCAACGCCAGCATGGCGTCGATCTCACTGTCCTCGAGTTGTTCGAGCATGGCAAAGTGGTTAACACCGGCGGCATTGATCAGCAGGTTGATGCCGCCCAAGGCCTCGGCGGCGGCCAGCACCTTGCGCCGATCACCTGGCACAGTCAGGTCTGCGCCAACCCAGTACAACTGCTGCGGGTAGCGTTCGATCAAGGGTTCCAGCGCTTCGCGATGCCTGGCCACGGCCAACACCCGAGCGCCACTGGCGCATAGGGCCTGGGCGATGGCCCGGCCAATTCCGCCACTGGCACCGGTCAAGACGATCCGGGCGTCACACAGGCGCATGCTGGTCCCCCTCGTCACGGGGCAGGCCCCGGAACATCTCGGTGTAGAGCGTGTACACCACTTTGGAGGCGTGGATCACCGCCGCCTGGTCGGCCGGATCCTCCAGCTTGTTCATCAGGCCGCGATAGGTCTGCATGTGCTCGATATCCAGCGACCCGTGGGAGCTGAGGTAGCTGAAAGCGGTGGGCGGCAGTTCCAGGTGTTCACGAATGGCGTCGGCGGCGTGGGTCGCCAGAGCGATGCTGGTGCCCTCGAGCACATTGACCATGCCGAACAGCCCCACCGGATTGCCCCGGGCGATCAAGTCATACAGGTAACTGACCATCAATTCGATAGGCAGCGACGGCTGACCATCACGCACCGCATCCTTGTCGCCTCCACACACGGCGATGTCATCCAGCACCCATTGCTCATGACCGTATTCCTCGTCGATGTACTCGCACACGGCCTTGCGCAGCCATTCCAGGTGCGCTGGCAGGCGTGCACCGCAAGCCATCATCAACGGTACGGTGTGGCGCACGTGGTAGTAGGCCTGGATCAGAAACGCCCGGTAACTGGCCAGGCTGACCTGGCCGTCGAGGGCGTCACGGATAATCGGCAGATTAAACAGCGTCTGACGTTCCTGATGGGTGGCTTCTTGCAACGTGTCGAAAAAACTCATGACGGATATTCCTCGGACAGAATGGATTCGCTGAACAACCCGCGGTAATGCTCGACAATCGCTTCACGGCGCGGTCGGCCGTTGGCGGTGAGCAGGCCGTTGGCTGCGGTGAAGGGGTGCGCCAGTCGCGTCCAGTGATGGACCTGCGCGTAATCGGGCAACGCCTCGTTGGCCTCGCTCACCGCCAGCTCCAGCGCTTGGTCAGAGCAGTCAGCGCGGGTGGGCCACAGCAATGCATGGTTGTGCGGCAAGGCTTCGCCATAGACGAAGGCCTGACTGATGGTGCCGCCTTGGGTAAGTTCGGCTTCGACCCATTCAGGGTTAACGTTGCGACCGAAGCTGGTGACGAATTGGTGCTTCTTGCGCCCGCGCAGGTACAGGAACCCGTCGGCGTCGAACTCCCCCAAGTCGCCGCTGGGCCACCAGTCGTCGGGCGGCGGAGGCTCCCCCAGGTATCCGAGCAAGGTCGAGCCCTTGATCATGACCTCGCCGTCTTCGGCCAGACGAACCTGCACATGGGGCAACGGCTGACCGACACTGCCGGCGCGGTTGGCCTGTGGGCGGTTGAGGCACACCACCGAAGCGCATTCCGACAGCCCGTAGCCTTCGAATACCGGCACGCCAGCACGCTGGGCTCGTTGCAGAAGATCATGGGATACCCGCGCACCGCCCACGGCGGCGAACCGCAAAGCGTGTGGGTAGAACGCTTTCTGCTCGGCGGCCGTGACCAGCATCAGCAACAATTGTGGAACCAGGATCAGACTCTGCGCCCGGCGCTCGGTCAGGCACGCCAACAGGCGCGCCGGGTCGACGCCACTGGCGCCCTGGATGCCAAGGGTTTTCTGGCCAGGCAGGCTGAGCATCGCCCCGGCATACAGCGCCGCGTAGCACCCGAGGTTTTCCAGAAGCACCGCCAGGGGCAGCAGCGCCAGATGATGCCTTGGGTTGACTGGCCGGCTGGCCTGTTCCAGCTCACGGGCGACCCGCAGCAGGCTGTCGGCACTCAGGCAGACACCTTTTGGCGTGCCGGTGGTGCCCGAGGTAAAGGTCAGCTTGGCGGTGCCCGCCGGCAGGCGGCTCGGTCCGGCGTAATCTTTTTGCCAGAACTCGCCGCTGTAGTGGTAACCGGCGACCTGGAGTTCGGCGGCCAGTCCCGGCTCGGCAATCACCCGCTGCGCCTGGCTCTGCTCCAGGCAGTGCAAGCGTTGAGCCGGACTGAAAAAACCCGGCAGGATGACGCAAGCCAGACCTTCGAACAAAGCCGCCAGGTCCCAAAGCATGGCTTCGACACCGTTATCCAGGGCCAGGGCAACAACCTTTATGTGTTCATCGCGCAGGCGTTGCTGGCGGTACACCACTTCGGAATAAAGCGTGGCGTAGTCCAGCCGCAAGTTATCGCCCCACAGCGCCACGGCGTAGCCCTTGCGTTGGGCATGCTCACGCAGGGTGAGTTTGAAGCGTTCCACTTCAGGCAACATGGCACGCCTCCCCGTAAGTCTGTGAAAAACCCAGGCGATCGAACAGACCGGCGTCGCGCAGATGAACGAAGCCTGCACGGATGTTGCCGACATGAACCCATGGCTGACTCTCGTAGTAGCGGCCCCAGAGGTGACGGTCTTCCCCCAGGCGCTGCGGGTCGGCCGGACACAGGGTCACGGGCTTGAGGCCAAGGCGATGGAAACTGTTGACCAGGCCGATATTGCCGGTGAACGCCACCCACTCCAGCCCGCCCATCGCCAACAGATAGGTGATCGCGATAATGCTCAGGCGAGCGCTGCCGGTGTCGCTGGCGGCCAGATTGCCAACTTCGACAATGCCGGCGCGATCCACTGCGCAGTCTGCATCGGCCTTGATCAAAGGCTCGATGGGATCGTCCAGATAATGCTCGAGAAACAGCGGTCCCTGGGCGGCCAGACGCACGCCTGCCACGGCGCAAAGCCTGCCGTCGGCATCATCGAGCCCGAACAGTTCGGGCATGAAGTGACGAATCTCGGCGCCGTGCGCCTGGTGGAAACGCCGGTGGATGAAGGCTTCGAATTCATCCCGGCGGGGCTCTCCCGGCATAGCCCGGTGCAAGTGGCGAACCGGCTGGCCGGCATTGCCGAAAGCCAGCGGTAGATGGATGTTCCAGTCAGAATCGGGCATGGGTCAACGTTCTCCCTTGGGTATGGGGAGAAAGTATCGAGGCCGTTTCTTAACGAAGTCTGAAGGTGGTTAAAGATCGACCGCCGGACTGGCGTGACGAGGCAATCCAATGGAAATCAAAGCGGCGAGCAGCACGAAGGCGCTGGAGATCCATAAGCACGCCTGCAGCCCGTACACTTGATAAACCCAGCCAGAAAGCACCGTTCCGATCAGCCGTCCCATGGCGTTGGACATGTAGTAAAAACCCACATCCAGCGATACGCCGTCTTCCTTGGCGTAGGACACGATCAAATAGCTGTGCAACGAAGAGTTCACCGCGAACAGCGCACCAAAGACCATGAGCCCACCCAGCAGCACCGTCTGTGGTGCCAACCCGCTGTCGAGTCCTAGCGCAATGGCCGCGGGCAGACCCGCCAATGCCATTGCCCACAGACACGCCGCGCGACCATCCGGCACGTGCCCACGTTTCTTGCCAGTGATGTTGGGCGCAAAAGACTGCACGATGCCGTAGCCGATCACCCAGGCCGCGAGGAAACCGCCGACCTTCCAGAAGTCCCAACCGAGAACGCTGCTCAGGTAAACCGGCAGGGCCACCACAAACCAGACGTCGCGGGCACCGAACAAGAACATCCGTGCCGCCGACAAAATGTTGATCGCGCGGCTCTTGGAGAGGATGTCGCGAAACCTGGGCTTGGCTTTCGCTTTACCCAAGTCTTTCTTCAACAGGATCAGGCTGGCGATCCAGATCAACGCCAGTACGCCGGCCATCGCCAGCAGCGCACCTTTGAAGCCGATGAGGGCCAGCAAGGCGCCCCCCAGGAAGAAACCAACGCCCTTGAGGGCATTCTTGGAGCCAGTGAGGATCGCCACCCACTTGTACAGTTGCCCCTGTTGACCATCGGGAACCAGCAGCTTGATCGAGCTTTTCGCGCTCATCTTGTTCAGGTCTTTGGCGATCCCGGACAGCGCCTGAGCGCCCATCACCCAGGGGATGGTCAACCAGGCCAAGGGAACTGTCAGCATCAACAGCGCCACGACCTGCATCCCCAGGCCGATATTCATGGTTCGGTTCAGGCCAAGCCGGGCACCGAGGTAGCCGCCCACCAGGTTGGTGATCACGCCGAAGATTTCGTAGAACAAAAACAGCGCGGCGATTTGCAGCGGGCTGTAGCCCAACGCATGAAAATGCAGCACCACCAACATGCGCAAGGCGCCATCGGTGAGGGTGAAGGCCCAGTAATTGCCGGTGACGAGCAGGTACTGCCGCACTTGCGGAGCGAGGGCTGACAACGCTTTCATGACCGTTCCTCAGACTGTCCGGCCGACCATCCGGGCCAGTTCCACGGTACGGTTGGCATAGCCCCATTCATTGTCGTACCAGGCGTAGAGTTTGACCTGGGTGCCATTGATGACCATGGTCGACAGCGCATCAATGATCGACGAGCGCGGGTCGGTTCGGTAATCGATGGACACCAATGGGCGCTCCTCAAAACCGAGGATGTCCTTGAGTTCGTTCTCGGAAGCGTCCTTGAGGAACTGATTCACTTCTTCGACGGTGGTGGCTCGCTCGACCTCGAAGACACAATCGGTCAGCGAAGCGTTGGCCAGCGGCACGCGCACGGCGTGACCATTGAGGCGCCCGCGCAGCTCCGGGAAGATTTCCGCGATGGCGGTGGCCGAGCCGGTGCTGGTGGGAATCAGACTCATGCCCGAAGCCCGCGCACGGCGCAGGTCCTTGTGGGGTTGATCGAGGATGCTCTGGGTGTTGGTCAGGTCATGAATGGTGGTGATCGAACCGTGGCGTATGCCGAGCTTCTCGTGGATGACTTTCACCACCGGCGCCAGGCAGTTGGTGGTGCATGAAGCGGCGGTGACGATGGCATGGTCGTCGGGCTTGAACAGCTGATGATTGACGCCCATGACGACGTTCAATGCACCTTTTTCCTTCACCGGGGCGCTGACCACCACGCGCTTCACACCCTGGTCGAGATAGCCCTGAAGCACGGCAACCGTCTTCATTTTTCCGCTGGCTTCGATCACCAGATCACAGCCCGACCAATCGGTGTCGGCAATCGCTTTATTGGCCGTGACCTTGATGCGCTTGCCATCGATGACGATGTTGTCGCCCTCGGAGCCAGCCTCTGCATTCCAGCGACCATGCACCGAATCGAAGTTCAACAGATGCGCATGGGTCGCGGCGTCACCCGCCGGATCGTTGATCTGCACAAAGTCGAACTCCGGCCAATGCCAGGCCGCCCGCAATGCCAGGCGACCGATACGCCCAAAACCGTTGATACCCACTTTGATCGTCATGTTGTTGTGCTCCTGTGGCTGGTGTCTATGGAGTTCGACTGCCGGTCGAACCAGGCGTTGGGCTTGACTCAGATGGAGCGCTGATTGACTCGATTCATCAATTCTTGCGCCGACTCCTTGCGCTCGGAATAGCGGTCGACCAGGTAATCCTGGCGGTCGCGAAGCAGCAGCGTGAACTTCACCAACTCCTCCATCACATCCACCACGCGGTCATAGAACGGTGAAGGCTTCATCCGGCCGCTGTCGTCAAACTCCATATAGGCCTTCGGCACGGAAGATTGGTTGGGAATGGTGAACATGCGCATCCAGCGTCCCAGCACCCGCAGCTGATTGACCACGTTGAATGACTGCGAGCCACCGCATACCTGCATGACAGCGAGGGTTTTGCCCTGGGTCGGGCGTACCGCGCCCATCGCCAGCGGCACCCAATCAATCTGCGCCTTGAACACCGCGCTCATGGACCCGTGGCGTTCCGGCGAGCACCAGACCTGGCCTTCGGACCACTGCATCAGCTCGCGCAGTTCCTGGACCCGGGGATGATCGACCGGCGCGTCATCCGGCAGCGGCAGCCCCGACGGATTGAAAATCCGCGCCTCGGCGCCGAAGTGCTCCAACAACCGAGCGGCCTCCTCTACCAGCAGGCGACTGAAGGAACGCTCGCGCGTCGATCCGTACAGCAGCAAAATGCGTGGCTTGTGGCTGGATGTCGTTTCGATACCGAGTTTGTCTGTCGACGGAAGATCGGCCAGTTCGGTTTCGAGTTGGGGAATAGAGTCATCAAACATAGTCTTTTCCTGCGCGACGGCGCTTTGGGAATCATCGAACCAGCGGCATGGCCTACCGGGGCTCGTCAGGCAATTTTGCTCTCACAACAAATGGCGACCCGTTCAGGACGGTCCCCCATTGCTTGCAGACGCTTGGCATCGGGGCTTAACCAGTGCTTGTTGGTTTCGAGTACCACGGTCAGTACCTGCAGCACCCAGTCAGGAAGATTGGGATGCAGTCGGTAGTAAACCCATTGACCTTGCCGACGGTCCGAGAGCAAACCGCAGGTGCGCAACTGCGCCAAGTGCCTGGATACTTTGGGCTGACTCTCGTTCAACGCACAGGTCAGCTCGCAGACGCACAACTCCCCCTCTCGGGTGATCAGCAGCATCATGCGCACCCGATTGTCGTCGGCCAGGCATTTGAAGACAGTGGTCGGGGTCAGATGGTCAGCCATTTCAGTTCTCAGTGTTTGGTTTTCACCAAGACAAACATCTTGATGCGCTCATGAATTTCGTGAAGCGTGTGACGGAACGCGTCGGGCTTGGTGCTGGTGACCGGATCTTCAAAGCTCCAGGTCAAGGCCTCGCCAGCATCGGGGAGCGACTGGCACTGCGCAGTTGCTTTATCGCACAGGGTAATCACGTAATCGAAACGCTCTCCCTGAAACTCATCAATCGACTTGCTGCGTAACCCGTCAGTACTGATTCCAAGGTGCGACAAGACCTCGAAGGTGCGCGGGTCGACCGCGGTCGGAACCGTGCCGGCGCTGAACGCCTCGAAATGTTCCGAATCCGTGTGCCTGAGCAGCGCTTGGGCTAACTGGGAACGAGCAGCGTTGGCGGTGCAGACGAAGAGAACGCGGGCTTTGCCAGTCATGATGAAGCCTCATCCAATATGCGGAAAACCGAATATATGATTATCCGAATATAAGGTAAAGCCCCCGCCGTTTATTTTCCCTGCCACGCAACGTCTACAATCAGAGCGAGATAGAATCCTCTTGGGGGTATTCTCTGAACAGGATCGCGCTCAGTTCAGAAATATATGTTTTTTTCCATATACGCCCTGCATCCGGAACCTGTGCGCGCAGACGTACAAAGAAGAGGTTTGAGTATGAGCACCCGCCAGCCCATCGGCTTTTTCGAGCGCTACCTGTCAGTGTGGGTCGCCCTCTGTATCGCCGCCGGCATTGGTCTGGGCAGTCTGTTCCCACGGCTGTTCCAGACCATGGCCGATTATGAATACGGTTCGGTCAATTTCATTGTCGCGGTACTGATCTGGCTGATGGTCTATCCGATGATGGTGTCGGTGGACTTCTCCAGCCTCAAGCGCATTCACGAACGGCCCAAGGGGCTGATCATCACCCTGGTGGTCAACTGGTTGATCAAACCGTTCACCATGGCCGGGCTGGGGGTGTTGTTCTTTCATTATTTCTTTATCGACCTGATCGATCCTCGCGATGCCGGCCAATACATCGCCGGTCTGATCCTGCTCGGCGCCGCGCCGTGTACCGCCATGGTGTTCGTCTGGTCGCAGCTGACACGCGGCGACGCCACCTACACCCTGGCGCAGGTGGCACTGAATGACGTGATCATGATCTTCGCCTTCGCGCCGCTGGTGGCGCTGTTGCTCGGCGTGACTGACATTGAGGTGCCTTGGGCAACCCTGATCCTTTCGGTCGGGCTGTATGTGTTGATCCCGCTGATTGCCGGGGTACTCACCCGGCTGAAGCTCAGTGCCTCGGCGCAAAACGCCGGCGAGGCCGAGTATGCGGTCACGCGCTTCAACGCTCGGGTCAAACCCCTGTCGATACTCGGCCTGCTGGGCACCGTGGTGCTGCTTTTCGGGTTTCAGGGGCAGATCATTCTGGATAAACCACTGCTGATTGCTTTGATTGCCGTGCCCTTGCTGATCCAGTCCTACGGCATTTTTGCCATTGCTTACGCGGCGGCGCGGCTATGGAAAGTACCCTTTAACGTGGCAGCACCCTGCGCCCTGATCGGCACCTCGAATTTCTTCGAGCTGGCGGTGGCGGTGGCAATTGGTTTGTTCGGCCTTAACTCCGGGGCGGCCCTGGTCACCGTGGTCGGGGTGCTGGTGGAAGTGCCGGTGATGCTGTCGCTGGTGGCTTTTGCCAACCGGACCCAGGCCTGGTTCCCGAAAGAAGGCGTAGGGATGACGCCAACCGCCTCGCCATGACCACAGCATCGCTGCGAACGAGAAATACTGTGGTTAACCCAGGCGAGATGAACTGGATAACGCGGCATGGACAATGCCCCTGCCGCGTCTCACATCAGTTTTTCTTGGGACCTACTTTCATCAGCAACATGACGCCGATGATGGCCGACAGGGTCGAGCCCAGCAGCACACCGACTTTGACCTCATCGACCAGATGCGGCGCATTGGGAAATGCCAGCGCACCGATGAACAGGCTCATGGTGAATCCGATCCCGCACAACAGCGCCACGCCGTACATCTGCGACCATCTGGCCCCCTCAGGCAGTTTGGCCAAGCCGAAACGAATGGCCAGCGCCGCCAACCCGAACACCCCAAGCTGTTTGCCCAGCAACAGCCCCATCGCCACGCCCATCGGTACCGGATCAAGCAGATTATTCGGCGAAATACCGGCCAGGGACACGCCGGCATTGGCGAAGCCGAAGATGGGCACGACCGCAAAAGCCACCCATGGATGCATCTTTTCTTCGAGGTAGAGCAGTGGCGACCACCCGCCTTCGTTGGAGTCTCCAAGGGGGATACACAGGGCAAGAATGACCCCGGCCAAGGTCGCATGGATGCCCGATTGCAGCATGAAGTACCAGAGCAGTGCACCGGCTATCACATAGGGAAACAGCCGCTTGACGCCGCAACGGTTGAGTACCACCAGCAGTGCCGTAACGCCCAGGGACGCCAGCAGCATGTTCGTCGACAAGTCGCTGGTGTAGAAGATCGCGATGATGAGGACGGCCCCAAGGTCATCCAGAATCGCCAGCGCGGAGAGAAAGATTTTCAAGGAAATGGGCACACGCTTGCCGAGCAGCGAAAGCACCCCCAAAGCGAACGCGATATCGGTCGCCGTGGGAATCGCCCAGCCGCTCAAAGTCTGTGCATTACCCCAGTTGATCGCCACGTAGATCAAGCCCGGCAGCAGCATACCGCCCAGCGCCGCAAATCCCGGAAGGGCTCGTTGGCCCCAACTCGACAACTGGCCTTCAAGCATTTCACGCTTGATCTCAAGGCCGACCAGTAAAAAGAACAGAGCCATCAGGCCATCATTGATCCAGTGCCCCACCGAAAGCCCCAGGGCTTTGATGTGCAGCGTGGAGAAGTACACTTCTGACCAGGGCGAATTGGCTACGATCAGCGCGGCCAGGGCGGAAGCCATCAGGATCAGGCCGCCAGCGGATTCAGCGGCGAAAAAACGGGAGAGGAAAGCCATGGCGGAAGGTGACTCACTTTTATTATTCAGGCGCAACGGTTCCGGGCTCATAGGCACAGCGACTCCGCGCTGGCGGCCCGACCTGCGCTTGATTAAACCTGCCCTGCCGCGTTTTGCGGTGACACCCTTGGGCCGTATTCTATACAAAAGGTACTGCCCGAGTGTGGGCGGTTTTCTAATTAGGCCCTCTGGCGGTTATCCCGTAGTAAAGTGCATGCAACCGACATGAGAACCCACTTTGAGATGTCTGAAGTGCCCAAGACCCAGTTTGAATGGCCCCGCGCGTCACACCCCCAGTCAGCCGCAACGGTAACAGCATGATCGAAATTACCGAAGTCTCCATCGCACAACTGCGCGCAGCGCTCCAGTCCGGTCAGACGACCGCGGTCGAACTCGTCCAGGCCTACCTTGCCAGGATCGATGCCTATGACGGCGCCGACACGTCCACCGCCCTCAACGCTGTGGTCGTGCGAAACCCCGATGCCCTGGAAGAAGCACAGGCGTCCGATGCCCGTCGGGCCAAGGGACAAACCCTCGGTCCGCTCGATGGCATTCCCTATACCGCCAAGGACAGTTATCTGGTGAAGGGGCTCACGGCGGCTTCTGGCAGTCCGGCGTTCGCGAACCTGATCGCTTATCGCGATGCGTTCACCATCGAACGGCTTCGCGCCGCCGGGGCGATCTGCCTGGGCAAGACCAACATGCCGCCCATGGCCAATGGCGGCATGCAGCGCGGTGTCTATGGCCGGGCTGAAAGCCCCTATAACGCGGACTACCTCACCGCCCCTTTCGCATCGGGCTCCTCGAACGGTGCAGGCACTGCAACGGCAGCCAGTTTCGCCGCATTCGGCCTTGCCGAAGAAACCTGGTCGAGTGGCCGGGGCCCGGCCTCGAACAACGGATTGTGTGCCTATACACCTTCGCGCGGGGTGATTTCGGTACGCGGCAACTGGCCGTTGACGCCAACAATGGACGTCGTCGTGCCCTATGCCAGGACGATGGCGGATCTTCTCGAAGTGCTCGACGTCGTGGTGGCGGACGATCCTGATACCCGGGGCGATCTGTGGCGCATGCAACCCTGGGTGCCCCTCCCGCCTGTCCACTCGGTTCGCCCTGCCTCATACCCGGGCCTTGCCGCCCACAAGGAAGCACTCGCAGGGGTCCGCTTCGGGGTTCCGCGCATGTACATCAACGCCGATCCCGAAGCGGGCACGGCTGAGGCTCCCGGCATTGGCGGGCCGACGGGGCAGCGAATCAACACCCGTGCCTCGGTCATGGCCCTGTGGGAAGACGCCCGCAAGGCGCTCCAAGCCTGTGGCGCGCAAGTGATTGAGGTCGATTTCCCGCTGGTGTCCAACTGCGAAGGCGATCGTCCGGGCGCGCCGACCGTGTTCACTCGGGGCCTGGTGTCCAAGGAGTTCCTGCACCATGAGTTGTGGGACCTGTCGGCCTGGGCGTTCGATGACTTTCTGCGCGCCAACGGTGATCCGAAACTCAATCGCCTGGCCGATGTTGACGGACCACTGATATTCCCCCATGACCCGGGCACCCTGCCCAACCGTGAGGACGACCTGGCCGCTGGCATGGATGAATACGTCAGGATGGCCGAGCGCGGCATTACGCCGTGGGACCAGATCCCCACCCTGGCGGACGGACTGCGGGGCCTTGAACAGACACGTCGAATCGATCTTGAAGACTGGATGGACCGGCTAGGGCTCGATGCGGTGATATTCCCGACAGTCGCCGACGTTGGCCCCGCAGATGCAGATATCAACCCGGCGTCCGCCGATATCGCCTGGAGCAACGGGGTCTGGGTCGCCAATGGCAACCTGGCCATCCGGCACCTGGGCGTGCCCACCGTCACGGTGCCGATGGGCGTGATGGCGGACATTGGCATGCCTGTAGGGCTGACGTTTGCCGGACGTGCCTATGACGATTCGACCCTGTTGCGCCTGGCTTCGGCGTTTGAGTCGCTGGGCTCCAAACGGGTG
>NZ_WUUD01000016.1:132180-159507 GCF_009831705.1 Pseudomonas sp. PICF6 | reverse complement strand
CCGCGGACGCCGCCGCTGCCGGGTCGCAAGCAATAAGTGTGGCGGGGGTCCCCCCGCCTGCTTCCCTGACCAAACCGAGCCCAAGGCTGCAGCACGTGCAAAACATGCTTTTCAACCTTGGGTCGTCGAGGCGAGCGGTAACCATACGCTGACTTCGAATCCGTCCTGGCGGTCCTTCGCCGGCGATGCCAGTGTTATTTGTCCGTTGATCCCCAGCACAATCGCTTTGGCGATCGCCAATCCCAATCCTGACCCGCTTGCGTCGCTCTGACCGCGTACAAAACGCTCGGTCAGGCGCTGCAATCTGGCCGGCGGCACTACCGGGCCGCCATTGACCACCCGCAGTTGCGCCTGGTCAGAAAGGCTGACCTCCAGGGGGTGCTCCGTCGCGCCGTATTTCAAGGCATTTTCGATCAGGTTGCGCAAAAGGATGCCAAAAGCGTCTGGATCGATGGTCGAGTAGACGCCGGCCTGAGCCGGAAGCAAGAGTTCGATCTGGCGACCGCTGCTTTGACGCCACTCATCGACCACATGGGCCAACAACGGGATGAGGTCCTGAGGCCTCTGCGCCAACAGCCCACCGCCCTCAGCCTTGGCCAATTGCATGAGTTTTTCCGAGAGCCGGGCCAGCTCGCGCAACGAGTTTTCGATCTTCGCTGCACGCAGCCGCAAGGGGCCTTCAGGCGCTTCTTGGCGCAGTCGCTGGACCTGCGCCAGCGTCGCAGCCAGTGGCGTACGCAGTTCATGGGCACTGTTGGCGGTGAAACTACGCTCGGCCTCCAGGGTCTTGCGCAAACGTTTGAGCAGATGGTTGACCGCCTCAGCCAGCGGATCGATCTCTGCTGGCAATCGCAACACTTTGATCGGCGAAAGGTCACCCGCCCCCCGGGCCTCCACGGCACGCCGATAGGCCATGACGCTGCGCAAGCTCAGACGTACGAATAACCAAGTGCCCACCAAACTGATGGGAATCAGCGCCAACAACGGCAATAACAAGGCCAGCAAGGCCTCCCGCGCGGCCTCTCGGCGATGGTCAAGAGGTTCGGCGATTTCGATGAACACCGAATCGCGTAACGCACTGGCGCCATACAGGCGATATTTTTCGGTTGTGGAGAAACCTTCAGCCGGTGTTTTGCGAAATATCTTCGGGTTGGCATCGTGAGACTGCATCAGGATCTTGCCCCTGGCATCGCGCACCAGGTAGGTCAGATGTTCCTTGTGCATTTTCAAGGTAGCCACAAGTTGTGCGCTTTGCGGTTCTTCGCGATTGCTGATTTCCAGAACAGCCAGAGGCAGGATCCGTTGCGCGGTTTCCTCCAGGGCGCTGTCGAACACTTCATCCAACTCATGTTGCACCACCCGCCATGTGCCGACGGTCGCCGCCAGCCAAAGCAAGGTCATGCCCAGCGTCAATCCAACGCCAAGACGTTTTTGCAGACTGCCCGAGGCGCTCATGGGGATATCAGCCGGTAGCCCATGCCACGCACGGTTTCGATGACGTCACGACCTAGCTTCTTGCGCAGCCGGCTGATGTACACCTCGATAGTGTTGCTCTCGATTTCGGCGCCGAAGGCGTATAAGCGCTCTTCAAGCTGCGACTTGGACAATAGCGCGCCAGGGCGCTGCACGAAGGCCTCGAACAATGCCCACTCCCGCGCCGTAAGGTCCACTGTGGTACCGGCGCGCAGCACCGTACGCGCGCTCATATCCAGTTGCAGTTCGCCAATCTTGATCTGCGGGTTGGGGTTACCGCTGTAACGGCGCGCCACAGCTGCAACGCGTGCCGAAAGCTCGAACAGGTCGAACGGTTTGACCAGATAATCATCGGCCCCGGCATTAAGACCCGCGATGCGATCAGATATCTGATCCTGTGCGGTCAGGATGATCACCGGTGTCGCGACCCCGGCGCCACGCTGCTGACGCAAGAAATCAAGTCCGCGACCGTCCGGAAGCATCAGGTCAAGCAGTATCAAATCGTACGGTGTGGTACGCATGCTGTTACCCGCATGGTCCAGGCGCTGGACCCAATCGATCGCATGGCCATCATCGGCTATCTGCTCTCGCACCGCTTCCCCCAAACCTGGCGCATCTTCAACCAATAAAACCCGCATCTGGCAGCTCCTGTGATCGTGTCGTGCAGAACCTTGACCGTCTTAACTGAGGTCAATCTGAAGATTCAGGTGAATGTCAGGATTGCGCCGTAGGTTATGCCAACGATGGCGCCTCGATAGGAGATAGATCATGAAATCAGGTTTTATAGCCAGTACCGCGTTATTGAGCGTGCTTTTCAACGGATACGCGGTGGCCGATGAAGACTGCAGCGACCCCGTCAGCGACTGGCAATCACGCGAAACCTTGCGTCAGCAGGTAGAGCGGCAATACGGCTGGAGTGTGCAGCGCATCAAGGTCGACGACGGTTGTTACAAGCTCAAGGGACTGGACCGCCAAGGCAATGTTGTCGAAGCCCGCTACTCACCGGCATCGCTGCACCTGCGCAAGCTGGAGATCCACTTCCGGGCCGACAGCGATGGCGGGGAATACCTCGGAAAGCCGTTGATCAAATGACAATTTTGCGGCCCTTCAGGTTGCTGTCAGCAAGCAGGTCCAGGCTCTGTATCAACGCTCAAGAAAGGACAAGGCCATGAAAAAATTTATCGCTGCAACCTGTATCGCCGGCGCCATCAGCATCGCCCTGCCGGGGCTGGCCCAGGCCCGCGAAGTCACCCTGACGACCCAACTCAAACGCTACAGCGGAAATGATGCGTATCTGGCGATTTATCTCACTGATGCCAACGGTCAATACCAGAAGACTCTTTGGGTGGCCGGAAAAAAAGCCAAGTATTACAAGCACCTGAGTGACTGGGCACGTGGAAGCAAGCTCAATCCCAGTGAGTTCGACGGGGTCAGCGGCGCCAGTGTCGGCAGTGGGCGCACACTCAAAGTCAGCGTCGAGCTTGCAGATACCCTGATCGATGCCGGGTATCAGATCCGAATCGACAGTGCCGTTGAAGACAAGCGTGATGTCCGCGCCGATGTCAGTGTCCCCCTGACGTCCGAAGGCGCAGGCAAGCCGGCGGCCGGCAGTACTTACGTCGAATCCTTTACTTACGATTTGTAGCCCCTGCCGTTTCCGGAGACTGAACATGCTTCGCCAGTTTCATTCCCTGCCCGGCCTGATCGCCGCCCTGCTGGTCATGTTGTTGGCCATCAGCGGCGCGATTTTGTCGGTCAACCCGGCTCTGGAGCGCCTGGCCGGCACGGCCACCGCCGCCGGGCAGGTCAACGTCGGTCAGTTGGCCGGGCGCGTAGCCAAGCACTTTCCCGGCGTGGAGCAGATCCAGCGAACAGCGTCGGGGACCGTCATCGTCTACTACAACCAAGACGGTCAGGCTGGAGCCGAAAAGGTTGACCCACTGACGGGTCGAGGCTTGGAGGCTTATGAACCATCCGCCTTCTCGCGCTGGATGAAGGGGCTGCACCGGTCGCTGTTGCTTGGCACACCAGGTCATGGAGTAGCGGGCGTCGGCGCGCTGTTCATGCTGCTACTGTCAGTCTCCGGAGTGCTGTTGTTGGTCCGTCGGGTGGGCGGCTGGCGCAACCTTCTGCGGCCATTGCGTGGCGACTTCAACCAGCGCTGGCACGCTGAAGTCGGCCGTCTGATCTTGCCTGGGCTGCTCCTGTCGGCACTCAGCGGGCTTTATATGTGCGCCACGACCTTCGACTTGATTACCGACGGCAGCCAAAGTGAGCCCACCTTTCCCACCTATGTCAGTACCGGCCCGGCGTTGTCGGTGGCGAACCTGCCAGCCTTGCAGGTCACCGATCTGAATGACCTGCGCGAACTGGTCTATCCAAGTCCCAGCAACCCGCAGGACGTGTATTCCTTACGCACAGCCCAGGGTGACGGCTACGTGGACCAGGCCTCAGGCGCCTTGCTGTCTTACCAGGCCCACGACGCCATGCACAACGCCTACGAAATGATCTATCAACTGCATACAGGTGAGGGCCTCTGGTGGCTCGGCTTGTTGCTAGGCCTCTGTGCACTCTGTGTGCCGTTGATGAGCATCACCGGCATCCTGATGTGGTGGGACCGCCGCAGATCCGGACCCAACATCCGCAATAACAGCACCGCGCAAACCGCCGACAGCGTGATCCTGGTGGGCAGTGAACACAACACCACGTGGGGGTTCGCCAACGCCTTGCATGTTGCTTTGCATGAGGCCGGCCACCGTGTCCATAGCGCGGCGATGAACCAGTATTCCAATGACTACGGCAACGCCCAGCGCCTGTTCATCCTCACCGCGACCCACGGCGACGGCGACGCACCGGCCCAGGCTGCGCAGTTTCTGGCAAGGCTGGCCAAAGTCGGTCTCAAGCCTGGTCAGCCATTCGCCGTACTGGGCTTTGGTGACCGGCAGTTTCCACGTTTCTCTCAGTTCGCCCAGCAGGTACAGGAAGCCTTGTTGCAGGCCGGTGGTTCACCCTTGATGGGGCTGGAGACCATCAACCGCCAATCTTCTCAGGAGTTTGCCCGTTGGGGCCACGCATTGGGCGAGGTGTTGGGGGATGACCTGATGCTGGTCCACACGGCAAAACAACCGCATACCCATAGACTGGTGCTGGCCGAGCGCATCGTCTACGGTGAAAAGGTAGACACCCCCACCCACGTACTGCGTTTCAAGGCGCCTGGAAGGTTGCCCACCTTTGAAGCCGGTGACCTGGTTGGCATTCTGCCCCCTGGCAGCTCGGTTCCGCGTTTCTACTCGCTGGCCTGTGGTTCACAGGACGGCGTGTTGGAGATATGCGTACGCAAACACAAAGGGGGCTTGTGCTCACAATTGCTCCACAGTCTGGACATCGGCGCGCCGATAGAAGCCTTTATCCAGCCCAACCCACAATTTCGCCCGGCCTTGGGCGCTCACCCCGTGATTCTCATCGGCGCCGGTACTGGCATAGGTCCCCTCGCCGGTTTTATTCGTAATAACACGGCCCACCATCCCATGCATCTGTATTGGGGCGGGCGCAACCCGACATCGGATTTCCTTTACGAGTCGGAGCTGAACGGCTACCTGGCCGACCACCGCCTCACCGCACTGCGCCCCGCCTTCTCCCAGGCGATGGATCCCTGTTACGTGCAAGACCGGCTGATCAACGATACGAAAATCCTGCGACAGTTGATTGAGAATGGTGCTCAGGTGTTGGTATGTGGCGGCCGTGAAATGGCCAAAGGCGTGATGCAGGCACTGGATGAAATACTCGCGCCGCTCAACCTGAGTGTGCAGGCCCTCAAGGTACAAGGACGCTACCGTGAAGATGTCTACTGAACTGCAACGCTACAGCCTCAATGGCGAGACCATGGGCACCCGATACACGGCCCTGTTCTATGCTGGAGCCGAGCTGGATACCAACGAGGTTGGCTGCAGCCTGGCATGTGCCGTTTCCCGGGTAGACCAGCAAATGTCCATTTGGAAACCCGACTCCGATCTCAACCGCCTCAACAGCGCCCCCGAACACCAATGGGTGCCTGCGCCCAAAGAACTGGTTACGGTGCTGGCGGCTGCGCTGCGTGTCAGCGAGCAATCTGGCGGCGCTTTTGATATCGCCGTCGGTGACCTGGTAGAGGCTTGGGGATTTGGTTGCAGCGAAAAATCTGCCACGCAACCGGTGCTCGGTACGTTGCCACTCCATGCCAGACCATCCGCCAGCGCAGGACTGGTGGTGGACCGACAGCGTAATCAAGTGCGTAAACGTGGGCCGCTGCATCTCAACCTGAATGGGATTGCTAAGGGTTTTGGTGTCGATGAACTGGCCCGCTGCCTGGAAAGGTTTGGTATCACTTGCTATCTGGTTGGTATTGACGGCGAGATGCGTGCCGGGGGTCTAAAACCTGACGCCCAACCTTGGAAAGTCGCCATCGAAAAACCCTGTCGGGGCGTGCGTGAAGTCATGGGCGTCATGGAACTCAGCGAGGCTGCCATCGCAACATCCGGGGATTACCGACACTGGATCGATGTGAAGGGGCAGTCCTACGCCCATACTATGAACCCGGCTACGGGCGCTCCAGCGCGCAACTCGCTCGTGGCCGTCACGGTGGTGGCCAATTCCTGCATGCTCGCCGACGCCTGGGCCACGGCGCTGCTGGTATTGGGCGAAACCGAGGGCCCTCGCCTGGCACAAGAGCGCGGCATGGACGCTTTATTCGTCCTGCGTGATGCAGACCAGTTCAAAGAAATCTCGATTGTCGGCGGACAATTGCAAACGCGCATTCAGACGCACTGACGGGGCGATACGGGTGATCCCATCCCGGACGCCGCCGTTGTCGGGCGATAAAAAACAACCCTGGCGTGGTTGCGCCCGGCCCTTTCATCAAAGCCGAAAATATTGCTGCATGGCTCGGGAGAGCAGGTTCACCGCCTCATCGGCATGGGACGCCTGCGCTCGAATGAACACCACCTCGTGCTCCGGCACCCGGGGCAGATCATCGAGGATCTGCATCTTGTCCGTCACCCGGGCCCGGTCTATCAGACTGATCGCCAAGCCGGCCTCCACACACGCCTTGACGGCCTGGGTGGAGGGGCTTTCCAGGACAATGCGCGACTTGCGAGCGCATTGCTTCAGCGCTTCCACCATGGCTTGTCGATAAGGGCACTGCGCCGCATGCACGGCCAGTGGCAGCGGCTGCGTCGAGGCAATCACGCTATTGATCGGGCCGACCCAAACAGGCGTCGTGGAGGTTAACCGCAGCGACTCTGTGTCCGGCAGCTCCTTCGGCCGGGCAATCACCGCAGCCTGGAGTTTTTCACGTTGAACCTGATCACGTAGCGCGTAGCTTGGCGCCGTCCTGAGCTCCAGTACCACGTTCGGCCAGGCGGCTGCGAATGTCGGAAGGATGTCGCGGATGACATGGTCCGCATATTCATCCGGCACGCCCAAGGTGATACGCCCCGCCAGACGGGTGCCATGCAGGTCGGCCAAGACCCGGTCGTGGGTACTGAGCAACTCGGTGGTAGACAGGAGCAAACGCTTGCCCAGGGCGGTCAGGGAAACCGCCTGATTGTCACGGTTGAGCAATCGTCCACCGGCGACCGCTTCCAGCCGCTGGATGTGCACGCTCACCGCTGCCGGGCTTTTGTGCAGTTGCTCCGCCGCCGCACTGAATTTGCCGATGCGCGCCACCGCATGAAAAGTCCGTATCAGTTCGATATCGAGTATGGCCGGCATAATTCAACCTTTGTGAATGACTGCTGCACTATATTTTGATTTATTAGATTAGCCTGCTTTCGTAGCCTGTGGGCATGAATGCATACCGATCGATCTCATGCCCTGCTCTCTCCAAACCTCAATGGCACCAGGCGATACCTCTGTTCTTACTCGAGGCGGCGCTGGTGTTGAGCTGGAGTTCAGGCTTCATCGGCGCGCGCTTCTCGCTTGATTACGCGCCGCCGTTACTGGTCGTGTTCTGGCGCTGCGTGCTGGTCACGCTCGTTCTGTTCCCGTTTGTCGCCAGGAACTTGAGGCGAACCTCGGCTGCCGTGCTGCTGAAAAACGCCGGCATCGGTTTGCTAGCCATGGCGGGGTATCTGGCGGGTATTACCCAAGGCATTGCCTTGGGCGTACCGGCCGGGCTCGCTGCCCTGTTCGCCGACCTTCTGCCCATGGGCCTGGCTTTATTGGCCGCAGGCGTCCTGGGACAGCGACTGGCCTGGCCGGTTTGGGCCGGCCTGGTCATCGGTCTGGTCGGGGCCGCGCTGGTGACACATGGCGCGCTGGCCTGGGGCGATGCGCCCTTATGGGCTTATGCGCTGCCGCTGCTTGGCATGCTTTCACTCGCCGTCGCGACATTGTGGCAAAAGCACCTCCCGCCATCGCAGTCCTTGGGCCTACTCCCCAACCTATGGCTGCAATGCTGTGTTTCGGGCTTTGCCTTCGCTTTGGTCGAGGGCTTACAGGGCAGCCTCGCACCGATACCCAGCACAGGTTTTGTCTTGAGTGTCCTGTGGACCGCGGGCTTGTCTACGATTGGCGGATATGGGCTCTACTGGCTGTGTCTGCGCCGCGCGTCAGCCACCCGGGTCGCCAGCGTCCTGTACCTCAGCCCCCCCGTTACGATGCTGTGGGCCTGGGCGATGTTCAACGAACCTCTTTCCTGGCAAATGGTGTCGGGCATGGCGGTGTCCGGGATCGGCATCTGGATGGTGGTGCGCACCGAAACTCGGCAGCCAGTGGCCGACACAGCTCAGTAGCCCTGTTCACTCTCCAGCGGGATAAGTCAATTTCAGCCCGTGAACCTTCGCAGCCGGACTCAACACCGCTGTATTGGCTTTATCTTTGTCCATGATATGGATGACTTCTACACCGCGAAGCAACAGATAGTCGGCGACGATCCTGCGATGGCAACGCCACCAAACAGCCTCCGCACACATGATGGCGCAGTGGTGAGTCTTGCTGAGCGCGAGGAGGCGATTCAGACCGACCTCAAATTCTTGCGAAAGGGCGTAGTCCGCGTAGTTATGGAAACTTCGATTGACCCAGAATGCGTTGACCTCATCGGCAACGGTCTTTGATTTTTTTCGTAATCCGCCAAGCTCCGGAATCTGTTGATGCCCGATATCGAATTCGGCCAGTCGTTGTGCAAGCGTATCCAGATTGTATTGAGGATTTGTCCGTGATCGCGGGACGGTCCTGATATCGACAATGGTATCGACACCAAAACCGCTGACGATCTCCACGAACTGTTCGAGGGTTCGGGTCGAATGACCCACTGTGTAAACACGGACAATTTGCATAAATACTAATCCACACCTGATTCCTTTCAGATGACCTGTGCAAGCAAGCCAGGTTCTAGTGGATTCACGCAAATCCGCCAGGGTGACAGCCGTCAGCCCTCACTTTCCAACTCCCCCTCAAGCCACTCGATCAGTGCGCTCACTTCAGCGCGATCTGCTGCGTGCGAACTTCTGAAAACCGATATCGCTTCAGGCAAGGGAACACTTTGCGCGCAAGGCCTCACCAAAGCTCCACGTTCAATCAACCTTGCGGCGGTGCGGCGCCATCCCAGTGCAATTCCGTGCCCCTCGACTGCTGCCTGAAGCATCAAGGGGTAGCTGTCAAATACAGTGCCTTGAAGATCAACAGCCGGTATCTGTCCAAACGCTTTTAGCCAACCCTCCCACTGCATCCAGTGAGGCGGCGTAGTGCGATAGTGCAAAAGCGTGTGGCGAGCAAGCTCACTGACCTGCATGGGCGCTTGGACATTGAGGTATTGCGGACTGCACACCGGAAACACCTCATCGCTAGCGGTAAAGACCAGAACATGCGCACCACTGGGGCGCCCGGTGCTTTGCAAGGCCACGTCAAAATGCTCATTGAATTCAGTCAGCGGCCGGGTTGAAGTGGCCACCTGGATTTCGATCTCCGGGTATTGCTGGTGGAATGACGAAAGGCGCGGCATCAGCCAGTAGAACGCCTCGCACAATTGGCACAGCAGAACGACACGGTTCTTGCCAGGCGCCTGGCGAAGGGTCTCGGCGACATCGCTGATACTGCGCAAGGCGCTGCTCAGCACACGCCCTAGCTCGCGTCCTTCTTGGGTGAGAAACACTGCGCGGTTGCGCCGACTGAAGAGCTTTAGCCCAAGATTCTCTTCAAGTCCCCGTATCTGCCGACTGATCGCCGCTTGGGTAATGTGCAGCTCCTCGGCGGCCTTCGAAAAACTCTCCAGCCGCGCCGCCGCTTCAAAAGGCAATAAACTGGCGAGCGGCGGTAAAGACTTTCCAAGCGTATTCATAATCACCGGTAATGCATCCGTGGCCGAGAACTCGTTTGTAGCATAGCCCTGACGCTGCGCAACATGAGCTGAATATCTTATGGATAGACCGATGCTCAGGAATGACTCAAACACCACCGCAGGCGTGGCCCTCGCCGTCGTCGCCACTCTGAGTTGGGCCTTGAATTTCGTAGCGCCCTACGTCACCGGTGCCTATTCGATCTACGACTTGATGATCGTTCGGTTTCTGATCGCCGGGACGCTGGGTATGGGCGTCATGGTGTTCTATCGAGCTCGACTTCGACGCCTGAGCCGCGAACAGCAGCTTCTTGGCGCAAGCCTGGGAATTATCGGGTACCTCGGCTATAGCACTTGCATTGCCGCCGGAGTGATTTACGGAGGGCCGGTACTGACCCCTGCACTTATTGGCATGGTGCCGCTTCTGCAGGCCGTGCTCGGCAACGCCACGAGCAGAACCCTCGAATGGCGCAAGCTCGTGATACCACTGGCGTTGATGACAGGCGGGCTGTTGCTGTTGAACGTCGGCAGTCTCAATCACCTCCCAACTGGCGACAGTGCCTGGCGCAAGGGGCTGTTCTTTTCAATCAGCGCAGTGATCCTCTGGCTCGTATTCGCCGCGTTGAATCAAAGGGGCCTGGAAAAACTTGCCGTCAACGCATCAGGGGCCTGGACCGGCTTGATGATGGCAGGCGCCGGGCTGGGCACCTTGATCGCCTTACCCGCCGCACTGGTGCTTGATCTTCTGAAACTGCCAAGTCTGGGCTTCAGTGTTTCCGTGGCTGGGCCGTTGTATGCCTGGGGGCTCTTTATCGCGCTGATGTCATCGGTCGTCGGGGCCTGGGCGTGGAATGCCGCGTCCCGTCGCCTGCCCATGGTGCTTAGCGGGCAACTGATATCCCTGGAGTCACTCTTCGCGACGATACTGGGCCTGATGTTTCATCAGCGACTGCCCACTCTTTGGGAAACCTCAGGGCTAGCCGGTGTTCTTGTCGGCGTGGTTGTGGCCGTTCGTATCATCCTGACATCCAGCGAATCGACCGACCGCGCCCGACACGAGGAGAACATCGCCAGGCGCACCCGGTGATGCATCTTTCACTGATCATCGTTTCGCGCCAGACTCATTCGATTCCCTGACCGCAAGGATAGCCAGCATGATCTCTCACGTTTTCCTAGGCATAGGCGATTTCGACCGCGCGTTCGCTTTCCATTCAAAGATAATGGCCGGGCTGGGCCTTACGTTGAAGTTCTGCGACGCCACTAAAGGCTGGGCCGGTTGGGTTTGCGAGGGCTCGCCTCGGCCGATCTTCGTGATTGGAAAACCATTTGACGGCAACCCAAGCGCGCCCGGTAACGGTCAGATGGTGGCGCTGCTGGCACCCAGCCGGGAGCTTGTCGCACGCAGCCACGCAATGGCGCTGGCCCTGGGAGGAACGTGTGAGGGAGCGCCTGGATTGAGGCCCCATTACCACCCCGACTATTACGGCGCCTATTTTCGAGACCTCGACGGCAACAAGCTGTGTGTCTGCTGCCATGATCCGCTGGGTTAGACGTCCACGGCTTTGCGAGGCTTGCCTTCTACCGGCTGACACAAATTGGCCGCAAGTGCTTCCAGCAAGGCACTGACCTTGGGAAGCTTCTCACGGCTTTTCTGCCAGGCAAGGTTGATCACCATTCCGTCGGTTGCCAGATGGGCAAGCACCTCAATCAACGTGCCCTCCTCAAGCTGCCGCTGGATCAACCATGAAGGTAACTGTGCAATCCCGCACCCGGCCGATACCGCAGCAACCAGCCCTTCACCGTCCCCCACGACCAACGCTGGCGACACCTGTTTTCTTACCGTCTCGCCGGGACGCTCACCGGCAAAATTCCACGGACTGAGCTTGCCGTCCGGCCAGCCGTAGGCGATGCACTGGTGATGTTCCAGATCGCGATCGGTCATGGGGATGCCATGCTTGGCCAAGTACATGGGTGAGGCACAGAAGACATGCCATTCACGACCCAGGTAACGATGCCCCAGCGCGTCAGGCCAAACCTGTGAGCCGCCAATGGTGACGACGATATCCACGCCTTCCTGGAGAGGGTCGATGAAACGATCCGTGAACGAGATGTGCGGCACCAGCCGCGGATAGTCCTGGATACACCGCAAGATGATGGGCATCACTTGCGAACGACCAAAGGCTGCCGGAAGGTCAAGCCGGACCCTGCCCTGTGGCTCGGCGTCTTCAGCACGCAGAGACAGCTCGGCCTCTTCAAGGTCTGCAAGCACCCCCGTGCAGGTGCGATAGAACGCCGTCCCAGCGTCCGTCAGCGATACCCGCCGGGTGGTGCGATCGAACAATCGAGCGCCAAGACGGCTCTCCAGACGGGCGACGCTTTTGCTGATGGCCGAGCCCGTGAGGCTCATCCGCTCTGCGGCGGCCTTGAAGCTGCCGGATTCGGCGACGCAGACAAAGACATCGATCCCCTTCAATCGCTCGGAGGAAAACATTAGGCGTCCTGTTATTGATGAATTGGGTTCAACCTGCAATGGAAAATCCATCATAAATCAGAACTGGATTCCTCAGTAAACTTGCCGCGAGCGTATTGCGCCACGCTGCGCCCCTGGCAATGATCGATTGAACAAAGAGGCAAGGATGCTCGCTACCCTTAGAAACTACCCCACGACCGTCAACCTGCTGCTTTGCGCGTCTTCGATACTGACGTTGAGCCGAGCGATCACGCTGCCCTATCTGGTTATCTATCTGTCCGAAAACTTCGCCATGGGTGTGGCGGATATCGGAGTGGTCATCGGCAGCACACTGATCATTGGATCGCTATTGAGCCTCTATGGCGGTTTCCTGGTGGACAGGCTCTCCAGCTACCGACTCATTCTTGGGTTCAGTGGGTTGTTCAGCCTGGGGTTCCTTGGGGCAGTCGTGACCCGCGAACTCTGGCTTTTTTTCATCTGCCTGGTGCTGATCAATCTGGCATATGCCGTCATCGATATTGCGGTCAAGGCGGGATTTGGCAGCTTGCTCCCCGCCGCCGAACGCAGCGAAGTGTTCTCGATCAAATATACGCTGACCAACATCGGCTATGCCGTCGGACCGTTTCTCGGGGCGGGGATAGCCAAGCTAGGGATCAGCTTGCCCTTTCTATTGTCTGCCGGGCTCGGTGCCGGCTTCTTTCTCATTTACTTCGTTTGGGGCGACAGACATTCCGCCCCTGTCGACGCAGGCCAGACGCCTGTGCCTTTCCTGGCGGTGGGCAAGGTTCTGCTCCAGGATTACCGGTTGGTGTGTTTCACCCTTGGAGGCCTGCTCAGCGCCGTAGTCTTCGGCCAGTTCACCGCCTATCTCTCGCAGTATCTGGTGGTGACCACCACGCCGGAGAACACCTACCGAATCATCAGCGCTATCGTCACGACCAATGCGCTGATGGTGATCAGCTTGCAATATTCCATCGGCAAGAAAATATCCCATCGGCATCTGAATCTTTGGCTAGTGGCCGGGCTGGGAATGTTCCTCATGGGCCTGGCCGGTTTCGCCCTGTCCAACTCGGTGATGTTCTGGGTGATGTCCATGGCTGTATTCACTGTCGGGGAAATAATCGTATTCCCCGCGGAATACATGTTCATCGACAACATCGCGCCCAACCATCTGCGCGGCATGTACTACGCCGCGCAGAACCTCGGCAACCTGGGGGCCGCAGCCGGGCCGTTGCTCTGCGGCGTGGTCCTGGCCACGCAACCGCCCCACAGCATTTTCTACATGCTCGCGCTCTTTATTATCGCGGGAGGAGCCTTTTATATATTGGGCGCTTCCCGCTGGCTCAACCACGGCCGACAAAAATCGTGAAAAGCCTCTGCCATCTCACCCAGCGAACAAAAAAGCTGTCTTTGGAAAACGCCTTGAACGGCCCGTACGCCTCAGTCAAAGCTGCCAGGCGGGAGGCGACCGACCTCAGGTCTTGCGAACAGGTATCCCTGCATCAGATCGATACCCAGCTCCAGAAGCGCGGCGCTTTCCCCTCGCGTCTCAATGCCCTCGGCTATGACGGTAATGCCCAGGCGTTTGGCGACCAGGACGATACCCTCGACAATCGCTTGCTTGACGGTGTCTTGATCAATCGTGCGGGTCAACGCCATATCAATCTTCAGCACTTGCGGCTGAAACATGGCCAGCAGATTGAGCCCTGAGTAACCGGAGCCGAAATCGTCAATGGCGGTGGTGAAACCCTGGCGCTCGTACTCCACGAAAATCGACTTGAGGTGCTCAGGATCTACCACTTTCTCGCCTTCCGTCACTTCGAACATGAGTCGGTTTGGCGGGAAGTTTGTATTACGTGCGGCTTCCAGGGTTGCCCGGATACAGGTCTCGGGCCTGTACACGGCATTGGGCAGGAAATTGATGCTGAGCAGGCAATCGGCAATGTCCAGAATGCCCAGCCGGGCGGCTTCCTCGATCGCCTTCACGCGACACGCCTGGTCGAACCGGTAGCGGTTACCGTCATTGACCAGCCCAAGAATGTAGCCTGCCGATTCGCCATTGACGCCCCGCACCAACGCCTCATAAGCGAACGCGGTGCGCGTTCGTACATTGAAGATGGGTTGAAAGGCCATTGTGAAGTCGAACCCCAGCGCCTCATGGTTGCGGCATTCGGCGCAACCGAGGGATTTGAAGGCTGGATCGGAGGAGTCTTGGGTCATGATCAATATTCCGTTGCTTAACGGGGCATCCCCTGCACATGCAAGGAACTGTAGTCGACACCGTTTGAATCGGCACAGTCCGAGCTTTCTGGAGGACGTTTGAGTCCATGATTACCGACGGGACTCCTCCAGCCCGCTAGCCAGGCTTTATCGCCACGGGCATCGCGATACGCGTGCAGGCGTAAAGCAATATTCCGACAACCATCAAGACTGCACCGCGAAGCCAGGTTTCCAGGCTTTGCTGACTGAGCAATATCAAACACGAAACGATAGCCAGAACGGGCACCCAGGTAGGCACCCGAAAATGCGCTTCCTCAACCGTGTCACGCCTTAACACCAATACCGCCAGATTTGTGCTGAGGAATACGAAAAGCAACAGCAGAACAACTGTCTGGGCCAATGCAGCAAGGGTGCCGGTCAGTGTCAACGCAATAGATACAAGGGTCGTGGCGATGATAGCGACCCAAGGCGTACGTCTGTTGGGCAGTACCTGCGCCAAGGCCTCCGGCAACAGCCCCAGACACGCCATTCCATAGGCGAGTCGACTGGCCATGATCAGAGTCAGCAACGCTCCGTTGGCCACGGCAATGAGCGCGATAAAGGCAAACACGCGAGGTGGAATGTTCAATCCCGATGCCCGGACGACTTCCAGCAACGGGGCCGACGTTGCGACCAGTTGCTCCATCGGCAGCACTGAAGAGGCTGCGACACCAACGGCCATGTAGACGACCCCGGCGGTCAACAATGCCGCAAATAAGGCGCGCGGATAGACCTTTCGAACATCACGTATTTCCTCAGCCAGATTGGCGGATGTTTCAAAGCCGACAAACGAATAGAAGGCCAGCAATGCCGCCCCCAACACCGCCAGCATCGGACTGACCCCCGGCTTGAATTGCAACGCGGCCTCCAGGTGAGCATCACCGGAACGGAAAAACCAGGCGGCGGCCACAACGACCAGAATCAGGCCTGACAGTTCTATGAGCGTCATCACCAGATTCGCCCCCAGAGATTCTTTTATTCCCCTGGCATTCAACAGCGCTATGACCACCAGAAACACCAGGGCCGCGACGTGCGGTGAGACCTGAACAAATGCGCCCAGATAATCACCCGCGAAAGCCAGCGAAAGACCGGCAGCGCTTGTGACAGCCGCAGCCAGCATGCAGAACCCGACCAAAAACGAAATAAGCGGTGACTTGAATGCCTTCTCGGCATACACCGACGCCGCTCCCGCATGTGGGTATTTGGTGACCAGCTCTGCATACGAACCGGCCGTCAGCATTGCGAAGAATAATGCGACCAGCAACGGCACCCAGATCGCGCCGCCCACCTCCCCCGCGATCGTGCCGGCGAGCGCATAAACACCGGCGCCGAGTACATCGCCAAGAATGAAAAGAAACAGCATCGGTCCTGTCACCGCCCGGCGCAAGGAGGTCCGGGATTTAGGGGGCGTTACTTTCATATTCTGGCTCTGCTTCAAACATGCACGTGTTAGGTACCTCGCGTTGCGCCAGGCAGTGGTATGACTCTCTGAGTAGTGGAAGTATTTGCCCAGTGAAAGTTCAGAAATGTTCCCCATCATCGCGCCGTCCGGGTCAATCGTCAGAGTCATTTACTGGCCCTTGGTAGGACCGTTGGTCGAAAGCAAAATCGGGCACACAGGCCAGTCCAGCAATCGTGATCTAGTATCAACGCAGGTTCGGCTGGAGAAGCCCCAATGTCGTTGGCTGAAGAACGCAAACCTGAACGCCGCAAGGAAACCCGGCTGTTCCTCTTCCTTGTCGTGTTCCTCTTTCCGCTGCTGTCGGTCGCCATCGTCGGCGGCTACGGTTTCCTCGTCTGGTTTTTCCAGATGCTGTATGGCCCTCCTGGCCCACCCCACTGACCGGTGGCTTTTTCTTGAGGCTATTGGAGCCCGTTCATGGACGAAACCCTGCATATCGCCAGTCTTGTCGTACTTGCCCGACCGGAGATGTTCGACGCGGTCAAGGCCAACCTGCGCCTGCTCGATGGCCTGGAGCTGCATCAGGAAAGTGCCGCCGGAAAACTGGTGGTAGTGCTTGAAGCCGTGCATGAAGACCAGATCCTGCAATGCATCGACCAGATCAACAACCTGCCCGGCGTACTCAACGCGGCGTTGATCTATCACGAACTCCTCGAGCCCGAAGGAGACATCGAATGAGCATGACCCGCCGTGCATTCGTCAAGACCCAGGCCGCCGCCATTGCAGCCGCCGCTGCGGGCCTGCCGATCGTAACCTCTGCCAGCAACCTGGTGACCGAAGCGGACATGGTCACCCTGGACTGGAACAAGGCGCCTTGCCGGTTCTGTGGCACCGGGTGCAGCGTGATGGTCGCGACCCGGGATAACCGGGTGGTCGCCACCCATGGCGACGTGAAGGCCGAAGTCAATCGTGGGCTCAACTGCGTGAAAGGCTATTTTCTTTCAAAGATCATGTATGGCGTCGATCGCCTGACCCAGCCGCTGTTGCGCATGAAGAACGGTCAATACGACAAGCAGGGCGAATTCCAGCCGGTCAGTTGGGAGCAAGCCTTCGACATCATGGAGCTGAAGTTCAAGCAGGCCCTGAAAAGCAAGGGGCCGGAATCGGTCGGTATGTTCGGCTCCGGACAGTGGACGGTCTGGGAAGGCTACGCCGCCAACAAACTGATGAAGGCCGGCTTTCGCACCAACAACATCGACCCCAACGCCCGCCATTGCATGGCCTCGGCGGTGATGGGTTTCATGCGCACCTTTGGCGCCGATGAACCCATGGGTTGTTATGACGACATCGAAGCCACCGATGCCTTCGTGCTCTGGGGCTCGAACATGGCCGAGATGCACCCGGTGCTCTGGAGCCGGGTCACCGATCGCCGCCTGAGCCAGCCCCATGTGAAAGTGGCGGTGCTGTCCACCTTCGAACATCGCAGTTTCGAGTTGGCCGACATCCCCATGGTGTTCAAGCCGCAAACCGACCTGCTGATTCTTAACTACATCGCCAACCACATCATTGAAAGCGGCGCGGTGAACCAGGATTTCATCAGCAAGCACACTCGCTTTGCCCGGGGTGCCGACGACATCGGCTACGGCCTGCGTCCTGACGACCCACGGGAAACCAGCGCGAAGAATGCCGGCAAGGCCAACACCTGGACGGATATTGACTTCGAGGCGTACGCCGCCTTCGTCAAGCCTTACACGCTGGAGCGAACCGCCAGGGAGACGGGGGTTGCACCTGAGCGACTGAAAAGCCTGGCGCAGTTGTATGCCGACCCCAAGCGTAAGGTCGTGTCGTTCTGGACCATGGGGTTCAACCAGCACACGCGTGGCGTCTGGGCCAACAACCTGATCTACAACATCCACCTGCTTACCGGCAAGATCAGTGAGCCGGGCAATAGCCCGTTCTCGTTGACCGGTCAACCGTCGGCCTGTGGCACGGCACGTGAAGTGGGGACTTTTTCCCACCGACTACCGGCCGACCTGGTGGTCACCAATCCCAAGCATCGCGCCACCGCCGAGAAAATCTGGAAGCTGCCCGCCGGCACCATCCAGGAAAAGCCCGGCTTCCACGCGGTGGAACAGAGCCGCATGCTCAAGGACGGTGTGCTCAACGTGTGCTGGACCCAGGCCAGCAACAACATGCAGGCCGGACCGAACATCATGCAGGAAGTCCTGCCGGGTTGGCGCAACCCGGACAATTTCATGATTGTCTCCGACGTCTACCCCACCGTTTCCGCCCAGGCCGCCGACCTGATTCTGCCCAGCGCCATGTGGGTGGAGAAGGAAGGCGCCTTCGGTAACGCTGAACGACGCACGCAATTCTGGCATCAGTTGGTGACGGCACCGGGAGACGCCCGGTCGGACCTGTGGCAGTTGATGGAATTTTCCAAGCGCTTCACCACCGATGAAACCTGGCCCGCCGAATTGCTCGCCAAGGCACCTGAGCTCAAGGGCAAGACCCTCTTCGAGGTGCTGTTCAAAAATGGCCAGGTGGACCAGTTCCCCGTCGAGCAGTTGGAAGCCGGCTACAAAAACGATGAAGCCAAGGCCTTTGGGTTTTACCCGCAGAAGGGGCTGTTCGAGGAGTACGCCCAATTCGGTCGCGGCCATGGACATGACCTTGCCGCATTTGACCGTTACCACAGTGAACGGGGCCTGCGCTGGCCGGTGGTGGATGGCAAGGAAACCCGCTGGCGTTATCGCGAGGGGCTGGACCCCTATGTGGAGAAAGGCAGCGAGGTGCAGTTCTATGGCTATCCGGACAAGAAGGCGATCATTTTCGCCCTCCCCTACGAACCGCCGGCCGAGGCACCGGATGCGGACTACCCGTTCTGGCTGAGCACCGGGCGCGTTCTTGAACACTGGCACACGGGCAGCATGACCCAGCGAGTCGAAGAACTCTACAAAGCCGTGCCGGATGCGCTGGTGTACATGCATCCCGAGGATGCCAAGGCCTTGAAAGCACGGCGCGGCAGTGAAGTGAAGCTGATCAGCCGACGCGGTGAGATCCGTGCGCGCATCGAAACCCGCGGGCGCAACAAGCCGCCTCAAGGATTGGTATTTGTGCCGTTTTTCGACGCCAACAAGCTGATCAACAAGGTCACGCTCGATGCCACCGACCCGATCTCCAAGCAAACCGACTACAAAAAGTGCGCGATACGCATCGAGTTGGTCAGCGTGGCCTGAGGAGAACCCTGATGCTTTTTCGAATGCTGCCCTTGTTTCTGCTTGCCGCGATTGGCGTGGTGATCGCAGCTGAAATCGACTACCCGCTCGACGCGCCAGCTCCGGATGGGCGTCGCCCCGGCGGCACTCTGTCCCAGAACATGCCCGCCCCGCCCATTACCGATGAAGAAAACAAAGACCTCAAACGCGAGCGTAATTACCCGGATCAGCCGCCGACCATTCCCCACACCATCCGCGGCTATCAGGTCGACGCGAACGGCAACAAGTGCCTGTCCTGTCACAGCCGTGCCAACAGCGCACGGACCCAGGCAACGATGATCAGCATCACCCACTACATGGACCGCGATGGCCAAGCGCTGGCGGCCGTCTCACCACGTCGGTACTTCTGCAACCAGTGCCATGTACCGCAGGCGGACGTGAAGCCTTTGGTGGGAAACAATTTCGAGACAATCGACAAACTGCTGCAAGACAACGCCAACGCCACGAAGAAACCTTGAGGAGGCAACATGAAAGCACTGTTCGCCTTGCTCAAGGACTACTGGGGCGTCCTGCGTCGTCCGAGCCTGTATTACAGCCTGGGTTTCCTGACGCTTGGGGGCTTTATCGCCGGTATCGTTTTCTGGGGCGGCTTCAACACTGCCCTGGAGGCGACCAATACCGAGACGTTCTGCGTGTCCTGCCATGAAATGCGTGACAACGTGTTTGTCGAGCTCAAGGACACGATCCACTACACCAACCGCTCCGGCGTACGCGCCAGTTGTCCGGACTGTCACGTGCCACACGAGTGGACCCATAAGATCGCGCGCAAGATGCAGGCCTCCAAGGAGGTCTGGGGCAAGATTTTCGGTACCATCGACACCCGCGACAAATTCCTCGCCCTGCGACGTGAACTGGCCGAGCACGAATGGGCCCGACTCAAGGCCAACGACTCGCGAGAATGCCGCAATTGTCACAACTTCGAATTCATGGACTTCACCCGGCAAAGCAAGCGCGCCTCGAGCATGCACTCGACCTCACTGGCCAATGGCGAGGCAACCTGCATCGATTGCCACAAGGGCATCGCTCACAAGTTGCCTGATATGAGCGGCGTCAAAGGCTGGTGAGGAGGTTCGGGCCGCCCATGCGCATCAACCTACCCAGCCGATGGCCGTTTTCGGGATGACCTCGGACTCATCGAGTTTGGAGGCAAACATGCTCACCGCTTCGAGTGCGTCACTGGTACCGGTTCTGATCTGCAGAATAACCGATCCGGCCTGATCGGCCAGGGTTACGCCACGCAGGGCGCCCTCCTGGGTCACCGTCATGCTGGCGACGGCGTCACGGGTTTCAGACAGAATCAGACCGATCATCTCGGCAATCTCGGCCGTCGAACGGCTGGTGCGCCCGGCCAGTTGCCGGACTTCATCGGCGACCACCGCAAACCCTCTCCCTTGATCGCCGGCCCGCGCCGCTTCGATGGCCGCGTTAAGGGCAAGCAGGTTGGTCTGGTCGGCGATGCCGCGAATGGTATTGACGATGGCCGTGATCTCTTCAGAACGCGCGCCCAACTGGCCGACCAATCGTGCAGAGGCCCCGATATTGTCAGCGATCTGGCGCATTTCCTTGGCCGTCTGCTGAATCACTTGCGAGCCCTGTTCAGCGACTTTCTCGGTCTCGGCAGAGATGTGGTAGGCACGGGAAGCGCCGCGCGAATCCTCTTCGAATTTCTCGACTCGTTCGCTGATGTCACTGGCGAACTTGATGATTTTGCTCAGCTTGCCTTCGGCATCGTAGACCGGGTTGTAACTGGCCTCCAACCAGACAACCTTGCCGTGCTTGCCCAGACGTTTGAATTGACCACTGAAAAATTCACCGCTATTGAGGCGACGCCAGAAATCGCTGTATTCGGAGCTGCTCACCAGCTCCTGCTCGCAGAACAGCCGGTGGTGCTTGCCTTTGAGTTCCGCCAGCGAGTAATTCATGACACTGAGGAAGTTGTCGTTAGCGGTCAGGATGTTGCCGTTCAGATCGAATTCGATCACCGCCATAGCGCGATCGAGTGCTGCCAGCTTGCCTTGGGTTTGCGCCTCGTTTGCTACCCGCGCGGTGACGTCGAGTGCATATTTGACCACTTTTACAACGCGGCCTTGTTCGTCCACTACCGGGTTATAGCTGGCCTCCAGCCAGACATTCCCACCCTTGCCATTGACTCGCTGAAAAGTGCCGGACACGAATTGACCGGACCGCAGGCGGTCCCAGAACTGACGATACTCGGCGCTGCTGACCAGCGCGGGCGTGCAGAAATCCCGATGAGACATACCGGCCAGTTGATCTGCCCGATGCCCCATCGTATGCAAGAAATTCTCATTGGCGCGCAGTACCTTGCCATCTGGGCTGAACTCCACAACGGCCATCGACCGCTCCAGAGCACCCACCAATCCTTTGTACGTTGCCAATTCGGCTGTCCTAGCCATCAATTCACTTTTCAGCGTTGAATTAAACATGACGTACCCTCGGCGAACCCACAAATCGATCGGACCTTATTGAGGGTATCGGCGAGTTGGCTGAAGGCTAAATACGGCGTGAAAGATTATGTTTTGACGCCAGATAAACGGCAGAAAAGCCGTTTTGACTTGTCTCCATCGGATCGTGGAAATGGCCAGACCAGGCAAGCCGCATTGGCCTGCCTGGTCTGGCCCTTCGGTTGCCAGCGGACCGTCAGTCAGCCCTCCCCGACCGGCTGCAACACGCCGGCGGCCTCAGGCTTTTTTGCGAACAGCCTTTGTGGCAACAGGAAGTACGCCAGTGCAGGCAACAGGATCAGCGCGCCGAGCATGTTCACCAGGAACATGAAGGCCAGCAGGATGCCCATGTCGGCCTGGAACTTGATCGGCGAGAAAGCCCAGGTCGCCACGGCGATAGCCAGGGTGATGCCGGTCAGCAGAACCACCTTGCCGGTGAACAGTAGTGCGCGGTAGTAGGCCTCGGACAGCGAGGCGCCGGCGCGCATGTGGGTCAGGATCACGCTCAGCACGTAAAGCGCGTAATCGACGCCGATGCCCACCCCGAGGGCGATCACCGGCAAGGTCGCCACCTTCACGCCCATGCCCAGGCCCACCATCAGCGCCTCGCAGAGGATCGAGGTGAGCATCAGCGGCAGCACCGCGGCGAGCACCGCACGCCAGGAACGGAAGGTCACCCAGCAAAGCAGGATCACGGCACCGTAGACCCAGAACAGCATCTCGCGCATGGCCTTCTTCACCACAATGTTGGTCGCCGCCTCGATGCCGGCGCTCCCCGCAGCGAGCATGAACTTCACGTCCGGCAGTTGCTGCTGGGCGATAAAGGCTTCGCTGGTCTGCACCACCCGCTCCAGAGTGTCAGCCTTGTGGTCGGCCAGGTAGACGTAAAGCGAGAGCAGCGAACAGCCCTGGTTGAACAGCTCACGCGGCGCACGGGTCTGTACCGCGCCGAGGGCCCCGTCATTGGGAATCAACTCGTACCATTTGAAGTTGCCCTCGTTATATCCGGCGGCGGCGATCTTGCTCAGGGCCGCCATGGAGTTGGTCGACTCGACGCCCGGCAATTGCTCCAGTTGCCAGGCCAAAGCATCCACCGCCGCCAGGGTCGGATAGCGGGTGCATTGGTCTTCCGGGGTTTTGACCATGACCACGAAAATGTCCGAACTGGCCGCGTAGTTCTGCGTCATGAAAGCCGCATCGCGGTTGTAGCGCGAGTCTGGACGCAGCTCCGGAGCGCCTGGGTCCAGATCGCCGATTTTCAGGTGCAGGCTGACGGCGAAACCGCCGACCGCCAGCGCCAGGCCCACCAGGCAAGCGCCGTAAGCCCAGGAGCGCCGGGTGAACAGGTCGAGGAAACTCCAGAGCGGATGCTTGACGTTTGCTTTCAACTCAGCGGTTTCGGCCCGCAAGCTGCGCTCGGCCGCCTTGGCGCCGACACCGATATAGCTGAGCAGAATCGGCAGCAGGATCAGGTTGGTGAAGATCAGCACCGCCACTCCGATGCTGGCGGTAATCGCCAGGTCCTGGATCACGCGGATCTTGATCACCATCAGCACCGCGAACCCCACCGCATCACAAAGCAACGCGGTCATGCCGGCGGCAAACAAGCGGCGGAAGGTATAACGCGCGGCGACCACCCGGTGCGTGCCACGACCGATGTCCTGCATGATGCCGTTCATCTTCTGCGCGCCGTGGCTCATGCCGATGGCGAACACCAGAAAAGGCACCAACGCCGAATAGGGATCCAGGTCGTAACCAAGGCTGGCGAGCAGCCCGACCTGCCAGAGCACCGCCACCAGGGAGCAGAGCACCACCAGCGCGGTGCTGCGGGCACAACGGGTGTACCAGTAGAGCACCACGACCGTCACCAGCACGGCAACCACGAAAAACAGCATGACCTGGACCAGTCCGGCAATCAGGTCGCCGATGATCTTGGTGAACCCAGTGATGTGGATCTGGATTCGATCGCTCTGGTATTTGTCGCGCAAAGCTTCCAGCTGCCGGGAAAATTCGCCGGCATCCAGCGCCTTGCCGGTCACGGGATTGATTTCCAGCAGCGGCACGAATATCACGCTGGACTGAAAGTTGCCCGCCACCAGTTGGCCGATCTCGCCGGAGCGGGCAACGTTGGTGCGCACCTGCTCCAGACTGGCGGCGGAACCGTCATAGGTGTCCGGGATCACCGTGCCGCCATCAAGGCCCTCCTCTGTCACGGCCGTCCAGCGCGTGGTCGGCGTCCAGAGCGACTTCATATAAGGCTTGTCGACACCCGGCAGCAAATAGATCTCGTCGTTGAGCCTGGCGAGAACGTCGAGGTAATCCTTGTCGAAGATGTTGCCGTCCTTGACCGCCACGGCAATGCGCACTGAGTTACCCAGGCCGCTCAATTCGCTGCGTCGCTCAAGGAAATTGGCGACGTAAGGGTGCGACGTCGGAATGGTTTTTTCGAAACTGGCATTGAGACCGATCTTGCTAGCCTGGTAACCCAGCACCAGGGTGGCCAGCAGGCAGAGCAGAATCACCCAGGGGCGATGATTGAAAATCGCCCGCTCGCCCATGTTTCCGGAACGCGGATCGAAATCCTCCAGACGGGCGATTACCACTTGCTGTTCGAGGGCGGGATTATGGTCGTTCACATCGGACTCCGAATACGGCCGCATAGGGCTCTGGCAAGTGTTTCAACGTTGCGCCGAGTAAAGGTCATGCTTGAGGCGCGTCACGCCACTGAGGCCGACACCAATCAAGCTGCCATCCGGGGCGGCCACCAGCCCGGCGATCGAGGTGCCGGTCGGTCCTTTCAAGTGCCGCAAGCTGCGTCCCCGATCGAGGCTGAGCAGCAGATCGCCGGCCTGGCTGGCCAGGATGAACGCGCCATCAGGCGAGCGAGTGCCGGCCGACAAGGCCACTTCCAGCCCCGTCTCGATCCGCCGCCAACTGACACCCTGGTCGCCCGACCAATAAGCATTGCCGCGCAGACCGAAGGCCAACAACTCCCCGGCCGAGCTGCCCTGCACACCGAAAAAACTGCCGTCATAGGGTGAATCGAGAGCCTCGAAGCGGCTCCCGTTGTCAGTTGAACGCAGCAGCAGACCGCGTTCGCCGACGATGAACAGCGCACCGCCCGCCGGGCGAATGCCGTACAGGTTGAGGCCCTCGGGGTTATCCACCTGCTGCATCCACGGCTGCCAACTGTCGCCACCGTCAGCGGTGCGCAGAATCAGGCCATAGGCGCCGATCACATAGCCGTTGCGACGGTCGCTGAAATACAGGTCGAGAAAGGGCTTGTCCGGGCCATCGGCGACCAGCCACTCGGCATCCTTGAGCCGCTTGGCGTCGTTGCCTTGTTGAGCCGAAACCAGCGCCAGGTGCGCCGCTGCGACGCCATCGAGTTGCTTGACCCAGGTTTCGCCACCGTCGGTGCTGTGAAGGATCACGCCCAGATGACCGACAGCCCAGCCCCGTTCGGCATCCACGAACTGCACCGCCGTCAGGCTGACGCTGACCGGCACACGGGCCTGGCGCCAGCTCTGGCCGGAGTCATCAGAGAGCAACACGATGCCGCGTTCGCCGACCGCCACCAGCCGATCGCCCGCCCGGGTTACCGCCAGCAGCACCGCACGGGGTGCCTTGGCACTTTGCAAGGCCGGCTGGTTGAGTAGTGCAATGCCCGGGCTGGCCGTCGCCCAGCCTGACACTGATAACGCAGCCAGCAGCAAGGCCACCGGTAGCGCCCGCATGAGTGAAAAATTACCGATCATGTCCGCTCCAACCGCCGCATAAGAATTATCCAACCGCTGATCGCACAAGGCGCCGATGCCTGGGCTCCGGCGCCTTGCACAATCGCTTAGCGCATACTGTCGCTGGCCATGGCGTCAGGGGTGAAGAACGCGGACGGCGGACGCGGATAGCTCTGGTACTGCACATCCAGGTCGTTGGCCGAGGAGTTCAGGAAGTAGGCGCCGGTCTCCAGGTTGTAGCTGCCCCACATCATCTGAGCGGTCAGCGCGGGCATTTCAGGCGCCAACAACGTCAGCGAATAGTTATGCCGCCCCAACTTGCCTTGGGCGTCATAGCCGTCGAGCAGCAGCACTTGCCAGGAGTCCTCGTCCACGTAATAGGTGCGCTTGGGCACCACATGACGTTTGCCATCCTTGAGTGTCGCGCTCACGACCCACACCCGATGCTTCTCCCACCGCACCAGATCCGGGTTGAGGAAGCCTGGCTTGAGCAGCTCGTCGCTGCTCGCCGCTGCCGCGCGGTTGTTGTTGTAGGGCACCAGCAACTCTTTCTTGCCAACCAGCTTGAGGTCGTGGCGGTCGGTCGGACCGAAGATCATGAAGGCCTCGTCGAAGAAACCGACGCCCGAGGTGACGAAGTCCGGCGTATCGTAGGCAACGTTCGGCGCACGACGCACCCGGCGCTGGCCGACCAGGTACTGCCAGGCGGCACGTTTGCCGGGGTCCATGTCCCAGTGGGTCATCAGGCCCTCGCCGGCCTTGGAGGACGGTTGTTCCGTGGCCAGTTTGCCGATCAGAAACTTGCCCGCGAAGGTTTCCAGGCTGCCGTCTTTGAAGTAGTAGGGTTGCTGGTACCAGAAGCGCGCGCGGGTGGCCTGGATTTTCTTGCCGCCTGCGGTCATCAGCCAGGTATCAAAAGGTGAATAGAAGGTGTCTCCGCCTTGCCAGGACAGGCGGTAGTTCCACAGCACCTCGGCGCCGTTTTGCGGCAATGGAAATGGGATCCCGCCATAGGCGCCGCTGACCTTTTCGGTGGCCACCTCAAGGTTCGCGCGGGTAGCGTTTTTCAGGGTGTTGTCATACACCCACTGAGGCGCTGCGGCACTGCGCCGGGTGGGATAGACGTCCAGACGGTAAGCGGGATACTTCTGCAACAGGGCTTTGGTGCCTTCGGCCAATTGGTCGGCGTACTGCGCCATGTTGGACGCGCTGACCGAGTACAGTGGCTTGTCGGCGGCGAACGGATCAGCGCGTTTATCGCCATTCTTGTAGCCGGCCGGTGCTGTGGTGTAGCCACCTGTCCATTCCGGAATGCTGCCGTCTTTGTTGCCGGCGCGCTCGGCGCCAAGGGGGGTGAGGTCCGAGTTCAGGCGTGCGGCCTGCTCCGGGGAAACGGCCGCGTGCACCAGGCCGGCACTGAGCAAGGCAATGGCCAAGGCCGAAATACGCAAGGAAAGGTTACTGTGCATAACGAATGAAACCTCTTATTAGAATGTGGTTTTCACGTACATGGAGACAAAGTCACGGTCGGCCAGCGATTGCCCGTAGCTGAAGTTGCCGTCCTCGCGCAGCCCTGCCTCCTTCTTGCCGAAGAAGTTCACGTAGTTGATGCCGAAGTCCCAGCGTTGCAGGTAAGTGGCTTTGACGCCGACACTCCAGTCGCCTGCGTGGGTATTGCCGAACCCGGCCTTGCTGACCGCTGAGGAGCGCCCATCGAGGACCACGCCAAAACCCATCGGTACGCTCAGGTCGAGACCGTCGGCCACCTGGAAATAAGCCGGTTCGGCCAGCACGCGCAGCGCCGTGGCGTCCCGGGTGGTGTTGGCGTCCAATGCCGCGCGGTTGTCGGTGACGCTGAGGGTGCGGTTCCAGGCCAGTTCGGCGAGCACCGAACCCCCATCCCACAGCGGGCCGGGCGACAGCAGATAGATGGTC
>NZ_WUUD01000016.1:68019-132170 GCF_009831705.1 Pseudomonas sp. PICF6 | reverse complement strand
TGCCCTTGGCGTAGAGCGCATCGCCGTTGTTGTCCGCCGCCATGGCAGGTGTCACCACCTGCAGGTTGCTCACCAGCGGTGCGTCCCAGCGCACCGAGGTTTCGCCGGCGAAATTGAACGGGCCATAAGCCGTGGAGAAGCTGGCGCCGAGGGTTTTGATGTCTTCGGCGTAAACCTGGCGATAGGACCCCAGGATCGGCAGCCCGGTGGCCGCGGCCGCTGCACCGTCCAGATAGGCATAGAGCGCGCTCGGCGCCTTGTCGTGATACTTGGCAGCGTAGAAGCCCAGTTCCAGTTCGGTGCCTTCGGGCTTGTAGCGCAGTTGCATGCCGCCTTGGCCGGAGTTCCTGGCCTCGATATCGGAGGCATGCACGGTGGTGTTGCCAAACACCTGGGTCCAGTCGCCGGAACCTTCGCCGATACCATCGTTGTCACTCAGGTAGCTGCCCGCCCCCGGCAAGTTGGAACGCTCCCATTCGAACTGATAGTAGGCACCCACAGACAACTGCGGGTTGATCTGCAACTGCCCGGACACCTGATTGACCGGACGCAGGATTTCCTTGAACTGGGTGCCGGGTACGCTGAGCAGCTTGACGATATCGCTCGGCCCCTGGGCATTGGCAATGCCGTTGCCCCCGTAGAACAGGCTTTCGCCATAAATCAGGCTATGCCGGCCCAGCCGCACGGTGCCCTGGCTCGACTCGCCGACATCACCCCGCACAAACACGAAGGCATCGAGCAATTCGGCGTCGCGCCCGTGCAGTTCGCGGGTATCGTCGAGAAAGTGCCGTTGCTCGCTGCTGTCGGTGTTCTTGTTGTAGATATCGTCGTACCAGGCTGCGCCGCTGAGGCGCAGGCCATAGTTTTCCCGGCTCAGGTCCATCTCACTGAACAGGTCCAGGCGGTTGGAGACCAGGCCGCTGCTGAAGTTCTTGTCGCCCTGACTCTGGATCGAGGGGTACAGGCCCCCCGCAGTCGGCGCGTTGACCAGATTGTCGTCGGCCCCTTGCAGACGCCACGCCTGGCTGTACTTGAGGGTGTTATCCCAGCGCAGGCGCCATTGACTGTCGCCCAAGTCTATTTGCGCAGCCTGGGGCTGGGAGGCCCAGCCGGCCAGGCAGACCGAGAGTGCCAGGGCTGAACGCTTGAAGCCTGGATAGCATCGAGAGTTGTGCATGGTGTTCCTCATTGTTCTTGTTGTTGGAAACATGTTTTTTGAACTGGCCGTTCGCTCGTAGTCGGCCGGTGGTCACTCGCCCAGGGCTCCTCGTTCAGATGTAGGTGGACGCCAGGCCGCCATCGACCGGCAGGTTGACGCCATTGATCCAGCGCGATTCGTCGGCACACAGAAAGGCGATGGCAGCCGCCACTTCATCGGCGTAGGCCGGGCGCTTCATACGATGAGCGTCAGCCTCGACGCGCTCTTGACCGAGCATGCTGACGAAATCACCCAGGATGGGCGTGAACACCGGGCCCGGCGCCACGCAGTTCATGCGCACAGAGGTCTGCAGGAACCAGGGTTGGGACTGCTGGTAATTCCAGACGATCAAGGCCTCTTTGAAATACTGGTAGCAGCTCTCCCGAGGCACCGGATGCTCGGCCAGCCAGGCCTGGCCATGGGCAAAGCTTTGGGTATCGGCCAGGGCCTTGTGCAGGTCCAGGCGCTGCGGCCATTGCGCACCAAGAATCGAGGCGACGTTGACGATGCTGCCTCCGGCAACAATGCGCGGTAGCACTGCCCCACAGAGATGGCGCACCCCCAGGTAATTGACCTGGGCAACCGCTTGCGGATCGGCGGTACCGGGGACTCCTGCAATGTTGCACAGGCCGTCGAGCGCCTGCGGCAACTGCTGCACGGCCGCATCGATGACATCCGGGTGGCTGAGATCAGCCTGGATGAAATCGTCCAGGCTCAGGTTGGGCTCATTGCGATCCATGCCGATGACGATGGCCCCGTGGGCACGCAGGATCCTCGCGGTTTCGGCGCCGATGCCCGAGGAAACCCCGGTCACGACTATCCTCTTGTTGGTCAACTTCATACGGGCTTCCCGATTCTTGCTTGTACTGCCTGCTCGAAGGCGGCGACAGCCAAGCCATATTGTTATTGCCGAATTAGTTAATCTCGGTAACTAGTTGTAGCAAGCGATATGCCATCTCTGAGTAATCGCAAGGCAACCGCTCAAGCACGCGGCATCCAGCGCAAACAGAGGCATGTGGGTATCTGGAGGGGGGATTCAGGCGGGTAAAAAAAGTGATGATTTCAGCAATTTCATGCTGCACTATGCGGATTATGATTATCCCGTTTAAGGATTTGTGATGGCGAACAAGCTGATTTCCCTGGCCGAACTCTCTCGCGCAACGCCAAACAAACCCGTGCGGGGTGCCAGCGAGCAGTTGCCACCAGGGGCGCCGCCTACCCTGCAGGACCTGACTGAATGCCTGATGTTCAGTCCGGGCGACGGCCGCATCTGGTTGAACGGCGCGCGCATGCTGCTGATCCACAACAGCGGCATCGGCGCGCTACGCCGAGAACTGATTGAAAGCATGGGCCTGGCCCGCGCCCGAGGCATCATGTTGCGCACCGGCTACCATTGCGGCGCCCGGGACGCCGCCCTGATCAAGGAGCGCTTCCCCGAGGCCGACATCCTGGCGCTGTTCGCCGCCGGCCCGATCATTCATGCGATCGAAGGCGCGGTGAAGGTCGAGCCGGTGCATTTCGAATTCGACATGAACCTGGGCACCTATTACGGCGAATTCCTCTGGCATCACTCCAGCGAGGACGACGAGCACATCGCCCAATACGGCATCGGCACCGAACCGGCCTGCTGGATGCAGACCGGCTATGCCACCGGGTACACCTCGGCGATGGTCGGCCGGCTGATTCTCTACCGCGAGGTCGAATGCCGCTCCACCGGTTCCAGCATTTGCCGGCTGATAGGAAAACCCGCGGAGGAATGGGACGACGCCGAAGCGGACCTGGCCGACCTGAACGCCGAACCTTTCGTCAGCACCGGCGGACGCAGCGTGACAGCCCATAGCCGCAGCGATAAAGGCGCCCTGCCGACGAGCTTGCTGGTTGATCCGACTCCCGCACAAGACAGCGACATGGTGGGGATTTCCTCGGCCTTCAACGCCGCCTGCCACATGTTGCGACGGGTCGCGCCGACCCAGGCAACGGTGCTGTTCACTGGCGAGTCCGGCGTCGGCAAGGAAATGTTTGCGCGGATGCTGCACCGCATCAGCCCGCGCCACGATGAACCCTTCGTCGCCATCAACTGCGCTGCCATACCGGAAAACCTGATGGAGTCGGAGCTGTTCGGCGTCGAGCGCGGTGCCTACACCGGTGCCACTCAATCGCGCGCCGGGCGCTTCGAGCGCGCCGATGGCGGCACCCTGTTCCTTGACGAGATCGCCACCCTCAGTCTGGTGGCCCAGGGCAAGCTGCTGCGCGCCTTGCAGGAGGGCGAAGTCGAGCGAGTCGGTGGCAGCCGCACGTTGAAAGTCGATGTACGGGTGGTCGCCGCGACCAACGTCGACCTCCGCGCCGCCGCGCAACGTGGCGAGTTTCGTGAAGATCTGTTCTTTCGCTTGAATGTATTTCCGATCCATCTGCCGCCGCTGCGCGAACGCAAGGAAGACATCCCGCTGCTGATGACCCACTTCCTGCATCGCTTCACCCAGCGCCATGGTCGGCAGATCAGCGGCTTCACGCCGCGCACGGCCGATACGCTGCTGGCCTATGACTTCCCGGGCAATATCCGCGAGCTACAGAACCTGGTGGAGCGCGGCGTGATCAGCGCCCCGGACGGCGGCGCCATCGACCTGGCGCACTTGTTTACCAGCGGTGAACGCCTGGCCCAGCCCATGTTCTCCATCGGCACCCGTGGCCAACTGGCTGCGAGCCCCAACGACCCGCCGCCGGCCCGCCATGCAACGAGCGCCGCAGCCAGTACCGGCAGTGGTGCGAGTCTGGAACTGTTCGGCGGCAAGGATCCGAGCCGGCTGTCGTTGCAAGAGATCGAGGACACCATCATTGACCACTGCCTGGGCGAAGTGAAAGGCAACGTCTCTGAAGCGGCCCGCCGTCTCGGCCTGACCCGTGCCCAGTTGTCCTATCGCCTGTCGCGGCGCTCGATCAGCGAATAGGCGCATCTCATGGCGTAGATGATCGACGGATAAAGCAGCGGCCGAACAGGCCCAAGGTCACCTCGACCCGCTGCTCGATCTGCTCGTCGGACCAGGCCTGTTGGACCCCAAGGGTGAACAGCTTGAGCGGCTGGGAAATCAACAGCGAGTCGATCAGCTCCACCGCTGACTCGACATCTTCGTGTGCCAACAATCCCTTGCCGGCGGCCTTGCCCAGCCAGCCGCGCAACAAGCTCAGGCAGCGCGCGGCACCTTCCTGATACCAGATCCTGGCAAGGCCCGGCGCCGTTTCGCGTCCCTGGGCAGCCAACAGGTAGAGCCCCAGCGCCAACGGCGACAGGGTCAGGCGCGCCCATAACGTCAGGTACATGCGCAACTCGCTGAGCAGGTCCTCGGCGCAATCAATACCGCTTTCCAACAGCAGTTCAAGGGTGGACAAGTCCCTGGCCACCAGTTGCGAGAGCAACGCTTCCTTGCTCGGCACCAACAGGTACAGGGTCTTCTTGGAGATCCCGGCGGCGCGGGCGATAGCATCCATGGTGACGTTGGCAAAATTGCCGCTGCCAAGCGCCTGCGCCGCCGCATCCAACAGCGAGGTCATCTGCTCCTGACGGCTGCGCACCGGCGGACGACCGCGCCGGGTGGGCAGCCCGGTGGTTTCAGGCATTACGGGTCCTGTTGAACGGCATGGTGCGCATGTCCTGATGGTGGTTTCACAAAGGTGCCCAGCTTAACGCAGCCTGCTCGCAAACGCCTTGCGCAGGGAGTCTTCGATGAGCTGCCACGCCTGCTGTGCCGAAGCATCCGGTCCCAGGTGAGTGAACATATGGTCGCACCCGGTGAACATTCTCTCGGTCACCGCCACACCGGCCTGACGCAGTTTCTGCGCGTAGGCCTGCCCCTCGGCGAGCAGGATATCGTACTCGGCAGTGATCACCGTCGCGGGGGGCATGCCCTGCAATTGTTCGACCGTCGCCAGTAACGGTGATGCCAGAGGGTCGCGGGCATGCGCCGGATCGCTCAGGTAACAGCGATTGAAGAAGCGCATCAGGCCCGGGCCGAGCAAGGGTTTGTCAGAGGTCGAGCGCTTGAGTTCCGGATCCGCGGCTAAATCCACGGCCGCATAGTCGATGACCTGATGCACCACCCGCAGCCGTTGGTGCTCCCGCGCCAGATTGGCCACGCCGGTGGCCAGGTTACCGCCGGCGCTGTGCCCACCGACTGCGATGCGTTGTGGGTCGATGCCCAGGGTCGCGGCCTGGTCGGCCAGCCACTCAAGCACCGCGAAGCTCTGTCGCAAGCCGGCGGGAAAGGGAAACTCGGGGGCCAGGACATAATCCAGATTGACCACCAGGCAACCCAGGTTATGGGCCAACCGCCGGCAATAGCTGTCGTCATGCTCCGGCACCCCGGCCACAAAGCCGCCGCCATGCAGGTTCAGGTACACGGGCAGAGGTTCGCTGGAGGGCGTCTGGGGCCAATAAAACAAGGCCCGTGCCGGGCCCCACGCCGTGGGGATGAGCTTCTCCTCGAACAGGCGCAACGGATACTGCGCCGCGTCATAGGTGAACTTGGCTTTCATGCGCTTGGCAAAGGCACGCAGCAGCTTGGCCTTGAGAGTCGACAACACGTTCATGATCAAACTCCTGAAGACTCAGTGGGCAGTCAGCAATTGATCCAGCAGACCGTGGATCATTGCGCCGTAAGGCGCGCGCATTGCCAGGTTGGACTCACCAACCGGGCTCTGCACCACCACCGCCTTGGCATGGCTGAACGTACGGAAACCGTAGACACCGTGATACGCCCCCATCCCCGAGTGACCGACCCCGCCAAACGGCAGCGCCTCGAACACCACATGACTCATGACATCATTGATCACCACACCGCCCGAAGTCGTGCGCTCCAACACCTGCTGGCGCTCACCGGCGTCCTCGCCAAAGTAATAAGCGGCAAGGGGCCGAGGTTGACCGTTGACGTAGTCGATCGCCGTGGCGAAATCGCGATAGGTCTTGATCGGCAACAGCGGGCCGAAGATTTCCTCGCGCAGCACCTGCATCTGCTCAGTGGCATCCAGCACCAGCGTCGGAGCGATCTTGCGGGTCTGGCGATCGCCCAGGTCTTCCTGCGCCGGGTTGATCTCGATCAGCCGCGCCCCTTTGGCGCGAGCATCGGCCAGATAACCCTGCAGGCGGTCGAAATTGCGTGGGTTGATGATGGAGGTGTAGTCCGGGGTGCTGTGCAAGGAGGGGTACATGGCACCGACGAAGCGCACCGCCTCGGCGACAAAGTCTTCCAGGCATTCTTCCGGCAGCAGCACGTAGTCCGGGGCCAGGCAGATTTGCCCGGCGTTGAAGGTCTTCACGGTCATGACCCGCTGCACCACCGTCGCCAGATCGGCGCTACGGGACACCAGCACGGGCGACTTGCCCCCCAGCTCCAGGGTCACCGGCACCAGATTGTCCGAGGCTGCACGCATGATGTGCCGAGCCACCGCCGTACCACCGGTAAAGATCAGGTGATCGAACGGCTGGGCACTGAACAGCGCGCCGACTTCGGCATCGCCCAGCACCGTGGTGAGTTCATTCTCGTCAAAATATCGGGCGATCAATTCGCCCATCAATGCCGAGGTGCGTGGGGTCAGTTCCGAGGGTTTGAGCATGGCCCGGTTACCGGCGGCGAAGATGCTCGCCAGAGGCCCGAACGCCAGTACGATGGGAAAATTCCAGGGGCTGATCACGCCCACCACGCCCAACGGCTGGTACTCGACCCGCGCCTCGCTGCCGGGGAAGGGTGACGGATGCGATTGCGCTTGCATCCACTCGGCCAGATGCTCACGGCAATGCTTGAGGCTTGCCACCGAACCGCCGATATCGGAAAGCAGCGTCTGCTCGCGGCTACGATTGCCGAAGTCCGCCGACACCGCTGCGACGATGGCGTCACGATTGTCCAGCAGTAGCGCAATGGCCCGATCGAGGCGGTCGCGGCGCAGCTCCAGGCTGGCCGGTCCGTCAACCAAGTGGGCCTGTTTCATCCGCGCGAGGGTGGCAGTGAGTTGTTCGGCGCCGACTGGCGTAGCGTGGTGATCGGGACTGTGCATGGCGTGGGTTCCTGCTGGTTATATTGTTATTAGACAGCACTAAATACCATTTCGAGCAGACATCTATGTCGACTCGCTGGGTGAGTATGCCAAAAAACAACAGAAAGGAAACCACTAGGTTTCTTAATTTACAAATATCCAGACGCGAGGCTATAAGCCCTATAAACAAACGGAAGTACCGATAATATCCGGTTCAGACCAGCAAAGAAGGAAACCCGTAGTGGGTGTTTTTCATGGGCGGTAAAACACGGTTCACGATCAAAAAACCAGAACAACTGGTTATTTTAATTAATCAATTATGTGCTGATCGACAACCCTGATTTGCGTCAGCCCTACCCGCTCGGCCTGCTCCAGGATCTGCGCAGGCGTCGCATCCGCGGTGGGCATGATCAGGCCGTTCTCTGCATCTCCAAAATGCAGCTGGAGCAGGTGCATCGCGGCTTCATGGACGGGCAGTTGAAGCTGCTTGAGCTCGAACGCGTGAGTGCGAGGCGCGTCGTTGAACAGGTAATTCACCGTGTAGTTGCGCATTGGACAGACTCCCGAAATGGATGAAGTGCATTTGACTAGCCTGACTTATTGGTCCAGTTTTTAGTTCAATGCAATGCGTGGCCTGCCTGAAGGCCTCGGCTGCCGTTCAATTCAAATGGGCGCCCCAGTGTCAGTGATTCCCTTGGTGGTATGTGACGACTCCAACATGGCTCGTAAGCAGGTGCTACGGGCGCTGCCGGCGGACTGGCCGGTCTCGGTCACCGAGGCCAGCAATGGTCGCCAGGCCATGGACGCCATACGCCAGGGGCTGGGCCAGGTGGTGCTGCTGGACCTGACCATGCCGGAGATGGATGGTTACCAGGTGTTGAGCGCCTTGCGCACCGAAGGCTTGAAGACGCAAGTCATCGTGATCTCCGGTGACGTACAGGAACAGGCGGTACGCCGCGTGCTTGAGCTGGGCGCATTGGCATTCCTGAAAAAACCTTTCGACGAAAACGAACTGCGCCAGACGCTCAGCCAGTTGGGCCTGCTGACGAAACCCGGCCAGACGCCGCCGCAAAATCGTCCGGCAACGAACACGGCCATCAGTTTTCACGATGCGTTTCGCGAGACGGTCAACGTTGCCATCGGCCAGGCCGCCGCCCTGATCGCCAAGGTGCTGGGTGTGTTTGTGCAGTTACCGGTACCGAACGTGAACATCCTTGAGGTGGGTGAGCTGCACATGGCGCTGAACGATGCCGGTAGCTCTGAACAACTCACCGCCATCTGCCAGGGCTTTATTGGCAGCGGGATTGCCGGCGAAGCCCTGCTGATATTTCACGAGTCGGAAATTGCTGACATAGCGCAACTGATGCAACGCCAAAGCAGCGACTATTCGGACCTGGAAATGCTGCTGGACCTCTCCAGTGTTCTGATCGGCGCTTGCCTGAGCAGCATTGCCGAACAGATCGACGTGGTGTTTTCTCAGGGGCATCCGCAGATTCTCGGCCAGCACGCGGCCATCGAGGAGCTGATTCAAGTCAACCGCAAGCACTGGAAAAAGACCCTGGCGGTGGAAATCAGCTACAGCCTGGAAGGGCACGATATTCGTTTCGATCTATTGTTACTGTTCACCGAAGACTCGATCGAGCGGCTGACCCAAAAACTCACCTACCTGATGACCTGAGCCATGCCTGATTCCATTGATCTGAACGAGTTTCACTGGTTGCTGGCCATTGTTCAGAGCATCGATGTCGGTGTGGTGGTGCTGGACCGCGACTACCGCGTGCAGGTCTGGAACACGTTCATGGAGAACCGCTCCGGGGTGCAGCCAAAGGACGCCCACGACCAGCATTTTTTCAGCCTGTTCCCGGAAATCGATCGCCAGTGGTTCAGCCGCAAGGTAGAAAGCGTCGCTGCCCTGGGCACCCCAGCGTTCACTGTCTGGGAGCAGCGTCCCTATCTGGTGCGGTTCAAGAGCTACCAGCCGATCACCGGCCAGGAAGAGTTCATGTACCAGAACACCACGCTGTTACCGCTGCGCTCGCCCGACAACACGATCAGTCACATCTGCCTGGTGATCTATGACGTCACCGACGTCGCCACCAACCGGCATCAACTACAGGCCGCCAATGCGCAATTGCAGCAGCTCTCCAGTACCGATCGACTGACCGGGCTGTACAACCGCGGTCATTGGGAGGCGAACCTGAAAGCTGCCTATGCGCGGCATCAGCGCTATGGCAATGCCTTGAGCCTGGTGATGCTCGATATCGACCACTTCAAACGGGTCAACGACACCTATGGCCACCAGGCCGGGGACAAGGTCATCGAGCAGGTCGCCAGGCTTCTGCACGAACACGTACGCGACTCCGACGTGGCCGGGCGTTATGGCGGCGAGGAGTTTGGCGTGGTGCTGTCGGACACCGACCAGACCGGTGCCCGGATGTTCGCCGAGCGCCTGCGCAAGGCCGTCGAAGAACTGCAGGTGCTGTACAACGACCAGAGCATCCGTTTCACCATCAGCCTTGGAGTGGCAGACCTGAGCCAGCCCTCGACCGGCCACGCCGAACTGATCGCCCGGGCCGACCAGGCGTTGTATACGTCCAAAAAAACCGGGCGCAATCGGGTGACGGTGCATGAGTAGATGATGACCGCCAGTCACGTGCCCGCGCTAATGCTCTGAACTTCCATCCAGCCTCCCGCCTCTGCCCTATATCACCACGCGACCCAGAGGCAGGAAGTCATGAGAGCACTCACTTACCACGGTGCACACAGTGTGAAAGTCGACACGGTCCCCGACCCGGTCCTGGAGGACAGTGACGACATCATTCTGCGTGTCACGGCAACGGCGATTTGTGGTTCCGATCTGCACCTTTATCGCGGAAAAATTCCCGCTGTCGAACATGGCGACATCTTCGGCCATGAGTTCATGGGAATCGTTGAAGAGGCCGGTTCAGCGGTGACCGCCGTTCAACCCGGCGATCGAGTGGTGGTGCCTTTCGTTATCGCCTGCGGCAGCTGTTTCTTCTGTCAGATGGATTTGTTCGCCGCTTGCGAAACGACCAACACGGGTCGTGGCGCGATTCTGAACAAGAAGGCAATCCCGCCCGGGGCAGCTCTGTTCGGTTTCAGTCATTTGTACGGCGGTATCCCTGGCGGACAAGCTGAGTATGTAAGGGTACCAAAGGCCAACACCGGGCCTTTCAAAGTGCCGGGAACCCTCTCGGACGAGAAGGTGCTGTTCCTCTCGGACATCTTGCCAACCGCCTTTCAAGCGGTGACCAACGCCGGGATCGGCAACGGCTCGAGTATTGCCATCTATGGCGCCGGGCCGGTCGGTTTACTGAGCGCCGCCTGCGCGCGGATGTTGGGCGCCGACCAGATCTTCATGGTCGATCATCACCCCTATCGTCTGGCCTATGCACAGAAAACCTATGGCGTTATTCCCATCAATTTTGATGAAGACGACGACCCGGCGGACACGATCATTCGCCAGACCAAGGGCATGCGGGGCGTGGACGGCGTGGTGGATGCCGTGGGTTTTGAAGCCAAAGGCAGCACCACCGAAACAGTGCTGGCTACGCTTAAACTCGAAGGCAGCAGCGGCAAGGCGTTACGCCAATGCATTGCGGCGGTCAGGCGCGGTGGGGTCGTAAGCGTACCGGGCGTGTATGCCGGTTTCATCCACGGCTTCCTGTTCGGCGACGCATTCGACAAAGGCCTGACCTTCAAAATGGGCCAGACCCACGTGCAGCGGTATCTTCCCGAGCTGCTTGGCCATATCGAGACCGGTCGCCTTAGCCCTGAAGTCATCATCAGCCATCGCTTGTCCCTGGAACAGGCCGCCGAGGGCTACAAGCTATTCGACAAAAAACAGGAAGATTGTCGCAAGGTCATCCTGACACCCGGCGAGCCCGATATTGCCTTGCCGGTCAATGATGACCAGGCCGTTCTGCTGAGTACGTAGGGGACTTATCCGGCGTCTGGGGCGAGAGGGTTTGTATTCATCGCATGCCCTCACGCCCCTCTTGGGCGCCCTACTCCATCTCAGCTCAACGCCAGGGCGCAAACCAGCCCAGGCCATCCTCGGTCAGGCCGCGTGGGTTGTACTCGCAGCCGATCCAGCCATCGTAGCCGGCCTCGTCGAGCAGTTTGAACAGGTACGGGTAGTTCACTTCTCCCAGGTCCGGTTCGTGCCGATCCGGCACGCCGGCAATCTGGATATGCCCGACACCGGCCTGGAAGCGCTGGAAACCGGCAATCAGATCGCCTTCCATGATTTGTGCATGGAACAGGTCCAGTTGCACACGCAGATTCGGCTCGCCCAGTTCGGCCAGAATTGCATGGCCCTCGGTCTGGCGATTGATGAAGTAACCCGGAATCGAGCGGGTGTTGATCGGCTCGATCAACAGTGTCAGTTGGTGCTCGGCCAAACGTCGTGCGGCGTAACGCAGGTTCTCCAGATAGACCTCGCGCATGCGCGGACGCTGGCTCTCGTCACTCACCAGTCCGGCCATTGCGTGCAGTTTGGGGCAGCCCAGGGCGTGGGCGTATTCGATGGCCCGGTCGACACTTTCACGAAATTCCGCCTCGCGCCCCGGTATCGCTGCGATGCCGCGCTCGCCTGCGGCAAAATCCCCCGGTGGCAGGTTGAACAGCACTTGGCTAAGCCCGTGCTCGGCCAAACGCCCGGCCAGTTCGGCCGGTGCGAACTCATAAGGGAACAGGTATTCCACGCCCTTGAAGCCGGCCTTGGCGGCACGGCCGAAGCGATCCAGGAAAGGTGCGTCGTTGAACATCATGCTGAGGTTGGCAGCGAAACGTGGCATTGCAGTCACCATTGGGCGCCGAAGGTCTGGCGCAGTTCTTCGATTTGTTCGTCGTCCAGGGCCCGTACCGGCTGCTGGCGCAGCAACAGGTAGAGCTTGGCGGTTTCTTCGAGTTCTTCGATGGCATAGGTGGCCGCCTCCAGGCTCTTGCCCGAAACGACCGGCCCGTGATTGGCCAGCAACACCGAACTGTGCTGTCCGACCAGCCCGCGAATCGCCTCACCCAGCCGCGGATCACCGGGCCGGTGGTACGGAATCAGCGGCAAGCGGCCCACGCGCATGACGAAATAGGGTGTCAGCGGTGGCAGACAAGACGTCGCGTCCAGGCAATCCAGGCACGAGACCGCCGCCGAGTGCGTGCAATGCAAGTGCACGATGGCACCGGAATCTTCACGGCCTTCATAGACGGCACGGTGCAGGAATGCTTCCTTGGAGGCGGGTTTGCCAGCCAGGTGGTTACCTTGCCAGTCGAGCTTGGCGATGTCGGCCGGGTCCAGGCGACCGAGACAGGCGTTGGTCGGTGTCAGCAGCCAGCCATCGTCCAGACGCACGCTGATATTCCCGGAGGAGCCAGGGCTGAGCCCACGCAGGTAGAGGGAACGGCCGATCTCGACGATCTCTTCGCGCAATTGGCTTTCTGTCATGCCAGCATCTCCCAGGCCTTGATCATGAAATCGGCGCTACCGAAGTTACCGGACTTGAGCGCCAGCGTCAGCGGCCGACCGGATTGGCCGAGCGTCTGGGTCCAGGGCACGCCGGGGTCGATGCTCGGCCCGATGCGCAAACCTTCGATACCCAGCGCGCCGACCACTGCGCCGGAGGTTTCGCCACCGGCCACCAGCAATTGGCCCACGCCCTGCTGTTCGACCAGCGCACGGGCAATCGCCGCCAGGGCCGATTCAATGCGTTCACCGACCTGCTGCGCACCGAACTGTTGTTGCACCCGGCGTACCTCGTCGGCCGGACTGCTGGCATAGATCAGCACCGGACCCTGGTGGCCGGCAGCCCAGGCCAAGGCCTCGGCCACCAGTGCATCACCGCGGGCCATCAGCTCGGCGGCCTCAAGACGAAAGGCAGGATAGACCGCTGCCGCCTGCTCGATCTGGCCGAGGGTCGCTCGCGAACAGCTACCGCTGAGAATCGCCTGGCGCCCCCACCCTGCCCCCAGCCGGCTGGCTTCGCCGTTGGCCTGCAACAGCCCTCTGGCCTGCCAATCCTGGGCCATGCCCAGCGCCAGCCCCGAGCCGGCCGTGACCAACGGCAGATCGGCACAGGCGGCGCCGAGCACCTGCAAATCTTCATTATCGATAGCGTCGCTGATAGCGATGCCCACGCCCTCGGCGCGCAACGCGGCGATCCGCTGACGGGTCGCCTCGACGCCGGCGCGCAGGGTCCGGTAGTCGATCAGGCCGACCGGGTGGCGTGTCTGCGGCTGCAACACGCGCAGCAGGTTGGCGTCGCGCATGGGCGTGAGTGGATGGTCCTGCATCCCGCTTTCGTTGAGCAGCACGTCATTGGCGAACAGGTAACCGTTGAACACGCTGCGGCGGTTTTCCGGAAAGGCCGGACAGGCCACGGTGAAGTCGCTGCCCAGGGCTTGGAGCAGTGCATCGCTGACCGGGCCGATGTTGCCCTCAGCGGTGGAGTCGAACGTCGAGCAATACTTGAAGTAGAACTGTCGGCAGCCCTGCTGGCGCAACCACTCCAGCGCCTGCAGCGACTGAGCGACGGCTTCATCGGGCGCCAGGTTGCGCGATTTGAGTGCCACCACCAGGGCGTCGGCTTCACCCACCGCCAAGGGTCCGTGCGGGACACCAATGGTCTGCACAGTGCGAGCACCGCCGCGCACGAGCATGCTGGCAAGGTCGGTCGCTCCGGTGAAGTCATCGGCGATGCATCCGATCAGGGGCATGGTCAAATCTCCTCGTTGGCGGCGGCAGGCAGGTTGATACCGGGGAATATCTTCACCACGGCGATATCATCCTCGCGCCCCAGCCCGGAAGCCGACGCTTGCTTGAACATCTGGTGGGCGCTGGCGGTCAGCGGCAGCGGGAAGACCGCCTCCTGGGCGCTGTCGAGCACCAGGCCCAGATCCTTGACGAAAATATCCACCGCCGAGCGCGGTCGATAATCACCCGCCAGCAAATGCGGCACGCGGTTTTCGAACATCCAGGAATTACCGGCGCTGTGACTGATCACCTCGTAGAGCGCCTCGGGATCGCAGCCCTGACGAATGCCATAGGCCATGGCTTCGGCCGCCGCGGCAATGTGGACCCCGGCGAGCAACTGGTTGACCAGCTTGATCTGCGAACCTTGCCCGGCCTCTTCACCCAGCCGGTAGACCTTGGCGGCGACGGCGGCAAGTGCCGTTTGCGCCCGTTCGAAGGCGGCCTCCGGCCCCGAGGCCATGATGGTCAACTCGCCCGCTTCGGCGCGCACCGCCCCGCCTGAAATCGGCGCATCGAGCATCAGCACTTGATGCTCGGCCAAGCGCCCACTGATGCGCCGCGCAGCCGCCGCCGAGATGGTTGCACAGGCAATGACCACGGAACCCGGACGCAACCGCGCGGCAATACCCTGCTCGCCGAACAGCAATTGCTCGGTTTGCGCGGCATTGACCACCACGATGAACAGCAGGTCGCTGAGCGCGGCGCTGTCACTCAGGGCACTGACCGGCTGGCCACCTTCGGCGATGAAGGCCTGGCGCACGTCCTCGCGGATGTCGTAGCCCCATACGGGCAGACCAGCGCGCAAAAGCGCGCGCGCCATGCCCAGGCCCATGGAGCCCAGGCCGACCACACCAATACTGGATATTGCTGTCACGGGTGAATCCTCTTGTGGTTGTTATCCGGACGCGTCGGCCTCGCTTCGCGCTTCGCGCAGGCGGACTTCGGCGTTGCGCAGATGCGAGGAGGCCGCGGTACGTGCCGCCTCACTGTCACCTGCGGCGATAGCGGCGAGCAGCGCGTGGTGCTCCTGATCGACCTGACACATGTACTGGGCGTTACGCGCCTCGTTGCGACGGGTCACTCTGATCGCCTGTTGCAGCAGCTGATGCAGAAAATCGATGGTTTCGAGAAAGTGCTGGTTACCGGTGGCGGCCACCACCGAACGGTGGAAGGCGAGGTCTTCGCGCACGCCGTCTTCACCCCGCTCGACCGCTTCGTCAAGCTCGGCCAAGGCGTTTTGCATCGCCCGCAATTGCGCATTGGTGCGCCGCGCTGCAGCCAGTTCGGCGGCCTTGATCTCCAGCGCGCTGCGCAATTCGAGGATCTCCACCACCGCCTCGAAGTTGCCCTGGGGTGGAGACAGGCGCAGCGCGACACTGGGATTGGGCACGACGAAGGTGCCGCTGCCCTGGCGCGAAGTGAGCATGCCTTCGCGCTTGAGCATCGAAATCGCTTCGCGCACCACCGTGCGGCTGACACCGTACTGCTCGCACAATGCCTGCTCAGTGGGCAGGCGGTTCCCGGCGGCCAACTGGCCGTCATGGACCGCTGCACTCAGGCGTTTGGCCAGCCGTTCGGCCAGCTTGGGGGTAACGTCGTTCAGACTGTCCACTCAGATTCTCCCGGCAATCGTCGCGCTGCCTTGCCACCCGCTGTGGGCAAGAAGAAAACACGCAACGGTTGCGTCCACGTTAAATTCATCATACAACATGACAACTGCTTGTCACCTGGTTCGTCAAATAACAAGAATACGGGGCGTTCGGCACCCTGCCCCGAATATTCTCCTTAAGCGGAGTGCAATACATGAAGATCCTGGTAACTGGCGGCGCTGGCTTTCTCGGCGCCCGTCTGATCGAAGCGCTGCTGGCGCCCACCGCGAGTGACTTGCTGCCCCCCGGTGCCAGCCTCGTCTCGGTCGACCTGGCGCCCTGCCCCATCAATGACCCTCGGGTGGTGTCGCACACAGGCGACATCTGCGACCCGGCCTTTATCAAATCGCTGATCGGCCCAGAAACCTCCCTGGTCTATCACTTGGCCGCGATCGTCAGTGGCCAGGCCGAAGCCGACTTCGACCTTGGCATGCGGGTCAATTTCGATGCGACCCGCGCCCTGCTCGAAGCCTGCCGCCAACAGGCCCAGGCACCGCGTTTCGTGTTCGCCAGCTCACTGGCGGTATTCGGTGGGCCGATGCCCGAGCAGGTGCCCGAAGAACTCGCACCGCTGCCGCAATCGTCTTATGGCGCGCAGAAGGCCATGGCCGAACTGCTGATCAATGACTACTCGCGCAAGGGCTTCATCGATGGCCGGGTGTGTCGCCTGCCGACCATTTCCGTTCGCCCCGGCAAACCCAACGCTGCGGCCTCGTCATTTGCCAGCGGCATCCTGCGCGAGCCCCTGGCCGGCGAAGCGAGCAACTGTCCGGTACCACTGGATACCCGCATGTGGCTGTCTTCGCCGCAGACCGTGGTCGACAACCTGGTCCATGCCGCGCGCCTGGACGGCCAGGCGCTTGGCCTGCGGCGGACCCTCAACCTGCCCGGCATCAGCGTGCGGGTCAGCGAAATGCTCGACAGTCTCGCCCGTGTCGGTGGCGAGGCGGCGCGCGCGCGGGTCAGCTTTGAGCCGGACGAGCGGATCCAGCGCATCGTCTGCAGCTGGCCCGGCGACTTCGACATCCAGCGGCCGCTGCAATTGGGCTTTCGCGGTGATGCCGACTTCGACTGCGTGGTAAGGGCGCACCAGCTCAGCATGAATCACTGACCCAGGCGGCGCCGTGTGGTGCCGTCGTTCCATCCAATAACAACAAGAGTGATTACCCAATGGACGCAACTTCTATCGCCGGCCCACAGCTGATGGTGAGCCTGGTCCTGGCCATCGTCATACTCATCGTGCTGGTTCTCAAGACCCGCATCCACGCCCTGCTGGCGCTGATCATCGCCGCTTCGATCGCCGGCCTGGGGGGCGGCATGGCGCCCGACGCGCTGGTTAAATCCATCACCACCGGCTTCGGTGCCACGCTGTCGACCATCGGCCTGGTCATCGGTTTCGGTGTGATGATGGGCCGCCTGCTGGAAGTCTCCGGCGCCGCCGAGCGGATGGCCTATACCTTCGTGCGCTGGCTGGGCAACAAACGCGAAGAGTGGGCGATGATGGTGACCGGCTACATCGTCTCGGTGCCGATCTTCTGCGACTCGGCGTTCGTCATCCTCAACCCGTTGGTCCGGGCACTGGCGCGCAACAGCGGCAAATCGATGCTGACCCTGGGTATTGCCCTGGCCAGCGGCCTGATGCTGACCCACCATGCGGTTCCACCGACGCCAGGGCCACTGGGGATTGCCGGGATTTTCAATATCGACGTGGGGTTGATGATTTTCTGGGGCGTGGTATTCACCATTCCCGGCACCTTCGTGCTGGTGGCCTACGCCCGCTTCATGGGCCCACGCATCGAGGCGATGATCGCGCAAAGCGGCCAGACACCGGTCGAACCCGCCACCGCCTATCGTGAAGTGCTCGAACGCGTCGATGCCCGCGAGGCCGAACTGCCGCCGCTGTGGCTGTCGATGCTGCCGATCGTGCTGCCTATCCTGCTGATCTTCGCCAACACCCTGGTCGTCGCCCTCGGCAAACTCAACGGCGACAGCACCCTGACCCAGAGCCTGTTCGGTCAGACCATCGCTTTCGTCGGCAACCCGGTCATCGCTGTCGGCCTCGGGGTGGTGGCGGCACTGTATGGACTGGTACCGCGGCGCCCGCGTGAGGAAGTCATCGCGCACATGGAGAAAGGCGTGGAAAGCGCCGGCATCATCCTGCTGGTCACCGGTGCCGGTGGTGCATTGGGTGCCGTGTTGCGCGACAGCGGTGCGGGTCAGTACATGGGCGAATGGGTCGCCACCTTGCCGCTGCCGGCGGTGTTGATCCCCTTCGTGATCGCGTCCCTGGTGCGCCTGATCCAGGGCAGCGGCACCGTGGCAATGATCACCGGCGCCTCGATTTCGGCACCGATCCTGGCCTCGATTCCCGACGTTAACATGGTCTTCGCCGCCCAGGCGGCGGCCATTGGCTCGATGGTCTTTGGCTACTTCAACGACAGCTATTTCTGGGTAGTCAACCGCATGCTCGGGGTCACCAACGCCAAGCATCAGATGCTGACCTGGTCGATTCCGACCACGATCGGCTGGTTCACCTCCCTGCTCACCCTGTTGCTCTTCAACGCCATTCTCGGATAACAGTGCCGGGCACCTGGGCAGGAACTGATAAATCCTGCCCAGGTGCCCCTTGCTCTTAGCGCCTGCTCATTCACCCACAGTCGTTGCGGAGGAATGTTCGCCATATTTGCTCAACAGTTTCAGCGTCACGCCATTCGTCCAGCCGAAACCGTCCTGCAACTCATATTCGCCACCTCCCCCGCCATCTCCTCGCCCGGATACGTCGTACTTCTCTACCAGCTTGTCTTCCTTGCGGTAAAGATTGTGTACCTGTTGCAGGAAGCGAGTGCCAATCTGCTGCGCCAGCGCGGTGTGCCCATAGCGATCCAGCCCCTCAACCGCCACCCACTGCAGCGGTGCCCAACCGTTGGGTTCGTCCCACTGCTGGCCATTGCTGACCTGCGTGGTGGCAATGCCGCCAGGGCGCAGCAGACCATCACGGACTGCCTCGACCGTGCGATTGGCGTGGTCCGCGGAGGCAAGGCCGGTGTAAAGAGGAAACAGCGTGGCGGCTGTCAGTTGCGGGCGTTGACGGCGCTGCTGCCAGTCGTAGTCCACGTAAAACCCTGCATCGGCATTCCACAAATGTTGCTCAATGGCACGCTGCCGCCGGTCCGCGCGCTGACCATAGGCCTGGACGCATGGCGTGTTTTGCACGGTTTCACACGCCTTGGCGATGGTGCGCTCCAGGTGATAGAGCAGGCTGTTCAGGTCCACGGGCACAATGGATGTGGTGCGTATGGTTGCCAGGTTCTGGCCGTCGCCGAGCCAGCGCGAACTGAAGTCCCAACCGCTCTCCGCCCCGGCACGCAGATCACGCCAGACCTCTTGCCTGGATCTGTTCGAGGCCTGTTCAGCGGTTTTGACATCTTGCAGCCAGGACTCCTGTCGCGGCGTCGAACGGGCATCCCAATAGCGATTGAGCACGCTGCCATCGACGAGCTTGACCACGTGTTGCGCGGCGGCACCCGGTTTGAGCCCCTCGGCGCCCTGCATCCAATAGGCGTATTCCTTCTGCAGTTGTGGAAGGTAACGCCCAAACGCCTGGTCACCTTCGATGTGCGCCTGCAACTGCACCATGTAAGCGAAGAATGGCGGTTGTGAGCGGCTCAGGTAGTAGGTGCGATTGCCATTGGGAATGTGCCCGTACGTGTCGATCATATAGGCAAAGTTATCGGTCATCTGGCGCACCTGGGCCTGATCACCGCTTTGTTCAAGCCCGAGCATGGTGAAGTAGGAGTCCCAGTAGTACATCTCGCGAAAGCGTCCGCCTGGAACGACATAGGGTTGTGGCAAGGGCAACAGGCTGCTGTAGGGCGGCACTTGGCGATAGGTACGGCTTAACACGGGCCAAAGGCTGTCGATGTGCTCTTGTATGGGCGCGCCCGGTTTCGGTGCCGGGCTTTGCGCTGCGCCGGACTCGATGAAGTTGTCCTTCACGAAGGTTTCGAGATCGAAGTCGCTGTTGTCGCGACGAGCCAGGTATTCGGCACGGATTTTCGAGGGGTCGCGGGTGGGCAGTGCGTCGACGAAATGCTTCTGGTCGGTGAACAGTTGGTTGTTCTGCACGGCTTCGAACAACTCGGGATATGCCTGGTCGGGCGGCAGATTGGCCCGTTCCTTGGCATCCATGTAGCCCCAGGTCGCGGGCGGTTGGCTTGAGCAAGCCGCGCACAGCAACGCGGCGAAGGACAGGCTGGTGAAATACAGTGGTCGCATCAGCGGCTCCATCATTTGTCGTTCCTGACAAACGACTGACACGGCCGAACAAACCCGGGTTCATTAAATGTCGCCGAATCGACAGCTGGAACAAGAGAGGCCACACTCAAGTTTTTCACAGGGTCTGGCCCGACCGCCCCAGGTTCAATGCCCCCCGGTTTCGACGGATGACACTCAAGCGCGTATAGGCCCAGCCGATAACACATTAAGTCAACGGCCCCCAGGCCGCGCCGGCACTGCTGGTTGCATAGGGTAACTCTCGATGATTTTGCCGTTTAACCGTCTGCTGATGAGCTGCGTCCTGGTGTTCCTGGCTGCAAGCACAGCCGTGCCAAACGCCGCCGCAGAGACTGCGCTGCGCATCGTCACGGAAGAACTGCCGCCCTATAACATGACGCAGAACGGGCGAGTGACCGGTATGAGCACCGAGGTGGTCCAGGCGGTGCTCAAGGAGGTCGGCGTAGAGGCGTCCATCCAGCCCATGCCTTGGGCGCGGGCCTACGAACTGGCGCTCAATGAAAGTAACGTGTTGATCTATTCAATCGTTCGAACGCCTGCGCGTGAATCACTTTTCCAGTGGGTCGGGGCCATCGCCCCAACCCAGTGGTACATGTATTCGCTGGCTGAGCGCCCGGTAAAACTCAACTCGCTGGACGATGCGCACGGTCACCAGATTGCCACCGTCAATCAGGACGTGGGTGAGCAATACCTGGTGTCGAAGGGGTTCCGCATTGGTAAAGACCTGCAGTCGAGCAACAAGTACGAACACAACTACCGCAAGCTCAAGGTCGATCACGTGGAGCTATGGATTTCCAACGAGCTCAACGCGCTGTACCTGACCCGCCAGAATGGTGAAGACCCGGATAAAGTGTTGATCCGCTCGCTGCCGCTTCCCGAATTGAGCAGTCAGGACGGCTTGAGCATGGCGTTCAGTCGCAAGACGCCGGCCGCGACGGTCGAGAAATTCCGCTCAGGCCTGGAGACCATCCGCCGTAATGGCGTTTACGACGCCATCATGCGCAAGTGGTTATGACATGGCCGACGATTTTCGGACTGTCCCCATCCATCCGCCAAAAACCAGGACATTCAGCTCACTGGGACGGCGTCTGGTTTTGGCCACGCTGGTGTTCTGCCTGTGCTTTACCTTGGCGATGGTCACGCTGCGTACCTGGCAGGCCTGGGAAAACAATCTGGCGCAGATGAATTCCGAGCTGGTCCTGATCGACCAGGTGTTCCAGAACACCTTGGCCCATGCCATTTGGGAAATGGACCGTGAGTCGTTGGACAAGCAGATCACCAGCGTTGCGAATGCGGCGCCGGTGGGACGCGTGGCACTCAATATCCTGCGACCCGGACAGGCGCCAGAAATCATCGAGTTCAATCGATATGCCAGCAATGCATCCAGCGTGGCGCCGGTGCTGCATCGCCAGCTCGTCGCGCAGCCCTACATCGGCGCCAACGAAAAGGTCGGTGAACTGACCATCGAGGGCGATAACAACCTGCTTTGGGAACGCCTCTGGGACGAAGCCCGCAGCATCGTCATCACGCAGGTGATCCAGTCGTTGCTGCTGGCCGGCCTGGTCATGACCATGTTCAACCGCCTGGTGACCGTGCACGTTGTCCATATCGCCCGGCATCTGGGGAAACTCTCACCACAAACACTCAACTTCCACCTCAAGCTGCAACGTTCGGTCCGGCGCCAGGACGAGTTGAGCCTGCTCGAATCCAAAGTCAATGCACTGCAAGACAACCTCCACGCCCATCTGGAGCGCCAGCACTCGGACGAATTGGCCCTTGCAGCCAGCCGCGACCAGTTGGCCGAACTGGTCGAGGCGCGCACTTCGGAACTCAAGGCCGCCAACCAGGCCCTCGAAGCGCTGTCGCGTCACGATGCCTTGACGGGCTTGGCCAACCGTCGTTACTTCGATGAACTGAAGGATGTCGAATTCCGCCGTGCGATCCGCCACAACACCCCGCTGGCCGTGCTGATGTGCGATGTGGATTTCTTCAAGATCTACAACGACACCTACGGCCATATCAAGGGGGACGAGTGCTTGAAACAGATCGCCGGGACCCTGCGCAGTGTCTTCGGCCGCTCCGGCGAACTGACTGCTCGCCTGGGGGGTGAGGAGTTTGTCGTGGTATTGCCCAATATCAACGCCAGTCAGGCATGCGAGGCAGCCCAGCGGTTTCGTGAAAGCCTGGCTGAACTTGCACTGCCCCATGGCGGCTCAGCGGTTTCGCCCTTTGTCACCCTGAGCATCGGTGTCGCCGAGCTGGACACCAAAACCATGGACCACTTCGATCAACTGCTGCAACGCGCCGACCAGGCGTTGTACCGGGCCAAACGCCAGGGGCGCAATTGCGTCGCTTTATAAAACCACCGTGTGCTGCGAGGTCTGTATGCACTATCGTCTGAAGCTCTGCTCCTGCTTGCTCCTGGCCCTGATCAGCGTGAAAAGTCACGCCGAGGCGATCGAAGTCGTGACCGAAGACTCGTTATACGCCTACCTGCGTGAAGGCGCGCTCGTCGGCCCGGGCACTCGAATAGCCGACGAAACCTTGAGAGGCGCAGGGATCAGCGATTACCGCATGTTGCTGTACCCATGGGCACGCGCTTACGAAAAAGCGCTGCATGAACCCAATGTGATGATCTTCCCGCTCGATCGCACCCCAGCCCGTGAGCAGATGTTCAAGTGGGTGGGTGAAATCCATCGGGCGACGACCAAGCTTTACAAGCTGCGTGGGCGTGACGGCATCGCCGTTGACAACCTTGAAGACGCCAAGCAGTACACCATAGGCGTGGTGCGCAATGACGCCAAGCAGGTTTACCTGCAGCAGAAAGGCTTTACCCGGCTGGTGGTATCGGCGGACAACCACGATAACTTTCAGAAACTGTTGAATCAGCAGATTCAGTTGCTGCCGATGCCCGAGAACACTGCGCGCCTGATGAGCAAAGATGCCCAAGTGGATTTCACCACTCTGGAGGAGGTCTTTTCCCTGGATGAACAACCCCACCGCGTTCACATGGCGTTTAGCCTGAGCACCCCAGACGAAATCGTCACCCGGGCTCAACAGGCTTTCGCGAAGCTCAAGGCTTCAGGCGAAGTGGATCGGATCATGACTGAAGAGCGTTAGCGGGTAAGCCTAATGCAGTACGTGCAGGCGGGGTGATTTGCTGACGCTGACCCTCCTATGGCAGGCTTGGGTCAGAGCTTTTTTTCGCGGTTCACGCGGTCACTGCAAGTCGGCAATGAGGCCCCTCCCATGAGCAAAGCGCCCTATGTACCGCCCAGAGTCTGGAAATACAACGCCCCGTCTGGCGGCCAGTTCGCCAACATCAACCGCCCTACCGCCGGGCCGACCCATGAAAAAGTATTGCCAGTGGGCGAACATCCGCTGCAGCTCTATTCACTGGCCACGCCCAATGGCGTGAAGGTGACCATCCTGCTGGAGGAGCTGTTGGCGCTGGGGCACACCGGCGCCGAATATGACGCCTGGCTGATTCGCATCAACGAGGGCGACCAGTTCTCCAGTGGCTTTGTCCAGATCAACCCGAACTCCAAGATCCCGGCGTTGCTCGATCGCAGCGTGGAGCCGGCGATCCGGGTTTTCGAGTCCGGTTCGATCCTGCTGTACCTGGCGGAAAAATTCGGCGCCTTCCTGCCCACCGATCCGGCCGGGCGCACCGAAACCCTGAACTGGCTGTTCTGGCAAATGGGCGCAGCCCCCTATCTGGGCGGAGGCTTCGGTCATTTCTACGCTTACGCGCCCGATAAACTTGAGTACCCCATCAATCGTTTCACGATGGAAACCAAACGCCAGCTCGACGTCCTGAATCGCCGTCTTGGCGAAAGCCAATACCTGGCCGCAGACAGCTACACCATCGCCGATATCGCGGTCTGGCCCTGGTATGGTCAATTGGTGCGCGACAACGTGTACTCGGCTGCCGAGTTCCTGGCTGCCCACGAATATACCCATGTGCAACGCTGGGCCGAGGAGATCGCCAATCGACCGGCAGTGATCCGGGGGCAACGAGTGAACCGCACGTGGGGTGATGAAGCGAGCCAAGTGCCGGAGCGGCATCGGGCTGAGGATCTGGACTGAAGGGACCGGGCCGGTCTTTTCCTGTCAGCACCGGATAGCAACCGCGGTGGGCCGGGCGCTATCCGAATCGCTGACCGCTGCGCGGATTAAACACGAATCGTGAATCGATGATTGACTTTTCAGCCATTGAACCTGCAATCGCATTCCCTATGCTGGCATGACTGCTCATTGAGCGCGGCGCATCGTGAGGCCCTCCCGGCGCGCCTTCCGATCACTCGCGAGAACCGTCATGAAAGGCCCCAGAACGCTCTACCAGAAGCATATAGATGCCCACACCGTCTGTACGCTGGACGACCATGGCCATGTATTGCTCTACATCGACCGCCAGGTTGCCAACGAATACACCAGCCCCCAGGCCTTCAGCGGCTTGAGAGAGGCGAACAGAACGGTATGGCGCCCGTCATCGACGTTGTGCGTGGTCGATCACGTCAACCCGACCGCGCCTGATCGCGTCGCGGCCATGCCGGATGCGGGTGGCGCGCTTCAGGTTTCTTACTTCGAGCAAAACTGTCGAGACTTCGGAATCGAGTTGTTCGATGTCCTGGACAAGCGACAAGGCATTGAGCACGTGGTTGCCCCTGAGCAAGGCTTCATTCTTCCCGGGATGGTCGTGGCCGCAGGTGATAGCCACACAACGACCTATGGCGCGCTGGGCGCCTTTGGTTTTGGTATCGGCACCTCGGAAATTGAACACCTGCTCGCCACACAGACGTTGGTCTATAAACGTCTGAAGACCCTGCGCGTGAATGTGCACGGACGGATGGGCGCAGGCGTCACCTCCAAAGACATCATCATGGCCTTGATCCGCGACATCGGTGCGTCCGGTGCGACGGGCTACGCCATCGAATTCTCCGGCCCCACCATTGAGTCCCTCAGCGTCGAAGCGCGCATGACCATCTGCAACATGGCCGTAGAGGCCGGTGCCCGTGGGGCTTTCATGGCGCCGGACGAGAAGGTGTACGCCTACCTCAAAGACAAACCGCGAGCCCCGAAAGGGGCGCTATGGGAGCAGGCTGTCGAGAAATGGAAGACGCTTTATTCCGACCCTGGAGCGCATTTCGACAAGGAAGTCGAACTCGATGCCAGCGCGTTGGAGCCGATGGTGACTTGGGGAACCAGCCCTGACCAGGCCGCGCCGATTGGTGAGTGCGTACCGGATCCGCGCCTGGAGAGCGACCTGATCCGCAGGCAGGACCTGCAGCGTGCACTGCGCTACATGGGCCTTGAGCCGGGAACCCGACTGGCCGGGGTGCCGATCAGTCACGCCTTTATCGGCTCCTGTACCAACGCACGCATCGAGGATCTGCGCGATGTCGCGCGCATCGTTCGGGGTCGCAAAGTAGCGGCGAGCGTGCGCGCGATGATCGTACCGGGCTCCACACGGGTACGTGATCAGGCGCAAGCGGAGGGGCTGGCGCAGATCTTCAAGGATGCCGGTTTCGAATGGCGCCAGTCCGGCTGCTCGATGTGCCTGGCGATGAATGATGATGTGCTGTCGCCGGGTGATCGCTGTGCCTCCAGTACCAACCGAAATTTCGAGGGCCGTCAGGGCGCCGGAGCTAGAACTCACCTCATGAGCCCGGCGATGGTCGCCGCCGCAGCGATTTGCGGCCACCTCACCGACGTTCGTCAACTGTCCATGGAGAGCTGAAATGCAGCCATTCACCATCGTTCGCGGTATCGCCGCACCGCTGCCCGCCGCGAATGTGGACACCGACGTCATCATGCCCAAGCAGTTCCTCAAGGGCATCGATCGCAATGGGCTGGACCGCGGGGTCTTCTTTGACTTGCGTTTCCTGGCCGATGGCGTCCCCAATCCGGCGTTCATTCTCAATCAGGCCCCTTGGGATCACGCCAGTTTCCTGATCACCGGACCTAATTTCGGTTGTGGTTCCAGCCGCGAGCACGCGGTCTGGGGGCTGAAGCAATTGGGTATACGCGCACTGATCGGCACGAGTTTCGCTGGTATTTTCTACGACAACTGCCAGCGCAATGGTGTTCTGCTCATTCAGTTGAAGGAGTCAGAACAGCAGGAGATCAGCCATCTCGTTGGGTCACCTGAAAACTCGCAGATCACGATCGATCTGCATGCCCAGCAGATTCACCTTCAGAGCGGAAAGATGATTGGGTTCGAGATGGACCCCTTACGTAAAAAAGGGCTGCTGGAAGGTCTCGATGCGATTGGTACAACGCTTGAGCACACGTCACGAATCCGCGACTTCGAGGCACTGCACCATCGTTTGAACCCCTGGCTTGCCTGAGCCTCGAGCGAACAAGAGCCTGCATCCTGCGGGCCTGCGGGCCTGCGGGCCTGCGGGATCGGACAGAACTGCCGTCAGGCGCGGGCCGTCTCCGGTAGCCGCAGCCTTTTCAAATAGCTCTCCAGAAACTCCACACACACGCGAAGTTTGGCCGAATCCGCCAGTCTGGTCGGATACACCGCCCAGACGTTCGCGCTTTGGGTGTAATCGGGCAGCACGCGGACCAGCTTGCCTTGATCCAACAGTGGCTGAACATCCCACAACGACCGCAGAAGCACCCCGCGCCCAGCCAAGGCCCATTGCAGTACGATTTCTCCGCTGTTGGATGACAATCTGCTGCTGACCCGTACAACCTCATCGCGGTTGGCCTGATTCAAATGCCACACACCGAATGGATTGTTCCGCTCCTTCAGGACCAGACAATCATGATGAGCAAGATCCTTGAGAGTGATCGGGACCCCTCGCCGCTCCAGGTAATCCGGTGTGGCACAGAGCACTCGGTGGTTACTGAGCAGCTTGCGGCTGATGTGATGGCCCGGCAAGTCGTCACCCACGCGGATCTCCAGATCAAAGCCTTCGGCAACGATGTCTACCACGCGGTCGAACACATCCAGCCGCACCTCCAGTTCCGGGTAGATCGATGACAACTCTGCAATCGCAGGGGCAACATGATTGCGCCCAAAACCGAAGCTGCTGCAAATGTGCAGCAGGCCACGAGGGGCTTGGCGAATCTCGGTGAGCTCACCAACGAAATCATCCATGTCGTCGAGAAAGCGAATCGCCCAGCGCTGGGTTTTTTCTCCCGCTTCAGTCAGCGCAATGCGTCGAGTGGTGCGATGCAAAAGCCGCGTGCGCAATGTCTGCTCGAGCACGCGAATCCGTTTGCTCACGAAGGCCGGCGAGAGCCCAAGCTCATCCGCGGCACCGGCAAAGCTGGATTTGCGAATGACGGTCAGGAAGACCCGAAGGTCCTCCGGCAGAGGCGTTTGAACACGAAATGTGTTTTCTGGTGTCATGACTGCCCGGCCTGCTCCACTTTTTTGCGAAGAATAGCATCTACTGATCCGCCCCCCGTCAGCTTATGCCCAACCCGTTCGGCAGCCCCAGGGAGATGGCCGGGATGTCAGTGATCACGATCAGAACCAGCAGCAAGGCAAACTTCGAGAGACGCCTTCGGCCACCCCGAACGGGCGACCGTGGCTGGGGAACTTCAGTTGGATTGGTTGGCCGCCTGGGCCGCTTCGATCAGTTCGGTACCGATCTGCGTTTCGAAGGCTTTCCAGGCAGGACGCACGGCGTTGCGCCAGGCATCACGTTGCTGTGGGGTCAGGCTGATGATCTCGCTCTTGCCCGAATCGATGATGCCCTGCTTGGCCTTCTGATTGAGCACCTCGGCCTGCTTGTTCACTTCGACAGTGACCTCATCGATGATCTGCTCCAGCTCATCGCGTACATCTGCCGGCAAACCATTCCAGAATTTGGTGTTGGCGATCAGCAGGTAGTTGCCGATGGCATGGTTGGACTCGGTCATGTACTTCTGCACTTCATAGTATTTCTGGGAATAGATGTTCGACCAGGGGTTGTCCTGAGCATTCACCACCCCCGTCTGCAGGCCCTGGTAGATCTCGGCGAACGCCATCTTGCGCGGCACTGCGCGCAATGCGCTGTATTGCGCGGCCTGCAGGTCAGAGGGCTGCACGCGGAACTTCTGCCCGCGGGCATCACTTGGCTTGACCAGCGGCTTGTTCGCGGTCAACTGGCGCATACCGTTGAGCCAGTAGGCCAGCCCGGTGATGCCCTTGCCTTCCATTGACCTGAGCAGCGCCTTGCCTTTGTCCGACTGTTGAAAGCGCTGCGCTGCCGCCACGTCGTCGAACAGGAACATCAAGTCGAACAACTGCAATTGCTTGGTGTACTGCTCCAGTTTCGAGGGTGCCGGCGCCAACATCTGCACCTCACCCAGCAGCAACGCTTCCATCTCCTTGCCATCGCCGTACAACGACGAATTGGAGTAGACCTGCACTTCGACTTTACCCGGCAGGCGCTCCTCCACCAACTTCTTGAACATCAGGGCGCCCTGCCCCTTGGGCGTGCTGTCGGCGGTGATGTGGGAGAACTTGATCAGCATCGGCTCGGCGGCCTGGACAGACAACGCACCGACCAGGGCAAAGCTGGCAAGCACCCCGGTCAGGCCACGACGCACGGATGGATACTTCATGGTGAGCTCCTATTGTTTTTGTTCGAGCGTTGGGGACGTATCCCCCTCAGTCCGTTTGGACTCTACCCCCCGTCCCTACGCCACTGAAATTCATATTTGAACAATGCTGCCTTCGGCTTTCACGAAGGCTCGACCATGGAAGCCTCCCGTTGTTCGCTGCTCATCAGGTGTTCGAGCATCTGGCGTGCCGTCATCGACAGCGCTTCCAGGCTGCGCACGGCAATCTTCAACTCGCGACGCGCCCAGGGATCGTCCAGCGCAATGACCTGCACATCGAGCGCCGGCAGATAGGTCCGCACGGCAAGCTCCGGCAGGATGCCGATCCCCATGCCGGTGTGGATCATCCGGCAAATGGCTTCGAAGCTGCGCACCTGGATACGCAGGCGCAATGGCGTGCCCAAATGACGCGCTGCCTGTTGCAACAGGCCGTGCAACGAGGCGTCCTGCTGCAACCCGATGAAGTCGTAGCTGACCGCTTCGTGCAGGCTGATGCGGCTGCGTTCGGCCAGCGGATGCGCGCGTGGAGTGACCAGCACCAACCGATCGTGGCGGTAGTTGAACACCTGCAGCTCGTCGGCGGGCACATGGCCGGCGAAGATGCCGATATCGGTAAGCCCTTCGTGCACCGCACGGATGGCTTCGCTGCTGACCCGCTCTTCCAGATCGATTTTGACCTGCGGGTGCAACCGGGTAAAAGCACTGAGGTCCTCGGGCAAGAATTCGATCACCGCCGAGGTGTTGGCATGAATGCGCACATGCCCCTTGACCCCCTCGCTGAACTCGCTGAGGTCGGCATTCATCTGCGCAAGGTTGTCCATCATATTGCGCGCGTGATGCAGCAGCGCATGCCCGGCCGGCGTCAGTTCGACGCCCTTGGGCTGGCGGTAGAGCAAGGCGATTCCCAGCTGGTTTTCCAGGTCGCTGACCCGTTTGCTCACCGCCGCCAGGGCCAGGTGCTCGCGCTCGGCGGCCTTGGTCAGGCTGCGCTCATCGGCGATGGCGACAAACAGCTTGAGGGTGACGAAATCGATACGACGCATAGGCGCGGCCTCCTGTCAGTCGTGTATCACGACGTGCAGCACGATGAAGAACAGTTTCAAGGTTCTCACAGGTGGTACTTCGCAGGATACGAAGCCTGGCTTGGTCATTGATCAATTGTTCAGTCCATGGGCCTGAGCCATCCTGCCTGACAAAGAACAGCGCACGACCCAAAGGTGCAGACATGACAGAACAACACGCAAGCAGCATGGCGCTGCAAGGCCTGAAGGTCCTGGAGATGGGCCAACTGATCGCCGGCCCGTTCGCCAGCAAGATGCTCGGTGAGTTTGGTGCCCAGGTGATCAAGATCGAGCCGCCGGGTGTTGGTGACCCGCTGCGCAAGTGGCGCAAGCTCAAGGACGGCACCTCGCTCTGGTGGCATGTGCAGTCACGCAACAAGCAGTCGTTGACCCTCAACCTGAAAGCAGCGGAAGGTCAGGAGATTGTTCGCCGGCTGGTGGCCGAAGCCGATGTACTGGTCGAGAACTTTCGCCCCGGCACCCTGGAAAGTTGGGGACTGGGCTGGGACACGCTGTCGAAGATCAACCCGCGCCTGATCATGCTGCGCATCTCCGGCTACGGGCAGACCGGTCCCTATCGCGACCGCCCCGGCTTCGGTGTCATCGGCGAGGCCATGGGCGGCCTGCGTCACCTCACCGGTTATCCGGGTCAGGCACCGGTACGGGTCGGCATCAGCCTGGGCGATTCGTTGTCTTCCCTGTATGGGGTCATCGGCGTGCTTCTCGCTTTGCAGGAGCGCCAGAACAGCGGCATGGGCCAGTTCATTGACGTGGCGCTGTACGAATCGGTGTTTGCGATGATGGAAAGCCTGGTGCCGGAGTACGACGCCTGCGGATACATTCGCGAGCCCGCCGGCAGCGCCCTGCCGGGTATCACGCCGTCCAACTCCTACCCCTGCAACGACGGGCATTTTGTACTGATTGCCGGCAATGGCGACAGTATCTACAAACGATTGATGCACCTGATCGGCCGCCCGGATCTGGCCGAGGACCCGCGCCTGGCGCATAACGATGGACGCGGCGAACACGCCGAGCGCATCGATGCGGCCATCGCCGAGTGGACCCGGCAACGCGACCGGGACCAGGTCCTGGAAGCACTGAATCAGGCGTTGGTGCCGGCCGGCTTTCCCTACACCGCCGCCGATATCGTCAAGGACCCACACTACCTCGCGCGCCAGATGATCGAGACCGTGCAGACCAGCGCCGGCGCGCTGAAAGTGCCGGGTGTACTGCCCAAACTCAGCCGCACCCCAGGGCGTCTCGGCGCTGGCGGCCCGCAATTGGGCGAGCACACCGACGACCTGCTGGCCGGTCTGGGCCTGAGCGGCGAACAGGTCCGCGGCCTGCGCGAGCGCGGCATCATCTGAACAAGGACGCGCCTGCAAAACAGCTTGCGCTCCTCACCGTTACCCGGAGAACCGCCCCATGAGCAAACGCCTGTACATCCAGGAAGTCGTCACCCGCGACGGCTTCCAGAGCGAAGCCCAGTTCATCCCCAGCGAAGACAAGATCGCCCTGATCGATCGCCTGGCACAAACCGGCCTGGCGAAGATCGAAGTCACCTCCTTCACCTCGCCCAAGGCGATTCCCAGCCTGCGCGATGCCGAAGCGGTGATGCGCGGCATCCGTCGCGTGCCAGGGGTGGAATACAGCGTGCTGGTGCCCAATGTGAAGGGCTGTGAGCGGGCATTGGCCTGCGAGGTTGACGAGATCAACCTGGTGATGTCGGCCAGCGACAGCCACGGCGTGGCCAACCTACGCATGACTGCCGAACAATCGCTCGAGCAGTTCCGCCAGATCATTGCCGTCAGCCAGGGTAGCGGCGTGTTCATCAATGCCTCGTTGTCGACCGCCTTCGGCTGCCCGTTCGAGGGCCAGGTCGCCGAAGCGCGGGTCCACGGGCTGATCCAACGCTTGCTGGACATTGGCGTGCAGGGCGTGACCTTGTGTGACACCACTGGCATGGCCGATCCGGCGCAGGTCGCGCGCATCTGCCGTGAAGCCCTGGCGCGCTGGCCGCAGACCCCGTTTACCCTACACTTTCACAACACCCGAGGCATGGGACTGGCCAATGCCCTGGCGGCACTGGACGCCGGTATTGATCGTTTCGATGCCTCGCTCGGAGGGCTGGGCGGCTGCCCCTATGCGCCTGGCGCCAGCGGTAATATTTGCAGCGAGGATCTGGTGCACATGTTCCAACGCATGGGCCTGGACACCGGTGTCGACCTGGACAAACTGCTGGCGGCGGCGGCCACCCTGCCAACGCTGGTCGGTCACCCGGTGCCAGGGGCAATTCTCAAGGCCGGCAAGTCCGACCGACGCTATGCAAAAGCTCAATAGATACCAAGCCGGTAGCCTCGGGCCGAGGCTACCGCGCCGATAGTCGAGCGCCTCACCGCCCCCTCCAGAATCGGCCGATATTGTTATTGCGCCCTGCACAGACCATTCAAATCTGCTGGCTTTATAGCCGGAGCAGCTGCCTTGTAAGCTCCCTCTCGATCCCCATTGGCGACAAAGCCGGTGAGTGATTGCCGATCATCGATCCGGTTTGAGCGCGCCGGTATCCGTCGCCATCGGTGTCTTCAATGTCGCCACGGATCTTCTCTTCGCAGACTGGGAGTCAACGATGAAGCTACAGGTCAATGAACGCGAACTGGAGGTGGATGCGCCCGCCGATATGCCGCTGTTATGGGTCATTCGAGACCTCATGAACATGACCGGCACCAAGTTCGGTTGCGGTATGGGCCTATGTGGCGCCTGCACCGTGCATATCGACGGCTCGCCCCAGCGCAGTTGCATCACGCCGGTCGGTGCCCTGGCCGGTAAAAAAATCACCACTATCGAAGGGCTGTCAGCCGATATCAGCCATCCGGTTCAGCGTGCCTGGACCGAACTGGATGTGGTCCAGTGCGGCTATTGCCAGTCCGGTCAGATCATGGCCGCCGCTGCATTGCTGACCAGCAACCCTGCCCCCACCGACGCCGACATCGATCAGGCCATGGCCGGCAATCTATGTCGTTGCGGTACGTACCAGCGCATTCGTTTGGCAATCCACCGGGCCGCCGAACTGAGCAAAGCCTGACCCCATCCTCTCAGCCACCTTTCAGCCAGGGAGTGCTCTGCAATGAATGCCATGATTGTCTCTTCTCGTCGCAGTTTTCTTAAGTCCGGCACCGTGCTCGGCACTGGCCTGATTGTCGGTTTCACGGTGCCCGCTGGCAGACGCCTGATGGCGCAAGACCTGGAGTCCGCCGAATTCGCGCCCAATGCATTTCTGCGCATAGCCGCGGATGACAGCATCACCATTTTCCTGGCCCATTCCGAGATGGGTCAGGGGGTCTGGACCACCCTGACCCTGCTCATCGCCGAAGAACTGGACGCGGACTGGAGCACACTCAAGGTCGAGCATGCGCCGGCCGCCGCCGTCTATGCCAGTCTGCGGCGTGGGTTTCAGGGCACGGTCGGCTCTTCCAGCATTCGTGATGAGTTCGAGCGTTATCGCCGGGCGGGCGCAATGGCGCGGGCGCTGTTGATCCAGGCAGCGGCCATTCGTCTTGGCCAGGCCCCCAGCGCATTGCGCACAGAACATGGAGAGGTCATCGCCGGCAACACCCGTCTGCGCTATGGCGAACTGGCCGAACAGGCCGCCACGCTGCCGTCGCCGGATCCGGCGACGCTGCCCCTGAAAGATCCGGCAGCCTGGACGCTCATCGGCAAGGGCGCCCTACGGCTGGACTCGCCAGAAAAGATCAGCGGTCGCGCGAAGTATGGCATCGACATCCAGTTCGAAGGATTGCTCTGCGCCGTGGTTGCACGGGCGCCGATGCTCGGCGGCAGCGTCCGCGCCTTCGATGCGACCCAGGCCAAGGCCCTGCCCGGCGTACGCCATGTGGTTCAGGTCCCCAGCGGCATTGCGGTCGTCGCTGATCACTACTGGGCGGCCAAGCGCGGGCGCGATGCGCTGCAAGTGCAATGGGAGGCTGCAAGCGGCACCGTCATCCTCGACAGCGACCAGCAACGCCAGGATTTAACCGCCCTGACCCACACACCGGGTGAAGTCGTCACGCAACGCGGCGAGGTGGAGCAAGCCCTGAAGTCTGCCCGCAAGGTAGTCGAGATGGCGTACAGCGTGCCCTACCTCGCGCACGCCACAATGGAGCCACTCAACTGCACCGTGAAGCTCAGCGACGATGGCTGCGACATCTGGGTCGGCAGCCAGATGCAAACGTTCAATCAACGAACCGCGGCAAAGATCACCGGTCTTGCCCCTGAGCAAATCCGTATTCACACCACCTTCCTGGGCGGCGGTTTTGGCAGGCGTGCCCTGCAGGATTTCATCGCCGAAGCGGTGGAAGTCGCCAAGGCTGTGAATGTGCCGGTGAAAACCCTCTGGAGCCGCGAGGATGATATGCAGGGTGGTTACTACCGGGCAGCCTTCGCCCAACACCTGCGCGTTGCCTTGGGGGCGGACGGGCGACCGGTGGCCTGGTCGCAAACCACGGCGGGGCAATCGATATTTCCGGATGCGTCGGGCATTCACCCGACGTCTGTCGAAGGCATGAGCGACTCGCCCTACATCATGCGCAGCCCGGCCTATCGGGTCGAAGCGCACGCCCCTCGGTCGAACATTCCGGTGTGGTATTGGCGCTCCGTTGGGCACAGCCACAACGCGTTCGTCATGGAGAGCGCGGTGGATGAACTGGCACACGCCGCCGGACAGGACCCACTGGCGTATCGCCGCCTGCTGCTTGAATCGGACCCACGGCACCTGGGCGTGTTGAACCTTGCCGCCGAACGCTTCGGTTGGGGGCGCACGCCAGCACCGGGACGCGGCCACGGCCTCGCCGTGCATCAATCATTTGGCAGCTACTGTGCTCAAGCGGTGGAGGTTTCCATCAAAGGTGGGAATATCCGCGTTCATCGCGTGGTGTGCGCGATCGACTGCGGCATCCCGGTCAACCCTGACAACATCAAGGCACAGATGGAAAGCGCTATTGTCTTCGGCCTCAGCGCAGCGCTGTTCGGGCAGATGAGCATCAAGGAGGGTCGTATCCAACAGTCCAACTTTCACGATTACCGGGTGCTGCGCATCAACGAAATGCCGCAGATCGAGGCGCATGTACTGCCCAGCACCGAGAGCCCTGGCGGTGTGGGCGAACCCGCGACGCCCCCCATCGCTGCGGCCGTGGCCAACGCGGTCTTCGCCCTGACGGGTCAACGCTTGCGCGAACTGCCGTTGCGTCCATCGAGCAGTACATGAAGCGAAGGCCTTCAGGTCAGCGGGCCAAAGCGTTCGGCATACAGGGCGCTCACCCACTCGACAAACACCTTGAGTCGTGGAGAGAGCTGGCGGTGATAGGGATACAACACCGAAATCGGGAGTCCGGGACTGGGCCAGCCACCGAGGACCTCGACCAACTCCCCTGACGCCAGGTATTGCTCCACGCGAAAGCGCGGCACCTGGATCAGTCCACAGCCGTTCAACGCACAGCAGCAGTAAGACTCGGCGTCATTCACTGAAATCCAGCCCCCCGGCTCCAGCTCGACCACTTGGCCGTCAATGACAAAGGTGAACGGGTAACGTATGTCGTGATTGCTGGCAAAAAAGCCCACGGCCTGATGTTCAGCAAGCTGCTGTGGAAACATAGGCGTGCCGTGTTCGGCCAGATAGCCGGGGCTGGCACAGACCACTTCAGGCATCAACGCCAGCCGCTTGGCCACCAGCGAAGAATCACGCGGATTACCGGCACGGACCACGCAATCGACGCCTTCGCTCACCAGATCCACCAGCCGGTCGCCGCAGCTGATGACCAGGTTGATTTGGGGATAGCGCCGATGAAAATCCTGGATGTTCGGCAGGATGATCCGAGTCGCATGGGTCCCGTGCAAATCCAGACGCAAAGTGCCGCGCGGATTCGCCACGACCGTGCTGAGTGAAGACTCGGCGTCCTCCAGATCTGCGAGCACAGCCTTGCATCGCTCATAGAAGGCCTGACCGTCGAGTGTCGGCCGCACCCGCCGGGTTGTACGCTCGAGCAGACGCGCACCGAGCTGCCGCTCCAGCTCCTTGATGGCCAGCGTAGCTGTGGCCCGCGGGATATTCAGACCGTTGGCGGCACGAGTAAAACTGCCTTGCTCGATGATGCGAATGAACAGTTGCAAGGCATCGAATTTATCCATCGTGTGACGCCCTTTTATTGGTGAGAGATGAACAGTCTTACCCGCGATGCCTGACTAATCCACCCCATCGAAGCAATCAGTATCACTTTCACGACGGTGCAAGGTCCAGCGTGGGCCGATTGTTTATGGGAGGTGAATGGTCATGGCAGCCCCGTCGATTTATCCATCGGCAGGAAGACACCACACTGTCCTCGTCAACCTTTTGATAAACGACTCCAGGACATCATTCAGATGAAACCGACATCTCACGCTCCCAATGCTGAACAGCCCTCGAAGCTGGTCGTCCCGGCCCTGGGTATTTTTTATCAATGGGGCGAGCCTCTCGCCTATGCAATGCTCCGGTTATGCCTGGGGATCATCATGGTGACCCATGGCTTGCCCAAGCTGTTGGGAACTTCACACGGCTCGATGGCGGATCCCATGGCGGGTTCGATTCACTTGATCGCAAACGTCCTGCACCTGCCATTCCCCGCGCTATTGGGCCTGTTCGTCGCCTGGCTTGAAGGTTTGGGTGGGTTGCTGCTGGCGCTAGGATTGGCCACCCGGCCGTTGGCGGTGGCGATGGCCATACAGATGGCGGCGATCGCTTACATCCTTGGCCCGAACTGGCCCTGGATAGACCGTGGCATCGAATACCCGGTGTTGATGGGCTTTCTGTTCACTTACATCGCCTTCAAGGGGGCAGGTCGTCACTCACTGGACCGCCTATGGGGGCGTGAATTCTGACGCCTGCGCGACGCTTATCGACCGGCATCGGCTGACAGTCGATAAGCACGGCGGTTAAATGAGCAACGAATTCACCCGTGTTCAATCATCGTTGAATGGAGCGCTCGGATTCCTTTCACCCGGCGCCCCAGGCCGCTGAATCGTGGCGCAGTTCGAATCATAGCCCTGCCCCTCGAGTTGGGCGCGTGCAAAAGCAAACGCTTCATTCAACGAGCCATGCATCACCCCGTCATGCCCCAATCCTTCATAGGTTTGCCAGGTGACCTGGTTTCCAGCCGCGCACAGCGCCGCCGCCACCGCGTACTGTCGTACCGGGGTGATGGTCTCATCGGCCTGGCCGGTGGCAATCAGCAATGGAAAAGCGATCGTTGCCTGGGGCATATCGGTCGTGGGCGTGCGCAGTGCGCTCAACGCTTGCGCACTGATGGTCAGCAACTGCGAAAACGAACCGATTTTCAGCTCCCGCGACTTGAGGGCAATTTCCCGCGTACAGCTTTGCCGGGCAACGTCGAGAAGCTGCAGCCCTTCAGGCGTCAGTAGGTCGTCTATTCGGGGCGCGTTGTCGCGTAACCCGCCAGTGGCCAACGACAGGAAGATCGTATTGGAATGGCGCGCCTCAAGCGCGATGGGCCCGTCGGGGAATGTGCTATTGGGCGCTGTGATAACCGCACCGAGAATATTGAGTTCAGGTGCATAGCTGGCGGCGAGTATCGACGCGCCCAGAGCGGCGCCGCCCCCCTGGGACTGCCCCGCCAGGATCGTGCGGTTGGCAATCACACCGGGCTTGAGTGCGCGGGCAGCACGGACCGCATCCAGGACAGAGCTGCCTTCGGCCTGCCAGACCGTATAAGGGTGAGGCCCTGGCCCCCCCAGGCCTTGATAATCAGTGGCCACGACGGCGAATCCGCGCTCCAGCCAACGATTGATGTACGCAGCGTCACGCGCTCTGAACCCGGTCCACGAGGGCGCGCATATGTCGGCGATCCCCAGCGTACCGTGGGCCCAGGCCAAGAGCGGCCAACCTTCAGACGGAGCAGGACCGCTCGGCATGAACAGCGTGCCGCTGACAGGCACCTGGCCTGAGTGCCAACGCTGGTCCGTGGAACTGTAGAGCATGCGTATGGTTTGCGCTGCGGCTGGCACCCGCTCCTGCGGTTTGAGCGTTTCGCTCCTCAGCAAAACACCGGGAACAGTGGGCATTGGGTCCTGCCAGCGATAAAACGCAGAAAGCTCCATATCACCTGCGGCACGCCCGACCGGAAGTTCACCGGCAGCCATTGCGCTGAACGCAAGGGTCATGATGCTCCCAAGACAGATCCGCGTCACAAGTGAAGAAGCAAGGGTTCGAAGAATCAGCATTTAGCGTTCGCCTCATGATGAAGAAGGCCCCAGCACAATGGTCTGGAGGCCACGAGAGTCAGTGTTCAGGATCAGGATGACTGGCCGGACGGCGCACTACGCCAGTGCCTGACGCAACGCAGTGGCTTGGGTGAAAATCACATCCCGTACGACAGGTGCAACTTCATTGAATCGCAGGAACCCGTGGGTCATGTTCGCAAGGACTTCCAGGTGCGTCGCCACACCGGCAGCGTGCAACTTATCCGCCAGCTCACAGTTTTCGTCGTACAACGGATCAAGTTTTCCGACGATCAAGCGCACAGGCGGGAGCCCAGCCAGATCAGCGGTGATCGGCTGCACCCGCCAGTCATCTTCATCCTCGGCCAGGTAGCTCGCCCAATAAGCGCTCATCGTTTTGGCAGACAAGTTTTGCCCGCCATACCCACCGAGTCTCTGCCACGAATCGGAAGAAACGCCTCGGGAATAGGAGCCGTAGTACAGCATCAGCTGTCGCACCGCATCCATTCCAGCGTCGCGCAGCGCAAGGGCGGCGCCCAGGGCCAGATTGGCGCCCGCCGAGTCCCCACCCAGGGCATACCCCCGCACAGGACAATGAGTGATTGTCCCCAGGTTGATGACCCTGCTGACTATCGACACCACCTCGTTAAACGCCACTGGAAAACGGTATTCCGGCGAGAGGGCATAGCCGATGGACAACACCGCCAAGCCGCTGTCACGCACCAACTGGCGCAGAGGAGCGTCCCAATCGGCGAGTGCTCCGTGTCGAAACCCGCCGCCGTGACAATAGAACAGCAGCAAGGGCGTCTCATCGTCTTCCGGCCAATACAGCTTGCACGGAACAACCCGACAATTGACCGAAAACTCCAACATGCGCTCGCAGGACAAAGGCACACTGGGTCGCGACGCCCATGCGCTGATTCGTTGCAACTGCGCGCGAACCTTCTGAATCTCTCCTTCGACGACAGGAAGCAGACCCAGCTCGCGTAACGTCGCCGCGACGCTGACCAGGTCTGGATGAACCTCGTTAGGATCGACGAGCACCACGTCTGTCCCCTCACCGCCCACTTTCGGGTTGTCGCACTTCTCACCGAGCCTGGACATCGCCACCTCTGATTATCGGTTGTCTGCCGCCACGTTGAACAACGGCGCCATTAAGAGCCTGCCTTGATGAATGGCTGGCGCTGGTCATTGTTCGGATTCCAGGATCGCGTCCCTCACCATGAAGGCCCATTGCGCGCCGTGCATATCACGATCCTGCAGAGCCCCCTGCACCACGGGACGCGGCAGGCTGATCTTGATCACATTCAATGCATCGATCCGAAACACGCTGATCGACTCGACGGTCCGGCGAAAGAGCTGAGCAATGGCCGGCGCTTGCAGTTTCGGTTCGCCCGCCAGCTGGGCAAAAACATCCGAGTCCTGACAAAACACATCAATGGTCAAAGAAAAGGGGCCGGCGTTCTTGGAGCGGATTTCGTAGCCGAGTGCTTCCATGGTATTCATCTCACGCCGCCTCAATGGTTTTCATGTCAAATCGAAAAGGTGCCAACGGATTCGCCACGACCATCACATGGCTGAGCACGAACTCATAAACCACTCCCCGGTCCATCGAGGCTGGAGAGAATGGAAACGCATGGGTGGGCAGGTCTTTGTCACCTGGCAACGGGAAGTGCAACAGGTAAGGATTGAGCAAAGCGACGATGTCTTTCGTGCGTTCGGCAGTTGCGGAAGTCGCCAGGGCCATGACGCCTATTTCCACTGGGGTGGCGGATCGCGATTCAAAATCCCCCAACGCCGCGTTCTTGCCAATCGCGCGAAACTGCAGGTCGTAGTCGCCCGATCCGATATTCAGATGTTTTTCTATTCGCTGGCGCATCACCGAATCGAGACAGGCGAGCCATTCATCGAAGCGCTCAAGGTACTCGGTGTCCCGGACAATACTCATGACAACCGATTGAAACCCGCAAGGCGCCGCACCTTCCAGCTTGACGGTGTAGTCTTCACTGGGTTTCCAGATCGAGCCTTCTACCCGCACCGTTCGCTCGTCGATCGCGGTGTACACAGCCCCCTCGACATCCAGCACACCACCCGGCTCGACGAGCACGTAGGGATTGCTGTTCTCATAGAGCATGTGAGCCATCACCGATCGTGGCGTAAGCCGGGCACCCTCACCAATCGCCTCGATGGTGAATCCCGTTTCGTCAATGGTTGCCATGACCACGGCCTGGGCGGGTGTGGTGGTACAGGATGCGCCACATTCTAGAATCTTCCCGGCGTGCCAGGCGACCCCTGGATGTCCCCCTCGCATGATCGGGAGCGACGCCATGACGGCGGTGTCCGTGGAGCGACCGGCCAGGATGATGTCCGCGCCTTCCTGGAGCGCATGAATGAAGGGTTCCACGCCCATGAGCGCGACTATTCGAGAACAGCGATCCACCAAGGCATCATCAATAAAATCAAGCTGCAGCGGTTTGATCCGCTTCTCCAAAAGTGCTGTTTTCACAGAACTTGCTGGCTGCTCGCTGTAGATGCCCGCGATACGTACGGTCTGCCCCAGCTCTGCCGCGACCTCCTCACAGAGCCCGCGCATCAAATCGACACCCGCGTCGGAACCACAGGTTCCGCAGCTGCCAATGATGAGCGGGATCCCCAGCTTTTCCCGGGCCTGCATGAAGACCCGAAGCTCTGCGCGCAATATCGAAGCAGAAGACTTCGTCGTGCCAGTACCGAGATAGTGCGGACCCGAGTCGGTGGACCCCGCATCCATTGCAATCACATCGGGACATTCCAGAAGCGCCTTCTCAAACGCATCTCTCGGGAATCCGGTGCCGATTGCACCCGTTGGCGTAAGCACCTTGATCTTGACGTTCATGTATTTTCCTTTGCAACGGTATGTCGACGGCCGTCTGCGATGACACAGTGCCCAGGCGGGCTCCGCCCTTCCAGGACCGCCACCACACACTGGGCTGCAATTAAATTGGTGCGATTCAAGCCTTCCACCGTAGAGGCGCCGGCATGGGGGGTCACGACCACGTTGGGAAGTTTGATGAGCTGCTCTGTCACTGCCGACAGTGAAGGGTCGGACTCGCTTTCGAACACATCGAGTCCTGCCCCGGCGATGTCTTCCTGTTGCAGGGCTTTCAACAGATCCGCGTCGCGCACCAGGCCACCTCGGGCGGTATTGATCAGCACGGCGCCAGCTTTCATCGACTTTAAAGCGCGGCTGTCAATCATTCCCCGGGTCTGCGGGTTAAGGGGGGCATGAAGCGTAATGAAGTCACTTTCCTGAAACAGGGTCTCCATATCTACGAAGCAGCTCTGCCCCCCGTTGGCTTTTTGTGAACTGTCTGGGCGAGGGGCATAAATCAGGGGTTTGACTTCGAACCCGGCGAGGCGCAGCAAGACGCCTTTGCCGATTCTGCCCAATCCGACGATTCCGACCGTTTTGCGATACAGGTCACCGCCCAAGGGAATGCTCCAGTCGTTGGCAGACAGCCCCGCCTGACATTGTTTTAGCTTGCGACACACCGCGAGCATCAGCGCAATCGTATGGTCAGCGACACTTGCATCATTTCCACCGACGGCGATCGTTGCGACCTTTCCGGCCGCTTCCACCGCCACCGTATCAATGCGCTCATACCCCACGCCACGGCGGGAGATCACCTTGAGCCGAGGGAGCGAACCGAGCAGGCTGGCCGTCACATTCGCGTGCCCTAAAATCCACCCGTCAGCGTCAATCAGGAGGTCGATCAATTGCCGCTCACTCAAACTTCCGTCGGCAACTCCCGGCGCAAGTTCTGCGATGATGACTTCACAACCGCAATGCTTGAGAAAATCAAGGGTCGCCGAATCAAAAAAACGTTGTGTGACGACAACCCGATGACGAGTTTTAGGCATCGCGCACCTCCCGACATAGTTTAAATAACCCGTATTCCATGAGCACACTCCACTCAAAACGCATAATCCAGGTACACCCGGGCTTCTGAGCCATTGACAACGTTATTGGGTTGGGCGGAAACAAGCGCAACAAAATCCTGGTCGATTCTGTAATCGAGATAAATCAAACCAACGGAAAGGCCGGCGTACTCTTTGTCATCGAATCGATAATAAACGCGGTATTCGTTTTGCCTTTCCCAAACATCCGTCTTCTGACCACTGAACGGGTTCACGGCGTCAAAGTTTCCCTGCTTATAGAGCGCCATGACTTTAAACCCGTCCAATGACGCCCCCAGCAGCGAAATACCGCCCAGGTCGTACTCCGCCCCTACCTGCCAGGTTCTTTCACCATGATTGTTGAAATCGTTGCCGGAACGGGTCCACGCATCCATTCTCCCGTCCACGTTGTCCGCGTGGTCGAAATAGGCATAGCCCAGGTTGCCATTGCTCAGCTCGGCGTGTGTCTCGGAGAAGGAAACACCCAGGCGCAACTTATCGAGCAATAAGCCAAGGTTGACGTTTAACCACGTGGCCTCTTTATCATAGGCCGCGTCACCGGCGGACCAATCTTGCTCCCACAGTCGTCCCGCTTTTTGGAACTGATAATACTGAGTGTCTAAAATGATCCCTGCCGTTTCACCGATAGGTGCCTGCAGGGTCAAGCCATAACGGGTATTTTCATTGAAGTCCTTTGACACACCACGGGCATAGCTCAACTCAACGGCCTTCAGATCGTAGTTGACCCCATAGGTGTAGACGTTGCTTATTTCCTCACCCGACTGGCTTAGCAGCTTTCCGAACGCCTGCCTGTCCCGCGGAGAACTTCGATCGATATAAGCCGCTTCGAAAGCCATCGTTCCGGGCAGCGGCCCGATGCCCATGTCAGTCAAGTTGAAATGGGCACGCGCGCCCTGATAGGAACCCGGCACGAGTCGCGTGTCATTGCTGACCAGGGTGCCCGCGTCAAATCGACCTCGGCCTATTTGTGAGTCTGCGTTCCATCCCTCGCCGACGTGGCGCAACTTCAAGTAACTTTGCCCGACTTTTGCAAAGCCACCGTTAGAACCATCGTCATTATCAAACAGGTCGCGGCTGTCCTGCTCGGAATCGATCATTGCCACACCGTACAAGGATGCATCAAAGCCTACGACGCCGCCCCAGTAGTTAGAGTTGTAATCCAGGATCGCGCCGACCCCTACCCCACCTAATTCGGAGCCGGTCGAAAACCCGCCGAAGCTGTCCTCAATCAGGTCGTTGGATATTCGCGTATTGATGTACATGGATCGAAGATAAGCATTCAACTTGCCTTCATGCTGAAATCTATCCGGATAGCTGATACTCGCAGAAAAACAACTGCCCGATGCAAACAGCGTAGCGAGATATGTCATTGCGACGGCTTTAGTCGATTTCATGATCACCTCAATTATTATTTTTATTTTTTCAATGAGCAGGCGTGAGCTGGCACTGCTTTAAACAAGCAGTGCAGGGATACAGGTGGATCTTTAAATAATTGCTCTTGTAACGATGGCGGTTGCTATGAGCGTGAGGCTGCTGCCGATTGCCCACAACAAGCAATATCTTTGCATCTCGCCCATGTCCCGCTGGATAATCCCGCTGATGAGATAAACAGCGGCAACGAGTGGACTTAATGCGTGAACCGGTTGCCCAAGCACCGAGGCGCGGGCGATGTGCATCGGGTCTATGCCATATTCCGCGCCCGCCGCGCCAAGCACCGGCAAGATCCCAAAGAAGAACGCGTCATTGGAAAGCAGGAAATTAAGCGGCAGCGCGACAAGGGCGGTAATGATGCTGAAGTACTGCCCGCCGCCATCAGGAATCATCTGCACGATCCGCGCCGACATCCCATCGACCATTCCCGTGCCGGATAGAATGCCAGTGAAGACCCCTGAAGCGAATATCAGGGCAATGACCGTCAACACACTGTCGGAATGAGCGGCGATTCTCGCTTTCTGCTCCGCCAAACGTGGATAGTTGATCAGCAACGCCAGGGAAAACCCCACCATCATCACCAGGGGTAACGGTGCCAGTCCTGTACCCATGGCGTACATCAGCGCGGCCGTGAGTGCCAGGTTGACCCAGAACAGCCTGGGGTTTTGCGTGGCCGATTCGATAAGGGGTAGAGGCAGCTCTTCAGACACAGTGTCCTTTGCCATGGGCGTCCACCCCAAACGGCGTCGCTCTTTGCGGCCTATCCACACTGCCACGATAAACGCGTAGGCCAGACCTGCAAACATGGCGGGTACAAGGCCCAGGAATATCTCGCTGACATCCAGATGCAGCGCGCTGGCAGCCCGCGCTACCGGCCCACCCCAAGGGATGATGTTAACGACCGTATTGGTCAACAGAAGCATCAGTGCAAGGATGAGCGGGTTAATCCCAAGGCGAAGGTAGAGCGGCAAAAACGCCGTTGTCACGATCAGCACCGTCGTTGCCCCATCCCCATCGAAGGAGATGACCGACGACAGCAAAGCGGTGCCGAGCACCACACGAAGGGGATCATTTCCCACATAACGCAGAATCCGGCGAACCGCGGGCTCGAACAGCCCCGCGTCGAACATGATTGCGAAATACAGGATTGCAAACATCAACATCAATGCCGTTGGCGCCACTTGCTGGACGCCTTCCATCACCATGCCGCCCAACTCCGGTCCTGCGCCGCTGGCCAGCCCGAAAGCAATCGGGATGAGGATGAGCGCTGTCACAGCAGAAAGTCGCTTGCTGATGATCAACGCCATAAACGTGATGACCATTGCGAAACCTAACCAAGCCATGCCTATCACCTTTTCTTGTTTTTTTTATCAATGTCGTAGCAAATCAATGTGAACGACCGGCCACTCCCGAGGAATCTACATAGGGGAGAAAACCCTGTAAATCTTGATTTTTTTCGTCAACATCCCGCAAATACTGGGGCAAACGTGCTCGTGAAAAGATATCTCAGGGACGCTGGTCGGCTTTCAATGCCCACATCCGTCGGTCCCTCTGTGTAGACCGTCCATTGCTGACTCCCTTTGAAAACACGACGGAATGGATATCCTGGTAGACATTGACGCAAGGCAGGTATATTTAGTGAATATGTACAAACCCCCATCAACCTGTTCGGATCCGTCATGCCTGATCAAGAAGACCTTTACCTTTCGGCAGAAGAAGCGGCTGGAATGCTGGGGGTCAGCCTTCCAACCCTTTATGCCTACGTCAGCCGGAAGAACATTCGGTCCGTCAAGATCGCCAACACGCCCAAGCGTCGCTATTGGGCCGAAGACATCCAGCGCTTGGTGAAAAGCCCCGCGGGGCACGCTGCAAAGCGCTCGTCGTCATCGGACAGCGCCATTACATTGATCACCGATGACGGCCTCTTCTACAGGGGGCACGACGTCGTCGAGCTCGCCGACCACGCCACGGTCGAGGAGGTCGCCGGATTGATGTGGCAGGTGCCATCGGCCTTCGGACCGTCGCTGCCGCGCGCGCCGAAGGATAGCGTCAAACTGCTGAAGATCTATGAGCACATGTCAGCGCCGGAGAAGGCAATTGCACTTTTCCCGCTGGTTCAAAGGGAGAACCCCAAAGCCTTCGATCTTTCCATCGACAGCTATGCACGCACCGGCGCCGATGTCGTGAGATGGTTTGCCGCGTTGGTCGTGGGCGCGACCCAACCAAGCACACAACCCTTGCACGAATTCATTACCCAGGCCTGCGCAGCCCCGCCAGCCCACGCCGATCTGATCAGGCGTCTTCTGATCCTCAGCGTCGATCATGAACTGGACCACGCCACTCACAGCGTTCGCGTTGCCGCCACGACCGGCGCCACCCCCTACTACGCAGCGATCGCGGGACTCGCGGCCGCCAGGGGTCATAAGATCGCCTATGGCAGAAACGAAGCCGCCAGCAGGATGATCGAGGAAATCTGTACAGCTACCGATCCCACCCAACCGATATTGCAACGGTACAGTCAGGAGGGGCACATCATCGGGTTCGGACCTAATGTCCACTCAGTCAGTGACCCACGTGCTACCAATCTGATGAAAGCGTTGACCGCTGCCTTCGAGGGCGACCCCGAATTTGCCAAGCTGCAGAAAGCTTTTTCGGTCGCCTCGGAACTCGTCGCATACCCCCCGGAATTCATTCTCCTGGTGAGTTTCATCGGTAGAAAGCTTGGGTTGCATCGGCAGGAAATCGCACTGGCGGGTGTCGGAAGATTGATCGGCTGGATAGCCCACGCCAGCGAGCAATACAACCAGCATCATGACGCTCGCCCCCGCGCTCGGTACACGGGGACTCTGCCAAGAGCGACCCACCTCGCCAGTGACTAGACAGAAGCAACCATGGCCGCAAACAGCGATGTGAATTCGGATTGGTGTTGAAGTTCAGCCACATACCCAAGCACCTTGGCCTGCGCCGACTCTTCAAGATGAGGTGAGGCCATCCTCCTGAATTTTCGTTCAAAATCGCTATCGGTCATCGGTGTTTCGACGGACCCCGGCCCGCTGATCATCTCGCTTACGACGATTTCGCCTGACACCAGCGTGGCGCTGACGCGGTTGGCAAGATGACGCGGAAACAATGCGGTGAGCGCGCCATCCTCCACCACGCTGATCTTGCCCATCAGGGCAACCACCATGGGATCAGCCATTTTTTCCGGCGAATAAGAGTCTATGGTGATGTCACCGTCGAGCAGCGCCCGGGCCACGTTGTAGGGCAAGCTGTGATCCGCCGTCTCCCGCGTTTTGGGCAACCATTTTTCAGGGGTGTCAGCCAACACTCGACGGTTGAACTCGGACGTTTGGATAACGATGCAAGCGATATCATCGAGATCGTCAATCCGGGCACGTATGTCCAGGGCTGCCCACACCGCGGTATGCAGCTCACCGTTGGTGGGAAAGGTCTTGGTCAGGGAGCGCCGTATAGCGTAATCACCATTCTCGGGCGTACCAAAACGATCCGTATCCAGGTCGAACGGGCCTGAGACCAATTTAAAGAATCCCATGTCCCCCTCGAACACCGGCGACGGGCCGGTCATGCCGTGACGCGACAGCTGGGCAGCGAAGATCGCATTACGTGCAGCGTTTGCGGCCGAGCAGCCCTTCCAGTCCGACAGGGATCCACTGCGAACCTGGCGCATGGCCAGATGAGCGCTCAACGCTATATTGATTGCCTGTGCGGTCTGCGCCACATCCAGCTTCATCAGACTGGAAGCCGCCGCGGCCATCGCCACATTTATGTAATTGACGTGGTCCCAGCCGCGCTTGTTCAGGCTGGCCGCGTCCTGCAGTCGCATCTGGATCTCATAGGCCAGCACAATGGCCGAAATGAGTTCTGCCCCGGTGGCCCCCTCGGCCTCTGCTAGCGCCAGGCAGGCCGGAATATTGTCACTCGGATGGCCCGGCTCCAGCCCCATATAACCATCGTTGTAGTCCAGGAAACGGACCATCACGCCATTGGCAAACGCCGCTATCTCTGGCGTTGTTTGGACAGTTGTTCCGAACACGCTGGACGCCTGCGCGGGATTGGCAACCGCATAACACACAGCGGCATTCACAGGCGCCGCTCCGTAGGCCCCCAATATGCACGCCAGACTGTCAATGAAGCGCTGTCGCACCAACGCGATGATCTCTTCGGGCAGTCGCTGATGCCTGAATTTATGCGCGTACTCTGCAAGTTGCAGCGCAATAGTCGTATTGCTCATGGTTGCCTCTGTTCTGCACCAGGGTTGGGTCTGCGCCGATGGCGGCGACGGCATCACCTGTTGCCAGGTGACGCGTGCGGTTCTCAGTCCAGAATGACGTCGAGTAAACGTACGTATTGCTGGCCGGCATGCATGTCGCGCTCCACCATCCCGCCTTGCGGCGTAGCGCGAGGGTAGGAAATCTTGACCATTTCCAGGTCAGCAACGGGAATATGTTTCACCCGTGCCGGATCGGTGCCATAGAGCCTTGCGAATTGCGCCGATGAAAGTGCTGCACTTTGTGAGTAACGCTCAAAGTTTTCACGCCCGTCAAAAAATATATCGAAGGTAATCCAGAACGGTCCGGCTTGTTTGGATCGAACATGTCGGCATACATCACGCAACTTAACCATTAACTCAACTCCTTCACAGCCAATGTTGACTCGGAAAGATCGATCCATTGAATACGCACCAACTCAAATGGGTCCTCCAATTGCACTACGTGATTTAACTTGAACTCATAAATCTGACCACGAGGTATATCAGCTGGGGTGAAAGCAAAGCCGTAAGAAGGCAATTCCTTGCCCATTACGCTGGGGTAGTGAAAAAAGTAGGGGTTGCATGCTTGGGCAATCGTATTTGCCATTTCTTGAGTCGCTGCTGTGGCGACAAATAGCATGCCTATTTCCGGCGGAGGCAAAGTTCCAACGGGGGGTTTTACGCCGGTGACGCCGTTCCAGCCATACATTCGCAGCGAGATATGAAACTCTCCCAACTCCTGCGGCGGGATGGATTGACGGGTCCGGGTGTACAGGGCTTCCAGCAGGCGGTCATGAAACCCATCAATATCATTGAGTACATCGGGGTCCTGGATACCCACTAACATGATTGTCTGATAGAGACCGGCCGCGGCGCCCTCCAGCTTCATTGTGTAGGGCATCGTCTCCCATTCAGACCCTACGACACGAACGGCTCGCTCGTTCAGCTTCTGGTAGCGCGCTTGTGCGACGTTCAGGATACCGCCGGGTTCCACCAATCGAAACGGGTCGCTATTTTCATAAAGCATGTGTGCAGAGACGCTATGGGGCGTGCACTGATTGTCTTTACTTAATGGCTCAACGTCGAAACCCTGCGCATCAACGCTGAGCAATATTCCCGAGCCCAATGTCGGGTTAACGGCGCACTGGACACCGCACTCCCCCGTTTTGCCGGCATGCCAGGACGGCCCCCAGGGCGCGCCCTTCCAGATCGGATAACAGGCAATGACCGCCGTGTCGGTCGAACGACCCGCCAAAATGATATCGGCGCCTGTTTCAAGCGCGGCAATGAACGGTTCTACACCCAGCGCCGCCACAATGTGTTCACAGCTGTCCACCGTAGCGTCATCGAGCTCACCGTGAGGCGGCAGCGGTTTGATACGCCCCTGTGCGTTCAGCTGCTTAACGGTATCCCTGTCCTGTTCACAATATATGAGCGCAATCTTTGGTGTGACGCCCAACTCTCCTGCAACCTCCAGGACTATATCGCGCGTCCAGTCCAGGTTGAGATCGCCACCGGCCTGTCCTGCCGTGCCGACAATTATCGGCACCCCGGACCAGGCCTGCGCCTTCATTAATATCGTCAAGTCGCGTTTGACCGCCCCGCGGTTATTCTTCGATTTTCCAAGTGCGAGATACGCTGCTCCACTATCGGTAGAACCGGCGTCCGTGGCAATTGCTTGCGCACCGGCCACCAGTCCATAAGTAATTTCTTCTTCACGAACGCCCGCCCCTAATGAACCACAAGGAACGATCACTTTGACGCAACCTTCAAATACCTGCCCCATAAAACCCTCTTCCGATTCACTCAGTCAGGCAATAATAAGGGCTGTAATCGTGTTGACAAGTGGACAAAAATTATCAATATAGGCCCGTTACCCAATGGGTTGCCGGGCATTCTTTCCGAGCATTCGCCTCCATTAATTCGCTGACCGAAATATACTTTTATCGATTAAGTTCAACACCGCTGAAAGTTCGTCTGAGCCTGCACACTTTTCAGAATAAAACTTTGATCTCCAGCGCATTCCGGGAACGCGATGACCGGCAGGACTCATGCGATGATGAACCACCCCGCGCACTCCCGCCGCGTGGCCTTTTGTGTACTCCGGGTTATGTTTCGACGGCGCTGGCGCTGGCGGCCACTCCCCGTGCCTGCTGCTGGTTATCGGCATGCTGTCCCAATTGCCATCCCAGATAGGCCCACAGCAGCGCGCAGCCCGCGCCGATCAGAGCCGCCAGGCCAGTGCCCTGCCCCAGCATGTCGAGCAGGCTCTTGGCCCAACCGCTCAGCGCATCACCGCCGCGATAAACCACGGTGTCGATGAAGTTCTTGGCCTTGTACTTGCTCTCGGCATCCAAGGGTGCGAAGAGCATTTCCCTGCCCGGCCGGACGAACGCGTATTCACCGATTCGCCGCACGATCATCAGGGCGGCAAGCAGTGCGAAGCCGGGGGCCAGCGCAAGACCCACGAACCCGATGCACATGAGCAGCGGCACGATCGCCAGTAACGCACGCACCCCCAGCTTCGGCGCAATGCGCCCGGTGATGAACAGCTGAGACACCAGAGCGCCAGCCTGCACGATGAAGTCAATGGTGCCGAAAACCCGGACCTGCGCCTCACGACTCGGAAAATGTTCGGCCACCAGGCGCGCCTGCTCGAAGTAGAGAAAGGTGGTGACCGTCGCCAGTAGCACGACGAACCCGGCGATCCCCAACAGGTAGGGTGACCTGAGCACCGCCGTCAAACCGCTGAACGGATTGCCCTGCAGTGGCTGCCCGGGGCTTTGCGTCGGTGCCGCACCAGGCCGCCCAGCCCCGCCCTTTTCGCGCCAGCCCATCAGCGCCCGCTTCAATACAAATGTGACACCCAGCAACAGCGCGGCCAGAAACATCAAGCCCGAGGCACCAATGGCCTCAATAAGCGCCGCGCTCAGGGCCGGCCCCAGCAGACCGCCGATGCTGGCGCCGGCAGCGATGAAGGCAAACAGCCGCTTGGCCTGTTCACTGTCGAATACATCCGCCATCAGGCTCCAGGCCACGGACACCACGAAGAGGTTATAAACCGATATCCATACGTAGAAAGTACGGGCGAGCCAGACGCTGTCCGATTGAAACTCGAACAATTCAACGAACATCAGCAAGTTGATCCCGAAGAAGCCGTACACCCAATCAACGAGGCGCAGGCGCGGGACCCGGGAACTGACCCAGGCAAACAACGGAACGGCCGCCAGCATCACCAGGAACGTGGCAGTGAACAGCCATTGCAGATTCTCCACGCCCGCCGCGATGCCCATCGATTCACGTATCGGGCGCAGCATGAAGTAGCCGGTAAAGAGGCAGAGGAACAACAAGAACCCGCACAGCGCCGGACGCAGCTCATCGTCACGGGCGTTCACGGCAAGGCTCAGTCGATGCAAGTAGGAAGGCGCACTCATGGAGACTCCTGGAAGGCGACAACAGGCAAGAGAGTGGGCACGCAACGGATTGCCGTGCCCAAGGCATGATCAGCGGTAGGTGACGCCGGTCAGTCGCTCGGAGACGGTCCAGAGCCGTTCGGCATCCGCCTCATGGGTGGCGGCCGGCGGCATCCTGGCGAAGCCCAATGGGCCGCGTTTTTCCTCGTCGCCGGTGGGGCCGTAGTAGGCACCGCCAACCGCCTCAGGCGCGGTGGCGGCATACAGCGTGGGCAGCGCCCCCTGGGCAGCTGAATGGTATACGTCGCGATCCTTGGCCCATCGCTGGCCGAACTCGCTGTTCAGACCCGGACCACGCGCGACCAACTCGGTGACGGCGACGCCTGGATGCGCAGCGATGCTGCGAATGTTCCAACCTGCGGCCTCGCTGCGCTGCTGCAAGGCAAAAGTCCAGTGCAGGATGGCCAGCTTGGACTGCGCGTAGGCGGCCAAAGGTTGGTACTGCTGCTCAGCCTGCAGGTCGTTGAAGTTCATTGTTCCGCGAGCCGCGGCGATGCTCGAAAGGCTCACCACGCGAGCGTCCTGGCTTTGCCGTAACAACGGCACCAGCAGGCCGGTCAGTGCGAAGTGCCCCAGGTAGTTGGTCGCCAACTGGAGCTCGAAGCCATCCGCGGAGGTACCCCGCTCAGGAGGCGCCATGACGGCGGCATTATTGATCAACACATCCAGGCGCGGCAGTCTCTGATTGAGACGCTGGGCCAGGCTGCGCACCGATGAAAGATTGGCCAGGTCCACGGCCTCGAACTGCACCTTGGCGTCGGGTACGGACGTTTTGATTTGCGCGATGGCCTGCGCGCCACGCTCCGGGTTGCGCGCAGCAATGATGACGTCGGCGCCGGCCCGGGCCAGTGCCAGTGCGTCCTCGTACCCCATGCCGCTCGTGCCGCCGGTGATCAGGACGATTCGACCTTCCTGGGAAGGCATGTCGCGGGTCGACCAGTCCGGTTTCGGCGCGACGCGACTGGACGCATCGATACTGACCGCGCTTAGCAGCACGGCGCCAACGGTCAGTGTTCGAGCCAGCTTCACCAGTCGGCTCAGGTTATTTGAAAGGCCCGTTTCGGTTGCTGCTGTTCTGATGCACATGGTTGAGCTCTCTATTTGGATGAAGAACCAGCACTGCCGAACGGTCACTGGAGCACGCACACCTCAGACTGCTTCAGAAAGCTGACGCGCTCTGTGACCCCTTGTGTATTCACGTAGGTCATCTTTGCGCGCACGACCTCGCACACCCGCGACTCCGGTTCTTCAATGCGGATGACCCTGGCGATATCCAGCGGCATGCCATATTCGTAGGCAGGCACATCCGCCTTCTCTTCGGCGAACAGAGGCAAACCGCTCAGAGTGATGAATGCCAGAAGACTGGCGATCGACACGTTTTGAATGTTCATAGTGGACTCCACGACTGTCCTTTACCGGGATGGTCGTAGCACTCTAGGGGGAGGTGACTGACGTCAAGGTGACTGCTGACTGACAGGAAGATGTCAAACGCCGGCGAGCCACGCCGGCCATCGGTTGACGGCGACTAACGGGCTGCCTGGCTGGTCAGGGAGAATCCGAAGGTATTGAAGCCATCCTTGCTGTGGGCGAACACACGGCCACCGTGCATGGACGCCACAGCTCGCACAATGGAGAGCCCCAGGCCATGGTGTGCGTCGCTTCGCGCCCGGGCGACATCGGCGCGATAGAAACGCTCGAACAAGCGCTGCAGGTGCACCTCGTCAATGGGCTCACCCGCATTGGAAACACTTACCTTGGCCTGCGCGCCAAGACGTTCCAGGCTTACAGTAATGGTACTCTGCGGCACCGCGTATCGCGCCGCGTTTTGCAGCAGATTGGCCAAAGAGCGGTGAAAAAGGCGTCGGTCGATGCATACGCGCATGTCGCCTTTGATCACCACGTCCAACTGTTTGTCGTGCAAGACAGGCTCCAGGTATTCCACCGTCTTGGACGCCTCCTCGTAGAGCGAGACATCACTGAGCTCGGTCGCACGCTGCCCGCTTTCGGCACCCGCCAGGAACAGCATGTCATTGACGATGGTGCCCATGCGCTCAAGCTCTTCCAGATTCGATTGCAGCAGATCCTGAAGCTCAGCCACATCACGCCCGTGGGCCAACGCGACCTGGGTCTGCCCGATCAGGTTGGTCAGCGGCGTTCGCAGCTCATGGGCGACATTGGCATTGAACCCTTCGAGCTGGCACCAGGCGGCCTCCTGGCGAGCCAGGGCCCCGTTGAACGACACCGCCAGTTCCTGTAACTCGTCGGGCAGTGCCTCGGTGTCCAGTCGCTGCTTTGAATCACCCGGCGGCAGGCTGTTGGCCTGACGGCTCAGGCGCCTGACCGGCCCCAGGCCGAAACGCGCGATCCAGTAACCCAGCAGTGCGACCAGTACGATGCCCAGCGCCGAAGTCAGGATCAGCGTCTTGGTGAAATGGTCCAGGGTCTTCATGAACGGCGTTGAATCGAGCCCCACGATAAAGCGCAACTCCGGGCGGTTACCCATGGCAGAGATGGTCTTGACTTGCAGCACCATGGGACGATCCCGTTCAGGTATCGCCATGCTGAAAAATCCATCCGGGCGCTTCGACCAATCCTGGCCGTCCGGCATCGCTCCGCCATAGCTGTAGGCAGGGTCGTCAACCAGGACCCAATAACGCACCCGCTGATCCGTGGGCGTCAGGCCATCGAGCTTTTCACGCAAACCGACCCAGAATGCCGGTGAATCGTATTTTGTGAGCACGGGATCAAGTACGGAATGGCGCAGGATCAACTCGTTTTGCATCTGATCTTCGAGCGATGTCTTCAATGAGCAGCGCAGCAGCGTCGCGCTGATAGAGATGATCAGCAAGACCGCCAGCGCAAACATCAATGCCAGCCGCTTGGCTATCGACCCCTTCATCACCGGGTACTGCCTTGACTGGCATCGGCTTCACGACTTTCCAGTACATAGCCCATGCCCCGGACCGTATGCAGCAGTTTGCGCGAATAAGGCACATCGACCTTGGCCCGGACGCGCTTGATCGCAACCTCGACCACGTTGGCGTCACTGTCGAAATTCATGTCCCAGACCTGCTCGGCAATCATCAGCTTGGAAAGAATCTCTCCCTGGTGCCGCGCCAGAAGGCTCAACAGACAAAACTCCTTGGCCGTCAGATCCAGCCGCAGCCCGGCCCTGGTCACCTTGCGCGCTTGCAGGTCGACCTCCAGATCGTCGATGCGCAGATGGGTCAGGTCAGCCGTGTCTGCGGTGCGACGACGGATCAATGCCTGAACGCGGGCGACCAGTTCGGCAAAGGAAAAAGGTTTGCCAAGGTAGTCATCAGCGCCCTCGCGCAACCCGCGAACGCGATCATCCACCGTCCCCCTGGCCGACAACATGATGACCGGGGTTTTCTTCTGCTGGCGCAAACCCTCCAGCACGCTGTAACCGTCCTTGCCCGGCAACATGACATCCAGTATCACGACGTCATAGTCCATTTCCAGCGCATAGTGCAGCCCATCGATGCCGTTACTCGCCACATCGACAATGTAGCCGAGCTCACTCAGGCCACGATGCACATAGGAGGACGTCTTTTCTTCGTCCTCGACGATGAGCAAGCGCATCAGGTAACTCCTCTCGGGAAGCGGGACAACCGGGCAATCAGGGATCCAGGTTTGGGTAATTTTTGCACACGACCTGCAAAGTAGCCTGTAGCTACCCTCCACCAGTCTAGACAATCAAGGTGTCCGCAAACTGACCGCTTGCTGACATTCTTGTCAGAATCGACTGACAAGCATATTCAAAGGGCTGCAGGGCACCGGTGCCCACTATCGGATAGGGAATCCTTGGCGACTCTTACCAGGAAGGGATCGATGTCGGTTGATGGGTAAGTGTCCAGTAAGAAGAACTTTTCGACGATAGGGTCGCTTTCATCCTATCGATCTGGAGAACCCCATGCATTGCACGCCCCTGTCTACCGTTTCAAGTGCGATCCGGTTGACTGCCACCACCCAAGCCTTGGTGCTCGGTCTGTGCTCATCCATGGTCGCGCTCGCCGCTGAGTCGGCAAACGCCGAGTCGACGTCATCCTGGGGCCTTGGCATCGGGGCGGTCAGCAGCCAGCAGCCGTACAAGGGCGTCGACCGTGAAACTCAGGCCATACCATTGATCTACTTTGAAAATGACTACGTACGAGTATTCGGCCCTACCGCCGAGATCAAGCTGCCGGGTTTCACTCTCAACGACTCCCAGCAACTGGATCTGAGCATCGTCGGTGAATACGACTTCAGTGGTTATGACGACGACGATGCCCGCTTCCTGGATGGCATGAGTGATCGTAAAGGGGGCTTCTGGGCGGGCGCCAAGGTGCAGTGGCGCAACCCTCTGGCCGATGTCAGCGCCCAGTGGCTGGCGGACGTATCGGGCAACAGCAAGGGCCAGCGCTTCACCCTGGGTCTTGAGAGATCCTGGCAATGGGGTGAACACCTCACCCTCACGCCACGAGTGGCGGCGATATGGCAGGACCAAAAGTACGTTGATTATTATTTTGGTGTTCGCGAAAGTGAAGCTCGCATTGATCGAGCGGCCTATGATGGAAAATCCGGCCTCAATACCGAACTTGGCGTTCGTGGAAACTATATGTTCGATGACCATCATTCCGTGTTCCTTGACGTCAAGGCCACCCGCCTCGCCGATGAGATCAAGGACAGCCCGCTGGTAGACCGTTCTACTGAAAACAGCGTGCTCTTCGGCTACCTGTACCGCTTCTGATGAGTCGTATTCTGCTGGTCGAAGACCACGAGCGATTGGCGCATCTGGTGTGCAAAGGCCTGGCGAGCGCCGGCATCGCCGTCGATGTGGTCAACCGCATCGATGGCGCTTGGGCGGCTATCGGGCGGGTCCCTTACCAGGCGCTGATTCTTGATCGCGGCTTGCCGGACGGCGACGGGCTCGTCTTGTTGCAGCGCTTGCGCAACGCCGGGCTTGGCTTGCCCTGCCTTGTTCTCACGGCGCGCGACGCGCTGCACGACCGTGTCGCAGGCCTGGATGCTGGAGCAGATGATTATCTGCCCAAGCCATTCGCCATGGATGAGATGGTCGCGCGTGTGCGGGCGTTGCTAAGGCGTCCCGTGGACTGTCGTCCACTCGCGCCGAGTCATGGTGACCTGAGCCTGCAACCCGATACCGGCATCATGTGTTGTGCCGGCCAAAGCATTCCTCTCGCGCCGGCGGAAATGCAGATCATGCTGTTGCTATTGCGAAAGCCAGGAGAAATCGTGCGTCGCGCCGCGATAGAAGCGGCAGGCTGGGGCTTGAGCGAAGCCGTGACGCCTAACGCACTGGATGTGGCCCTTCACCGGATCCGCCGCAAGCTGCTTACCATCGGCTCCCGCCAACGAATCATCAACCTCAGAGGTCTCGGTTATGCCCTTCGTCAAGAGGACGTGGCGCAATAGCATCAGCTTCAAGGTGCTGCTCGCCTACGTGGTCGGCGTAGGGTTGAGTATTCTGCTGATTGCATTAGGGGTGCTCGCGCTCGTCACCTCAAAGAGCGATATTTTATTGACCACCGACGTCGCCGAGCGCACCCATGAACTGGCCGGCAAGCTCCAGTTCGATGCCACTGGCCGGCCCAACGGCTTCGACAGCAGCGAGGGTGACCGAGTCTGGACCTTCGATAGCCTGGGGCGGGAAATCGGCCACCGCGTGCTGGATTCAACGGGCAATGTGGTCCTGACCTCCACCGACGCGACGTTCTGGTCTTCAGTCGCATCGAATCCTCCATCGCAACAACCGAGATTCAAGTTCGAACGTGAAGGCATCGTCATGTACGCCGCCACCGCGGCTGTCGAGCACCAAGGCAAGACCTGGTATCTGCAATTTGCCGCCAGCGAAAGGCTAATGGATTTGCTCCATGGGGGATTTGCCTTGCCATTCATGGGGGCCGGGATCGCGCTGTTCAGCCTGGTGCTGCTGTTCGTCTTCGGCGCCTGCGCTTATTTCACGTTGGGCTACACCCTCAAACCCTTGCGTGAAGTGTCGGAGTCAGCGGCGGCCATCTCCCCTCGCTCCCTGCACTCGCGGTTGCAGGTAAAAACCGTGCCGTCCGAGGTCGAGCCGCTGGTCACCAGCTTCAACCAGGCGCTTGCGCGCCTGGAGCGAGGTTATCGTGTCCAGCAGGAGTTTCTTGCAACCGCCGCGCACGAGTTGAAAACACCGCTGGCGCTGATTCGCGCGCAAATCGAACTGATGCAAGACAGTCACGCGCACAATGCCCTGCTCGATGATGTGGCGCATATGACACGGCAAGTCCAGCAACTGCTGCTCCTGACCGAAGCCAGTGAGGTTCAGAATTACAGTTTTGCCACAGTGGAAATAGCCGATGTCGCCAGGGAAGCCTGCGGCTATCTGCAGCGTATGGCCGAGGCCGTCGACGTACGTCTTGTTCTGGTTGACGAAACGCCTGAAGGCGACCAATGGCAGGCCGATCGAAGCGCGCTCTTCACGTTGCTCAAGAATCTGCTGGAAAATGCCATTCAACACGCCCCCCGCGGTACTGAGGTCAGGATGCACGTCAGCGCGGGCGCACTCAGGGTGCGCGATTGGGGCCCCGGCGTTGATCGCGAGCAATTGCCGCACCTGTTCACGCGCTTCTGGCGTGGGCCACATCGCCGTGATCATGGCGCGGGGCTTGGCCTGACGATCTGCCAGGAAATTGCCCGGGCCCATGGCTGGATGCTGTCTGCAAAGCGCGCGGAGCCGGGCCTGCTGTTTGAGTTGTCTTGGCCGCAGCGGTTGGTTGACCCTATCCGGGTTTGAGTACTCGCGCTCGGGCGAACACCCCGCCCTCGCCCCTCAGATAAACGCCAGGGTAGCCCGAGCATCAACGATAGCAGCCAGATGCTGTGCCAGCCTGGACGGCAGGTAGTCAAAAAAGAACCCCGCGCTTTGCAACTTGCCGGCACGTAGCGGATCCGTTTCAGGCAATGCCCTGGAGACCCGTGCTGCCCGCGCCCAGGACAAGGCCAGCAGCGTTACGCCACACAACTGGAGGAAATCCCCTGCGATTCGATAGGGGTATTCGCGGTCTTCTCGTGTCCGTTCGACCACGTCCTCGACCACAGCCGCCAGCGAGTTGCAGAGATTATCCAGGGCCGCGGCGAACCCTTGGCACTCAACCCAGTCGCCACCCAGCCGCGCCTCTTCGCGCAGCTGCGCCAGCAGCAAGCCGAACGCCTGGCCATGGTCTCCCAGCACCTTGCGCAGCAGCAGGTCATTGGCCTGAATTTCGTTGCTGCCCTCATAGATCATGGCAATGCGGCTGTCACGTAAGGTCTGCTCAATGGCGAACTCGGTGACATAGCCGTAACCGCCGAACACTTGCAAGGAGCTGCTGGCTTGGCGGAAACCCTGTTCGGTAAAGAACGCCTTGATGATCGGCGTCAACAGCTGCGCCAGTTGACTGGCATGCTGTCGGGTCTGTGGATCCACGGCATGTTCGGCCTGATCCAGCAAATGGGCGGCCCAATAGCCGATGGCTCGCATGCCTTCACTGGCAGCGCGCAACTCCAGCAACACCCGGCGCATGGCCGGATGATAGTGAAGCGGGTCGGCAGCCTGCGCTTGCACCCCTTCGGGTCTCAGCGGTGCGCGCATCTGCAAGCGCTCGGCGGCATATTTCCTCGCGTTCTGCCACGCCACTTCGGTATGCCCCAAGCCTTGCAGGCCGACATGCAAGCGCGCCGAATTCATCATCACGAACATCGCCGCCAGGCCCTGATTGGCTTCGCCGATCAACCAGCCTTGAGCGCCATCGAACACCAGGGAGCAAGTGGCACTTCCCTTGATACCCATCTTGTGTTCAAGACCGTCGCAGCGCACACCGTTGGCCTGGCCATCGTCCAGTCGCTTGGGCACCAGAAACAGAGAGATGCCGCGACTGCCCGACGGCGCATCGGGCAAGCGTGCCAAGACCAAGTGCAGGATATTTTCCGTAAGGTCGTGCTCGCCGCCGGAGATAAACAGCTTGTTACCATGCAGGCGATAGCTGCCATCTACGCCAGGCTCGGCGCGACAGCGCAGCAGGCCGACATCGCTGCCTGCCTGGGGCTCGGTCAAACACATGGTAGGCAGGGTTAGGCCACTGACGATCTCGGGCAGATAGCGCTCTTGCAGCCAAGGAGCACCATGGCTCTTGAGGCACAGGTACGCACCGTAGACGATGCCGGTGTACATGGCCCAGGCATGGTTGCTGGCATAGAGCATCTCTTGCAGCGCGGCATCGAGCAATTGCGGCAACCCCTGTCCACCCAACGCCTCGCCACAAGCCAGCGCTGGCCAGCCACCGTCAACGTAGGCCTGATAGGCACTGGCAAAGCCGTCCGGGGTACTGACATGGCCTGCCCTCCAACGGCAACCCTGACGATCGCCACTGCTGTTCAACGGGGCCAGCACGTTCTGAGTGAAGCGCCCCGCCTCCTCCAGCACCTGCATCGCCAACGGCAGATCAAGCGCATCGAACGCCTGACAGCGACGCCATGTGGCGGGCGCCTGCAACCAATGCTCAAACACAAATTGCATATCGCGCAGAGGCGCCTGGTAGCTCCACATAAGTCACCTCGTCAGGATATAAAACAGACCGCCCCACCACTGCGGGCGGGCATAAACTCAGGTGTGGCAGGTCGGATTCTCGATCAACAACGCCATGCCCTGGCCACCACCGACACATGCTGCGGCTATCCCGTAGCGCAGATTGTGCTGGCGCAACTGCCTGGCCAGGGTCATGACCAACCGCAGGCCGGTAGCAGCCAGTGGATGCCCGACGGCCAAAGAGCCCCCCTGGACGTTGAGCTTCGTATGATCCAGCTCCAACTCCTGCGCGACAGCCAGTACCTGGGCCGCCTGGGCTTCGTTGATCTCAAAACGGGCAATGTCATCAAGGCTCAATCCGCTGCGTTGCAGCAACAGACGGATCGCTGGTGCCGGGCCGATGCCCATGAACTCCGGGGCCACACCGACCACCGCGCTGGCCAGCAAGCGAGCCAGGGGCACACGCGTGCAGGCCGAGCCTCGTCCTACCAGGGCCGCCGCCGCACCATCGACGACTGCGCAGCTATTACCGGCGGTTTGTACACCCCCCACATGTAACGCCCGCAGGCGCGATAGAGCCGACAAGTCAGTAGGTCGTGGATGGCTGTCCTGGGTGACGATACCGGTGCCGCGCGGCAGGCTGATGCCCCTTGGCTGATAGCCTTCCAGTTCGAACACCTGGTTATCGATGGGGACGATTTCCTCACACCAGGCACCTGCGCGCTGGGCCTGCAAGGCTCGCTGATGACTGTCGCACGCATAACGGTCCACCGCCTCGCGACACAGATCATAGCGTCGCGCCAGGTTGTCGGCGGTGGCGATCATATCCACCCCGGGGGCCGGGTCGTACAGGGCTTCCCAGAGAAAATCCTTGAATTGCACCTCGCTACCGAGACGAAACCCGTTCCGGTGGGTGTAGGCGGCGATCGGATTGCGTGACATCGATTCACTGGCCACGCACAAGGCTAACTGAACGTCATCGCGCAACTGTTCAGCAGACTGGCGCAGCAGCTCAAAGCCGGTGGCGCAGATGCGCTGTACCCCCAGCGCAGGAACCGTTTGCGCCACGCCGCTGTACAACCCGATGTGCCGCGGCAACAAATAGGCGTCAAAGCTGGCTTGGGCCATGGAGCCGGCCAGCACGCTGTCTACGGCCATAGGATCGATGCCGGCCCGGGCCAGCACCTCACGAGCAACCTTGATCCCAAGATCGATAGGCGAAACCTGGGCCAGGGCACCACCAAGATCAACCCAGGGGGTGCGCACCGCATCGAAAATCGCTACATCGACAAAGGCTGAATATTGCCCTGCACTGCTCACGCCCTGAGTTCCATGGCTTCTGCTCTCTTGTTGCGCACTTGAAGGTGAGCAAAAAACTAACCGGCCATATTAGTTATGTCAATTAACTATTTCCGATACCTATTAAATCTGTATCTGGTCTGCGGGAGAAAAGTCATCGAGCAATTCAATGAAGGATTGTCGCAACCAGCGGTTCGCCGGGTCATGATGGAACCGCGTATGCCAGTAAAGGTGAATGTCGTATCCGCAAATATCCCAAGGCAGCGGTACCAGGCGCACATCCGTGATGTCGGCAAACCTGCGTCCGACTGCCAAGGGTACAGTGGCGATCATGTCGGACTCGGCCACCAGAAATGGCACGCCCATAAACCGTGGCAGGCTGAAACGCACTCGACGGGTGATGCCGTGGCTCGCCAGCTCACGATCCAGTCCACTCATTCCACGCCCGTCAGGCTGGACCGCGACATGCATTGCGCTCTGGTATTGCTCGGCGCTCATGCTGTCACCGATGGTGGGATGATCACGACGAACGATGCAGACAAACGAATGGCGATACAACGCACGATGCCGGATCGAGGTATTGAGCAAGCGCGGAAAATAGCCGATTGCCGCGTCCACCTCGCCGGCATCCAGCCCCTCCTCCAACTGCTCCGAGGACAACGCCAGGGTACGGATTCTTAACTGGGGCGCCTTACTGTCGAGCATTCGCATCAACCTGGGCAGGAACACCATTTCGCCGATATCCGACATGCACAGCACCAGTTGTCGCTCGGAGTGTTCGGCAACGAAACCGGTGGATGGCAACACCTCGCTGCTGACCATCTCCAGAATCCGTTGCACCGGCTCAGCGATCTGCAGGGCCCTGGCCGTAGGTTGCATGCCACGTGAAGTGCGAATGAACAATGGGTCATCGAACAGCGTGCGCAACTTGGCCAACGCGAAGCTCATGGCTGGCTGGCTAAGCCCCATGAGATCACCGGCCAGGGTCACGCTTTGCTTTTTGCGCAGCGCATCGAAGACTTTCAGCAGGTTGAGATCGACGTCCTTGATATCCATATTTTGGATTTTATCTATAAGTAAAATAAGGTTTTCGGATTCTAGGTCGAAGCCTAGACTCGGTACAAGATCGTTAAGGTAATTAACCGAATCGACATCTAATAAAAACAACGGAGCGAATCATGCCCAAGAAGCTACGCAGTAATTTCCCCTACGGATCCTACTTGTGGGCTGTGCGCGCCGCCCAGTGGCGCGCCTTGGGCATTGAGGAGAGCGAGCTGGAAAAACCGAAAATCGCCATCGTGAACTCGTCCTCGAACCTGGCGATTTGCTTCAGTCATCTGGATGGTATCGCTGCCAGCCTCAAGCAATCGATACGCGATGCCGGTGCGCTGCCCTTCGAAATTCGTACGGCCGCGCCCAGTGACTTCATCACCGGTGCCGGTGCGGGAGGCGCCTATATGCTCGCCGCCCGAGACCTCATCACCAATGACATCGAAGTCGCGGTCGAAGGCGCTCAGCTCGACGGCATGATCTGCCTGGCCTCTTGCGACAAAACAGTGCCCGGTCAGTTGATGGCCGCCGCCCGGCTGAACATCCCGACGTTGATCGTAGTGTGCGGGTATCAGCCAAGCGGCGAATACAATGGCCAGCACGTCGATATCGAAGATGTATTCATCAGCTCCATGCACGTGGTCACCGGCAAACTGCCCGTCGAGGAACTGGCCGGCATGGCACGCAACGCCATCAGAGGGCCTGGGGTCTGTTCGGGCATGGGCACCGCCAACTCCATGCATCTGGTATGTGAAGCCTTGGGCATGGCCTTGCCCGGTAGCTCCCCTATTGCAGCAAATAGCCCGCAGATGTTCGAGTTCGTCCATCAGGCAGGCAAGCGCATTGTGGAAATGATCGAGGAAGATCTCAAACCTCGCGACATCCTGACGCCTGCTGCCTTTGCCAACGCCGTTGCGACAATTCTCGCCGCGGGAGGCTCGGTCAACACCATCAAACATATGCAGGCGGTGGCGGCTGAAGGTGGCATTGACGTGGACGTGTACCAACTCTTCAGGGAACTGGGAAAAAAGATACCGGTGCTGGTCGGCGTACGACCAGTGGGCGAACACAGCATTGAGCAAATGGAAGCAGCGGGGGGTGGCCGTGGGCTGCTCAAGCGCCTTGAACCTTTGTTGCACGGTGACGTGCTGACCGTCACCGGCAAAACCCTGACGCAAAACCTGCAGGGGGTGACCGTCAGTGACGACGAGGTGATCCGCCCGTTGCACGCTCCCTTTGCCACGCAACCGGCCATCGTGATGCTGCGCGGCAACATTGCCCCGCAGGCCGGCATCGTCAAATACGGCATCGACCCGCGCAAGCCACGCCAGTTCAAGGGCCCCGCGATCTGTTTCGAGCGCTCCGCCGATGCCATCCAAGCGTTGCAGGATGGACGCATTCAGCCCGGCCATGTCGTGGTCATGCGGGGCGCAGGTGTACAGGGCGGGCCCGCCATGGGCGGTGGCGCCTCGAAGGTAGTGTTCGCCATTGACGGGGCCGGGCTGGGTGACCACGTGGCAATGCTGACTGACGGTCACCTCTCGGGGCTGGTGTGCAAAGGCCTGGTCGTGGCGGAGGTGGCTCCTGAAGCAGCCGTCGGTGGCCCCCTCGCACTGGTGGAAGACGGGGACATCATCGACATCGACCTGGATCTCAACACCCTTGACGCCAATATCAGCGAAACACAAATGCAAGCCCGACGCGCCCGCTGGATACCTGCGGCCCCCCAGTTCGGTGGTGGTTGGCTGGATATATACCGCCACAATGTGTCCTCCATGGAACACGGTGCAGTGTTGATAAAGCCACTGGATATCACCCATCCCGGGGAGCAACCGCAATGAAGTTGCGCGACGACGAAAAAGCCATGCTCGCTGGCGATCAAGGTCCGGCGGTGCAAAAAGCCATGGAGTTGCTGGTGCGCTATGGAGAAGCCCTGGATGCGCAATGTCTGGTGGATACGCGCAATGTCGCCGGTACCATCGGAGCCACCACGCCCTTTCTGCGTCAGTACGCAGACCAAAATGGAGGCATGGATGCGGTGTTCAGCGAGTTCAACCTCGACAGCGCCGAATTGGTCAAGATTCCTCGGGTCAAGGTCCCGAGCAGCCACCTGCAGCAAGGCATCGACCCCCGGCACGCTGTACGCCAAGGCATCTCGCCAGACGTGGTCCGCATCTATGAAACAGGTCAGGCTTACAGCAGCGGTCTGGGGGTACAACCCTTGAATACCTGTACGCCTTATCAAGTCGGCAACGTGCCGGTAAAAGGCGAACACTGCGCA
>NZ_WUUD01000016.1:4713-68009 GCF_009831705.1 Pseudomonas sp. PICF6 | reverse complement strand
CCCTATTGGGGCCTGCACATCGAGGAAAACCGTCGCGGTACCCACCTGATCCAGCTGGACATAGACGTGAGTACCACGGCGGACTGGGGATTGCTCGGCTACTGGGTCGGCGAGCAGGTGCAGGACCGCATCCCGGTCATCCAAGGCGTGAGTCACCAACCCAACCTGGCTCGCCTCAAGCACTTCGGGGCGGCGGCGGCTTCCAGCGGTGGGGTGGAGATGTATCACCTGGTTGGGGTGACGCCTGAAGCCCAAACCAGCGAGCAGGCGTTTGGCGCGTCCCCTCCCCTGGCCGCAATGCGCTTCGGCGAGGCCGAACGGCGCTGGGCCTACGAGCAAGTCAATATCACCGCTCGCGATGACGAGATTGACTTCGTGATGCTCGGTTGCCCGCACTACAGCCTCGAACAGATCTGGGAGGTCTGCCAATTGCTGGAAGGCCAACGCCTGAGTCCGAGTACCGAGCTCTGGATATTTACGGCGGCGTCGATCAAACAACTGGCCGACGTCGCCGGCTACACCCGCATCATCGAACAGGCCGGCGGGCATCTGATGACCGATACCTGCTCAGCCATTGGCAAGGTACTTCCCACGGGCACGCGGGTGGCGGCAGTCGATTCGGCCAAACAGGCGCACTACCTGCCGGCGATCATGGGTATCCAGGCGTGGTTCGGTAGCACCGCCGATTGCGTCCAGGCCGCCATCGAGGGCCGTTGGAAAGGAGTATTGAGATGAGCAAAACCTTCACCCTCAAAGGCCGCAAGGTCGTCGGCGGCTGTTTCGAAGGCGAGGCCCTGGTGACCCGGGACCGCATCTCCGGCTGGGGCGGTATCGACCCGCGCAGCGGCACCGTCATCGAGACCCGTCACGAACTCAAGGGCATCAGTTTCGCCGGCAAAGTGCTGGTGTTTCCCGGCGCCAAAGGCTCGTCCGGCTGGTCCTCGCAGTTCCATATCGCCCGTCTCGCCGGCGTAGCCCCTGGCGCCATGTTGTTCAACGAAATGACCGCAAAAATGGGCCTTGGCGCCGTGGTCGTCCATGCGCCCGCCATGACCGACTTCACCGAAGACCCGTTGAGCCGGATTCAAACCGGGGATTGGGTTCGCGTCGACGCCGACGCCGGGACCGTTGAAGTGACTCCGCGTCAGCTGCAAACCGATCAGTTCGTATCGCAACACCCGACCGGGTCGGAGCGAAGGCGAGACCTGTCGTAACCGGAATCTGCCAGCCGCAACAACCGCTCCCGTGACCCTTGGTCATCGGGCTCGGGATCGGCTGCCCTTTTTACATCTCAAAGGTAGTTTTATGGCTCATGTCATTCGCACGGTACGCCGTACCAGCGCCCCCACCGCTCAACGCTTGCAGGCCGACGTATGCATTGCCGGCGCGGGTATTTCCGGTATTTCCGCCGCTCTGGAGGCCGCTGCGCTCGGCAAACGCGTAGTGCTGTTCGATGCCCTGCCGATGCTCGGCGGTCAGGCGGTCGGCTCAATTATCGGGACCTTCTGCGGGCTGTTCTCCAATGGTCCGAACCGCCGGTTGCTGACCCACGGTATCGCCGACGATATCCTGCGTGACCTGGGCGCCTCGGGGGACTTGCACCAGGCCATTGGCCCCCTGACGACTGTTGTTTACTACGACGAAGTTGCCTTGGGTCGATGGATTGGCCAGAAAGTGCTCGACGCCGGGATCACCGTGGTGCTCGGTGCGGTGTTACGCGATGTCGTGCGCGAAGGTCCGCGGATCCGCGAAGTGGAACTGGCCACCCGCTACGGCGATGTGCGTGTCGCAGCCAACGGCTTTATCGACGCCAGCGGAGACGCGGCGTTAGCCTGGAATGCCGGACTTGCCTGTCGCGAGCCAGACACACCCATCTATGGCACCCAGATGTTCGTCCTTGAGCATATCAATGAAGCGCACTTGCCCACCCGCGCGCAGTTCACCGAACGGGTCAAACAAAAAGCCAAAAGCTACGGTATCGAACGCGACGACGGACTGTTCTTTCAGTTCCCCGGCCGTGGCACCGCAGCCTTCAACATGACTCACATCGAAACGCCTCTGGATCCGGTGGCCGCTTCCCATGTCGCGATCGCCGGACGCCAGCAGGTGGACCAGGTCATCAACTTCCTCAAGTCGGAATACCCCGAGGCCTACAGCAAGGCCAAGGTACGGGCGTACGCGCTGCCAGGTATTCGCCAGACCCGCTGGATCGTCGGACATCACCATCTGACGACTGACGAAGTGCGGGCGGCAACGATATTCCCGGATGCGGTAGCTCGCACCTCCTGGCCGGTGGAATTGCACGGCAATACCAGCGGTTACCAGTGGGAGCCCTTTGGTGACGATCACGTTCACAGTGTGCCGTTGCGCAGCATGCTTGCCCAAGGCAGCGATAACCTGGTCGTGGCCGGTCGCTGCATCGACGCCGATGCGGCCGCGCTGTCGAGTGTCCGGGTGATGGGCCCCTGTATCGCAATGGGGGCCGCTGCGGCCCACGCGCTGGACCTCGCGGGCCCCGATGGCAGGTTGAGTGATATACCTGCCCCGGCATTGCGCGAGCGGCTGGCATTCAATCTGGAATAGTGCTTAAAGCAGTTCGACGCGCCCACCATCCATAGGGGGCGCCACTCCAACAAAAATAAAAAATGCAGTGGAGAACGCACATGTCACAGTCCCGCACCCTGGACGTAGCGGCGCTTATAGAAGGTCGCAAACTTTCACGCTTCAACTACGTGGTGATTCTGGTCTCGGTTCTGATCACCTTCCTCGATGGTTTCGATTTGCTGGTGCTGTCGCACACGGCCTCCTACATTGCCGATGAGGTCGGTCTGGACAAGATCCAGCTGGGTGAGATTTTCTCCATCGGCCTGCTGGGAATGATGCTCGGTGGATTCTTCTTCGGCTACCTGGGTGACCGAATCGGGCGGCGTCCCACCATTCTTCTTTCCACCTGCTCATTTGGCGTGTTGACCTTGCTGTTTGCCTTGGCCAACAGCTATGAATCGCTGATGGTCCTGCGCTTTCTCAACGGCTTCGCCCTAGGTGCCATGCTGCCGTTGTGCTGGGCCTTGAACATTGAGTTCGTACCCAAGCGTTATCGCTCGACGGTGGTGACCATCATCATGGTCGGATTTAGCCTGGGCAGCGCGATGGCCGGCCCGATCACCGTCTGGCTGGCGCCGCATATCGGTTGGCAGGGCGTGTTCGTGTTCGGCGGTGTACTGACCCTGGCCGCCAGCGTGCTCCTGTTTTTCACCCTGCCCGAATCGGTGCGGTTTCTGGCCAGCAAACGCAAAGGCCCGGAAAAAATCACGGCAACGCTCAAGCGTATGGATTCGAGCCTGGATGTGCGACCGGGCGACCGCTTCGTCCTACTGGACGAGCCGGATCTGGGCCGCAAGGAATTTCGGGTCAGCCAGCTGTTTATCGGCCGCCTGAAATGGGTTACCCCGATGATCTGGCTGGGCTACTCCGCCAGTTCCATGGCCATGTACTTTCTCGCCTCGTGGAGTCCACTGGTCTATCAGTACGCAGGCTTTGACCGCGCGACAGCTTCGTGGGTCAGTTCGATCGCCTCGTTCAGCGGCGCAATGGCGGGCTTGGCGATGATGCGTTTCGTCGATACCCGCGGCCCTTACATGGTGATGATCTATCCGCTGCTGGCATTGCCTTTCCTGCTGGTATTGGGCATCACCGGCATGCAGGGCACCGCGTTCCTGATGCTGAGCCTGGTCGGGGCCGTGTTCGTCAAAGGCTCCCACTATGGAATCCTCAGTATCGCCGGAGTCTTCTACCCCAGCGCTATCCGGGCCAATGGCGCGGGCTGGGCCACCTCGATCGCCAAGATCGGCTCGATCCTCGGCCCATTGCTGGGGGCTTATGTACTGAACAGCGGAATGCCAGTGGTCAAGAGCTTCCTGGTCCTGGCCATATGTCCGGCAATGCTGGCCGCCTGTGCATTCGCAATCGGTCACCTGACCCGCCACGACCTTGCGGTGGATCCATTGCCCGCCCCGTCACAGACGTGACCGCCTGCCTCTGATTCACAACACCTTGAGCCACGCCTGCTGTGCCGCGTCGTCACCGACGCGGTCAGGCAAAACTCGCCCTGAATAATCGTATTCCCTCTCCTGAGAGCAATAAAAAAATGAACAGGAATCTAGCCATCTTCACCGCATTTGCCCTCTTCTGCCACGGCAGCTACGCCCAGGCAGACTTTCTCAAGGACAGCAGCGCGACGTTGACCACGCGCAATTTTTACCTCAATCGCGACTTTCGCCAGAGTGGCGCCCCCCAGGCCAAGGCCGAAGAATGGACCCAAGGTTTCTTCGCCGAACTTCAGTCTGGCTACACCGAAGGTACCGTTGGATTTGGTCTCGACGCCTTGGGTGAACTGGGGATCAAGCTCGACTCGGGCCGAGGTCGACGGGGCACCGCACTGTTGCCCTACGGGCCCGACAGCAACCAGCCTGTCGACGAGTACAGCGAACTGGGACTGACCGCCAAAATGCGTCTGTCCCAGACCCGGCTCAAGGTAGGAACCCTGATGCCGATTCACCCGCTGGCGTATTACAGCGACACCCGACTATTGCCCTCGACCTTCACCGGTGCCTACCTGACGTCGAGTGAAGTCGAGAACCTGACCGTCACCGCAGCGAGATTGACAGAGGCTAACGGTCGCGACTCCTCCAGTAATGACGACATCAGCTATGCCGGCCAGAGCAGCGATCATCTGGACCTGCTCGGCGGCGACTATACGCTGGGCAAGAACCTGACCCTGCGCTACCACCAGGGTGAACTGCAGGACATCTACCGCCAGCACTTTTCCGGAGTGATTCACGTCCTGCCACTGGGGGAAGGCATGAGCCTGCGCTCCGATTTGCGCTACGTCGACAGTAGCGACACAGGCGCGGCAAAAGCCGGGAAGATCGATAACCGCAACTTCAATGGCATGTTCACTTTGACCGTCGGGGCCCAGCGATTCGCCGCCGCGTTCCAGCACCTATCCGGAGACAGTGTGTTCCCCGTGATCGACACCGGTACGCCGTATGTGGCGAACCTCGTCACCTACAACTCCTTCACCAAAGCCAACGAAAAATCCTGGCAATTGCGTTACGAATATGACTTCGCCGCGCTTGGGATACCGGGCCTGACGTTCATGACCCGTTATGTGAAAGGCAGCGATATCCGCACCCGTACGGTCAACGACGGCAGTGAGTGGGAACGTGACACCGACCTGACCTACGTCTTCCAGAGCGGTGCCCTGGAGGGCCTGAACCTGCGCTGGCGCAACGTCACGTACCGCTCTGGGGATGGTCTGACCCAGCAGCTCGATGAAAATCGCTTGATCGTCGGTTACACCTGGAAACTGTGGTGAGTCCGGCAAGCCGGAACACGCTCACTTGGATCTTACTGTGCGGAGAGCAATCATGATCCCGTCACGCGCAATTGACGTCGCCGCCTTGATTGAGGGGCGCAGACTGTCGAGTTTCAACTATCTGATCATCTGTGTGTCGGTGCTGATCACCTTCCTCGATGGCTTCGACTTGCTGATGCTCTCCCACACCGCCGCCTACATGGCCGAGGACATTGGCCTGGATAAGTTGCAACTGGGCAACATCTTTTCCATAGGTTTGTTCGGCATGATGTTGGGTGGATTCTTTTTCGGTTATCTAGGTGACCGGATCGGCCGTCGCCCGACCATCATCCTGTCCACCAGCGCCTTTGGCCTGATGACGTTGCTGTTCACCTTGGCCGATAGCTACGCCTCGCTGCTGATCTTGCGCTTTCTCAATGGCTTTGCCTTGGGCGCCATGTTGCCACTCTGTTGGGCGCTGAATATCGAGTTTGTGCCCAAGCGTTACCGTGCAACCGTGATCACAATCATCATGGTTGGCTTCAGCCTGGGTGGCGCGGTTGCTGGCCCTCTAACCGTGTGGATGGCTCCCCACTATGGCTGGGCCAGTGTGTTCGCGCTGGGCGGCATCGCAACGTTGCTTTCCAGTGTGCTGTTGTTTTTCACCCTGCCAGAATCGGTGCGATTTCTGGTGAGCAAGCAAAGACGACCCGAAACCGTGGCGCGGATCCTCAGGCGCCTGGATCCGGACATCGATCTTCGCGCCGGGGACCGCTATTTTCTTGCCGATGAAATCGACATCGGTCACCGACCTTTCCGTGTCGGACAGTTGTTCATCGGCAAACTGAAATGGATCACTCCCATGATCTGGATTGGCTTTGGAGCAAGCTCCATGGCCATGTATTTTCTCGCCTCATGGAGCCCGCTGGTGTACCAGTACGCCGGCTTCGACCGGGCGACTGCATCATGGGTGAGCTCCTTCGCCTCGTTCAGCGGCGCCATGGCCGGGCTCGTATTGATGCGAGTGGTCGACACCCGGGGGCCCTACGCCGTGATGATCTATCCCCTGCTGTCATTACCTTTTCTGCTAGTCCTGGGCATTGGCGAACTGCAAGGAGACGCCTTTATTGCACTGAGCCTGATGGGCGCTATTTTCGTCAAAGGCAGCCACTACGGCATCACCAGCATCGCCGGGGTTTTCTACCCCAGTGCCATTCGCGGCAACGGCGCCGGATGGGCAGCATCAATGGGTAAGATCGGTTCTGTATGCGGACCGTTACTCGGGGCCTACGTGCTCAACAGCGGCATGCCCGTGGTGAAAAGCTTCGCAGTACTGGCTCTATGCCCTGCGGTACTTGGAGTGTGTGCCTATGTCGTGGCACGCATTGATCGGCGCTCAACCGTGAGCGCCGAGCTTCTGACCACATCGCAGCCCTAGAAACATTCAACGCAGCAGCGACGCAGGATCATGCAAGTCAAGGAGCCACGTCCACGACTTGCATGAGCGCTATTCGCCCGAGCAAGGAATCACGCGCTTGACCAGCTTACCGATGGTCATACCCTGGATCAGAATCGAAAACACCACGACCAGGTAGGTCATGCCAACCACGACGTCGCGAGCATCCCCCGGTGGCAACGACAATGCCAGGGCCACCGATATCCCGCCGCGCAGCCCACCCCACGTCAGCACGCTCCAGGAGCCTTCAGGTAACCGGAAACGCTGCCCCAGGACCGCTATCGGGACGCCTACCGTCAACAGACGCGAGAACAAGGTCAGCACGATCACCATCAAGCCCGTGACAATGAGCGGGCTGGTGAAGTGGATCAGAATCACTTCCAGACCGATCAGTACAAACAGGACCGCGTTGAGTATTTCGTCAATCAACTCCCAGAACATGTCCAGGTTTTTCTCGGTCTGCTCAGACATGGCATAAGAGCGTCCATGGTTACCGACGATCAACCCCATCACCACCATCGCCAGCGGGCCGGACACGTGCAAATGAGTGGCCAGGGCATATCCGCCGAGCACAGCGGCCAGGGTGATGAGCACCTCCTCCTGATAGCTGTCGATACTCTTGAGCATGCGGAACGTGACGTACCCAACAACCGCGCCCAAAAGCGCACCGCCGCCCGCCTCCTCCAGCAAGAGCCGCGAAACGCCGGTAACGGAGGGCGCGTCGCCACTGGCGATCATCGCCAGAATCAGTGAGAACAGCACAACGCTGACCCCATCGTTGAACAGCGACTCTCCGGAAATCACCAATTCCACGCTACTTGGAGCACCGGCGGATTTCAGAATGCCCATGACCGCAATCGGATCGGTGGGTGAAATCAGCGCACCGAACACCAGGCAGTAGGCAAGCGGCAACTCCAGGTCGGTAAAAGACAGCAGCCACCGTAGCCCGAAGCCGATGAACAGCGTCGACACAGTCGTGCCAACCACAGCCAGGGACGCCACCTGCCATCGATAGGCGCGCAGTTGCGACAAGTCGACATGCAGGGCCCCCGCGAACAGCAGCAATGACAGCATGCCCTCCATCAGCAACTCGGAGAAGTCGATGGACTCCACCAGTGATTGCTCAAGCGTGTGCAGGGAGTGAAAGCCCAGCGCATCGGAGGCCATGTTCAATAACGATAAGCCCAAGGCAATACCCATCACGCCAATGGCCGGGGGTAGCCCTACGTAGCGCCGATTGAGGTAAGCGAGTACTGCTGTGATACAGAGGAATATTGCAATAATGTCTAGCATTGGGCAGAGGGGTCCATTGGGTACATTTCAAGTGCGGCTAACGTTGCGTTCACAAAGCGCTGCGCCTGGCACCGACAAAAAAACTAAGCCGTTGCGCAAACAAGCCTTGCGGCAAGCGCTCTGAGCCGCTGCTTCTCTTCATCGAGCACCAACGCGGCATCGGCTCGCGCGAGCAAGCGATCAGCCTGCCTGGTCGCGGCTGCGCTGAACAATCCAGGATTGATCTGGCTGAGAGCAATCAGCGCCTTCATCATCCGAATATCCACTTCGACAATGCCGGCGCCATCTCTGGCAATGGGACCAAAAAAATCATCAAACAGGTCGTCAACGTTCAGGCCATGCAGGAACACACGGTCACATTCCGGTTGCGTTACCGCTTCATGAAGCTCAAACGTGCCCCAGCAGGCCAGGCTGCGAACACCACGGCCCAGCACGTCAATGGCCGTTCCGGAGTCGTTGACCGCACTTGATAAAGCCCGTGAGGCGATTTCCGAAAGCACTGACAGCCCGAAACGCGGATCATGTTCAAAGGTTCGTCGAACGCCGATGCTCAGGCAGGCGAGAACTTTACTGGCGAGCGGGTCGTCCCCGTCGAGCCCTTCCTCGCTGGCTCGCGCGATATGGACAAGCGGCATACCCGGGTGGACAAAACTTCCGGGCAAGATCTCCAGGAATAACTGCGCCTCGCAACCCCTGGCAACCTCATTGAGTGCCTGTACATCGATATGCTGGACATAACCGGTGGTGCCGCTGACGACCGGTCGCGCAGACGACGGCAAGACCCAGCCGTCGGGGTATGCACAACCGCCAAGAAACGGCCATCGAACTCGATGGTTGATCGCGGCGATGGTCGCCTTCTCTACGCGATCAATCGTCTCGCCGACCCGCCCCAGTTTGGACAGATGATTGATCCAGCGCAAAAGCATGTACACGATCAGAATCACCACGCCGATCGTCACTGCGAACAGCAAGACGCGCCCTTGCCCGCCGTAAGCGCCGGTACTCAGCGCGATAATGCCGACCAGACTGAACAAGAAAGAGCCGATAAAAGTGGCGAGTGCGTTCTGCGTCGTGGTGTCTTCAATCACCAGCGTTGTGGCACGGGGCGTGGCGCCCGTACTTGCTGCGCCATACGCCGCAACCATGATGCTCAAAGAGAAGGTGGTCACCGCGAGCATGCTGGAAGCGATGATGCCAAGGATGTTGTCGACGGCATCGGCGCCTATCCGGGCAGACAAGGAGAACGGAATCCATTCCTTGAGCGCGATGGCCAGCAACGCCGTGACCACGCCCAGCAGCGAAAACAACGTAGCCTTGAACCACAGCTGTTTAGTCAGCTGCGTCAACAGCCAGCGCCAGCGAGCAATCATGTTGTCTCCTTCTCAGTACGGTTGCAGGCGGGAAAATACCCGCTCATTCATGCGTGCCGGTTTGAGATCATCCGCCATTCCCAACCATCTGCCACAACGACGCCCCCACCCCGGTAATGCTCTCCCCAGCAATCAACCCCGCCGCCGCGGTAATGGCAAAACGTTCTGTAAGGCTCGCCCAGCGGCAGCTCACCAGCCAGGTGAGTACCGCGCCGAAGGCCATCATCAGCGACACCGAGGCCGGCAAGACGAACGCCAGGCCCAAAGCCGCCGTGCTTGGCAAATAACGGGCCCGGTGGGTGGGCAGTACGCTGTCGAGAATCCCCAGCAACAAGCCGGCCACGGCGCCGATGATGACCGCCCAGCGAATGCTTGCTGACAGCGAGTCCAGCCCCAGGGTCAGGGTTTGCGCCACGGCTTTCCAGGTAGCGACCGCCGGGGCCGGCCACTCTTGGGTGAGCAGCATCGATTGTGGGTCGGGGATCAGGGCCAGGTAGGCCAATACCCCAACGATGCTTCCAACGAAAATCCCCAGGGTCTGGGCGATCAACTGCTTGTGGGGTGTGGCGCCAATCGCCCGGCCCACCTTGAAGTCGTTCATCAAGTCCGTGCATTGCCCAGCCGAACCGCCCGCGGTGTTGGCGCTCATCAAATTGATCGGCACCTGCCCCGGGGCGACGATGCCAAAACTCAGTTGGGACAATTGTCCGATGGCGCCGATGGGCGCAATGCCCGTGGCCCCCACCACCCGGGCGGCCACGGCGGCCAGGCAGATGGCCAAGGGAATGGTCAACAACGCCATCCAGGGGTTGATACCAAACAACAGCGCTTGCAGGCTCACCACCAACACGATAGCCACCAGGAAACCGCTGGCAGGTCCGGTCTTGGGCACCACCCAAGTCGTCCCGCCGCCCGCCTTGGTGGACTTGTGCAATGCCCACAAGCGAATCGCCAAAGAGGTCAGGGTCGAGCAGACCATCAGACTCACGCCCGGCCACAGCAGCCACTCCACCAACGCCGCGAACTGCGGGCCACTGCTGTCCGGCGGCAGTTGCACCAAGCCTTGCTCCAGCAGCCACGGCGCCAATCCACCCCACGCCAACAAGGCGCCAAGCAGCAGGGTCAGGCCAACGCGAATCCCGATGATCCCGCCGAAACCCACCAACAACAGCGAAGGGTCCGCGGTAAACGTCAGGCGTTCCAACTGCGGGGTCGGCGACCAGCGCGGGAAAACCCAGATGAAGGTATCGACCCACTTGACCAGCCCGGACAGCAGCGCAGCGCTGAGCAGCACCTTCAAGCGCTTCGCCGCTTCGTGGCCCTGGTTGTATATGTGCAGAAGGGTCTCCAGGGTCGCCATGCCTTCGGGGAATTTCAGTGCTTTGTCATTGAGCAGCGAGGGTCGCAGGTACCAGGCGATCCAGATCCCCAGGAAGCTCACCGAGAACACCCAGGCGATCATCGGGATGACGTCCAACTGTTGACCGGTCAATAAGGTGTAGGCCGGGATGGGCGCAACCAGCCCACCGGAAATGATTGACGCTGCGGCCGAGGCCACGGTCTGGTTGATGTTGCTTTCGTGCAGCGTCCAGGGCTGTTGAGCGGCCGAACGCTTGGCCAGGCCTTGCCAGATGCCATAGCCGATCAGCAAGGCAATGATCGACATGTTGAACGACCAGCCAATCTTGAGGCCGGCGTACACATTGGAAGGCGTCAACAGGACACCGATCACGATTCCCGTACTGACCGCTCGCAGGCTCAGCTCACGTTCGACAGGGTAATCCAGGGCGATGGTTGGCGAGGTTGGGTGCATGCGAATTCCTTATCGGCAATGAGACAGCGCGATCACTCAACGCGGCGACTTAACAAGTGAGCGCTGCATGGGCGGAAGGTTCACATGACAGGGGCAAGCCCTTGCGAGCGCTTAACGCTCATATCGAAGTTTTCCGGGGGCGGTGACGAGGTCGACGAGGGATGATTGCTTCGTTATTTTCCGAGTACCGGACTCAGGCCAGCAGCTCGGTGATCCAGCGGGTTTGCAAAGCGATGTCCTGCACCTTCTGCTCGGGCACGGCTTGTCGCGCCCGGGCGAAGTGAGTCAGGGTCCGCTGTTTGAGGCGCAGCATGCGCTGCCACTTGGCCAGGAACGCCGGGCTGCGGGCGCGCATCTGCAATGGCCCGAAGTACAGCTCCTGCGCGGTGTACGTCACCGGGCCGGCGCGCTCGGCGACGATGATTTCGTAGTAGAAGCGGTTTTCCCGCAGCACTTCTTCGAAGCAGATGCGATAACCATTTTCCATCAGCCATTGACGCAGTGGCTGCTCGCCGCCGTTGGGCTGCAGGATCAGCCGTTCCTCACCGCTCAGGCGCGCCTTGCCGCCAGCGAGAATGTCGCGGATCGTCTCGCCGCCCATGCCGCACAGGCTGACTGCCGTGATCCCGTCTCCGGGCTCGATCGCCGCCAGGCCGTCGGCCAGGCGGACAATGACCTGCTGGGTAAAACCGTTCTCGCGCACGGTGCGTTCAGCCGAACGAAACGGCGTCAACGCCACCTCGCCAGCCACCGCCGCTGCGATCACACCACGGCGCATCAATGCCACCGGCAGGTAGCCGTGCTCAGAGCCGATATCGGCCAGGCGCGCACCTGCGGGTATATGCGCGGCCACACGCTCCAGGCGCTGGGACAATGTCTGTTCGTTCAACGCCTGCTCCTGTTCAATACCGTTGCCCACGGTCCCGTCTTGTATTCGCCTTGGAGCGCGTGACCGCTCAAAAATCACGCGCGCACCTTAAACTCGGACTGTTCCCATTTCAATCTTTTCGAGTGAGCCGCGCTACCGCCCACGCTCCTTTGCCACGCAGCTTTTCCCATAGGGAATACCCACTGAAGCGGCAAAAAACGCCAACGAATTGGCGTCGAAAAATCCAAATCTGAATAAACCTGAACTAACGACATTTTTCCGACGATTGGCCCGTGCAAGCCATTGCTGGGGATTTGAATGCAGGCTCATCATCCGTCTGTCACAGCCAGCATTTTCAGGCCTGACGCAGATGTATTAATCGCATCGCTCTATAGGAGCATTCAGGATGATGACTGTTTATTTTGTGGTTATGGCTATCTGCAGCGGCGTGGAAGGTTGTGTAGAAGAGCGAAAGCCGGGGCCGACTTACGCGTCCAGGGCTGTGTGCATGGACTCAGCCAGGACGATGGCGCCGCGCAAAGGCGTGAAATTCAAATGTCGCAGTGAACGCCTATGGGTGCCTGTTGAGGCGCGCGGTGTGAATCGGCACGAAAGCGTGGTCTCGACCGGAACGCAAACCCAGCCTTAGCAGCATGAGTGGTGAGCCCTCAGCCACTCAACTCGGCTTTAAGCAACGGGTCATTCAGGTAGGCGACATTCAATCTGGTCCAGGGATTTATACGCGACTGCTCCGGTGAAAAAATATGGCCGGGAGCAATCATGAATCCCTTCGGCAGTAGTTGCCGGGTCAGCTCCCTGGCGTCGTCAATGTGGGCGAACCTGGCCCACAAATACAGACTCTGCTCTGGCCGAAAGAACACCTCGGCGCCGATCTCATCGAGCATCTGCAAACCTGCCGCAGTGGCACTCTTGAGTCGCTCCTGGAGGCGGATCTGATGTCGCAGAAAATGCCCCTCGGTCAGGATGACATCGATGGTTCGCTCACACAGCTCCGAGGTGCTGGTATGCAGGAGCATTTTCAGATCACCCAGTTCATCGATGACGTCCTTGCTCCCGGCGATAAACCCCACCCTCAATGCCGCAGAAACCGATTTGGAAAAACTGCCCACGTACAGTGAACGGTTCAACTGATCCAGTGCAGACACCTTGATGGCCGACGCGGGTTTGAAATCTGCCAAAGCGTCGTCGTCCACCAGAATGAAGTTGTGCTCATGGGCCAACTGAACCAGTCGATGAGCCTTGCCGGGGGAAATATCGGAGCCCGTCGGATTGTGCCCAACCGACTGAAGGAAGAACAATTTCGGTTTGTGCAACAGAAGATGCTGCTCCAGCACTTGCAGGTCCGGCCCGTCCGGCAATCGGGGTACGGATAACATTCGCGCCCCTTGCAGTTGCAGCTTGCCGAACAGCGGGTAATAACCCGGGTCTTCGACGAAAACGTAATCTGCGGGGGCAATGAAGCGGCGGATGATCAGATCCAGTGCGTGATTGGCCCCATGGGTCGTGACGATTTGCCGAGCACTGGCGGTAATCGAATAGCTCGCCAGTTTTTGCACCAGGTGTTGACGAAGTGCAGCATTGCCCAGCCGGTTGCCGTAGCGAAAGAGCGTGGTCACCCCCATGCGCATGATCTGACGGGTGAACTTGTCCAATCGCAGATCCATCAGCCACTCTACGGGCGGAAAACCTTCCCCAAGCGGCGAATGACCCGGCTCACGGACAAATTGCTGGCGCATGAGCCAGATGGTGTCCATCGCCCGGGTAAAGGGCAGCGGCTCTTCCGGTTCGCTGCTGCTCGGGGCGCCTCGTGTCACGAAGAAGCCCTGCCCGTGACGCGCCTCGACCAGTCCTTGGGAGGCCAGCGATTCATAAGCGTTGATCACTGTGTTTTTCGAATGACCAAACAAGCGCATGCATTCGCGCAGGGACGGCAAACGGTCGCCCACTCGGTAGGTACCGTTGCCGATCTGCGTCACCAAGGCGGCCGTCAGCTCTTGGGCAAGCGTCAGTCGCGCCATTGTACGAAGTCCTGGATGAATTATTCGCAGAGGGTACAGCTTAGGTACTGTCTGTCCAAACTGTACCTTTTTTGCCAGGACACATACGCATAGGGTGGCAGGCATTCGAAAACAATAACTGCAACTGGATTGCTACCATGAGTATCGACTCCCGCCTCCCGATGTTCCGCAGCCTGTCGCCCGCCGAACGCCTGAGCCACTTGCAACAACTGCTTGAGCTTGCAGAAGATGACGTTGCCCTACTCCGCGACGCTGGCGCCCTGCCCCTGGAAATAGCCGATGGCATGATTGAGAACGTCATCGGAAAATTTGAGTTGCCCTACGCTGTGGCGAGCAACTTCCAGATCAATGGACGCGACGTCATCGTGCCGTTGGTCGTCGAGGAGCCTTCGGTGGTCGCCGCCGCCTCGTTCATGGCCAAACTGGCGCGCGAAGCCGGTGGTTTTCAGACCTCCAGCTCGCTGCCGCTGATGCGCGCGCAAGTGCAGATCGTGGAAATCGACGATCCCTTCAATGCCCGTTTGAGTCTGTTGCGCCGCAAGGACGAAATCATCGAACTGGCCAACCGCAAGGATCAACTGCTGAACCAGCTGGGTGGAGGTTGCCGCGACATCGAAGTGCATACCTTCGCCCAGAGCCCTCGCGGCCCCATGCTGGTCGCCCACCTTATCGTGGATGTACGCGATGCGATGGGAGCCAATACCGTGAACACGATGGCTGAAGCGGTGGCCCCGCTGATGGAGCAGATTACCGGCGGCAAGGTACGGCTGCGCATTCTGTCGAACCTCGCCGACCTGCGGCTTGCCCGGGCCCAGATCCGCATTGCACCTGAACATCTCACCACCAAGGCCTACAAGGGCGAGGACGTCATTGAAGGCATCCTCGATGCTTACAACTTTGCGGTCGTCGATCCCTATCGTGCAGCCACTCACAACAAGGGCATCATGAACGGCATCGACCCTTTGATCGTCGCCACCGGCAACGACTGGCGCGCGGTGGAAGCCGGGGCACACGCCTATGCCTGTCGCAACGGGCATTACGGTTCACTGACGACCTGGGAGAAAGATTGCAAGGGCCATCTGGTGGGAACGCTGGAAATGCCCATGCCCGTCGGCCTGGTCGGCGGCGCGACCAAGACTCACCCGCTGGCGCAACTGTCGTTACGCATCCTGAGAGTGAAGAGCGCTCAGGAACTTGCCGAGATAGCCGTGGCGGTCGGCCTCGCGCAAAACCTGGGCGCATTGCGGGCGCTGTCTACCGAGGGGATACAACGCGGGCACATGGCTTTGCATGCACGCAACATTGCGCTTTCGGCGGGGGCCAGAGGCGATGAGGTCAATTGGCTGGTCGCGCAGATGGTCGAAGCCCGGGACGTGCGCTCGGACAAAGCCGCTGAGCTGCTTGAGCAAAAACGCGCGCAGGAGTCGGGCTCGTAGTCACGAACTCAACCACATCTCTTCACGTTCATAACAATAAAACCCCTCAGGGGAGGTGGGAGAATCCTTATGAAACCCGAACTGTTCGAAGTATGGGGCGACACGGTTGATGGTCGCCACCTGCTCTACTCCATAGGCATCGGTGCAGCCGTCAGCCTCGGCGCTTTTTTTATCGCCCAGCACTTGTTTGTCGGCTGGGTGGATTCCGTGCAGATGGCCCGCGCCTACGCGATGCTGGTAGGTATTGTCGGCTGTCTGGCAGGTGGCGCCATCAGTGCGCTGCTTTTCAAACCCAAGCGCAATGTCATCGAACATCTGGCTGATCCGGCCTGGCGCGCAAAAATCCTGATTGAGTTGCAGAACGAGTACGGCCCACTGGGCAGTCTGGCTGATCTGCCGCCGGCCACGATCGCGGAACTGCGGGAAATGGACCTTTATGAGCTGTTCGCCGATTACGAGAAAAGCCTTGTCGCTCCCGAGAAGAGCCCGGCTGCAACACCCACTGTTGGCGTCGGTGCAGTCAGTCGCGCAGTCAGTGGCAATGGAGGTCAATCATGATCGTTCCACTGATGGATCAGGTCCTGATGGCACTGGGCATGGGGATCCTGGGGGCGGTGATTTTTGCCGGGATCGGGCTGATCTCAGGGAGCGATGAAACCACTACCCTCGCCCCCTTGACCTTGCTGGTCGTCCTGCTGGGCGTACCTGCCCCCGGCGTGCTGACATTCTTTCTGGCCGGCGCCGTCGCCAAACATATGACCCACGCCGTACCGACGGCGCTACTGGGTATTCCTGGCGACACCATGGCGACGCCACTGATGCGCGAGGCCAACTTTCTGCGCAATCTGGGCGTACCCCACATTGCCCTGCGCAAGATGATTTCCGGGGCGGTCATTGCTGCGTTGATCGCGGTGCCAATGGCCGTATTGTTCGCGCTGATGCTCGCGCCGTTCGGTGACATGATCAAGCAGGCTGCGCCTTGGGTGTTTCTGCTTGCGGCGGTGGCGATCGCGTGGTTCTCCAAAGGCCGTCTGGCGGCCGTGCTGACGCTGATCCCGTTCGTCATGATCATTGTTGGCCTGCAAACCATGACCGCGCAGTTCGGCGTCAAGCTCAGTGTCAGTTACTTTCTGGGCATCGCGATTGGCCCGTTGATCGCCGCGCTGTTCTCGCTGCTCGCACCCGCCGAACGGGACACCATGCGACGCCAGCAAGTGCGCACGTTTTCCCTGTCGCCCGACGTAAAAAGCTGGGGTGGATTCTTTCCTAATCCGCTCAAGGTGCTGGACAGCAAGCAGAGCATGTGGACGGCCATTACCGCCGTGATCTCCAGCGCGACCTTTGTGTTCAGCCCGGTGGCCATGACCGTGATCATGGGCGAGCTCGTCGGTTCGAGGGTAAAGCATGTCTACCATCGCCTGACCACGGTCATCACCGCTCGAAACGGCGTTACGGAGTCAACCTACCTGGCCGAAGCATTGATCCCGCTGATCGCTTTCGGCCTGCCCCTGAGCCCTGTCGCAGCGGGCCCGGCAGCGCCACTGTTCAACGCCCCGCCGCGCTTTAGCGTCGACGCGACGACAGGCCAGGTGAACAACCTGCATTCATTGCTCAGCACCTGGGAATTTTTTGGCTACGGCGTGTTGGCGGTGGTCGTGGCCATCCTGATCGCTTACCCCTTCACCATGAATTACGCCCACAGAGCCGCCTCCTACGTGTCGCGCAAGATCAGTCACGAAGCCGTGATCTCGACCTTTGTCGGCCTGATCCTGGTGATCGGCATCTGGGAAGGCGGCCTGCTGGGGTTGCTGGTGATCGTCACCATCGGCCTGCTGGGCGGTTTCCTCTCACGCTTTTTGGGTTTCAACATCGGTGTGCAGTTCATGGGCTATTACACAGCCGTACTGTCTGTGCCTGCCCTGGTTGCCCTGATGAATGCGTGATGTTTTTAACTCTCTACAACAGTGTTCAGATAACCAACAACGGTGATTCCAATGACCCTGAAAATATCGCTACTGACGGTAGGTGCGATCATGGCCCTTTCGGTTTGCACGGCAGCGTTTTCCGCCATGAAAAGCCCGCTGGTCGGAACATGGAAAATGGTCAGCGCAACCATTGAGCGCCAGGGCAGCCGATCGGATGCGTACGGCCCCAATCCACATGGATGGCTGGTGTTCACTGAAGAGTTGACGTTCGTCGAGGTGCTCACCGATCCGCGAGTGCCCGCGTTTCGATCCAACGCTCGGGGCGAAGGAACCGATGAGGAAAACCGGGCAGCGATGGCTGGGAGCATCGGTTTTTTCGGACGATATACCGTCGACCAGAACGGCGAGTTCACCGGCAATACCGTCGAAGGATCTACGTTCCCGAATTGGGTGGGCGCGACACGTACTCAAGATGACCTGCAACTGAAAGTCGACGGCAACCGGATGGTGGAAAACTTCCAGCGCCCCGATGGCACGAAGGTTCACATCATCTGGGAGCGGGTAAAGTAACTCTACGTCGCGAGCAGCCCTGCGGGGCCGACTCAGTTCATGAGTGGGCTGAGCACTGCTCAGCCCACGCTTGCGCACTGCTGGTATCCACTCGCCCCACGGCTTACCAGATCGGCACCGTGTAGAGCACCAGGAAGCGGGTCTGGTTTTCATCACGAAATGCCGCGCCGCTCGGGAAGTCGTTGCGATAGATCGACTTGCGCGCCATCAACCCGACATTCTTCAGCGGACCGCTCTGGATCACATACCCCAGCTCCATCTGGAACTCCCGCTCCTTGCGGTCGTCGGCATTGAGCGCCGCCAGTGCGATATTGTCACCGCGCACGTAACGCAGCCGGCTCTTCAGGCCGGGCACCCCGGCGGCGGCGAAGTCATAGTCGTAGATTGCCTGCCAGGTCCGTTCCTTGGCATTGAGAAAGTCCGAGCTCATAGTCAATTCACTCATGCCCATCAACTCAGTGCCTGACACATAAGGCGTCGCTGTGTCGCCGCTGGCGTGCATGTAACCCAGGCTCAGGTGATGCCCGCCAAGGCGATAGCCGAACAGCGCCGACAGGTTGCGGTTGTCCACCTTGCCAGCCTTGGCACTGCCATCTTCGTCGCTGAAAAAACTGCGCAGATCAGTGGTCAGCGTGCCCTCGCCTACTTGCATGTTATGCAGCAAGGCCAGGGTGTTCTGCTGGTACAGGTCGGCCACTTCGGCGTGGTAGGCGCGCAGGCTGAGGTCTTTGTTTACCTGATAATCACCACCGACATAAGCCATGTGCGATGAGGTGGCCGCACCGTTGAAACGCCCGTTCGGCGAAGCGATGCTCATCGGCTGGTAGTTAGTGGAGTCACGCCTGTTGATGCGATCGATATAGCCGGTATTGAGCGTCAGTCCGTCGATGTCCTTGGAACTGAGCGTGGTGCCGCGAAAAGTCTGCGGCAACAACCGCGACGGGCTGGCAAAGGCGAACGGCAGGAAAATCGACACATCGCCGGTCTTCACCGTGGTTTGGGCAAAGCGCATTTTGGCAGTCATGGCCAGGCGCGAATATTCATCCGCCGCGCGCTTGTCGCTGCTGGATACCGGCAGTAATTCGGTGCCGCTGCGGTCCGGTGACGAGTCCAGCTTGACCCCGATCAATGCACGGGCGTCCAGGCCGAAGCCGACAGCGCCCGGGGTAAAACCCGACTCCGCATTCATGATGAAACCCTGAGCCCACTCCTGGGCTGCGGTTTTCGCCCCCTCATCCTTGTAATCCCGGTCCAGGTAGAAATTGCGTAAGGTCAATGTGCCGCGGCTATCGTCGATGAAACCTTCCGACAGCGCTGGAGTGGCGACCGCACATAAGCCCAACAGGACGAAACCGCGTGCGCAAAGAGGTAAGTCTGAGGTCGTCGCAAGGACGCCCCGGGGTGAATTCGTCATGTCCTATGTCCACTTATTGTTGTTGTTTTTTTGAACGTGATCGCCAGCCATCCAGCCGCGATCTCGGGCCAGAGAGTGGGAAAAGCCGGAGGTGCCGTCAATCCACAATGGCCGATAATCGAACATTAATATTCGTATCTATTTCCAAGAAAACCTAAAAAATACATGACATCCTGTTGATTTTAATAGGTTTATGTCGATGCATTTGGACATTTTCCGTTAGCGTTCACTTTTTAGTTATCTTTGTTAATCTTAATTGCGGCTTTGCATTGCTGGATGCGAGCAAGCCTGCGTGCGCCCGTCAGCACACTCACAAAAACAATAAAGAGGTTTGCCATGGACACTCCATCACGTCGCACGACGCTGACTATTGCCCTGTGTTTTATCGTCGCTCTGATTGAAGGCTTTGACCTGCAAGCTGCCGGCACTGCCGCCGCAGGGTTGCGTCAGACCTTTGCCCTGGACCCGAAAATGATGGGTTGGGTGTTCAGTGCCGGCATCATCGGTTTGCTGCCGGGCGCCTTCTTCGGTGGCTGGATTGCCGATCGCATCGGTCGCAAGAAAATCCTCATCGCAGCGGTGCTGCTGTTTGGCGTGTTCTCGCTCAGCACCGCCTACGTCAGCTCTTTCTCCGGCCTGCTGCTGGTGCGTTTCATGACTGGCCTGGGCCTGGGCGCCGCCCTGCCCAACCTGATCGCCCTGTGTGCCGAAGCCGTGGGAGAGCAACGTCGCGGTACGGCCATCAGCATCATGTATGCCGGCGTGCCATTGGGTGGGGCACTGGCGGCGGTGGTCGCCATGCTGTTTCCCGAACATTGGCAGACGACCTTCATCATCGGCGGCCTTGCCCCATTGCTGGTGGTGCCACTGATGATGGTGCTGCTGCCTGAATCCAACGCCTTTCGCCAACAACAAAACAGCGTCAACCCGACGCGCACTTCAACCGGCCAGGCCTTGTTCGGCGAAGGCCGCGCCAGCGTTACCCTGGCGTTATGGTTGAGCTACTTCTTCACCCTGACCGTGATGTACATGTTGCTCAACTGGCTGCCCTCGTTACTGCTGGAACAAGGTTTCAGCAAACCCCAGGCAGGCCTGGTACAGATGCTCTTCAATATCGGCGGCGCCCTCGGCTCCCTGCTCGGCGGAGTGTTGCTGGATCGCTGCAACGGCATCAAGGTGGTGCTGTTTGTGTACACCGGCTTGCTGGCAGCGCTGGGCGGGGTTGGCCTGTCCGTGGGCATCATCCCCATGGCCATCGCCGGTTTTGCCGCGGGGTTGTTTGTGATGGCTGCGCAACTGGTGCTTTACGCCTTGGCCCCGCCTTCCTACCCAACTTCAGTGCGCGCCACCGGCGTCGGCGCAGCGGTAGCGATCGGTCGTTTGGGCTCGGTGGCCGGGCCTTTGGCGGCCGGGCAGATTCTGGCGGCCGGAGCCGGCACCACCGGTGTCCTGCTGGCCACCTCGCCCGGTTTGGTGATTGCAGCCTTGACGATCATCAGCGTCATTGCCCGCTCGACTTCGTTGAACGTGTCGATGAGTAAGGTCAAGGCCTGAGGCCATCCGAGCGGCGTAGGTAAACAGGTGCTGTTGTGGGGGCTCAAGGTGAAGCTGTTTGAAAGGCGTCAATTCCTGACTTTATCGTCTGCAATAATCTCGAACTCATTCCATACCCCTGCCTCTAATGTGTAGATCAACAGAGGTAACGCGATTATGAACAGCGATAACGGCATCGAATCAGAAGCAACCTCGAGTACCCCGCCGACCGATACGTCTGGCCAACCGGTCGATAAGAATCTTGAGGACAGCGCTACGCCCCCCTCAACTCAAACCAAGGAGCAGGAAGCAGAGGAGCTCAGTCGAAAAATCGCGGAGATCGAGCGCAAGGTGGCTGACGGTCACTAACCGATTACGCCCGCATACACCGATCGATCGACATTGCCACCCGACAGAATCACCCCCACTGTCTCCCCCGCCCGAGCTTCACGTTCCTGAATAAGCGCCGCCAAGGCGGCGGCCCCGGCTCCTTCGGCGAGGTTATGGGTGTCGGTGTAATAGACGCGCATGGCCTCGGCAATTTCCTGCTCGCTGACCGCTACGATCCGTGCGGCCCCGGCTGCGTAGAGGGCGAAGGCCGCGGGAATCGGTTTGCGCACGGCCAGGCCATCGGCGAAGGTATTTGCCGAAGCGGTTTCGTGTATTTGACCCGCCTCAAAAGATATCTTTGCGGCCGCGGCTTCACTGGACACCACGCCCACCACCTGGGTTTTCAGACCCAGCGCGTCGCGGGCGGCGATCACGCCACAAATGCCCGATCCGCAGCCAATCGGCACGTAGACGGTATCGAGATGCGGCGCGGCAGTGAACAGTTCCAGGGCGTAAGTGGCCACGCCTTTGACCAGTTCCGTGTGAAATGGTGGCACCAGGAACAGGTCAGGCGCTTGCGCCAAACGGGCGGCCTCTTCACGGGCCTCATCAAAATCCCGCCCACACTCAATGACTTCGCCGCCAAAGCCGCGCATGGCATTGTTCTTTTCCACCGAGTTGCCCTGCGGCACGACAATCAACGCCTTCAAACCCAGCGCGCTCGCCGCCAGCGCCAGGCTCTGGCCATGATTGCCGCGGGTGGCGGTGACGATGCCCTTCGCACCGGGATGTTCACGTTTGAGCCAATGCATGAAGGTGATGCCGCCGCGTATCTTGAAAGCGCCGGTGGGAGTGTGGTTCTCGTGCTTGACCCACACCGTGCAGCCCAGCCGCTGAGCCAGCAAGGGCCAGGCATACTGGGCGGTGGCGGGCATCACCTGGTACACATGGCGAGCCGCCTGTTCAATATCGTCACGAGTCAGTCGGTACATGAAGCTATCTCCCTGAGTGGTTAGCCAGTCTAGGCATCGCCGCCGTGGGTCGGCTTTCAAAAAACCGACCTGACTTTTGCGCCGCTTCTTCACTACTATGGCGCTCATGAACCATCAAAACCGCCTACAGCCATCGCCCTTGTCTGAACCGGTCCGCCGTGTCGAGACTGGGTCCTGGGCGATCGAATTGTTGCCCAGCGCCGCTTACTCGACCCGCTATGTGGCGGCCCAGGCCTCCATCGGGTTTGCCTTCGACAGCCAGCGCGGCCTGCACGCCTTGGGTAGCGACCGGGTGCATCCTTTCGAGGCCATGCCCAACGGCCTGGCATTCGTTCCCGCCGGCTGCGACGTGTTCTCCGAGTCGCTCATGGGCGGTGAATACCTGCGCGTAACGCGGACCGACGGCATCCCCCTGAGCGGGGATCGCCCATTCAACAATCACATCGATCAACAGGCCATTGACCTCGCGCTGCGAATGCGCGGCGCGCTGTTACGTGCCTGCGTGGAAGATGACTGGGAAACCTGGGCCTTGGCGCTGGCGCAACGGGCAACCGGTGATAGCGCGTTGTCGACACCGGACCAAGGCGCTATCACTCCCCGGCGCATGCGCCTGCTTGATGAGTTTATCGAAGCAAATCTTGAAGGGCCGCTGGGCGTGTCAGCGATGGCAGGTTTGCTGGGGTTGTCCGAAGGATATTTCATGCGGGCCTTCAAGCTCGCCACGGGCAAAAGCCCGCACAGCTACCTGATCGACCGGCGTCTGGCCAAGGCCCGGGCACTGATGCGTGATTCCACCGCCAGGCTGTCGGAAATCGCCCTCGCCTGCGGGTTCAATTCCCAGGCGCACATGGCAACCACGTTCAAGCAACGGCTCGGGGTGAGCCCGATGCAGTTGCGCTAGACCGCCAAAACACTGCAAGGCACCTGATACAAGATATGCTCGGTGGTGCTGCCAAGCAGTTTCTCTCCGCCTGGATCCTGGACTCTGCCCATCACGATGACGTCCATGTGATGTGTGTTGGCAAACTCACTCAGCGCCGCAACCGGGTGTCCCAGAACGAAATGCCTGCGGCCAGGCGGAACGTTGTATCGACTGGCCAGTTTCAGAAACGATTGTTCCAACGCTTTGCGCTGCCATCGGGTCAGCTCCGACAGCGTTAAGCCTGTGTCTGACGCCTGGTAGTCTTGGGATATGTCGTAGGCATACAGCAAGTGCAGTTCAGCATCACACTGTTCGGCGAGACTGCAGGCCTGGCGAATAACGCGATCATTGAGTTCATTTTGTCCAGGCTCGGCCAGCGACGCCTCTACCGCCGCCACGACCTTGCGCGGCAAGGCAGGTCGAACCCCGCCCACCAGATACACCGGTACCGGTGAGTAACGCAGCAGGTGCCAGTCCAACGGGGTGAAAAAAGCACGCTTGAGCACCGACTCATGTTGGATTTCCTTGATCAACAGGTCAGGCTGCAATTCGCTGAAGTGGTCCAGGATGTCCTTTTCCATGTCATCAGCCCACGCCAGCTCGGTGGTCACATCGACCCCTCTGGCATGTAGCTTTTTCGCCTGTTCCCCCAACCAGTCGCGGTGGTCCTGCAGGTAACGCTCGCGTGTCTTTTCACGGTCACCCTCTTCAAGCAGCGACAACAGGTTCAAGGCAGGAATCAACGCCGCTATATGCAAGCGTGCAGCGCTGGCCTTGGCAAGCGCTGCGGCATGGTCGATCACCGGAGAATGGCGCAGGGCCAGGTGGGTGATGAGTAACAGCTGTTGATACCGGCCCATGATCTGCCTCCAGACAGGTGAAACTCAACCTCTGCCACTGCCAGCTACACATTCAGCCGTGACATCTGCGCCGGATCGTGCACCAGCGTCATTTCAGACTGCGCCGTCGGAAGATGCCTGACGTTGATAAATATCAACCGGAGCAAGGCTGCCGTTCTTCACGCCGCCGGCAGGCCACAGCGGCATAGAGGCAGCGGTCTAACCGTATCGTTTGGCCTGCTGCGGCGCTGCGTCGGCTGGCAACTTGATCATCAGGACGCTGCACATGGGGTCTTCGAGTATCCCTTCAGCGGTCAAGCCAATATCAGAGGCCTGCGTATGATGATCGGCCGCACCGATGACCAACAGGTTGTAAGCACTGCGCTGCAGATAAGCATGAATTGCATTCGCCGGAGCGCCGGGAATGAAGTGCCGATGCTGGCTGGCAATACCATGCTGGCTGGCCAAGGCATCGAACGCCTGTACCTGGGCCTCATAGAGAGACAGGTCACCGTGGCTGGCAGCGGCACAGTCGTAAACGCTGATCACGTGCAATGAGGCACCGCAGGCGTTTGCCAGGTGCCTGGCCGCCTCGATGAGCGAATGATTGTCGCGGTTTCCTTTCGCCTGTGACTCCATGTCAACCGCTACCAGAAACTTGCTGGGTGTCTGAATCGGGCCCGGCAACACATAAAGCACGGCAATCGGGCTGACGCTCAAGAGTTCCCAGTCCAGTGCTGACAAACCGCGCTGCGCCAGGCCTGGGCGTTCCTGGATGTCCTTGATGATCAAGTCCGCTTCAACACGCTGCGCATAGGCAACGCATTCGACTGCCGAGGAACTGGCGCATACCAGCTCTGGATGGACATCCACGCCTTTTTCCTGCAGGTGCGCACTTTCACTTTCCAGCCATTTGCGACGCGACGACATTAAGTTATCGCGCACGATGTCGGGCCTCTCGGTGACTGCATGGCCGGGCGGCTCTACACCGTGGGGCTCAGTGAACATCGCCACGTGCAGTGGCACGCCCAGGGCGCGTGCCAGATCGCCGGCATACTCCAATCCGGGAGAGTGAGCTGCCTGAGGGGGGGCAAGAAACAGTAAACGCAATGGATGAGTCATTTCACACCTCGGCATCCGATGATAAAAATGGCGTCCCTGCGCATTCCTGCTTGGGTGGACAGGTGCCGCATAGAGCGGCTTTTTAGTCCTGTTGAACTTCATTCATGGGGCAAGCCCGTGGCCAGTTCGACATTCGGCACCCACAGGGCATCAATGCAGGCCGAAGCGTCCTTCTGCGTCACAGGTTCAAGGGCCAGCGGCTCAAGCAGGCCCCTGTCGACCAATGCCAGACGCATGATTCCGTTTTTGTCGAGAAGCGAACTTGCCAGACATTCACACAAGGAGCGCGGCAGCGCCTCTGGCAGCTGGCCTATATCGGCATTCTCCAGCTCAAGCTCATAACGCTCGGTACAGGTGTCTGCCAGATCCTGCATCGCATGGGTGGCGAAATACGACACCGTGAAATATCCCGAGGTCAGCACCGCCAGAATCGACAGCAAAATGGCTGCCTGACGTTTTCTCGAGCGTGTGCCCCGAAGATGCAAAAACCCGGGCAATGCGGATTTGCTCCGGTCCTGAACCACCCGCGCCCCGCTGATGGGTCTGTTGTTTGCCATGACCGTATCTCTGCCCCATGCTTATCAAAAGAATGGCGCCGATCAACGAATGCCGTTTGATCTGGATCAACCTCGTGCTGCTGTTTGCCATTTTTCTGGCTACAGCAACACGCGGTGGGCGTTCAGGAGTAGACCGTTGCAGGCTTGGTGGCCCTTGCTGGGCCACCCTGCCCGGCCCTGGAAAATCGACGATGACCGCCCACCCCTCCGCCATCAGGCGGGCGACGAACGATCACCAAAGGGCGATATCGTAGGTAAGGTAGATCCGGTTACTGTCCCGTCCCCTCGAGAATTCAGAGCGGTAGACGTAATTGCGCAGCTTCACGCCCAACCCTTTGAAGGAGCCTTGCTGCACCACATAAGCCAGTTCAGCATCGCGCTCCCACTCTTTGATGGTGGTGTTGGACTCTCCATCGTCGCCGCTAAGGTAACGCGTGGAGAACGTCAGGCCGGGGACGCCCAGGGCCGCGAAGTTGTAGCCGTAGTTGAGCATCCATGTCTTCTCGTCTTCCTCTACGAACTTGCCTATGCCGGCGTTGCTGAAAGAATAAACGGACGCGCCGCTGATGTAGGGCAGCCCGGCGTCGCCCTTCAGTGTTTGATAGCCGCCGCCTACGGTATGGCCTGCGACAGCGTAAGTCAGCTGGCCGCTGAGCATATGGTTGTCGATTTTACCGCCATAGGCAGAACCGCTATCAACGCTGCGGAAGTAGCGCAGATCACTGGTCAGCACGCCTGGGCCGAGCGGCAGATCATGTTGGACACCCGCAAAGTTCTGCCGATAGAAGTTCTCCAGTTCGCCATGAAAGTAGCTGAGGCGAATCGTCTTGCCCAACTTGTAATCGGCACCGAGGTAACTGAAGTCCCCTGACTTATCGCCACTGTAGCCGTCTGGCACGATGGGCATACTGTCGCTCGAATCTCGCAACTTGAAACGATCAAGATAGCCGCCCGTCAGGCTAAGGTTATCAATGTCGGTGCTAGTGAACTGGCCGCCCTGGTAGGTCTGAGGCAGCAGTCGGGCATCGTTGTAAATGAGCACCGGCGTTTTAGGGAGCAACGTACCGTACTTGACGGTGGTCTTGGCAAATCGAGCCTTGGCGGTCATCCCGAAGCTCGCAAATTCATCGGCGGCACGACCGTCATCATGCACAGGCAGCAGGCCGGTGCCGCTACGACCGCGGCCGGAGTCGAGCTTGACCCCCAGCAGGCCCAAAGCATCAATACCCAAACCGAGGCTGCCGGTCGTGAATCCCGACTGATAGTCAAGCAAAAAGCCTTGGCCCCATTCGGTGCGCTCGCTCTTGGCGGTCGTTGCCGCTCGCGCACTCATGCCATGTTCATCGCGGAAATTTTCATTGATGTAAACATTGCGCAATTGCAGCTTGAGTTTGCTGTCGTCGATAAAGCCTTGCGCATTGGCATTGGCCAGCGGCAACAAAGCCAGGAGAGTCAATAAAGCTCCACGGTTATAAACAGAGGTCATATCAAACTACTCATTGTTGTTATTTGGAATGCAGCTGACCGTCCGCCCCACTGGCATGGGGCGTCAGGTGTCAAAGAGGTTTGGAGAATCAGGAGAACAGACTGATTGCCCCAGTCAGCAAGGCCAACGCAGTCACGACCAGGGAAGTGAGCACCGCCCATTTGACGGTGGCTTTCTGGAAGTCGCCCAGATCACGGTCCACCATGCCGACCAGCAGCAGCGTCGAGGCCACCAGCGGACTCATCAGGTGTACCGGTTGGCCGAGAATGGAGGCCCGTGCAATCTCGACCGGATCAATGCCATAGGCCGCTGCGGCGTTGGCCAGGATCGGCACGACACCGAAGTAGTAGGCATCGTTGGACAGCACGAAGGTCAGCGGCATGCTGGTAATGGCAACCACCAGCGGGAACAGATGGCCCCAGGATGGCGGAATCCAGTCGACCAGGGTTTGCGCCAGCGCATCGACCATTTTCGTCCCAGAGAAGATCCCGGCGAAGATACCCGCGGCAAACACCAGCAGAACCACGGTCATGGCGTTGCCCGAATGAGCGAGAATTCGTTCTTTCTGAATATCCAGTTGCGGATAGTTGATCATCAACGCCAGGACAAAACCGATCAGGAACAGGATCGCCGAGTGCATGAGGCCCATGACCAGCGCAACCATCACCGCCGTCACCAGCAGCAGGTTGACGTAGGCCAGTTTCGGGCGCTTGTGCGGCGTGTCTTCAATAATCGCCTTGATGTAGCAATTACCCCCACCGCTTTGCAGAAGGGTGTTGCCGATGCGCTTGCGTTCGGCGCGTCCCAGCAGGAACGCCGTGAACACCACCCACACTGCACCGCCGATCATGGTCGGCAGCAAAGGTACGAAATACTCGCCGGCATCCAGGCCCAGCGCTGCGATCGCACGGGTCGCCGGGCCGCCCCAGGGCGTCATGCCGCTCATGATGCTCAACGAGAGCATGGAAATGGTCGCCAGGATCATCGGGTTCATGCCGATGCGCTTGTACAGCGGCAACATCGCTGCACAGGTGATCATGTACGTGGTTGTGCCGTCACCGTCCAGCGCCACCAACAGCGACAGCAGTGCAGTGCCCACGGCGATTTTCATCGGATCACCGTTGACCCGCTTGAGGATCTTGCGGATCAGCGGGTCGAACAGACCGGCGTCGATCATCAGGCCGAAAAACAGAATTGCGAACAACAGCAGCGCCGCCGACGGCGCGACCATCTTCAAGCCGTCCAGCATCATCTTGCCGGTGGTACCGCCAAACCCGCCGATCACCGCGAAGACTATTGGCACCACCGTCAGGGCGACGATCGGTGACAAACGTTTGGTCATTATCAGGAAGGTGAAGACCACCACCATGGCCAAGCCAAGTAAAGCGAGCATAAGTCAGATCTCTTGTTGTTATGAGTAGCTTGGCCGACATTCAGGCGCACGCCATCCCACTCGCCAGGCGACACTCGAATGATTGCCTGGCGCAGGTATTCAGGAAGATAACGCGGTGATGTCGGGTCAGCCGTGACCGGTTAGATGTGATTCGCGACCTTTGTGTCGTCCCAGGCGTGCTCCGTTGCCTGGACGTGCCTCGGGGAGGGTTTGCCATCCAGGGTCTGCAACAGCACATCGCGGTCGCAGGCATTCTCCGAGATGGAGATCACCACGGTCGCCACTGCGTTGCTCGCCAGGCTGGTCAGCGCCCGCGCCTCGGACATGAACCGGTCGATCCCGATCAACAGGGCCAAACCGGCCAGAGGAATATCGTGGATGACGGTCAGGGTCGAGGCCAACGCGACAAAGCCGCTGCCGGTAACACCTGCGGCGCCCTTGGAAGACAGCAACATGATCGCCAGCATGGTGATGACCTGGGTCAGCGTCAGGTCGATGTTGCAGGCCTGTGCAATGAAAATGGCCGCCAGCGACAGGTAGATCGCCGTGCCATCGAGGTTGAACGAGTAACCGGTTGGCAGCACCAGCCCCACGACGCCCTTCTTGCAACCCAGGGCCTGGAGCTTTTCCAACATCCGCGGCATCACCGGTTCAGTCGAAGAAGTGCCCAGCACCACCAGGAATTCCTCGCGCAGATAACGCAACAGCTTCCACAAACTGAAGCCGTGTGCACGGCAAATGCTGCCCAACACAACGAAGACGAAGAAGGCGCAAGCGACGTACAGGGTCATGATCAGCTTGGCCAGCGAGCCCAGCGACGTGATGCCGTACTGCCCGACAGTGAAGGCCAAGGCTCCGAAAGCGCCGATCGGAGCAAAACGCATCAGGTAGGAGAATATCTTGAACACCATGTGCGAAGCTGATTCCAGCACATCCAGCACCGGCTTGCCGCGCTCGCCCAAGGACGACAGGGCAAAGCCGCAGAGCACTGCGATAAACAGCACCGGCAGCACCTCGCCTTTATTGAAAGCGCCAATAAAGGTGTCGGGAATGATGTGCATGAAGAAGTCCACCACACTCAGCTTCGCAGCGGAGTCGGTGTATTGCGACAGGCCCTGGGTGCTCAACTGGGTCGGGTCTATGTTCATGCCTGCACCGGGCTTGAACAGGTAGACCGACACAAGGCCAATGATCAGGCTGATCACCGTCAGCGCCAGGAACAGTAGCATGGTCTTGCTCAACAAGCGCCCCAGCGAGCGCTTGTCACTCATGCCGGCGATGCCGGTGACAATCGTGCAGAACACCACCGGCGCGATCATCATCTTGATCAACTTGATGAAAGCATCACCCAGCGGCTTCAAGGCAATCGCCTGTTGCGACCAGAAGTGCCCGACCAGCACCCCCAGCAGCACGGCGCAGATGATCTGGAAGTAGAGCGATTTAACAACTTTCATGGCATCACCCATTTTTAGAATTGTTCTGATGCAAACGACAATGACTGCCTGGACTATCCGGCCAGCCGGTGTGAAGCGGTGGCGTAGACGAAACCTGAGAAAAGCCGGCGGGCGGTACGCACCACCGAGGCACGAATGGTCTCACCCTTTTCGCCGGTGTAGGACAGTACGACGTCGATACCACCGCTTGGGTGCTCAATACGAACCTGCTGCAGACGCGGCTCGCTGATGCCGCCGAGCAACTGCGCCACTACGCTGCCTTCAGTCACGCAAGCGGTGGCCAGACCGATGGAGCCGGTGATCGCCAAGGCGCGATGACAGTTGTGCGGCATGAAATAGCGCACCTGGACAGTCCCGCCCGACTTGGCAGGCGACACCAATACCGGCTTGGGGATGACCTTGTCACTGACATCACCCAGGCCCATGGCCAAGCCGGCTTTGAGTCGCAGGGACTCCAGGCGTTGCAGGAACGCTTTATCGGCGTCCAGTTCAGCGGGGCTTTCATCGCCGCGCTTGCCAAGCTGACTGGCCTCGACGATCAGCATCGGCATCGCCATGTCGATACAGGTCACCGGGATACCATCGATCAGGTCCAGCGATTGCCCCGTCGGGAAGAGCTTGCCGGTCTTGCTGCCAGCCGCATCCAGAAAGGTCAGTTGCACCGGAGCCGCCGTGCCAGGCACGCCGTCGATGGCGGTGTCCCCTTCATAGCTGACCTTGCCCTCAGGGGTTTGCACCTCTGAATTTACGAAGGTCCCGGTATTGAGGTTGCGGATCCGCACGCGGGTCAGATCGCCGGAAGGCTTGACCAGCCCCTGCTCGATGGCGAACGGGCCGACGGCGCACAGCATATTGCCGCAGTTGGGCGCGGTATCGACCCGGCGCTGGGAAACCATGACCTGGACGAACAGATAGTCGACATCCGCGTCCGGGTGCAACGATGGGCTGACGATTGCCACTTTGCTGGTTTGCGGGCTGCCGCCACCGATGCCGTCGATTTCCAGCTCATGGCCGGACCCCATCAGGTTGAGCAGCAGCTCATCACGTTCGGCGATGGCACTGGGCAGGTCCCAGGCAAGAAATACGGGCCCTTTGGAAGTACCACCGCGCATCAGCACACAAGGAATTCGCTGCATGAACACTAACTCTTGTTGATCAATCTGGATAATTGATGTTCTGGACACAAGAGTGGCAGGGTTCTAAAAGTGTTTCCAATGCAAAGATCAGAGCAATTATTGCGTTTCACGAATGAATTAATTTACGATGATTTCCCAGCGCATCGCTCTTGCCCGGTGAGAAAGAACATGGAATACGAGCTTCAGGACATACGATCTTTCGTGAAAATCGCTGAACTAGGCAGTTTTCATGAAGCCGCCGATGCGTTGCATCTCTCTCAACCGGCCCTGAGCCGGCGCATGAAAAAACTCGAGGAAGGCCTGGGGACCGCCTTGCTGGATCGCACCACCCGCAAGGTCAGCCTGACGAGCGTCGGGCGCGATTTCCTGCCCAAGGCGCGGCGCTTGCTGGATGATTTCGACGACTCGATTCTCAATATTCGCGAACTGGCGGAGCGCCAGATCGGTCGGGTGACCTTGGCCTGCATCCCCACCGCGGCCTTCTATTTCCTGCCTTCGGTGATCCGCCTCTATAACGAGCGCTACCCCAAAATCCGCATCCGCCTGCTCGACCTCAGCGCAAACGAAGGGCTCGAGGCGGTACTGCGTGGCGAAGCCGATTTCGGTATCAATATGATGAGTGGCCAGCACCCGGATATCGAGTTCGTGCCATTGGTCAACGAACCTTTCGTTTTAGCTTGTCGACGCGACCATGAACTGGCCAGACGCAGCTCGGTAAGCTGGTCTGAGCTCAGCGATTACCGACTGATCGGTGTCGGTCGTCTCAGCGGCAACCGAATGCTGCTTGACCATGCTTTATCGGGTTTGAGCTGGCGTCCGCAGTGGTTCTACGAAGTGCAGCACTTGTCTACATCGTTGGGGTTGGTCGAGGCAGGCCTTGGGGTGTCGGCCATGCCCAGCCTGGCAATGCCGGCCGAGGATCACCCGACATTGGTCAGCGTGCCGTTGATTGATCCGGTGGTAAACCGATCGCTGGGCCTGGTCTATCGAAGGGGCGCATCGCTCTCCCCGGCCGCGGAAAAATTTGTCTCGATATTGCTTGAACAATGGGAACACTGATTTTTCGGGGTCCATGATCAGGACTGGATGAGAAACGGGCCGATCTCAGTCAACCTCCGTGCTCATTGCAAGCGCTTGATATTGCTCCAGCTCAGCCAGCCGTTGGACCAGGGCATTGCGAACACGCTCGTAAGCCCCGCTGCCTAGCAGTAGACGCCTGGGTGCGGGATCGACGTCGACAATCTCGAGCATGATCCTGGCCATTTTCTGCGGGTCTCCGGTAAGCGGGAAAGTACCCTCGGCGATTGCTTTACGCACTTCACCGGCAGGCGTTTGCTCGTACTCAGCCATCGCGGGCGGACGAACCAGCGCGGCGCCGAAATTAGTTCGTGTCGGGCCCGGCTCTACCAGGGTGAACTCGATCCCAAAAGGCGCAACCTCCAGAGCGACCGACTCAACGAATCCCTCAATGGCCCATTTGCTTGCGTGGTATAGGCTGAAGTTCGGGTAAGCGAGCTGCCCGCCCTCCGAGGACACTTGAAGAATTCGACCGCCCCCCTGTTTGCGCAGAAACGGTAGGCAGGCACGGATGAGTTGAATAGAACCGAGCAGATTCGTTTGCAACTGCTGGTCGATCTGTTCATCGCTGGCTTCCTCCGCCGCACCAAACAACGCGTAGCCCGCACTGCTCACCACAACATCAATACGTCCTAGCTCGGTGAACGCCTGATGAACCACAGCGCGGATGGCCAATGCGTCGTTTACATCAAGCAACGCTGTCCACAGTTGCTCGCCGTAGCGTGTCTTCAAGTGACTCAAGGCCTGAGGCTTACGCAAAGTAGCCGCCACACGGTCCCCCCGTTCCAGCAATTGTTCGACCACCGCCAGACCAATGCCGGACGAACTTCCAGTCACTAACCAAGTTTTGCTCATGTGCTTGATCTCCGAATGAAGGGTGAGTTGCCATCGATGTGAGACCAAACTACGTCAGCCGGACTGCTGCTACTATGGGGCATAATTCGGATGAGCTAATGAAATATAGCCATGAATCAATTGCCCCTTTCGCTTGCCGATTTACGCGCGCTGACCCGCATCGTTGCTCATCGCAGCTTTCGTAAAGCGGCCGATGAGTTGGGCCTGTCAGCCTCTACCCTGAGTCATATGATGAAAACGCTGGAGGCCGGTCTTGGGGTGCGTTTGCTGCACCGCACCACGCGCAGCGTTTCACCGACGGCAGCGGGAGAGCGTCTGCTAAGACGACTGGCGCCTGTGTTGCGCGAATTCGAGCTGGCGATTGAGGAAGTCAATGAATACCGGGATCTTCCCAGCGGCACTTTACGGATCAATGCCAGCGAACAGGCCGCGCGCGTTTTGATGAAAGCTGCCCTTCCGATATTCCTGGAACGCTTCCCCCAGATGTCGGTTGACCTCGTGACCGAGGGCCGTCTGATCGATATCGTGGCCGAGGGCTTCGACGCCGGTATCCGTTTAGGTGAAGCGATCCCCCAAGACATGATCGCCGTGCCGATAGGAACGGATACGCGATTTATTACCGTGGCGTCCCCCCAATACCTGAAGACTCATCCTGTCCCCCTTACGCCGGATGATCTGCCAGGACATCAATGCATCTGCATCCGGATGCCCAGTGGTAAACCTTATAGATGGGAATTCTCCAGGAACGGACAATCCATGGTCATCGAGCCCAAAGGACAGCTAACCCTCGATAATGCCGAAATCATGGTCGATGCAGCCATATCCGGGCTCGGCATCGCTTACGTGCCAGAGCAGACGGTATCGCAACTTTTGGCAGACGCTCGTCTGGTCGAGGTCCTCGCGGATTGGTGCCCCAGGATTCCTGGGCTGTTTCTGTATTATCCGGGGCACCGCTATATCCCATCAGGCTTGCAGGCCTTCATCGAGGTCTTGCGCGAGTCTCATTGATTGTCCGCGACTGTGCATTCGAACATAACGGCATGCGCCCTTGCGAGGTGAACGCGCGTCGGTTGCGATCCGGCCCTTGTTTGAGCTGACTCAAGCCTTCTGCTCTTGCTGCAAGCGCTTGAGCAGCGCGTTGGCGGCGGCTTCGGAAGAAGCCGGGTTCTGGCCGGTGATCAGATGGCCATCCTCGACCACGTAACTCGCCCAGTCTGCCGCCTTTGAATACTCGCCACCTCTGGCTTTGAGCATGTCCTCCACCAGAAATGGCACCACCTGGGTCAATCCCACGGCCTCTTCTTCAGAGTTGGTGAACCCGGTCACTTTCTTGCCCTTGACCACTGGATGGCCATCCGGCGCGTTGACGTTCTTGAGCACCCCAGGCGCGTGACAGACGGCCGCGATGGGTTTATTCGCGGCGTAAAAGGCTTCGAGGAGGGTCTTGGAATCAGTGTCCTCGGCCAGATCCCACAGCGGCCCATGACCTCCGGGATAGAACACGGCATCGAAGTCGTAGGGATCAATTTCGCCCAGCGGCACCGTGTCGGCCAACGCTGCCTGGGCCCGGGTATCGGCGCTGAAGCGGCGAGTGGCGTCCGTCTGGGCCTGTTCCTCGTCGCTCTTGGGGTCCAGCGGCGGTTGCCCTCCCTTTGGTGAGGCGAGCGTAACCGTCACTTTGGCGTCGACAAACACGTAATAGGGCGCGGCGAATTCTTCCAGCCAAAACCCCGTTTTCTTGCCGGTGTCACCCAACTGATCGTGGGACGTCAGGACCATTAGAATGTTCATGTAAACCTATCCTCCAAGTCGGAATGAGCGGCGTATGTTCGCCCTGCATTACGTCAGAGGCCGCGTGGTAGCAGACGTTCAAGTGGGTGAAGCGAATCCTCATGAAACGGTCGTTGATCCCAGTGTTACTCCCACCATCAGCCCCGCTGCCGAGGAGTTCGGGGCCCGTTATTGAGTTGCCGAACCGGTTCACCGCTGCTAGAAATGAAAGACCTTGGCCTTGTCTCTGCCAGCGCCACAATCCAGGACAGCCTCGCGGGCATCATCCGTTGACCCCATTCATACCTCACAGGGAGCTTCACCGTGTTTCCGATGGATATCTGGTTCACCTACACCGCAGCCTGCGTGCTACTGGTCTTGTCACCCGGTCCTGACAATCTGCTGGCCATAGGACGGGGGCTGAGCCAGGGTCGCCTGGCCGCCATCGTGTCCGGCCTGTCGTCTGGGCTGGGCATTTTGTTTCACGTCACCACCGCCTCGTTGGGGCTGACTCTGTTGATCCAGACCTCGACGGTTGCCTTCTGGGTCGTCAAATTGGTAGGGGCGGCCTATCTGGTCTGGCTCGGGATCAAGGTGCTGCGCTCCAGAAGCCTGATAACCTTCGCGCCCGCCGCACGACAGCCACTGCGAAGCATTTTGCTTACAGGCTTTCTTTCGGCGGCGCTAAACCCCAAACCCGGGTTGTTCGTCCTGGCGTTCATCCCTCAATTCATCAACCCCGCGCTCGGCTCGGTCACCGTACAGATGCTGGTCTACGGGTTCTGGTTCGCCCTGCTGACGGCCGTGGGGTTCTCGTTGATGGGGATCTTCGCCACGCGCCTGTCGCAATACATCTGTCAACGCCCACGCCTTACCAACGGACTGAACCTCGGGGCGGGATTGACCTTCATCGTGTCAGGACTGTCCATCGCCGCCCTCAGGCAGAAATAACCGCCCGTTCCACGCACCTAGCCACCAACCAGCGAAGTCGCCAGCAATGCCTCCAGCCCCATCGGCTTGGCGAAATAATAACCTTGGGCCTGCCCTGCCCCCATCTCCCGCAGCAAGAGCAACGTCGCTTCATCTTCGACACCTTCGGCCACCACGCTAAGGTCAAGTGATTCGGCCATACGCACGATCGCCCGGACGATCGCGCGACTGCGGGGGCTGGTGGTCAGTTCGAAAATGAACGACTTGTCGATCTTCAAACCGCTGAAACGGTATTGATGCACATAGCTCAGGGATGAAAATCCTGCGCCAAAGTCATCGAGCACCACCGACATGCCGTTGTCGGCCAATTGCTGCATGGTCAGTCGGGCAATGGCGGGCTCGGCCACCAGCGCACCTTCGGTCAACTCCAGGCAGATCCGCGACGGCGCGACGTTGTAACGGGCCAACAGTGCCAGCACATCATCGGCAAAATCCGGGCGCGTCATGCTGTAGCTGGAGCAATTGACATGCACCGGTGGCCAATTGGCGTGTTGCGGTAGTGCGAGGATCGCCACGATGCTGGTGAGCATGTACAGATCCAGTCGACCGATCAGACGCAACCCCTCGACATCGGGCAGAAACTCGCCCGGCGCGATGATCCGGCCACCCGGTTGATGCCAGCGGATCAGCGCTTCAAGGGCCACCAGCTCGCCGCTTTCGACGCTGACAATCGGCTGGAAATACGGCAGCAGTTCGTCGGTACGCTTGAGCGCATTGCGCAGGTGCCCTTCACGCTCAACCTGGTCCGAGACTTCACGACGCACTTCCTGGTTGAACACCGCGTAACTGTCGCGCCCGGCATTCTTGACCCGGTACATCGCCGCATCGGCATCGCGCAGCAAGTCCGCGGGTTCGTGGTGAAACTGACTGTCGGCGCTGACAATACCGATACTGCACGACGAAAACACTTCGTGGCCATTGATGAAAAACGGCAGGTCGAACACCGACAGAATCCGCTCGGCGATTTCGATCACCACCTCCAGTGTCGCCTCGGGCGCCAGCACTGAAAACTCATCGCCCCCCAGGCGGGCCAGCATGTCGGTGTCACGCAGGCAACTGCGCAAGCGGTGGGCGGCCTGCATCAACAGCAAATCGCCAAAATGGTGGCCGAAGCTGTCGTTGACCATCTTGAAGCGGTCGAGGTCGATGAACATCACCGACAGTTGCCCGCCTTCGCTCTCGAACCGCGCCCAGGCCACATTGAGGCGCTGCTGCAGGTAGGAGCGATTCGGCAGCCCGGTCAGCGCATCATGGGCGTTTTCGTGTTGCAGCTTGGCGTTGGCGTGATCCAGTTCGCGGGTGCGGTCCTGCACCCTGGCTTCGAGCTTGAGGTTGGCGGCATGGATCGCTTCTGCGGCCGTGCGGCGCGACAATGCCGTATCAATGTGCCGTGACACGAACGTCAGCAGTTCCTGGTCGCGCAAGGTGTAGCGCACCTGGGAGGTATAGCTTTGCACCGCCAGCACACCCCGTACCACATCGCCATCGAACAACGGAATGCCCAGCCAGGAATGGAAGCGGACCGACTCGTAGGCCACTTCGAGTTCACCCTGCGCAGACAACCGATCCGCGTCGAAAGGATCAATCAGGCAAGGACGACGCTGGCGGATAACGTACTCGGTCAGGCCCCGGCACCCGCGGCGTGCCTCAGGCAGGGTGGTTTTGCGCTCATCGACATAATACGGAAAGGTCACTTCACCGATCGCGTCGTCGAACAGCGCGATGTAGAAATTCTCCGCGAACAGCAGATCGCCGACAATGCCATGCAAGGTTTGGAACAGCTCCGCCATGTCGCCAGGCTGGCTCGACAGTTCTGCAATCTGAAATAGCGCACTCTGCAGGTGTTCGGCGCGCTCTCGATCTGCCACTTCCTGCCTCAGCGCGTCATTGACTGCCGACAGTTCCAGCGTGCGACGCATCACCGTCTCTTCCATGCCCTCACGGTGCAGAATCCGGTCCAGCGCCATGGCCACGTGTCGGGCCACCACCAGAAACAGCGCGCGGTCTTCGGCGCTGTAGGTGCGTGCAACGTCGTAGACCTGCATGGCAAGCATGCCAAACACTTCATCGGCGGCATTTTTCAGCGGAGCGCCCATCCAGAATTCGGGACGATCACCCACGCAATAGAAACGACCCTCGGCCTGAGCGGCGCAAATGCCCGCGGCATCGATCAGCAACGGCTGGCCCGAGGTCAGCACCTGGCCGGTCAACGACAGACGTGAAGGGTCAAGGTATTCGTAGTGTTGGGACTCCACGGCATCGACGTCGATGATGTCGACGTAGTACGGGTAGTCGATTTTTCCGCTGTGGGGGTCATACAGCGCGAGATAAAAGTTCTCGGCATCGATCAGGCTGGCGAGCAGCCGGTGAACCCCCACCAGGAACACGGAGCGGTCGCGGGTGGAGCTGGCCAGGTAGGTAATTTCATACAGCACACGCTGAGTAATCTGGGCCCGGGCCAGGGTATTGGTCTGTACCTGGATGCCCAGGCATCGGGCAAACTCGGCGAGGGCCGGCTCCTCGGTATCGGTGACTGGCGCCAGTAGCCAACCCAGCACACTTTCGCCCCGACCGGTCGGCCAGCGGCACAACCGTCTGGTCCGGCAGAAGGTCTCGAACTCTGCGTTCGCAACGCTGGCCGGCCACTGTTGCCCTGGGTCGCCCTGCCCCAGCAGATGCAGTTGTTCACCGGCGCGATAAACCACCCACTGGGTGGTGTGGGTCCAGGTGCGCGCTGATTCCAGCAATTGTTCGATCGCGTCTTCGTTGCCAACGTATGCCATGCCGGCCGCATCCGGGTTTTCTTGCAGGTGAATTGCCACACCGTAATGGTTCGATGGCTGCGGGGGATCGCTCAATGGGCGAAAACTCATCAGCGCTCCCTGCGCCACAGTGGCGAGATTGAATGACTGATTGCCGGGCAATATGCCAGTGAGCCTTCGGTGTATAGCGTCCAGAGGGTTTTTTCAATCGTTTTTATTCACTTGAGTGCTATCACGACGCAATGAGTGTTTCATCGGTCATGGAGTGTTGCCTGCGGCGGCGCTCGTCCTCCCGGGTTCTCAACCATACGCCCCCGGGAGTCCCTGCAAGCACGGCCGGTTCATCGTGCCTACCACACAGCAATATGAGAATCCGCCCTGGGCTCGGTGCCGCCGCACAGGACACCGCTGACCGGGTCGCGGAGAATGATCTGGCCTCGTCCGTAATCAGTCCGGTCACTGGCGATCTGCACTTCATGACCGCGCCGCGCCAAGGCATTGGCCAAGTCGCCGGAGGCACCCTGCTCGATGCCAACTTTCATCTCACCAAGCCACTGCCAGCGCGGAGCGTCCAGCGCCGCTTGCGGGTTCAGGCCGAAGTCCACCAGGTTCATCACCATCTGCACATGGCCTTGGGGCTGCATGTAACCGCCCATCACGCCGAAAGGGCCAAGGGCCTGGCCATTCTGGGTGAGGAAACCAGGGATGATGGTGTGAAAAGTCTTCTTGCCCGGGACCAGGCAATTGGCGTGGCTCGGATCCAGGCTGAATTCCTGTCCGCGATTCTGCAAGGCAATCCCGCTGTCGGGCAGCACCACGCCGGAGCCGAATCCGTGATAGTTGCTCTGGATGAACGAGACCATGTTGCCTTCCCCGTCAGCAGTCGCCAGGTACACCGTGCCACTGGCGTGGGGATCGCCGGGTTTGGGTGCCTGGGCCTGTTCGCTGATCTGGGCGCGACGGCAGGCGCTGTACTCCTCGCTCAACAGGTCAGTCACCGCCACACGCATGTGCAGAGGGTCGGTGATGTAGTGCAGGCCGTCGCTGTAGGCCAACTTCATGGCCTCCAGTTGGCGATGCCAGGTCTGCTGGCTGTCGCGGTGATCGAAGCTGAAGCCCTCCAGTATTTTCAGCGCCATCAAGGCCACCAGCCCCTGTCCGCTCGGCGGGATTTCCCAGACATCGACGCCTCGATAGTTGACGTGGATCGGTGCCACCCATTGGGCGCGATAATCCTGCAGGTCCGTGGCGCGAAGGTAGCCGCCGCTGGCCCGGGAGTGGGCATCCAGGCGTTCGGCCAAGGCGCCGCGATACAGGCTCTCGCAGCGGGTGGCAGCCAATTCTTCAAGGGTTCGGGCCTGGGCCGGGTTGCGGAAAATCTCCCCGGCCCGTGGCGCGCGACCGTCAATCAGAAAAGTCTGGAACCAGGCATCCAGGACCTGATCACGATGAGGCGTGAATTCGTTCAAAGCGATCTGCCATTGATGGGCAACCACCGGCGACAGCGCAAAACCGTCCCGCGCCAGGCTGATCGCCGGCTGCAGCAACACGGCAAAGGGCAGCTTGCCAAAGCGTTGCGACAACTCGGCCCAGGCCGATGGGCAACCCGGGACGGTTACCGGCGTCCAGCCATAGAGCGGCATCCGTTCATGGCCGGCCGCCTTGACCGCCTCGATACTCAGGGCCGCCGGTGCATGGCCGTTGCCGTTGAGGCCATGTAACTGGCCCTTGCACCAGACCAAGGCAAAAGCATCGCCACCGATGCCACAACCCGTGGGCTCGACCACCGTCAGCGCCGCCGCCGTGGCGATGGCCGCATCAATGGCGTTGCCGCCCTTTTGCATGATCTCGATGCCCGCTTGGGCAGCCAGAGGCTGGGACGCGGCGACCATGCCCCGGCGGGCAAAAACGCTCTGGCGTTGCGACGGATAAGGGTACTCGTGAGCAGAAAATTTCAGCATGGCAAAGACTCTTCAATTCATTGGCGGGACTCAGGGCGAACACCCCGGAACGGTCATAACACGCGACTGAGGAAAGCCCGGGTTCGCGGGTGCGTGGGATGGCTGAAGATCTGCTCCGGCGGGCCTTGCTCGATGAGTTCACCTTGGTCCAGCACCACCACACGGTCTGCCACTTCGCGGGCAAAGCCCATTTCATGGGTGACCACGACCATGGTCATGCCCTCCTCTGCCAGCGCTTTCATGACTTGCAGCACCTCGCCAACGGTTTCCGGGTCGAGGGCGCTGGTGGGTTCATCGAACAGCATGGCCTGGGGTTTCATCGCCAGCGCCCGGGCAATCGCCACCCGTTGCTGCTGGCCGCCGGAGAGCATCGACGGGTAGTGGTTGGCCTTGTCCGCCAGACCGACCCGCTCCAGCAGGTTGCGGGCCTGTTCCAGCGCCGCGGCGCGAGGCATCCCGAGCACCTGGATCGGCGCCTCGATGATGTTCTCCAGGGCCGTCATGTGGGGGAACAGGTTGAAGCGCTGAAACACCATGCCGATGTCCCGGCGCTGGCGGGCGATGTTGCGCTCCGACTCACGCACCAGGCTGCCGTCAGCCCGCTCGCGATAGCCCATGGCCCGGCCATTGACGCGGATGCGCCCGCCCTGGATGTCTTCCAGCAGATTGATGCAGCGGATAAAGGTGGTCTTGCCCGAGCCGGAGGCACCGATCAGCACCACCACTTCGCCGCGCCGTACTTGCAGGGATATGCCCTTGAGGATCTGCAGCTCGCCAAAGGACTTGTGCACATCCAGCGCCTCGATGATCAGCTCTTCACTTTTGTGCGCCATCGCTAACGTGCCCTCAACAGGTTCAGGGTGCTGCGACCGAACATCCGCGTCGACGCCGGCGGTGGTGACGAGGGTCGGTCCGATTGGCCGAAACGGGCTTCCAGCCAGCGCTGGAAAAAGCCCCAGAGAGTGGTCAACAAGAGGAAATAGATCGCCACCACCAGGTACAACTCGAACACCCGGAACGTCGCCGACGTGACCATCTGGGTACTGAGCAACAGCTCCTGTACGCCGATCACACTGACCAACGTGGTGTTCTTGAGCATCACGTTGAACTCGTTGCCCAGTGGCGGGACGATGACCCGGAACGCCTGGGGCAAGACAATGCGGCGCATCAGCTTGGCGAACGTCATGCCCAGGGAACGCCCGGCTTCGTACTGGCCCTTGTCCACCGCGCCGATGCCGGCCCGGATGATCTCGGCCATATAGGCACCTTCGTTGAGCCCCAGGGCAATGATCGCCGCCTGGATATTGCCGGGAATCACCAGGCCGAACAGATCGATGTCTTCGAAGCGGAAAATCCCCCCTGCCGCCAGCGCTGTATAGAGAAAGACAATCTGCACCAGCAACGGCGTGCCGCGCATCAGCCACACATAAAAACGCACCGGTAAATGCAGCAACGGATTGCTCGACAACCGTATCAACGCCGCGGCCAGTCCCAGGAAGCAGCCCAGCAGCATCGCCAACACACTGATCACGCAGGTCAGCCAGAGCCCGGTGAGGTAAACATCACTGGGCTGCAACAAGTACTGCCAAAACACATCCCAATTGAAGTTCATCAACGCTCACCTCAATCAAGAGTGTCACTGGCGACATGCCATTTGCTGAGCAGTTGGCTGTAGCTGCCATCACTGCGCATGTCGTTGATCACCTGCTGCACTGCGGCGCTCAGTTGCGTGTCGTCCTTGCGAATACCCAGTCCGGTAAGAATCCGGCTGAAGGCAGGCACCCCTTCCTCAAACAAATCGGGGGCCATGGTGGCGTAATAACCGGCGGTTTCCACCGTGGTGCCGTAGGCATCGACCTGGCTGATGCGCAAGGCCTGGAATGCATCGGTGTCGGTGTTGTAGACCACCAGTTTCATTCCAGGCTTGCCAGCCTTGGTCAGCGCTTCATTCTCGGCGTCGAGCAGCGTCTTGATGGTGGAGCCATTGAGCACCGCAACTTTATGCCCGGACAGGTCCGACAGCGTCTTGATTGCCTTCGGATTACCCTTGGGCACGACCACCGCCTGGCTGGAGTACATGTAGTTGACGATATCGATCACCTCACGGCGCTCGGGCTTGTCAAACAACTGGTCGACGATCATGTCGCACTGCTTGGCGAGCAAAGCAGGGAGCAGCCCGGAAAAGGGAATCACCCGCCACTCGACTTTCTTGTCGCCCAGCCGCTTGGCGATTTCCAGGCCCAGGTCAACGGTCAAGCCCCTGGGTTTCTGCGCTTCATCGAAGGACACCAGGGGCGGCGAATCCATGCCTGAGCAATAGACGAGTTTTTCGACCTTGAGCAAGCGCTCCGGAACAACGGGCGCGGCAACCGCCCACTGAGCACAGAATCCCAAGGATAGGGCGGCAACCAACAGGCGAGGCTTATGCATGACCAGACACTCCAGTTCAGTTAGTAACGGGCAGTACTCAAAGTCAAAACAACGGCAGGCTCGGGGCCCGCACTGGTTATTTTTTCGATTGCAGAAATCGGATCAACTCAGGAACGGTGCCTTCGATGTGCGCACGCACCACTGCCTCGGCCTTATCGGCGTCGCCAGTACGAATCGCCTCGAGAATCACCGCGTGTTCCTGGCGCGCACTCAGAGGTTTTTCCACGTGCTCAAGCCATAGGCGCATGGGCGCCTCGATCAGGGAATAGAGGGCACTGATCTGCTTCAGCAACCGGGGACGACCGCTGAGGCTGCACAGGTATTCATGAAAGGCGCGATGCCGGCTGACCCACTCGGCGCTTTCCTCGCGGTAATCGTCCATCTCGTCCAGCAGACGCTCCAAGGCTGCCAATTGGCGCTCGCCTATCCTGGCTACCGCGACACGGATCGCCAGGCCTTCGAGGACGCTGCGCATCTCGAAGACTTCGTGCAGCTCATCGATATCCAGGCCACTGACAACGGCCCCGCGATTGGGCCTGAGGGTCACCAGGCCCTGGGCGTCCAATCGACGGAACGCCTCGCGCACCGGCATCCGGCTCATACCGATCTCGCTGGCGATGTCTTCAGCGATCAGCCGGTCACCCTTGCGGAATCGACCGCCGCAAATGGCATCCAGCAGGAAGTTGTAAGCCTCCTCCTCGGCCGTCATCGGCGGGCGCTCAACATAACTCGGAGCGAATTGCATGGCAGCACCTTTTGAATTTTTGTATCCAATTATCCATGAATTCAAAAAAGCAGAATGCGTGCCAACTGAATGGATCGATGTGCAAGTGATTGATTTGAAGGAAAGGGTCTTGCTATGGGGCGTGCATGGGCCCGGCGTCAATTGGGTAGAGGTGCTACCAAATGGCTCAAGCGACGCCCATTAGTGTGCACAGTGGTAGCCAGGTAACACTCAATCATCCAGCCCTGGGAGTGTCCGAAGGTGACTCACCAAACAGCGCTCGGTAATGAGCGGCGAAGTGGCTCAGATGGAAGAAGCCCATGGCAACGGCGATCTCACCGACATTCAGCGTGGTCGCACGGGTCGTGATCAAGCGCCGCCGTACGGCATTGAGCCTCAAGTTACGCAGGTACTCGACCGGACGCATCCCGGTTACCGCCTGGAAACTGTTCTGCAGGGTCCGGCGACTCACCCGTAATTGCTCGCACAGATCAAGAATGCTCAGCGATGTGTCACCACTGTCTACGACCAGTTCCTGGCAACGTTTGACCAGATAGGCACTGACAGCGACGTTGCCGCGACGGCCACGAACCTCGTCAGAGGCGTGACTGAACAGATCGAGGAATGCGTTAAGCAGCACCTCCTCCAACATTTTTTCCGAGGCTGGAGAGATGGCGTCCGCTTGTTCCAGAAGGTGACGGAACAACGGATGGATCCTTTGCTGCACGCTCAGCAACACCGCCTCATCCACGCTGATCTGCGATTCGCTTTTCAAACGCTTGAGCTGTTCGCCCGACAATTCGTAAGCCGCCAGTTTGGCGAAACGAACAGTGTCGACGTTGACCGCAAAGAAGTGCGTACCTTCCGGGGCATGCAAGACAAAGTCCTCTCCATCTCGCAGCAGCACCACACTGTGGGCGCCCACCTGATGCCCTTGGACCACCGGCGCGCTGCCCAGCGACATGGCAATGCACAATCGCCCTTTTGGTGCGCAACCTCGCTGCACCACACGTTTATCCAACACTTCCTGGAAAATCTGAAAACGGTCGGCGCAAATCTGTCGCAGCTCACTGGAAAGACATCCACGACCAAGCTGGTCATAGACCTGTTGCCAGCCCAGGATGGAACCGGCGTGTTGCTGGGGATCATTGAAGGTACGGACTTCGGCGAGCATGGTCATCGTTCCTCAGAGGCGCTGTTCTTATTGTCGGCCTGTCTTAAGTGGCTCGATCCTCCCTGACGATGGCTGGGGTTTATGCCTGGAAAGCCAAAGCCAGTTCCGTGCCAAGCATATGCAACCGGTACTCGCCCGCCTGGATAGCCATGGGTGGCAACAACGCTCCGGACAGCACGACCTGACCCGCTTCAACACATTGCCCGTCGGCCAGCAGGCGCCGGATTAGCCAGCACAGGTTTGTCTGGGGCGTGTCCTCGCGCGCCAGGGCATCGCCTTCGCCGCAGGGCGCCCCGTCGCATTCCAGCCGATAGGTCACGTGGGCCAATAGCTCAGGATGAAACCTGATCCGCGAGCCAAGGCAATAAAGCCCCGCGGCGGCATTGTCGGCAAGAAACGCCCCGACACCGAAACGCCAGCCCTGCCAGCGACAATCGGCAATCTCGAACGCCGGCGCGACCTCAGACACGGCGGCCAGAATGTCCTCGTCGCTGTAGAAACCTGACTCCAGGGTACGCCCCAGGACAAATGCCAACTCGATTTCCAGCTTGGGCTGGATCAGCCGTGCAAGCGGCACCGTACTGCCGGGCTCCACCGCCATGGCATCGGTCAGCCCGCCCAATACCGGTTCATCAATACCGAAACGGTCCTGGGCGGCGCGGCCAGCGAAGGCCACCTTCCATCCGGTCAACTGCTCACCAGCGACCTGGCGTCGGCGCAATGCCTCGCGCTGCAAAGTGTAGCCCGCCGACAGGTCGAAGGCCTGAAGCTCCAACGAAGGCAAGGCGTGTACGGCCTGTGCGGCATCATGAAGCCGGACCAGCAGATCATCTTCGCGTCTCATGAGAGTTGCTCCGCCAGTTTGCGCAACACGCCTTCGAGCCGCTCGGGTGTGGTGATCGCGGCGACAAAACGATCCGGCCGCACTACCACGATGCAGTCACGCACCTTGGCAAACCACTCGCCCAGGCGGTTATCAACGTCCTCGACGCAAAGGGCACCATTGGCAGACAAGGGTTGGTTGCGCCCCACGCCACTGCGCGAACGATTGATCTGGATGAAGCGCGTGTCCCAGCGCGCCCAATAGGCAGCGGTTTGCTCGCTGAGCGGTTCGCTCGGATTGACCCGATACCCCAGCACCGCATAGGAATGCCCCAACACCTCGTCCAGACGCCGGCGCTGGCCCTGGGCATCTTCGATAGAGGGTTGGATGAACAACTGCCCGACCAGATCATCCTCATGCAGCTCGGCGCGCTCGTGATACACCAGGCCTTTGGTGATGGTCGCCTTGGGTTTGAACTTGAACTCCAACAAGTGCGAACGCAGGTTGTCGACGCTGTTGACGGCCTGGAACAACCAGTCCCGGACACCGGCCATCAGCGGGTTGGTCAGCCCCAGGACGGCGCCCATGTTGTCGGCCAACGCGATGAGATCGGTCGCATGCCCACGGCGTTCCTGATCGTAACTGGCAAGAATCGCCGGCGACGCTCGCCCTTGGAGAATCGCCGCAAGCTTCCAAGTGACGTTGGCGACATCTCGCAAGCCCGAATTGAGCCCCTGCCCGGCCCATGGCGGGGAAATATGCGCCGCATCCCCCACCAGTGCCACCCGGCCCTGGACAAAGCGCGCCGCGACCCGGGAGTTATGGGTGTAGGCGCGGATCCGGATGATTTCCAGTTGATCGACCGCATCGCCGATATGCCCACGGATCAAGTCCCGGATCGTTGCCTCCTCGCACATCCTGGTCTCGTCTTCGCCCTCCAGGAGCATGAACTCCCAGCGCCGTTGCTGATATGGCAGGTAGATGCAGACAAAGGGCCGCTGAGGGTCGGCATGCAGGGCCGTATAAGGTGCATCCAGGGTGTCGTTGGCCGTGTCGATCACCACCCATTTGCGTGGATGAGTCAGCCCCAGCAATTCGATACCGAGCTTCTTGCGCACGCTGGAACGTCCGCCATCGGCGCCGATCACGTACTGCGCCTGCAATTGATAGAGCTCGCCCCCGGCATCGCGCACCTGCAAGGTCACGCCCTCGGCATCCTGCTCCAGGTCGAGCATTTCATGGCCCTGGCGCAACTCGACACTGGCGTGCTTGCCCAATTGTTCGCGCAACGTCGTTTCAAGCAACTGTTGCATGAAGATATTGCGCATCGGCCAGCCATAGTTTGCCGTGCTCGGCTTGACCTCGGCAAAACAGACGCCTCGCGCATTGTAGTAACGCAAGGGCACGTTGCAGATCATGTCGCGCGCGGCCAACTCGGCGATGCCGATGCCCTGCAACACACGCAGCGCCTCGTCATCCATGCCCACCGCGCGCGGATACGGCAGGACGCCGTCAGCCAATTCAAGGACGACGCAGTCGACTCCGTACAGCCCCATGTAATGGGCAGCCGTGATCCCGTTCGGGCCGCCACCCACGATGACAACCTGGGTTTTCTCCTGCTTCATCGCTATTCACCGCTTTGTTGTTGTGGTTGTAGGCGTTGGTCGTACAAATAATCCATGACGACAAGGTTGAACATTTCGCTCTGGTCATCATGGACGTAATGACTGGCGTCGGCGATTTCCTCTGCCCGCACCCATGGACTGGTCTGTTTGATCGCCTCAAGGGTCGCCAAGGGCAGGAAATCGGAACGCGCGCCTCGAATGAACAGCGTCGGGCAATCCAGTGCCCGTACCGCAGGCCAAAGGTCAGTCGGAGCAATACTCAGGCGCGCCTGGGCAATGCCCTGTTGGTCGTGACGCCATTCGATTCCGGCCAGTGTTTCCTTCATGGAGTACATCAGCCTGGAGGCCAGCCCCTCCAGCGACAGGCCAGGTCGAGCCTGGCGCCAGAATTGCGCGGCACTCTCCCAGTCAGCAAACACCAGCGGTGTCTGGCTCATCTCGCGCCGAATGCGCTCGGCACCATCACCACTGACCGACGAGCCCGGACCGATGTCCTCGATCACCAAGGCTTGCAGTCGGCCCGGATTGAGTCGCGCATACTCCAGTGCATTGGTTCCGCCGAGGGAATGCCCCACCAGGACAAAACGCTGCAGTCCCAAGTGCGCCACCAGATCTTCAAGATCACTGACATAAGCTTCGGTTCGGTAACTGGAGGGATCCGCCCAGTCACTGTAACCGCGACCGCGCTGGTCAAGGGCATAGCAACAGTACTGCTCCCCCAGCGCATTAGCCAGGCCATCCCAGGTCTGGGCATAGGAGCGCAGCCCGTGCAACAACACCACCGCGATGCCCGACGGGTTGCCCCACGACAGATAGTGCAGGCGCATCTGCGAGCGATTGGTGAAGAAGTGGCTGTTTGCAGACATTCGTTTGGTCTCCACGGTCAACCCACCTCAATGCAGGCCATCATTGCCCTTGATGTCGGCAGCCTGGAGACCACCCAGGCGCGCATGCAAACGCCCGCGAGTGGCGAAGGCCCAGATGATGATCAACTCGTCCGCCGAGGGGCCATCACCGAACGAAAGCGAAATGCTGTCGTAGTGCGAGCGGACATACAGCGCATCCTTATGGGCCAGCGGGACATCGATGGTCACGCCAGGCCCGCCACGCTTGCCCGTGGAAGGCACCCAGGATTTGCCACCGCCCAATGCCACCCGAATCGGATCCGCTGCTGGATTGGTGAGCAGTGCATTGCCATGTTCGTACTCGCCCTGGCAGCCCACCAGACACGCCTTGCCATAACTGACAATCTCACGCTGGCCAGCCAGTGCCTGGATGCGACGACCAAACTCCTGCCCCAACAAAGGTGATGGCTCGACCAACTCGGCCAGGCTTTCGCTGTAGCGCCCGGCATAGGGATTGGCGATCACGGCGCCAATGGCGTATTTGAACAACGGTTCACCGTCGGCCAACTGGCCACTTTCGTTGGCCAGGGTTTCCTCGACGAAGCTATACCATTTGCGGATGTGGTAACTGGCGAAATTTGCGGTTTTCATCGGACAGGTCTCTTTCAAAGTGGGTCGAGATCAAAATTTCGGCTGGGCGCTCCGGCAGCCTTGAAACGGGCCTTGCCTCGCGCGTCGTCATGTTCGGTCTCGAGAAAAAATTCCATGCGATTGCCATCGGGGTCGTTGAAGTACACGCCGTTACCGATTTCGTGATCGGTGATCTTCACCACCTCAACCCCTTTGGCAAGCAACATGCCGTAGAGCTGGCGCAGGGTAGTCATGTCGCCGGCGATTTCCAGCCCGTAGTGCTGCAAGCCCAGGCCGCCCTGATGGGCCCCCGGCTCTGCGCGGATCAAAGCGATATCGTGATGCTTGGCACCAAACGCCATCATGACCCAGCTATCACCCCGGGCGCTTTCGTGCATACCCAGAACATCGGCGTACCAACGTGCCGAGGTTTCAGGGTCGCTGACAAACAGCGACAGGTGAGTTCGAACGACCTCGATTTTCATCGTGCGATACCTCAGTTCTGTTTGACGATGGATTGATGCCCGGACTTGATCTGCGCCACGGCGGGCGTCCAGAGCACATCAGCAATTTCACTGAACTCACGCCACTGCTTCTGCCAGCCGTCCCCACCGTTCTCGGAGGTGAACAGGTGTCCGTATTTGGTCCCGGCAACGATCTGACGAGGGTTGCCAGGGTTGAAGGCAATGGCCCAGACACACGAGTTGGGTTGTTGTGACAGCGGCAGCACCTCCCAGCTGAGGGCCGCATCCCGAGAGATGAGTACCTTGCTGGTCGTGCCAGGCGTACCGTCGGAAATACTCAGGTAGAGGGTGCTTTCACTGCCCAGCGGTGCGTTCATGGCGCGCACGTAGTACAGGCCGAATGTTTCCCGGGCAATGATGCCAGTCCAGGTTTGCCCTTCATCGAGGCTGCGGTAAACGGCGTTGACGCACACCACCACGATGACCTTCTGGCCATGGTTGGGCAGGACCAGGATGTTGTGGACGTCCGAGTTGAAGTCCCACAGCAGCCGATCATCGACACGGGTCCAGGAATCACCGCCATCACGGCTGTGGAACAACCCGCCCTCCTCCAGGCCGAACCAGAGCTGGTCGCGATCAGTCGGGTCATAAGCGAAAGCCAGCAAGCGCGGCCGACTGACACCTTCGCAGAACTCCGGAATATCCACCGGCGCGCGCTCCCAGCTCAGGCCGGCGTCGAGGGTGCGCCACAGCATGGCGCGCGAAGGTGCACCAGTACCGACGAAGATGCGCTGCGCATCCTGTGGATCCACTGCAACCTTCCAGACGGTCTGCCCGTTGAATGGCGAATCCACTCGCTGCCAATGGCCTCCGGTGTCATGACTGACACACAGGCCGACGTCGGTCCCGGCATAGATCACTTCAGGCGCATCGGGATGAACGCTCAGGGATCGAGTGATTGCATCAAACTCCAGATCCTGTCCCAGACCCAGGCGATGCCAGGTATGACCATCGTCGGCGCTGCGGATCACCGCTTGTCCCACAGTGGCGACCAAAAGGGTTCCGTTACTCATCACTGTTGCTCCTCAAATGAAGATGCCACGGGTCAGGCCGCCATCGATACCGATGGACTCTCCCGTCACGGCGCCCGCCTTGGGCGACGCCAGGAAACCGATCAGCCAGCCCATTTCGATGGGCGCCAACGTGCGGCGGATCGGCGTTGCGTCGATGTAGCCCTGCTCCACCTGTTCCGGCGTCTTGCCCTGCTTGACGCCTTCGCGCTCGTACAACTCCTGGATGTGCGGGGTGTCCACCACACCGGGGTGAATCAGGTTGACGGTGATGCCCGAAGGGCCCAGTTGATCGGAGAGCGTTTTGGTCATGTGGGCGATGGCCAGGTTGCGCATGCCCGAAAGGACCTTGCTGCCGCGCCCGGTCAAGCCACCGATGTTGATGATGCGACCAAAGCCCCCGGCCTTCATGTGCGGGGTCACCGCCTTGGCACACCGGAAATACCCGATCACCTTGGTGTTGAGGTCGGAGAGCAGTTCATCGTCGCCCGCATGTTCAATGTCATTGCGCACCACGCCGGACGGTGCGGCGGCGCCGTTGACCAGGATGTCGATGCGGCCAAAGTGCTTGTGGGCGGCCTCCACCATGTCGGACACGGCCGACATCTGGTTGGTGTCACAGAACAGCGGCAGCACTTCGTTGCCGGTCTGTGCGCTGATTTCTTCGGCGGCCTGCTGGAGATACTCCATGCGCCGCGCACAGATCACCACCTTGCATCCCTCCTGGGACAGAAAACGCGCGACTTCCTTGCCGATGCCCATACCACCGCCCGTGACGATCGCCACGCGGCCTTGCAATTCCAGATCCATAGCAGTTCCTCTTGTGATTGTTCGGCTCATGCGAGATCGACGAAGACACTTTTGGTTTCGGTGTAGGCATCGATCACGTTCTTACCCATTTCCCGGCCCCATCCGGATTGTTTGTAACCACCAAACGGCGAGGCCGGGTCTACGACGTTCCAGCAATTGATCCACACCGATCCGGCCTTCAGTTGTGCCGCCACGCGATGGGCTGAACGCAAGTCGCGGGTCCACAGACCGGCCGCCAGGCCGTAGGGCGAGTCGTTGGCGCGCAGCACCAGTTCATCGATTTCGGTCCAGCTCATGACGGTCAGCACAGGGCCGAAGATTTCTTCCCGGGCGACACAGGCGCGCTCGGCGCGGTCGAGAAACACGCTGGGGCGGATGAAGTGGCCGCGCTCCAGATGGGCCGGCCGGTCGCCGCCGCAAATCAGTTCGGCACCTTCTTCCTGGCCCCGTTGCAGGTAGCCACGCACCGTGCCCAACTGCCGGGCCGAGACCAGCGGGCCCATGCTGCTGGCCGGATCCAGCCCTGGCCCCAGCACATGGGCGGCGGCATGGCGCTGGAGTTCTTCAAGTACCTGGTCAAGAACACTGGCGTGCACATACAGGCGCGAGCCGGCGGTGCAGACCTGGCCCTGGTTGTAGAAAATGCCATCGGCGGCGCCTTTGGCCGCACGGACGATATCGGCGTCCGGCAAGATGATGTTGGGCGACTTGCCCCCCAGCTCCAGGGACACTTTCTTCATGTTGCCGGTGGCCGCCTGGGCAATCAGCCGCCCCACCTGGGTCGAGCCGGTGAAGGCGATCTTGTCCACGTCCGGGTGCTGGGCCAGCGGTCCGCCGGTATGCACGCCCAGGCCGGTGATCAGGTTGACCACCCCGGCCGGAAAACCAGCGGCTTCGATCAGTTGCACCAGGCGAATCGCAACCAGAGGCGTCTGTTCGGCGGGCTTGAGTACCGCGACACAGCCGGTCGCCAACACCGGACCGAGCTTCCACACGCACATGGTCAACGGGAAGTTCCACGGCACGATCAACGCGCAGACACCCACCGGCTCACGCAAGGTGTAATTGAGCATCGGCGCGCCACTGGAGGGCGATACCGGGAGCGTGCTGCCTTCGATCTTGGTCGGCCAGCCAGCGAAGTAACGGATGATGTTGGCCGCGCTGGCCGCTTCACCCCGGGCCGCGGCGATCGGCTTGCCGTTTTCCAGGGTGATCAGTTGCGCCAGCTCCTCGCGGTGCTGGTCGAGCAGTTCAGCCAGACGAAACAACAGCAGGCCGCGCTGGGCCGGCGACTGCTGCGCCCAAGTCCCCGTAAAGGCCGCGCGGGCGGCAGCGACGGCGGCATCCACATCGCGTTCGCCGCCTTCGGCAACTTCAGCGAGGGTGTGTTCAGTGGCCGGGTTCTCCACGGCAAACCGGCGACCATTGGCGGCGTCCTGCCAGGTGCCGCCGATAAACAGGCGCCCAGGTTGTGACAGGAATTGTTCGACGGCAGGTAACAATTGGATCTGACTCATAGCTCCTCCTTTACAGCGCCATTTCAATCAGGCACGGACCGCCATCGGCCTTGGCGTTGGCCAGGGCGCGCTGCAATTCAGCATTGGTGTGTACGGTGCTGGCCGGCAGGCCGTAGCCTTTGGCCAGGGCTTTCCAATCGATGCGAGGACGGTCCAGCACCGTCAGGCTCAGGGCCTCAGGGCCCAGCTCGGTCATACCAAAGCGGCGCAACTCGTTCTGCAGGATCGCGTAGCGATGGTTGGCGGCAATCAGAATCACCACCGGCAGTTGCTCCCGGGCAATACTCCACAAAGTCTGGATGGTGTACTGGGCACTGCCGTCCGATTGCAGGCAGAACACCGTATTGCCGCGCTCCGCCAGGGCGGCGCCAAATCCCACCGGGATGCCTTGGCCGATGGCCCCACCGGTGTTGGTCAACACCCGATGCCGTGCGGCATGGGCCGAAGCGGTGAAGAACGGATAACCGCAGGTCCCACCCTCCACGGAGACGATGCAATCGTCCGGCAGCGAGGCGGCCAACACCTGCCCGATCGACTGCGGCGTCAGCTCGGCACTGCCCGCTGGTAGCTCGATAGCCCGCGACGTGGGCACATAAGCCGGAGCCTCAAGCGCATCAGCCAGCGCAGTGAGCGCACCCGCAACGTCGTCCCCTACTTCTGCCAGGTAAAGCAGGCGATCACGTTCCGCCAGGCGCGAAGGAATGCCTTCGTAACCGAAGTAACTGATCGGATCCGGGACCCCGGCGCAAACCACGGCGTCGTATTGGTCAAGGATCTCAATGGCAACCTCGGGGAAATACGGCAAGCGATCCAGATCAGGCAAACCACCACCGCGATAGCTCAGGCGCGGAAAGGTTTCGGCGAACATCCGCACACCCGGCAGTTGGGCCAAACGCCCCGCCGCTTCGAGGCCAGCGACGGACAAGCCCTGATCACCCACGATAAACACCAGGCGCTGGCCATTGCGCAGTGCCTGGGCCACGGCTTCGATCCGGTCACCGGCAAAACGACGAACCGGGGCCTGCAACGCGGTGAAGGCGCGCTCGCGCTCCACCTCGTTGGCTTGCAAGTCCATCGGCAGGATCAGGCTGGAAATCTGCCCCTTGGCTTGCCAGGCCGCACGCACGGCTTCCTGGAAATCTTCCCCCACACCTGACGCGGTGCGCGATGTGCGCACCCACCCGGAAACACTCCCGGCCAGCGCCTGGATATCACTGGCCAGCGGCGGATCGTAATTGACGTGCCATGACGCGTGATCGCCGATGACATTAACGATCGGGGTATTGGCGCGACGGGCGTTGTGCAGGTTGGCAATACCATTGGCAAAGCCAGGCCCCAGGTGGGTCAGGGTCATCGCCGGCTTGCCGGCAATCCGGCCGTAGCCGTCCGCAGCACCGGTGCATACCCCCTCGAACAAGGACAACACCGGCTTGAGGGCAGGTGCGCTGGCCATGGCGGCCACCAAGGGGATTTCGGTCGTTCCGGGATTGGCGAAGCAGTATTCGATACCGCTCGCCACCGCCGCCTTCACTATCAGTTGCGCACCATTCATTTCCAGCCCTCTCGCTCGAGCGTTTGCAGTGGCTGAGATTTATCACACATGAAGATCGACAAAACAAGCTGTTTTTCTGCATTAAAATCATATTTTGAGATTAATGCAGTTTTTATCAGATCAAAATATTGGAAATCCATTCATATTTCTCAAGCAATGGATTACCGTGACAAGGCGCTCCTGAGCGAGCACGCGGGCTTTTCATCACCGCCGCGGCTACCTATAGTGCTCACCCAACGCCCCCTACGCGCCATTCCCCCTTTAGGAGCGAAATGAGCAGTCTGAGCAAAATGCTGAGTGTCCTGGACCTGTTCGGCCCGGCCACACTGAAGATCGACCCCGATACCATCGCCGAGCGCATGGGCCTGTCACGGGCGACCGTGTACCGCTACGTCAAGGACTTGTGCGATGCCGGCCTGCTGGTGCGGGTGGATGCCGGCAGCTACGGCCTGGGGCCACGCATCATTGAGCTGGACTGGATGATGCGCCAGTACGACCCGATCCTGGTGGCAGGCCGCGAGCTGATGCACGAGCTGTCCGAAGCCACCGGCCTGGCGGTGTTCGCCAGCGTTTTCTACGACGGGCGCATCATCAACACCTACATCGCCGAACCCAGTGACACCTATCAGTTTTCATTCGGCCGCGGCCAACCGCTGCCGTTTTTTCGCGGTGCGCAATCCAAGGTGTTGATCGCCTTCCAGAAGGGTCGGCGCCTGCAACGCCTGTTCGAAGAACACCTGGCCCACGACCCCGACAGCGGCCATGACTGGACAAGCTTCTCCAAGGCCGCGAAAAAGATCCGCAAAGACGGCTATTGCATGACCCACGACGAACTCAACCTGGGGCTCACCGGTATCGCAGCGCCGATCTTCAACCCGGAGCTCGACGAAGTGGTGGGCAGCCTTTCGGCCGTGGGCAGCACCGACAGTTTCAAGCTACTGCGCCAGGAAACCGTGGTTGAAATGGTGATGGACACCACCCGGAGGATTGCCGAGCGGATGCAACATCCGCCTGCAGTCGGCTAAAAGCCAGGCGCGGCTCACTAAAGGGAAACGATGCCTCTGTGGCGAGGGGATTTATCCCCGCTGGGCTGCGCAGCAGTCCTAAAAGCCAAACAACTCGGTGTGTCAGATAGATTGAGTTGGCTGTATGGGGCTACTGCGCAGCCTAGCGGGGATAAATCCCCTCGCCACAGGGTTTACCGAACAACCCCTGTTTCAGAACGGCACGGCCACACTCACCTGGCTGTACACGTTAGTGCCATTGCCTGTCACTTGATTGCCCCCCGTCGTGGCGTCCCGATCCGGTTTGTAGAGACCTATCAGCGGCGTGACGATCAAGTGCTCATTGACGACCCACTCGGCATAAACATCCAGCTCACGGGCGTCGAGGTTGAGGGCATTGCTTTTACGCACTGTGTTGTAGTCGAAGTACAACGCACCGAGGGTCAGGTTTTCCAATGGTGTGGCCTTCAGACCGACATGGTGGACCCCCGTATTGCTGTTGAAGGGCCCGGCATAGTTACCCGCGACTTCGCCCTGGAACCAGGTGCCATAGCCGGTACTTTGCCCGGTGAACAATGAGTCCCACTTCTGCGAATAGCGGGTGTAGCGATAGGTCAGCTTCGGCGCCCAGGCAACGCTTGCAAAGGTATATCCGGCCTCGGCGTACCAGGCCTTCTCAGGTCCGGCGTCCTTGTCTTGCCAGGCGTATTCAAATGCCAGGCTGGCATTTTCGATACCCGCATCGCCTTCACCGCGAATGCTGTAGACATCCATACCCTTGCGCTGCTTCTGGAAATCGCTGGCCCAGCGGTCATTAACGTCGATGCCGTGTATCCACGTCAGGCCCAACGTACCGGCCTTGGCGGTGTAATCCAGCGTAGCGGCGGTGAGTTCGGTTTCGGCCTGGGCGCGGTTATCGGACTTGAGCCACGCCACGCTGCCATGCATGCCGTCCTGCCCACCCAGACGCAGAACGGCGGTTTGATCGAACGCGTGCCGAGCCGCCAGGTAATAGGCGCCCCCTCGATTCAAGCGGCCATCGGCAGGCCCCTTGCCCAGGTTTGGCCCGTCATCGTTGATCAGGAAACCTCGCCCCACCTTGACCACCTGGCGTCCGCCAGAGATATCGACACCGTCCTGTCCCAACGCGGGAAAAAGATCCGCGGAACGCCAGCCCAGGTAAGCGTCTTCAATCTTCGTCGTGCGCTCGCTCCCAAGCGTATTCCCGGAAGGGTCGCCATCGCCCCAAGTAGCGGAACTGACCAGGCTGAACGCACCGTAGGCGATGCCCCGGCCGGCCAGGCCCTGGTCGCCGCTGACGCCATACTTGATGAAGCCTTCGCGCCAGGTTGAACCGCCGGGCCTGCCGTCGTAGTTCTTGCGACTGTTGAAATGACCGAACACCGCCAGCATGTCGGCGTTGAGGTGAGTGTCTTCATCGGCATACAACTCATAGGCCTGAACCTGACTCGTGGCACAAAGCGCCAGCGTACAGGCAAGGCCACTGCCGAAAAAATCCATACGCGATAGAGACCGCATGGCTGGAGCTCCCTTGTGGTGCGCCTTTGAAGGCTGTCTTTGTATTCAGGAGCCGGCGCAAGACACTGCGCCGGCGAACAGGCTAGCGGCAGTCGGCGAGCGCACCGTCCAACGCGCCGACCATAAGGGCGGCCTCGTCGCTGGTGAGGGTCAGCGGTGGCGACATCACGATTTTGTTGCCGATCGGGCGCACCAGTACGCCGGCCCGGCGCGCCTGCTCGGCAATGCGCGAGGCCAGGCCGTTGGCCGGGTCAAGCGGCTCGCGCGTAACCTTGTCCGCCACCAGGTCCACGGCAATCATCAAGCCCTTGCCACGCACTTCACCCACCACCGCATAACGCTCGGTCAGCGGTTGTAGTTGCTCCAGCAACTGGGCACCGACTTTTCCGGCATTGCCCGGCAGGTCCTCGGCTTCGACAATATCCAGTACCGCCAGGGCCGCGGCACACGCGGTTGGATGACCGCTGTAGGTGTAGCCGTGCATGATCACACTGCTGAAGCCCGGGCCATTCTCGATGGCATCGACCATGCGCTGGTTGAAGACCGTGGCGCCCATGGGGATGTAGCCGGCAGTGATGCCCTTGGCCAGGCACAGTACGTCGGGCGCGACACCCCAGCCACGACTGCCGAGCATGCAGCCGGTGCGGCCGAAGCCGGTCACCACTTCATCGGCGATCAACAGGATGCCGTGGCGATCGCAGACTTCGCGCAGCTGCTTCCAGTAGTGTGCGGGCGGCACGATCACGCCGCCGGCGCCTTGTACCGGTTCGGCAATCAGCGCGGCAATGGTCTGTGGCCCAAGCAACGCGATCTGGTCTTCCAACTGGCGAATGCAATGAGCGGTCAACTCTTGCGGATCGCGACAGTCCCAGGGGTTGCGGTACAGCCAGGGCGTATCGAGCAGATGACAGCCGGCCAATAGTGGCCCGTGGTTGTAGTGATAGACCCCATTGCCGCCCACCGATGTACCGCCCACGTGCACGCCATGGTAGCCATTGCGCAACGACAGAAAGCGCGTGCGCCCTGGCTCGCCGCTGGCAATCCAGTATTGGCGGGCCATTTTCAGTGCCGTCTCGACCGCATCGGAACCGCCGGAACTGAACAACACCCGCGCCATGTTCTCCTGGGCGAACATCGACGTCAGTCGCTCGGCCAGATCGAACACCCGGGGATGGGCAATGCCGTCGAAGGTCTGGTAATAAGCCAGCTCGTCCAGTTGCGCAGCGATGGCCGCTTTCACTGAAGCCCGGTTATGGCCCACGTTCACGTTCCACAGGCCGCCGACACCATCGAGCATGCGATGGCCCTCGATATCGGTGATGTAGTTACCGTCGCCACGGGCGATGATCAACGTTTTGGAGCGATTGGCTGGCGCCGCAGAGCTCATCGGGTGCCAGAACTTCTTCTGTGCTGTCTTGTATTGCTCGTACATGGTTGCAGTCCTCATTCTGTTTCACGCTTGCGTACGTACAGCAGTTGCTGGCCAGTAAATTCCAGCAACCCTTCAAGGCCGAACTCGACACCGAATCCGGACATCTTGCTGCCGCCAAATGGCGTATTGGGCTGAATTTGTGCATGGCAATTCACCCAGGCCACGCCGCTTTCAAGACGACTGGCCAATGCCTGTGCCTGCTCGACATCGGGGCCCCAGACCGACCCGCCCAACCCCATGTCGCTGGCATTGGCGCGACGCAGGACGTCCCCGACATCCTGGTAGGCAATCAGGGGCAGCACCGGACCGAACTGTTCTTCGTCCACCAGTCGGTGTCCGTCGGTCACGTCGGCGACCAGGGTCGGCGGATAGAAAAAGCCCGGTCGGTCCAGGCGGGCACCGCCGCACAACACCCGCGCCCCATGGGCACGGGCATCCGCCACCAGTTCCTCCACCAGCGCTAGCTGTTCGAGGTTCTGCACCGGTCCAAACGTGACCCCAGGCGCCAAACCATCCCCTACCACCTGACGCCGAGCGATCAGGGCCAGGGCCTCGGCAAAGGCCTCGTACTGGGATTGGTGGATGTACAAACGCTTGAGGGCGGCGCAGGTCTGCCCCATGTTCAGGAAGGCCGCCTGGAAAATGTCATCGGCGACCTCCTCGACCGGCGTGCCGGGCAGCACGATGGCGGCATCGTTACCGCCCAGCTCCAGGGTCAGACGCTTGAGGTTGCTGGCGGCGCCGCGCATCACGCTTTGGCCGGTGGCGGTCGAGCCGGTGAAGACAATCTTCTGGATACCGGCGTGCGCGGTGATCGCACTGCCGAACCCTTGCTCACCGGTCACGCTATTGATCACGCCCCGAGGCACATGGCGCGCGATGATCTCCACCAGGCGCAGGGTGCTCAACGGGGTCAGGCTGGACGGCTTGCTGATCACGCAGTTGCCGGCACGCAGCGCCGGCATGATGTGCCAGACGGCAATCATGAACGGCCAGTTCCAGGGCGTGATCGACGCGACGACACCCAACGGCTTGCGGTGCAGTTCAATGCGCTGGCTCAGGGTTTCTTCCACCAGCTCCACGGGGATCTGCTGCTCGGCGGTGTAGCGCGTCCAGGCCACCGCGCCCATCACTTCAAAGAGCGCCAGTTCCAGCGGCTTGCCCTGCTCCAGAACAATCAGTCGGGCCAACGACTCGGCGTCCTGCTCGATCTGCGCCGCGATGCTCAGCAGGCGCTGGCGGCGGTCTTCGTGGGTGCTGTGGCGCCACTCGACAAAGGCCGACTGCGCCGCTTCGACGGCAAGGTCCAGCTGGGCCAGGGAACCGGCCGAGCACCGGGCGAACACCGTACCGGTCGCCGGATTGACCACATCGAAGTGACCGTTATCGCCGTCGACCCCGGCCCCATTGATGAGCATTTGATAATCGTGCATGACACCTTCCTTTCACGCGCTGTCAGACCGTCCCGAACGACAGCGCAGTTGTTTTTTGTGGGGTTTGACGATGTCGCGGACGCCCTAGAGCTTGTGGCTGCCCAGCGCCATGAACCGCTCGGGCGAGGCCTTGCGCAATCGGGCGGCGAGGAACACGCCGACGATCAGTGCGGCGGGAATGATCGCGCAAAGACCGTAGGACAAGAGCTGGCTGGCGCCGGTCAGCACGTCGAAATGAATCACTGCAAGGACCAGGACCGCCACCAATGCCAGGCACGAAAAACCCGGCAGAATCCGACCGCGCCAGAGTCCCAGCTTCAGTTCCGGGTGCGCGCGGAAATAGACAAATACCGCTGCAGAGGTCAGGGCCATGAGCAAGATCACGCACAGCGTCGCCAGATTGGAAAACCAAGCGAACAACTGAAGGATCGGATCGGCATCCAGCGCGGCGAAGATCAGCACCACCACCGCCGCGATCAGGCTTTGCAGGACTGAGCCCATGTGCGGACTCTGGTGCACGCGATGGGTGGTGCCCAACCGGCTGTGCAGCAAACCGTCACGCCCGATGGCATAGAAGTAACGCGCCGCGGCGTTGTGGAACGCCAACAGCCCAGCGTAGATGCTGACCATGAACAGCACGCGGATGATCTGGGTCAGGTGCGGGCCGACAAAATGATCGGACATGCCATAGATGAACGTGGTCGGATCCTGCAGTGCCTGCAAGGTCGGCACGATCTTGTCGGCCCCTACGCCAATCACCATCGCCCAGACCGACAGGGCATAGAAAGCACCGATCAGCAGCACCGAGCTGTAGGTTGCGATGGGTATCGTACGGTGCGGATTCTTGGCCTCTTCGCCATAGATAGTCGTGGCCTCGAAGCCGATAAACGCTGCAAAGCAGAACAGCAAGCCGATGGACGGCGTACCACTGAACACATGGCTGCGGTCGAAGGAATCGAGATTGATACCGCTGTCACCACCGGTTTTCAGAATGGCGAAATCCAGCGTCAGGATCGCCAGGTACTCGGCAATGACCACTACCGACAGCACCCGCGCCGACAGGTCGATCTTGCGATAACCCAGAATAGCAATGCTCGCCATCGCCAGGAGCGAATACGTCCACCACGGCAAATCCAGGCCAAAGACGCTGGCCATCGTGCCGCTGACCACGCCGCCGAACATGCCGTACAGGCCGACCTGGAGAATGTTGTAGGCAAACATCGCCAGCACCCCCGCCGCACCACCGGCCAAGCCACCCAAACCGCGAGCGGTGAACGCATAGAATCCACCGGCGTTGGTCATGTGCCGGGACATGGCGGTGTAGCCCACCGAGAAGGCCAGTAACACCAGTAGCGCCAGGATCAGCAAAGCCGGTGTGCCGGCGCCATTTCCTAGCATGATGCCAATGGGGAAACCGCCGGCGATGACGCTCAAGGGGCTCGCCGCCGAAATCACAAAGAAAATAATGAAGCCAACGCCCAGGGCGCCTCGCTTCAGCTCCGTCGAGCTGCTGATCGGGAAAGACACACTCATTTCTCTTGACCTTATTGTATGAGGCAGTCGCTGTAGGATCGGGGCGCGGCCAGCTTCACCGCTGTCCAGATGCTTATTGTTTTGGTTGCACGCTGGATTCGATGCTAGGCCCTTGCCAAAACCCTTCGCTATCCCAAAACGGCAGCATCCGAAGCCGCGCCCTAAAACAGGTCAGCCCATTAAGGCCGACGACATACCTGTGGCAAGGGGATTTATCCCCGCTGGGGCGCGAAGCGGCCCTAATACAAGCAACCCGATGTATCTGACAGAGTGAGTTGACTGCTTAGGGGGGCGGCTGCGCAGCCCAGCGGGGATAAATCCCCTCGCCACAGGTATGTCATTGCCCCAAGTGAACCGCATTAGCCCCATGCCGGAGCACAACGGCTGCCGATTCGGGATAACGGGCAGGCGCTTCCTGCCGCAAGATAACCTCGCCCACCGTTCAGACAGCGCTGGGCCCAAAACAATAAAAGCCCCCACGCGCAGGAAAACTTCAGCATGTTCTTCGCTCGTCTCTCTATCCAATGGCGGATCACGCTCCTGAGTGGGCTGTGCCTGCTGGCCGTCGTCGGGGCATTGACCGGTGCCTCCCTGTATCAGAACCAGCAAGGCGCCACGCTGCTCAAGCAGCAAAGCAGTCAACTACTGGGGCGCTCGGCCCTGGAAGGCCTGCAGGCACAGGCTCTGGCCCATGGTCAGCGGGTGGAGCGCTTTTTCAGCGAAACAGCGATCTATGGGGAAGGTTTCGCCCAACAGGTCCTGCAACTGCGCGCCCAGGCGTGGAACGGGCGACTGACGCCAGCGCAGTTGCGCCGGGACCTGATCGCCACGACCCGCCAGGCCCTTCAGAATCGTGAAAAGGTCCTCGGCCTCTACGTGGTGCTGCTTCCTGACGCGCTGGTCGGTGAAGATGCCGGTTTCATTAGCCAACGCGATCTGGCCGGCAATGAAAAAGGTCGCTTTGCCCTGTACTGGTCGCAAAGCCAACCCGGCCATCTGGTGCAAGAGGTGCTCAGCGAAGCCCAGATCAGCGCCAACACCGCACCACCGGGCAGCGAGCCGGCCAACGCCTGGTACGTCTGCCCACAGACCCAGGGGCGCACCTGCATAACAGAGCCCTACGCAATTGAGGTCGAAGGCCAGAAGACGTTGATGAGCAGCATCTCCATACCGCTGCTGGACCAGGGCAAAGTCATCGGTGTCGTCGGCATGGACATCAGCCTCGATACCCTTCAGCAACTCGCCGCCAGCCTTGCAAACGACTTGTACCCCGGTCACAGCGAAATCAACATTCTTTCCCCATCCGGGCAAATTGCCGGCCACAGCGGCGCGGTTGACGGCACCTCGGTCGACGTTCGGCAAGCCGTGCAAACCGTTCCCGCCAATGCGCCCTGGCAATTGCAGATACGCGTGCCTGAAACGCTTGTACAAGCGCCAGCCCTGCACATGCAGGCCCAGTTGGACGACAAGCATCGCCAGGCCAACTGGTTCAACCTCAGCCTGGGATTGCTGGCTGCCGGCTTGGGACTGTTGCTCATCTGGCTCACCGCTTACGGCGTGACCCGGCCGCTGCTGAGGGTGGCGCATATGCTTGATGCGATTGTCGAAGGCGACGGTGACCTTACCCAGCGCTTGCCCAACGACCGTCACGATGAATTGGGCCATCTGGCACAGGGCTTCAACCGCTTTCTCGACAAGTTGCAGCCCATTATCCGCGATATCCAGCAAGCCTCCCTGGACACCCGCAACACCGCCGATACGTCGGCGCAGGTGGCCCGGGCAGTCAGTGCGGGGATGCATACGCAGTACCGGGAAGTCGAACTGGCAGCGACCGCCCTGCATGAAATGAGCACCAGCGCCCAGGAAGTAGCCCGTCATTCCCACCAGGCCGCTGATGCCGCCGCCGTCGCCGAAAACGCAAGTCGATCGGGACGGGAATTGTTCGCCAACGCGGTCAACAGCATCGACAGCC